>DBFOME010000064.1:0-8198 GCA_048430645.1 Collinsella sp. | reverse complement strand
GCCGAAGGCCAGGCGCAAGGTTTTCGCTCGGTCAAGTCCTGGGCTCGCACGAAGGCCACATTAAGTGGCCTTCGGCTCGTGCGGAATCTACGAAACCCTTGCGCCTGGCCTTCGGCGGCGCGGCCTGCGTCAACTATGGGGCAGCCCGGTTTTCCGTTGGCCGGCGCGCCCCACTCATAATGCTTGGGTCGGTGGGCTGATGTGTTGCGTCCCTGATGGCTACAGGGTTGAAATGAAGGTGGACAGGCGATTTAGGCCTTCGTCCAGATCTTGGTCGGAGACGCAGTAGCTGAGGCGGATGTGGCCTTCGGTGCCGAAGCAGTCGCCCGGGACTAGGGCTACGTTTGCTTCTTTGATGGCTTTGATGCAGAAGGCTTCGCTGGTTAGGTCGAACTTTTTGATGCTCGGGAAAGTGTAGAAGGCTCCTGCGGGCTCTACTGCGTCGAGGCCCATAGCGTTTAAGGCTGCGAGCACGCGTTTGCGGCGGGCTCGGTAGACTTTGAGCATGGGGGTTGGGTCGACGGTCAGGGCTCGCGCTGCTGCGTCCATCTCAAATGAAACGGCACTCGATACTAGGTATTGGTGTGCTTTTGCGATCTCGGCGATGACGGGGGCTGCCGCTGCGAGCCAACCCAAGCGCCAGCCGGTCATGGCCCAGGGCTTGGAGAAACTCTCGATGATCACTGTCTGCTCGCGCAGCTCCGGGTGTCGCTGGGCGAAGCGCTCGTAGCCATCCACATAGACCAGACGGTTGTATACGTCGTCGCAGACTACGTAGATGCCCGCCTGCTCCGCTACGCGCGCCACGGCGTCGAGCGATGCCGCGTCGAGGATGCAGCCCGTAGGATTGTTGGGCGAGCAGATGACGATGGCCTTGGTCGCCGGTGTCACGCAAGCACGAAGTGCGTCCTCGTCAATCTGGAATTGCGCAGGCTCCGTATCCAAAAAGACCGCTTTGGCGTGGTTGGCAACGACGATGCTCTCGTACAGGCCAAAGGCCGGCGTGGGGATAATGACCTCGTCGCCGGGGTTGAGCATGGCCATAAACGTTGCCGACAGGGCCTCGGTCGCGCCGTCGGTCAGGATGACCTCATCGGCAGAATACGTAAGGCCCGCATCCCCCATGTAGGCAGACAGCGCCTCGCGCAGGGCGGGGCGACCGTTGTTGGGCGGATAGTGCGTGTCGCCGCGGTCCAACGAAGCAGTCACCTCAGCGCTAATCACATCGGGCGTAGGAAAATCGGGCTCGCCGAGCGCGAGCGCAATGCATCCCGGATGCTGGGCGGCGAGCGCATTGATCCGGCGGATGCCGGAGGGCTTGAGCGTGGCAAGCGAGGTATTCATGGGCAGACGCATGGCGTTCCTTTCGTAAGGGTTGCACTAGGATAGCGCGGCGGAGCGCCACCAGACGGTGTAACCTAAACGGAAACCAACCGGAAAGGAGGCGGCATGGAGACGACCGCGCGCGGCGATGTACCAAAAACACTGCATAACATCGCGTTTGTCAGTATTCCCGAAAGCGCCGATCTTGAGTTTTTGCTTTGGGACCTGCAGGATGCCATCGCCGCCTATGCCCGGCTTTCCGACACCGTACTCCCCCACCCGGTTGACTTGAAGGCGGATGATGCCGGTGCAGTCGATGGCATAGTGCTCGCTGTTGATGATGCATTTGACGATGAGGCTATGATCGCTGTCGAGCAGATACTCGATCGCCTTGGGAATACAGAAACACGCGTCTATGTCGTCGTCCAGGCCCTGTCCAACAACGCCAAGCAGACGGACGAAGTCCTCGACCGCCTGTATCGGGCATGTCTTCTACGTGACCTGCCATGGTGCGACGGCGTTGTCGTCTGCACCGGCACCGGCATCGCAGCGCTTCGCCACTCCCCGCGCATGGGTCTCTTGCGTCGGCCATTTTCGGAAGCGATGGATAAGCTTGTGGGCGCCGTACGCATGGGCTGCTCCATTAAGCATGCGCAGCTGCTTGGCGGTGGCAATGCCGGAGGCGTCGATGCCGACGGCATGGTGCGCGTCAAGCCCGCGCTGCCCGCACCGATCTGGCATGCCATCATGAAACGCCTCGGCACCCGCGCCCAATCAGATATCTAAATTACAGAGCGCCCCAGTCAACGGCCTCGCGCCAGCGCCCAACAAGGCGCTCTAGGCGCCATGCCGCATTGGCGGGACTTGTCGACGGCAGAACGATGGCCGGCAGCCCGGTGCGTTCTTGTAGATAGCGCTTGTAGAGCCGGCCAGCTGTACCACCGTTGCATATCACCTGCTTAATGGGAGCCGCGTCGGTAATGCGCTCGATATGTGCCGGCACAACGTTTTTGATGCTGGCGTCACTCGAACCCTTAATATCGCAGCTCTCGATCACGTCCCACAGGGCCACACCGCCGTTGAGCAGCATGGCCCGCTTGGCGGCAATCGAGGCATCGAGCGTCGCGGGCTCACCGCTTGCCAAAGGATCGCCCTCGTTGGGCGGCACGGGCACACCGAGGCACGCGGCCATCACGCGCCAAAAGCGATTCTGAGGGTTGCCGTAATAAAAGGCATTGGCGCGCGAAAGCACCGAGGGAAACGACCCGAGCACCAAAACGCGCGAGTGCTGGTCGAACACGGGCTCAAACCCATGCTCAATATGTTGATAGCCCTCGTCAGACGCTGCCATGGCCTAGGCCCTCAGCAGATAACGCACCTCGTAGGGTGCAAGCTCAAGGGCACCCGACAGCTCGACCGTGGGCGCATCGTCGGCAAGCAGGTCGACGAAGGAGCCGCTGAGTTCGCCAGCTCCAAAGGTGTAGGGCTCGTTCACGGCATTGACCGCCACGAGCACCGTCGCATCGTCGCAGGCGCGCTCGAACAGCAGCTGCTTGTTCTGGATCACCACGTTGCGATAGGCACCGTAGTTGAGGGCACGGGCTGCCGCGTCGTTTGCCGAGCGCAGGTGCGCCAGCTGCGTGACAAATGCCGTCAGCTCGTTGGGCGCGGGCTCATCGAGCGCAGGACGTAGCGCCCAATCGCCATCGGGGCCGCCCTTTTCGCCGGCAATCCCCCACTCGCTGCCGTAGTAGACGCACGGAATGCCCGGCATACCAAAGAGCATGCCGTAGGCGGGGCGCAGGCAGGACTTGTCCGTCAGGATGCTCGCCAGGCGCGGCACGTCGTGGTTGTCGACAAACGACAGCAGATGCTTGCCGCGATAAATGCACCAGGGGTCGCCGCCAAACTGGCGATGAAGCGAGTGGGCAATCTCGAACATGTTGACCGAGTTAAAGCTGGAGTACAGGCCCTTGTAGCACTCGTAGTTGGTGCAGGAGTCGAGCATCTCGTCGTTGACGATCTGGTTGTAGTCGCCGTGGAGTGTCTCGCCGATCAGCACGAAGTCGGGCTTGAGCTCGCGGGTAAAGGCGTGTAGGCGGCGCATAAAATCGCGATCGAGCATATAGGCGACGTCCAGGCGCAGACCGTCGACGCCAAAGACTTCGGACCAGCGACGCACGGACTCAAGCAGGTAATCGACCACGGCAGGGTTTTGCAGGTTGAGCTTCACAAGCTCAAAATGGCCCTCCCAGCCCTCGTACCAAAAGCCGTCGCCGTAGCACGAGTCACCGTCAAAGCTAATGTGGAACCAGTCCTTGTAGGGCGAGTCCCACTTGCGCTCCCGCACGTCGCGGAAGGCCCAAAAACCGCGGCCGACGTGGTTGAAGACAGCATCGAGCACCACGCGGATGCCATGGGTATGCAGCGTGTCGCATACGGCGGCAAAGTCGGCATCCCCACCCAGGCGGCGGTCGATATGGCGCAGACTGCGCGTATCGTAGCCGTGACTATCAGACTCGAGCGGCGGGTTGATGAGCACGGCGCCAATACCGAGTTTTTGCAGGTAGTCGGCCCACTGGGCGATCTTCATGATGGGGGCATCGGAGTTGGGCGCGTCGTTGGCAGCCTGGGCGAGCTCATCCTCAGCAACGGGCGCGGCGTTTTCGCGCGGAGCTCCGCAAAAGCCCAGCGGATAGACCTGGTAGAACGTCGTCTCGTATGCCCACATAGCAACCTCCCGGTAAGCTCAACACAACGACATCCATTGTATGCCCAGCAGAGTAGTTAATTTGGGACGGGGCTCTTTTAGCCACCCCGACCCTCCTGGGTTGTGATTAGGCGACGGGCTTGGCGCGACGGATGGCTGGGAACAGCACGGTGATGGCGAGGATGACGCCCACGACGGTAATCGCCCCGCCCACGAAGCCAATCCAAGCGATACCGGGACCCGAAACCACGGCACCGCCGATTGCGGTGCCCGTGCCGATGCCCAGATTGAACAGGCCCGAGAAGATCGACATGGCGACGGCCGACGAATCCGCCGGCGTGTACTTGATGAGCTCGGCCTGGAACGCCACGTTAAAGGCCGTGGCGCAGCAGCCCCACAGCGCGCAGACGGCAAGCACTGCCACGAGCGACGATGCGACCGGACCCATAAGCAGCAGAGCCACCGGCACGCCGGAGAGCGTGATAGCCAAGAACGGGAAGCGATGCCCGTCGAACAGGCGGCCAAACAGCCAGCTGCCCACCAGACCGGAGAAGCCAAACGCCGTCAGCGTCATGGTGATGGCGCCCGCGTCGACGTGTGCGACCTGCGCCAGGAAAGGCTCAATGTAGCTGTAGCTTGCGTAATAGCCGGTCGCCATAAAAACCGTGACCGCGTAGAGCGCGACCAGGAACGGATTCTTGAGCAGCTCGGGCAGCTGTTTGACGGTAAAGCGCTCGCCCGCCGGCATGGCCGGGAACACCGCGGCCTGGTAGACGACCGCGATGGCTGAGAGGGCCCCGACCACGGCAAACGTCATGCGCCAGCCCACGGCCAGCCCGATGGCGCGGCCGATCGGCAGGCCAAAGATCTGCGCGATGGACGAGCCCGTGGCGATCATGCTGATGGCGAGCGCTCCGTGGCGACTGTCGACCAGGCGCGAGGCCATAATCGAGGCGACCGACCAGAACACGGCATGCGCGCAGGCGACCACCAGACGTGCGCAAACCAAAATAGGATAGGTGGGCGCCACGGCGGACAGGAACTGGCCCAGCGAGAACACGGCGAGCACGCCGAGCAGCATCCGCTTGAACTCAAAGCGCGAGGCAAACACCATAAGCGGCAGCGACAGCAGCATGACGCCCCAGGCGTAGACCGAGATCATGATGCCTGCTTGGGCCTCCGTGAGCGAGAACGATGCGGCAATATCAGTCAGAAGACCGATGGGCATGAACTCCGACGTGTTGAATACGAACGCGCAACAGGCGAGCCCAATAAGCGGGAGCCACTGCTTGAGTGAGATGCCATCTTGTCTTGCCTGAGTCATGTAGGAAACCTCTCCGATTGTCTTGGGCGGTGGACGATTATATAGCAACGGCCCCGCATCCGTCAGTACAGATGCGGGGCCGCAATCAACTCAATACACAGAGGTTGCGCCGTCAATAAATAACTAAGCCAAACCCAGCAATATGCCCGCCGAATGCACGACAAACGCCACGATCCAGGCGACCGTCACCTGAAACGCGAACACAGCAACGGCATAGCGCGTGCCCAGCTCGCTCTTGACGGCGCCGATGGACGCCACGCAGGGCGGGTACAGCAGCGTAAAGACCAGGAACACGTAAGCGGTAAACGGCGAAAACATGGTTGACAGCACCGCGGGCGACGTTGCGCCCAAAAGCACCGTGAGCGTCGAGATGACGCTCTCCTTGGCGATGAGTCCCGTGACGAGCGCCGTCGAGGCGCGCCAGTCGCCAAAACCGAGCGGGGTCAACACCGGCGCGATGATGCTACCCAGACCGGCAAGCAGACTCTGCGACTGATCGGCGACCACATTAAAGCGGATATCGAACGTCTGAAGGAACCAGATGACCACGGTAGCGGCAAAGATAATGGTAAAGGCCTTGGTAATAAAGTCCTTGGCCTTATCCCATGCCAGCATCACCGTCGTCTTGACGCTCGGCAGGCGGTAGTTGGGAAGCTCCATGATAAACGGCACCGGGTCGCCCTTAAATGCCGTACGGTTGAGCACCAAAGCCGCAATGCAACCAACCGCAATACCAATCAGATAGAGCGAGACCATGGCGGGAACCGTCGCCTGTGGGAAAAACGCCCCGCACAGCAGACCATAGACCGGCAACTTGGCCGAGCAGCTCATGAACGGCGTGAGCATGACCGTCATCTTGCGGTCATGCTCGGATGGGAGCGTACGGGTCGACATGATAGCCGGCACGGTACAGCCAAAACCGACGAGCATAGGCACGAAGCTGCGGCCCGACAGGCCAAAGCGACGCAGCACCTTATCCATGACAAAGGCCACGCGTGCCATGTATCCGGAGTCTTCCAGAATGGAGAGGAACAAGAAGAGCACGACGATAATCGGAAGGAAGGTCAGCACGCTGCCCACGCCCGTAAGCACGCCGTCGACAGCCAGCGAGCGCACCACGTCGTTGGTTCCGAACGCCTTGAGGCCCGCATCGGCCGAGGCGATGATGACAGCGATGCCGTCCTCCATGAGCCCCTGCAACGCCGCGCCGATCACGCCAAACGTCAGCCAAAAGACGAGGCCCATGATCACCAGGAACGCCGGAATGGCCGTGTAGCGGCCCGTCAGGATGCGGTCGATCTTGACGGAGCGCACGTGCTCGCGGCTCTCGTGCGGTTTGACGACGCAGCGCCCACACACGTCGCCGATAAAGCAAAAGCGCATATCGGCCAGCGCGGACAGGCGGTCGGTGCCGGCCTCGCCCTCCATCTGAGTAATGATGTGCTCGATAGCGTCGAGCTCGTTGCGATCCAGGTGAAGCGCCTCGGTCACCAGCTCGTCGCCCTCAACCAGCTTGGTCGCCGCAAAACGCACGGGAATGTGCGCCGTCGCGGCATGGTCCTCGATAAGGTTGGCGATGCCGTGGATGCAGCGATGCAGCGCACCGCCGTCTGGACCATCGGGTGCGCAAAAGTCCAGGCGACCGGGACGCTCGCGGAACCGCGCCACGTGCAAGGCATGATCCACCAGCTCGCCGATACCCTCGTTGCGGGCAGCGCTAATGGGGACAACGGGCACGCCCAGCAGGCTCTCGAGCAGGTTGACGTCCACGGCGCCGCCGTTGGCCGTCACCTCGTCCATCATGTTGAGCGCGATGACCATGGGGCGGTCGAGCTCCATAAGCTGCAGCGTCAGGTACAGGTTGCGCTCGATGTTGGTGGCGTCAATGATGTCGATGATGGCGTCCGGGCGCTCGTCGAGGATGAACTGACGGCTCACGACTTCTTCGCCTGTGTACGGCGACAGGGAGTAAATGCCGGGCAGGTCGGTAACGCTCGCCTCGGGGTGGTTGCGAATGGTGCCGTCCTTGCGGTCGACCGTCACGCCGGGAAAGTTACCGACGTGCTGGTTGGAGCCCGTAAGCTGGTTGAACAGCGTGGTCTTGCCGCAGTTTTGGTTACCGGCAAGGGCAAAATGCAGCGGCGCGCCCTCGGGCACGGCCGTTTTTGCCGCACGGGGTGAATACGTCCCCTCGCCCAGGGCCGGGTGGTCCGTCGTGCCGATTGCGGCGTTAACGCGCGGGCCGGTATCGGTGTCGTGCACATCCACGAGCTCAATGCGTGCGGCATCGTCCTTGCGCAGCGTCAACTCGTAGCCACGTAGGCGGATCTCGAGCGGGTCACCCATGGGGGCGTACTTCATCATGGTGACTTCGGTGCCCGGCGTTAGACCCATGTCCAAAATATGCTGTCGGAGTGCCTGATCGTCCGATGCCACCGATGCGACAACGGCGTCCTTTCCAATCTCGAGCGTATCGAGCTTCACGTCCGTGCTCCTCCCCCGACGCCCACAGGGCGTTGCATTTAGTTTACCTTGGCTAACCGTTTGCCACGGCTAACCAATTGTAACCATGCATGATAGCGCGAACGCACAACGACGTTCAATCGACAGATTGCTGCAAGGACCGTCCCCAAGTGCCGGCACAAAAGGAACGTCCCCAAGTGCCGCATCTGGGCCATGGCAACGCCGATGTTTTGGCACCGACAGACACTATGACCCAATCCGAGGGCACTAAAAAGATAGGAGCCCCCGCTCGTGACCGCGGGTCGGGGCTGCGACAATGATGTTGAAGTGCCATAGGCGCAGCCGCGCCGCAACGAGGTTGGGAGGCTCCCATGCCAA
>DBFOME010000063.1:0-29572 GCA_048430645.1 Collinsella sp. | reverse complement strand
GCCGACAAAGGCACGCTTATGCGTCCGGCGTTTATGCGCGATACCGAAAAGATACTTCATCTTCCGGCGTACACCCGTTATGCAGGCAAAACGCAGGTCTTTAGCTTCCGTAGCAATGACGATCTGTCACGCCGCGGTTTGCACGTGCAGCTTGTCTCGCGCATTGCGCGCGATATCGGTCGCGCCCTGGGGCTCAATTGCGATCTGATCGAGGCGATTGGCCTGGGTCATGACTTGGGACACACGCCTTTCGGCCATGCCGGCGAGCGCTTCCTCAACGATATCTATCATGAGCGCACGGGGCGTTATTTTTTCCATAATGTGCAGTCGGTCCGCGTGCTCGACGCGTTGTATGGCCGCAACGTGTCGCTCCAGACGCTCGACGGCGTGCTATGCCATAACGGCGAGTACGAGCAGCGTGTGTTTGAGCTCTCGGACATGAGCTCCTTTGACCAGTTTGACCTGACGGTTGAAGATTGCATTGCCACGGGCTATAGCGCAATTGAGCATCTGCGTCCCATGACGCTCGAGGGCTGCGTCGTTCGCATCTCGGATATTCTTGCCTACGTTGGGCGCGATCGCCAAGACGCCATTGCGGCGGGCCTGCTGTCACCCGACGCCTTTGATGATGGCCGGGGCGGTGCCTACAACAGTTGGATCCTCACGCATGCCTCCATCGATATCGTTGAGCACAGCTATGGTAAGCCGCGTATCGAGATGAGCGAGGACCTGTTTGAGGAAATCCGCCGGGCCAAGCGGGAGAACTACGAGAAGATCTATAGCAAGGGCGGTATCGAAGGCGATTCCGAGGTGGAGCTGCGCGAGGCGTTCGAAAAGCTCTACGACCGTTGCCTGCGGGATCTAAACAGTGGCGACGAGTCCTCTTACATCTTTAAGCACCATATTTCGCGCATTGAGCAGCAGCTTTCCTACTATGATCGCACCTATGCCTGGCAGGACGACAAGGATCAAGCCGTGGTGGATTATATCGCGAGCATGACGGACGGTTATTTCTGCGAGCTGACGAGCAAGCTGTTCCCTGGTCTGGAGTTTCCGCACCGTACCTATATTAACGAACGGTAGTTCGTATTAATTCGGTATACTGTTAGTGGAAAACGTTTTTGATTGATACACGGGATGGCTATGGACGACCTTTTTTCTGCTTCGACGCGCGAGCGTTCCTTTCAGAATGCGCCGCTTGCGGTGCGCATGCGTCCCAATTCGCTCGACGAGTACGTGGGCCAGCAAAAGGCCGTCGGTAAGGGCTCATGGTTGCGTGCCGCGATCGAGCACGACGTGCTTTCGAGCGTGATTCTGTACGGGCCGGCAGGTACGGGTAAGACGACGCTGGCCCACATTATCGCCAACCATACCAAGAGCGAGTTTGTCGAGGTCAGCGCCGTGACGGGTACCGTAAAGGATCTTCGCCGCGTGATTGACGAGGCCAAGACGCGCCTGAATACGTACGACCGCCGCACCATCCTGTTTATCGACGAGATTCACCGCTTCTCCAAGTCTCAGCAGGATGCCTTGCTGCATGCGGTTGAGAACCGTACCGTCATTATGATTGGCGCCACGACGGAGAATCCGTACTTCGAGGTCAACTCGGCATTGCTCTCGCGCGGTCGCGTGGTGGAGCTTGAGCATCTTAAAGACGAGGATATCGCCACGCTTATCGAGCGTGCGCTCGAGGCGCCGCAGGGTTTGAACGGCAAGTTCTCGGCCGATGAGGATACGGTTAAGACCATCTGCACGCTGGCAGCGGGTGACGCTCGCTCGGCGCTCACGACGCTCGAACTTGCGAGCGAGATTGCCGTCACGCGTCCCGATACCGAGGGAACGCCAGCGCCCGCGGCGGGGGAGCGCTATCCCATCACCGTGGATGACGTGAAGATCGCCAATCCGCGTCGTGGATTTTCGTATGACAAAAACGGCGACATGCACTACGACATCATCAGTGCGTTTATTAAGTCCATGCGCGGTAGCGACCCCGATGCCACGATCTATTGGCTCGCGCGCATGATTGATGCGGGGGAGGATCCCAAGTTTATCGCTCGCCGTATTATGATTCAGGCTTCTGAGGATGTTGGCAACGCCGACCCGCAGGCGCTTTTGGTGGCGCATGCCGCGTTTAAGTCTGCCGAGGTCATTGGCTATCCCGAGTGCCGCATTAACCTGGCTCAGGCTGCACTCTATGTGTGTTTGGCCCCTAAATCCAACGCGTGTGAGGCTTCGATTGATGCGGCGCTGGCCGATATCCATTCTAGTGGGCTTCGCGAGGTGCCGAGTTATCTGCGCGATCGCCATCGCCCAGGCAGCGACGACTACGGTGTGTATAAATACCCGCACGATTATCCCGAAGGCTGGGTCGATCAGCGCTATTTGCCCGAGGGGCTGGAGCGCGGTGCGTTCTGGCAGCCTGCCGGGCGCGGCTGGGAAGAGTGGCGCGTAGAGCAAAGCGAGCGCGACCGCAGCGGGAATGCACCGAAGTAGCTGCTGATAATTTTGTCCCACGTTGCTGCTCTTGGCATGTTCGGTCCCCTTTGGGGTACCATGAAAAGCGTCTGTATTTCGATTTTTCCGGGAGGCTTGTATGAGTCCCATTCAAATCGCCCTGCTGCTGCTCGCCGTTGCCGGCGTGTGGGCCATCGCTGAGCTCGCGCTTACCCTGCGCAAGACACGCAATGTTGTCGACTCGCTCGATAAAACCGTGAACGACCTCAACAACACCATCGCCGAGGCTCAGCCTGTGGTGGCAAAGCTCGATGGCGCTGTCGATGAGCTTACGCCGGCGCTTGCCCAGATGGAGCCGCTGCTTAAGTCGAGCAAGACGGCAGTTGATGCCCTTACCTCCAATCTCGTAGAGGTCGAAGCCGTGGTTCGCGACATTTCCGAGGTTACGGGCAGCATGGCCGAGGCCAGCAATGCTGTGTCGAGCGTGACCGACTCTGCCGCCGGTGCTGTGCAGAAGCTCTTCAATAAGGTGAAGGCTCCTGCAGCCGACGCCGATCGCAAGCTCGCCGCTGCCGCTGCGGAGGCCGAGCAGCCTACCGAGCGCGTCCTAATTGGCGAGGACGAGGCCGCCGCGGGCGACGATGATGGTCAGAAGTCTGTATCCAAGCCGGCTCAGTATTACACCTATACGCCCGCCGAGACCTCTGAGGAGTCCTGCGATGAGTAGCGAAGCAACCTGCCCTATCACGCTGACCGTTGCCGGTGACCCGCGTCTCGCTCGCCTTGTGCGCATGACGGCAGCCAACGTTGGTGCCCTGTGCTCTATGTCTGTCGATCGCATCGAGGACATCCGCATGGCTGCCGAGGAAGCCTTTATCTTTGGCTGCACGGCTGTTGATTCCGACGACATCTCAATCAAATTCGATGTCGATGAATCTCACGTTGGCATGACCTTTACCTTTGGCGATCAGGCCACCGTCGACGAGGATGACCAGGCTGCTGTTTATGCCGAGCTTATTTTGGCGAGCGTGTGCGACTCCTACGAAAAGACTGCGGCGCCCCTGACGCTTTCCCTCGACCTCAAGGCGGATATTTAATATGATCGAACGTTCCCGGAGCGGCAAGACCGCTTGGGACAAGGAGAAAACCCGCGAGCTGTTTCGTCGCTACAAGGAGACCGGTGATCCGGACGCCCGCGAACAGCTCGTCATGTCCCATATGAACCTGGTAAGGTTTCTTGCCAACAAATTTAAGAATCGCGGCGAGCCGCTCGACGACCTCATGCAGGTCGGCTATCTGGGTTTGCTCAAGGCTATCGACCGCTTTGACCCCGAGCGCGGACTCGAGTTCACGACGTTTGCGACACCCACTATCCTGGGCGAGATCAAACGCCATTTCCGCGACAAGGGCTGGAGCGTGCGCGTACCGCGTCGTCTGCAGGAGCTCTCGGCCAAGGTCAACCAGGCTACTGACAAACTTACCAACGAGCTGCAGCGTTCGCCCAAGGTTGAGGAGATCGCTGAGTATCTAGATGTGACTGTCGATGAGGTCCTCGAGGCTATGGAATCGTCTTCGGCCTATACCTCGGTGCCCATCGAGGCTCCTGGTGCGTCCGATTCCGACGATGCGCCCTCGATTCTCGACCGTTACGCCGACGATGACAACGAGCTCGACTTTACCGATGACCGCCTGGTGATCGAGGAAGCCATCCGCGATTTCTCGCCGCGCGAGCGCGAGGTGATCGAGCTGCGCTTTGTGAAGGGCATGACCCAGATCGAGATTGCCAAGAAGCTGGGCATCTCGCAGGTGCAGGTTTCGCGTCTGCTGCGCCGCACGCTTAAGAAGATTCAGGACAAGATCGACCCCGACGGAGTGATGATTCGTTCATGAGTGAGCACCCCCAACAAACCGATCGCGTGCTGCGCGACACCCGCATTCTGACGCTGCGCATTTGGGCTGTTGTCGGCTGCATTGTCATCGCCGCTGTCATCTTTAACCTTATGGGCATCCTGGCACCGGTTATTGAGTTTCTTGCCGTCGGTTCCATCATTGCTTTTGTGATGTCCCCGATCACCAACTGGCTCGAGCACCATGGCGTGAATCGCGGCATCGGTTCGCTTGTCGCGCTTATTGTTGTTGTTGCCGTGCTCGTCGGTGTCGTTTGCATCTTGTCGCCGATTCTCTTTGGTCAGATCATGGAAGTCCTGAGCCGCCTGCCCGAGCAGCTTCGTGTTGCGGGTGGCGATCTCAATGAGATGATCTCGCATGCCAAGACGCTCAACAACACGCCGCTCAAGGAGTATTTGGACGATAATCTTTCGTCCCTGGTTACCGTGGCATCGAAGTATGTGTCTCAGATTGCTGCCGAGCTTGGTCGCGGTGTGTTCCCGCTCATCACCAATACGGCCTCGCAGTTGTTCGTGATCTTCCTTGGTCTGGTGCTTGCCTACTGGATGGCCTGCGACTACCCTCGCATGCATCACGAGATTTGCACCATCATCGGTCAGGAGAAGGAGACCTCGTACCGCTTTATGGTCGCCATCCTTTCTCGCTCTGTCGGCGGCTACATGCGCGGTATGGTCGTGACGTCCATCTGCGGTGGTTTCCTCGCCTTTATCGGTTTTATGATCATCGGTCATCCGTATGCGGCGCTCATGGCTATCTTTACCGGCATCATGCATTTGGTTCCGGTCGTCGGTCCCTGGGTGAGCGCAGCAATCGCCACGGTACTCGGTTTCATGTTCAGCCCCATGTTGGCGTTATGGACGCTCATCGTGACGATGGTCGCGCAAAACGTCACCGACAATGTGATTTCGCCTAAGGTCATGCAGAGCTCAGTGCAGGTGCATCCCATTATGAGCCTCACGGCGCTCGTTATTGGTTCGGCACTCATGGGGCCCATCGGCATGATTATTGCCATCCCGCTTTGTGCGGCCCTCAAGGGCATCTTCGTGTACTACTTCGAGAATGAGACCGGCCGTCAGCTTGTGGCCTATGACGGCGCCGTGTTTAAGGGCACGCCGTACCGCGATGCCGATGGCAACCCGGTCGCCGCCTACGACGCGCTCGGCGACGACACTTTCATTTACGAGTCCGAGCTCATCGGCAACGAGACTGCGCCCGAGGCCCAAGCGATGCCTAAGCCCGAGTTCGATAATCCCTGGATCAAGCTCTCGGGTTTGCAACCCGATGCCACGGGCTTCTTCAAGAATCCCTTCGCCAAGGACGATGACTCCAACTCGGACGACGATACCAAAACCGGCATCGACGGCTCCATGGACGATGATGACAACTAGCGGGGTAATTCGGATTAATATTCATACGCGCTAACATGCAATTTCGCTGAAGGGCCGGCATTGTGCCGGCCCTCTTTTTTGCACTTGCGCGGCGGGATGGTAATATCGTTACGTTTGAACTGTTTCGATGTGAAACCGAGGAGATTCCCTCTATGAGTGCTGACTACCCGTCAATGACTACGGCCGAGATCCGCTCCAAGTTCCTCAACTTCTTTGAGGAGCGCGGTCTTAAGCTCTATCCTTCTTCGTCCCTCGTCCCCGATGATCCCTCGCTGCTGCTTGCCAACGCCGGCATGAACCAGTTTAAGGAGTACTACCAGGGCAAGAAGACCATGAAGGAGATCGGCGCGATTTCCTGCCAGAAGTGCGTCCGCACCAACGACATCGATTGCATCGGCGAGGACGGTCGTCACCTGTCGTTCTTCGAGATGCTCGGCGATTTCTCTTTTGGCGGCGTCTCCAAGGAGCAGGCTTGCGCATGGGCCTTTGAGCTCATCACCAAGGAGTTCAAGCTGCCGCTCGACCGCCTGTACTTTACCGTCTTTACCGAGGACGACGAGACCCACGACGTGTGGCGTTCTCTGGGCGTTGCCGAGGACCACATCTCCCGCCTGGGCGAGGACGACAACTTCTGGGCCGCTGGCCCCACCGGCCCCTGCGGTCCGTGCTCCGAGATCTACTTTGACATGGGCGAGGAGGTCGGCTGCGGCAGCCCCGACTGCAAGCCTGGCTGCGACTGCGACCGCTTCCTTGAGTTCTGGAACCTTGTGTTTACCCAGTACGACCGTCAGGAGGACGGCTCCATGCCGGAGCTGCCGCACCGCAACCTCGATACGGGCATGGGCCTGGAGCGCATGGCCGCCATCATGCAGCACAAGACCGCCAATTACGACGGCGACTTGATGCAGCATCTCATCAAGCTGGGCGAGGAGATCAGCGGCAAGACCTATGACGCCGATGATTACTCCGGCGCCAGCCGCTCGCTGCGCATCATCGCCGATCACTCCCGTGCCGTCGACTTTATGATTTCCGACGGCATCCTCCCCGGTAACGAGGGTCGCGAGTACGTCCTTCGCCGTCTGCTCCGCCGTGCCGTGTTCCACGGTTGCCTGCTGGGTATCGAGGGTGCCTTCCTGACCAAGTTCATCGACGAGGTCAACGCTCAGATGGGCGAGGCCTATCCTGAGCTGCTCAAGAACGTCGCGCTCGTCAAGGGTATCGTCGCCTCCGAGGAGGAGCGTTTCTCCACGACGCTCGACAACGGTCGCGTCTACCTGGATGAGGCCCTGGCAGCGCTTGCCGAGGGTGCTGTGCTTCCGGGCGATGTTGCCTTTAAGCTGCACGACACCTTTGGTTTCCCCATCGACCTGACCGTCGAGATCGCCGGCACCGCTGGCCACGATGTCGACATGGACGGCTTTACCGCCTGCATGGAGGACCAGAAGGCCCGCGCCCGCGCTAACGCAAAGGGCGATGCCTGGGGCAGCTTCAACGATGTGTGGGTCGAGCTTTCCGACAAGGTCGCAGCGACCGAGTTCGACGGCTATGACAACGATGTGATCGAGGGCGCCAAGGTTGTCGCCATCGTGCGCAACGGCGAGTCCGTCGAGTCCGCTGCCGCCGGCGAGGACGTCGAGGTCGTGCTCGACCGCACCCCGTTCTATGCCGAGATGGGTGGTCAGCAGGGCGATGCCGGCATGCTTTCCGCCGAGGGCGTTGTTCTGACCGTTGCCGACACCAAGAACCACAACGGCCTGTATGCCCACCTCGCGCACGTTGCCGATGGCACGCTGACTGTCGGTGCCGCTGTTACCGCCGCGCTCGACGCCGAGCGCCGTGGCTTCTTGCGCCGTAACCACACCGCCACGCACCTGCTCGACGCCGCCCTTAAGCAGGTCCTGGGCGAGCACGTCTCCCAGGCCGGCTCGCTGGTGACGCCCGAGCACCTGCGCTTTGACTTCACGCACTTCGAGGCTCTGTCCTCCGAGCAGCTCAAGGCTGTCGAGGACCTGGTCAACCAGCAGATCTTCGCTTCCAAGCCGGTCGTGACCCGTGTCATGGGCATCGACGAGGCTAAGGCTGCCGGCGCTGTCGCCCTGTTTGGCGAGAAGTATGGCGACGTCGTCCGCGTTGTCTCCGTGGGCGCCGAGGACCAGCCGTTCTCCCGCGAACTCTGCGGTGGCACACACGCTGCCAACACCGCCGAGATCGGCCTGTTCAAGATCATTTCCGAGTCCTCCACGGGCTCCAATGTCCGCCGTATCGAGGCCGTGACCTCTAAGGGTGCCCTCGACTATATGGCCGACCGCCTGGCACTCGTTGACGCCGCTGCTACTGCGCTCAAGTGCCGCGTGGATGAGGTTCCCGCTCGCGTGGAGAACCTGCAGGCCGAGCTGCGCGAGACGTCCAATAAGCTCAAGAAGGCTCTGACCGGTGGCTCCTCCGATGCGATCTCCAGCGCCATCGAGGGCGCCGTCGAGCTCGACGGCTATAAGCTCGTTGTCGCTGAGCTCCAGGGCCTTGAGGCTGCCGACCTGCGCAACGTATGGGATACCGTGCATCAGAAGGTCGCCGGCCCTGTTGCTTGTGTCGTCGCCAGCGTGACTGAGAAGGGCACTCCGGCCCTGCTCGCTGCCGGCTCCGATGACGCCGTCAAGGCCGGTTTCCACGCCGGTAACGTGATCAAGCAGATCGCGGGTCTGGTCGACGGTCGCGGTGGCGGTCGTCCCAACATGGCCCAGGCCGGTGGCAAGTATGCTGCCGGCATCGCCGATGCCCTCGCGGCCGCTAAGACCGCGCTCGGCGCCTAAGAATCTAAGAAGTCGCTGTGGTTGCGCTCGCGCTGGACATAGGGGAGACCAGGATTGGCATCGCCGTCTCGAGCCGTGATGGCAAGATGGCGATGCCTGTCAAGGTGCTTCCGGCTGCCGAGGTCACCGGTATGGCCAAGACGTTCCGCTACCTGGTTGAGGACTATGAGCCCGACATCCTGGTAAGCGGACGTCCCCTGACCATGGCCGGTGAGCCCGGCCCTCAGGCCGAGCGCGTTGCCGCTGTGGCGCAAAAGATTGCCGACGAGCTCGATCTTCCGTTGGAGTTTGAGGACGAGCGTCTGTCCTCGCAAGAGGCCAAGCGTATCCTGCGCGAGCAGGGACTCAACGAAAAGCAGATGAGGGGCAAGATCGACATGATTGCCGCCAGCCTGTTTTTGCAGACGTGGCTCGATCGTAAAAACGAGGAGGTTTCGCATGCCTAGTGCTTCCGATCCGCGCCAGTCGAATCGTACACAGCAGCCGGCGTCGCGCCCTGCCCAGCCTGGCCAGCGTCCGGCACAGCCGACGCAGCGCGCAGCTCAGCCTGCCGCGCGCCCGGCGCAGTCCTTCTCTCGTTCGGCCCAACCTGTTCAACGGACGGGTCAGCAGCCTTCTGCTCGTTCGGTTCAGCATTCGGCTTCTCACGCGTCTCAGCAGCCCACTGCTCGTACGGCCCAGCCTGCAGGCGGCACCCGCTTTAAGCAGCAGGCACCTACCCAGCGAACGCAGGCCCCCCAATCGCATTCGCATCACGCTCGTGGTTCGCATGGCGTTGCTCCGGCGACCCGCTCGAGCTACAACACGCATGCTCGTCGCGGTGCTCAAAAGAAAAGCTCCCCGGTGCCTATGATTATCGGTGGCGTTGTTGCCGTGCTTGCGCTTGTCGCGATCGTTTTCTTTGTCGTGCCAGCCGTCAAGGGCTTCTTTGGCGGTGAGGGTGCGAAAGTCGTTGCAGGCCAGCAGGTTACTATCACGATTCCCGATGGTGCCTCGGGTGACAGCATCGCTTCGATTCTCTCCGAGAACCATATCGTAGAAAATCCCAAGGATTACTATGCGGCGGTCAAAAAGCTCAACGCGGATATGTCGCTCAAGCCCGGCACCTACTCGTTCACCACGCTCATGGACGCGACCAAGGTCGTTCAGCAGCTCATGGAAGGCCCCAACGCGGGCTCCAATGCGCTGACTATCCCTGAGGGCCTGACGGTCGATCAAGTCGCCGACCGTGTGGCCCAGGCCTACGACAGCATCTCTAAGGAAGACTTCCTCAACCAGGCCAAGGCCTCCAACTACGTGGACGACTATAGCTTCCTTAAGGGCGCCGCTAACGACTCGCTCGAGGGTTTCTTGTTCCCCAAGACCTATTCGTTGGGTGATTCGCCGACGGCCGATGGCGTGATTCGCGCTATGCTCGATCAGTTTAAGACCGAGTACAAGTCGCTTGACTTTGCGAGCTGCGAAGCCAAGATCAAGGAACGCTATGGCGTGGAGATGTCCGACTACGACATCGTCAACTTGGCCTCTATCGTTGAGCGCGAGGGCCTCAACGCCGACCAGCGCGCGCACGTGGCCTCGGTCTTCTACAACCGCCTTGCCGGCAAGCTCGATGGCCTGCGCTATCTCAACAGCGATGCGACCATGATGTATGTCACCGGTGGCGAGGTTACCGCCGACGACCTGCAGAGCGATAGTCCGTATAACACCTATAAGCATGAGGGCCTGCCGCCCACGCCCATCTGCTCTCCGTCGCTCGAGGCGCTCAAGGCCACCCTTGAGCCGACCGACTCTGATGACCTGTATTTCTACATTACGCAGGACGAGGAGTACTTCTCGCAAACCTACGAAGAGCATCAACAGTCTTGGAATTAGCATGAGGATTTTTAGCCCCAAACGTTACGTTGCCTCGGTCGATCGCATCGACCTTAATACCCTGTGGGCCGACGGCAAACGCGCCATTCTGCTCGATCGCGATAACACCTTGGTGCCGCGCGACACCGAGCAGGTTCCCGCCGCGGTTTCCGCTTGGCTCGACGCCGCCCGCGCCAAAGGTTTTAAGCTGTGCATGGTGTCCAACAACTGGCATCGCGACCAGGTCATGAGCTCTGCACGCGAGCTGGGACTCGAGGCCATTAGCCACGCCATGAAGCCGGCGCCGTTTGCCCTCAAGGCGGGTCTTAAGCGCCTCGGCGCCACGGCCGACGAGGCGGTGCTGATCGGTGATCAGCTCTACACTGACGTGTGGAGCGGCAACTTCGCCGGCGTCGATACCATCCTGGTAAAGCCGCAGGCGACGCAGGACCTGTGGTATACGCAGATCTTCCGTATCTTTGAGCGCCGGGCCCTGCGCGACCTTCACTGCGAGGAATAGGTCTCGTCATGTCCCAGCACACCAAACACGGCTGCGACCATATCTTCTTTATCGGCTTTTTGGGCGCGGGCAAATCGACGCTCGCGCGCAACGTCGGCACTATGTTCAAGCGGCGTTTTATCGATACCGACCGACTGGTCGTGCGCCGTTGCGGTAAGTCGGTAACCGAGATTTTTGAGACCGAGGGCGAGGATCGTTTTCGTGAGCTCGAGACCTCGGCGCTCCGTTCGCTCCAAAGCGAGCGCAGCCTGTTGGTTTCGTGCGGGGGCGGCATTGTCGAGACGCCGGTGAATATTGAGCTGATGCACGAAATGGGTACGTGCGTGTACCTCGAGGGCGACTTTGAGGATTCGATTCGCCAGATTCGTCGGTCCGACACGCGCCCCGATTTCCGTTCGCCCGAGCATGCCGCGCGCCTGTTTGAGCATCGCCGTCCGCTGTATCGCCAAGCCGCCGACCTTACCCTTGATATTCGCAACAAGTCCTTCGAGGACGTTTCCTACCTTTGTGCCGAGATGCTTTTGGAGCGTGGGCTGCTATGATTCGCCGTCAACTGATCAATTTCCAAAACCGCAGTGTCGATGTCCGCGTCGGATTGGGCGCGTTCGATGAGCTGTCGCGCATGTTTTCCTCGGCTGTGGGCAAGCCTAAGCGCGCGATGGTGGTTTGGAACGACGCCACATCTGAGCGCTTTGGCGAGGTTGTTGAGCATGCGCTCGTCGACGCCGGCTTTGCTGTGTCGCTGCTCGTCCTCGATGTTTCGCCTGCCGGTGCTACGCTGGCCGATGCCGATACCGTCTTTGGCGCCCTTTCGGCTAACGGCATTACCTGCGACGATCTCGTTGTCGCTGTCGGCGACACAGCGACCTGCTCGGTTGTTAGCTGGTGCGCCAACCAGTGGTGCGGCCGAACCGAGTGCGCGCTGCTTCCGACGACCTTCGATGCCATGCTCACGGTCGCGACGACCATGAAGCCGCTCGTCGCCTCGTCGGCCAATGCGCTTCCCGCCATCTCGTTCCGTCCCGAACCGGGCTTGGTCGTGTGTGACCTCGACCTTGTTCGCGAGGCGGACCCCGAGGACCTCAAGCTCGGCTATGTGGTACTTGTTGGCACCATGCTTTCGAGCAGCAAGTCCCGCTGGAATCAGTTTACCGAGACCGTCCCCGAGATTCTCGCGGGCGAGGAGGTCGCGCTCGTCAATGCCGTTCAATGGTCTCAGACTGCCCGTAAGGACGTACTGATGGCCACGAACCCGAGCGCCCGCCATGCGCTCGATTTTGGCAAGACGGGGGAGCGCACCCTGCGCGTCTGCTTGGGCGATGCCGCTTCGCAGGTCCCTGCCTACCAGCTGTTGTCCGAGGGCATGCGCTTTGAGGCGCGCCTTGCCCACGACGCCTGCGACTTCGATATCGATTACGTTTTTGAGGTCGATGACTGCCTGGAGGACTTTGGTATCGAGGAGCTTGCCTTCGATCTGGAGCCTGCCGCATATATCGAGGAGTTCCGCAGACAGCAGTTTGTCCGCTCGAACCGCAGCATGTTGCCGCTGCCCGCGGCGCTCGGCGCCATTCGCCTAACGAGCGTCGAGGACGAGGTTCTTGAGCGCCATGCTCATGCCTACTTGGCTTCTCGCAAAGAACTTCTCTAAGATTTATTGACTTCCATCGTCTTTCGTATCATTTTGAGGGACGGGTTTTCAATCGGTTGCGGATCGCGTGCGAATCCGCCTTTCGATCGAGGCCCGTCCCGCTTTAATGAGGACAACAAGAAAGGAATCTGCATGTCTGAGTTTGCTGCCGGTCCTGCCGGTCGTATCGAGCGTGTCCGTGCCCTGATGGCCGAGCGCGGCTACGACGCCATCGTCGTGCGCGACGAGGCCAACCTCCGTTGGCTCACGGGCGTGAAGGGCGTCTTCGACTACACCTTCGAGTTCCCGCACGCCGCGTTTATTACGGCCGATCAGTGCCTGTTCCACACCGACTCGCGCTATCTCAACAGCTTTGAGGAGAACACGCCCGCCGGCAGCCCCTGGGTCTACGACATGGACGAGGGCACCATCCCCGGTTGGGTCGCCGGCAAGATCGCGGCTAACAAGTGCCGTGTCTGCGCCGTCGAGGACGACATGCAGATTAACTTCTACCAGGGTATCCAGCGTGGTCTGGAGGATCGCTCCGTCGCCTGCATGTTGCCGTTGATGCACGACGACATCCGCAAGATGCGCGCCATCAAGGATGCCGAGGAGATCGAGCTCATGCGCCACGCACAGTCGATCACCGACGCCGCCTTCCAGCACATGCTCGGCTATATTAAGCCCGGTATGACCGAGAAGCAGGTTCGCAACGAGCTCGAGAACTTTATGTTCGCCAACGGCGCCGACAGCCTTGCCTTCGGCTCCATCGTGGCGAGCGGTCCCAACACCGCCAACCCGCATGCCGTCCCGAGCGACCGTGTCATCGAGAAGGGCGATTTCGTTCTCATGGATTACGGCGCGGGCTACTGCGATTATCGTTCCGACATGACGCGCACCGTCGTGATGGGCGAGCCTACCCAGGAGCAGCTCGACCTGTACGCGCTCGTGCGCCGTACGCACGAGGAGTGCGTCGCCGCCATCCATCCGGGCGTCGAGGGCAACGACATTTTCAAGCTTTCCAAGAAGATCATCGGCGATGCCGGCTATGGCGATTACTACAACCATGGCCTGGGCCACGGCGTGGGCATCGACATCCATGAGCTGCCCAACTTCAACCGTAGCAAGAACATCATTGAGGTCGGCTCGGTTATTACCATGGAGCCCGGCGTCTACCTGCCCGGTGTGGGCGGCGTGCGCCTGGAGGACTACGGCGTGGTCACCGAGAACGGCTACGAGCCCTTCACCAAGACCCCGCACGACCTGCACGTCATCGACTGCTAGCCCATTTCGATAGATTTTTGGGGCGGGGCGTCCGGAGCAATTCGGACGCCCCGCGTTCTCTTTTTATGCGCTCGCTGCAGGCGCCGTCTGCAAGTGTATAATTTCGGTCGTATGTAATTTGGACGCTTGTGCGTTCTGCCCATAACAAGAAAGGTCGCTATGCCTACCATTTCTACCGCCGACTTCAAGAACGGCCTCGGTCTCCGCATTAAGGACAAGGTCTACACCATCGTCGAGTTCCAGCATGTCAAGCCGGGCAAGGGCGGCGCGTTTGTGCGCTACAAGACCCGCGACATCAAGAGCGGCCGCGTCGTCGAGAACACCTGCAACGCCGGCACCAAGTTCGAGAGCGTCATGCTCACCACCCGTGAGTTCCAGTACCTCTACAACGATGGCACCGACTACATCTTCATGGACAACGAGTCCTATGAGCAGGTTCCCGTTCCCGAGGACATGGTGGGCGAGAACTCCAAGTGGCTGCGCGAGAACGACATCTGCCAGCTGCTCTTCGCCGACGATGAGCTCATGGGCGTGACTCCGCCGATGTTCATCGAGACCACCATCGTCCAGACCGACCCGGGCTTTAAGGGCGACACCGTCCAGGGTTCCACCAAGCCGGCCACGATCGACACCGGCGCTGTCATCCAGGTCCCCATGTACCTCAACGAGGGCGAGGTCATCAAGGTTGACACCCGCGACGGCAAGTTCGTCTCCCGCGTCTAGCAACCAACTCTTCTAGGAGGACTCATGCCCCAGGAAATCAAGATTGACGGCATCGGCATTTCGCCCGATGTTCTGACCGCCATCGTCTCGCGCGCCGTGTCGGATGTCGAGGGCATCGCCTCCGTTGGCGTCAAGGACCTTGCCACCAACCTTGTCTCCATGATGCTTTCGTCCAAGGCCCCGGCTTCCGAGCCGGCGGTCGAGGCCGAGGTCGTTGGCGACAAGCTCGCACTCACCGTGCGTGTCGTGGTGTTCTTTGGCTATCCGTTCAAGAAACTCGCCGAGGCCGTTCGCGCCGCCGTGGTCGCCGCCATCGATGCTCAGGTGGGCGTCGAGGTCGAGCGCGTTGACGTTTGCATCGACGGTCTCGTTTTCCCCAAGGAGTAACCTTTGAGCCTTAAGGTTTATCGCGGGCGTACGCTTGCCCGCAGTCAGGCGCTGCAGCTGCTGTTCCAGGCCGAGGCCACGGACAGCCCGCTCGAGCGCGTCCTCGAGGGTGATTTCCTGATCTCGAAGGGTCCCCTCGATCCCTATGCGCTGGAGCTGTGCCGCGGTGCCTATGAGCATATCGATCGCATCGACTGCGCTCTGCGCTCCGTTGCCAAGAACTGGGATCTTATGCGCATGCCCGGCGCCGACCGCAATCTGCTGCGTATCGCCGTTTACGAGATGCGTTTCCTCACCGACGAGGAGGTCTCGGACGCCATCGTAATCAACGAGGCCGTCGAGCTTGCCAAGGCCTATGGCACCGACCAGTCCGCGTCGTTCGTCAACGGCGTGCTGGGCAAGATCGCTCGCAGCGAGGAGCTGCCGGGCGAGGACCTGTACCAAGAGCTGCTGGCCGAAGATCGCGCTCGCGAGGAGGCCCAGGCTGCCGAGGCTGCCGCCAAGGTTGCGGTTGCCCAGGCTGAGGCCGGCGTGCTGGCCGAGGATGCGGACGCCGCCGAGGCTGTTGTCGACTCCGTCGAGGAGTAGCTATGCCAGAGGGTTCCGTCCGCAACTTCGACGAGATCTCGGACCGCTTGGACCAGATCATCGCTACCGTTCGTTCCAAGGATACCTCCTTGGAACGTTCGCTCGATTTGTTTGACGAAGCGATAGAGCTGGGCTCCCGCGCGGTCGATATGGTCGACAAGTTTGAGCTTACGCCGCGTGAGGCCGACAAGCTCGAGCAGGAATATGATGAGGATGCGGCAAACGAATCCCAGGATAGCTAGGCCGCATCTCCGGATACGAATGGTTGATGGCATTCATGAAACGCGTGCGTCTTGATGACGAACTGATTTCACAGGGCATCTGCGCCGATCGCGCGGATGCCCTTCGCACTCTTATGGCCGGCTTGGTCTCGAGTGGCGGTGAGCGCTTGACTTCGCCGGGTCTTAAGGTGATGCCTGGGCTGCCGCTGCACGTGAAGGGGCGCATTCCCTATGTTGGCCGCGGCGGTCTTAAGCTCGAAGGCGCGCTTGATGCGTTTGGTATCAATCCGACGGGCCTTGCCTGTTTGGATGTGGGCTGCTCTACCGGGGGTTTTACCGATTGCCTGCTCAAGCGCGGAGCTGCGACCGTTGTCTCTGTGGACGTGGGTCGCGCCCAGTTCGATTGGTCGTTGCGTCAGGACGATCGCGTGACGCTGCATGAGCGCACAAACGTGACGCAGCTGCCTGAGCTTGGCTATGCCGGCGCCATCGACCTGGCTGTGTGTGATGTCTCGTTTACCAGCATCGCGAACATTATCGATGCGGTACTGGCGTGCCTGGTGCCTACGGGTGCATTCTGCACGCTCGTAAAGCCGCAGTTTGAAGCTCCGGCGGCGCTGGTGGGCGAGGGCGGCATTGTGACCGATCCCACCGTGCGCCGCGATACACTCGTTGCGGCAGTTGAACTCTTTGCTGCCAAGGGGCTGTTCCCGGTCGATGTGTGCGTGTCACCCATTCATGGTGCCAAGGGCAACGTTGAGTTTTTCCTGTACGGCATGAGGTGTGCCCCCGGCGGACGTACCGACGATGAGCTGCAATCCCAGGTATCGGTTTTGAGCGAGAAAGCTGCAACGCTATGAAGGTCTTTCTGGTTCCCAATTACTACAAGCAAGAGGCGGTCGAGAGCGGCCTGATACTCGAGCTTTGGCTGACGCGCCAGGGCTATGAGGTCGCATGGGCTGCCGACCAGCGATCGAAGATTCAAAGCACGCCTGATATTGACGGCTCCGATCTGGTCATTACGCTCGGCGGTGACGGTACGTTGCTGCGCGCTGCCCGCATCCTCAACCATCGCGAGATTCCTATCCTCGGTCTTTCCTATGGTCACCTGGGCTTTTTAACTGCTGCGAGTCCCGAGGAGCGCGACATTCTGCAGGTCGTAAGCGACGCCCTGTCCGGCGAGCTTCATGTGAGCCGTCGCGCCACCATCGCTGCGGATATCGTGTCCGTGCGCGAAGACGGTACGAAGGATGTCGTGCGCACGTTCGCCCTCAACGACATGGCGCTTACCCGAGGTCCGCTGTCCGATATGGTCGAGTTCGACATCACGGTGTCGGGCCACCATATCGACCGACTGCGTGGCGACGGTGTGGTCGTGTCCACGGCGACTGGTTCTACGGGTTACGCGCTCAGCGCCGGTGGCCCCATCGTGAGCCCCGATTACACGGGCATGGTCTGCGTGCCCATCGCTCCACATACCATTCAGGCTCGCGCTTTCTTGACTTCGCCGAGTGATGTCGTTGAGATCTTTATGTCCGATGATCGCCCGAGCGTGCCGGCTATCGCCATCGACGGACAGTTTATTACCTGCGATGGCACGGTCGAGAGCGTGGCTGTGCGTCGCGGGCCCGGAGATGTGCTGCTGCTCGATTATGGCCCCGAGAGCTTCTATAACTCGGTGAGCCGCGTATTCTACGGAGTCCGTCATGATCGATGAGCTGCAGGTTTCTAACATTGCACTCATTCGCGAGGCGACGCTGGTGCCGAGTGCCGGCCTGACTGTCCTGACTGGCGAGACCGGTGCCGGCAAGACCGCGCTGCTCTCGGCCCTCAAGCTTATTTTGGGCGAGCGTGCGGATTCGTCGACGGTGCGCGAGGGCGAGGCACTGGCGAGCGTCGAGGCGCGACTCTTCGACGGGCCGCACGACACGGAGGGGTTCACCGTACAGCGCAGCCTTTCTGCCGAGGGCCGCAGCCGCGTGAAGATTGACGGTCGCATCGCCAGTGTGCGCGAGCTTTCGGAGCGCGTTGGCGTGATGATGGATCTGTGCGGCCAACACGAGCATCAGCGCTTGCTCGACCCGGCGCATCACGTTGCGATGGTCGATGCCTGGGCGGGACGCTCTGCGCTCGAGGCGCTGGATGCGTACCGCGCCTGCTTTAAGGCATCGCGTGCTGCCGCCAAGGAGGTTCGACGTGTCGAAGAGGCCTCGCGTGCGCAGGGGAGCCGCGTCGAGGAGGCGCGCTTTGCCCTCGAGCGCATCGGCGAGGTCGACCCCAAGCCGGGCGAGTATGAGGAACTCGAGGAACTGCTGCCGCGCTCCGAACATGCCGAGGTACTGGTTGCCACGGCCAATGATGCCCATGCATCGCTTGCCTCCGAAGGGGGAGCGCTCGATGCCGTGAACAGCGCCGTGGCAGAGCTTTCCCGTATGGCTACCGTCGATCGCAAACTGGGCGACATTGCCGATGCGCTTTCGGATGCCTGCATCTCCCTTGAGGATTGCGCGAACGAGCTTCGTGCCTATCGCGATGGCGTCGCCTTCGACCCGCGCGAGCTCGCTCGCATGCGTGAGCGGTATTCCGACCTCAAGGGCCTGTTGCGTCAGTGGGGTCCCACCATGGACGATGTTTTTGCTATGCGCGATCGCTCGCAAGAGCTGCTGTCCCTGGTCGATGATGGCGATGAGCAGATCAAAAAGGCGCGTGAGGCACTCGGGAGCGCTGAGCGCGAGTTGTTTGCCGCTGCCAAGGCACTTAAGCGCGCTCGCAATACGGCGGCCCCGCGCTTCTGCCACGAGGTTGGCCGCCAGATGGCGCGCTTGGAGATGGGTAGTGCCGAGCTCGTCTGGGAGTCGCGCGATCTTCCCCGTGCTGAGTGGACGCCCGTTGGTCCTTCGAGCTACGAGCTGCTATACCGCAGCGGTGCCGGCTTGACGCCACGTCCCCTTCGCCGCATTGCGTCGGGCGGCGAGCTCAGCCGCGTCATGCTGGCAAGCAAGGTTGTCCTCGGTAACGCGGACGGTGTTGATACGTTGGTGTTTGACGAGGTCGATGCTGGTGTCGGTGGCTCCACGGCGCGTGCACTTGCGGGCGTGCTGACAGATCTCGCCGCTACGCATCAGGTGATTGTCGTAACCCACTTGGCGCAGGTTGCCGTCATGGCCGACAAGCATTATGTCGTCAGCAAGGAACCGGGCGATGTTCCCCAGACGCATTTGGACGAGGTAACCGGCGAAGCGCGTACCGCCGAGATCGCCCGTATGTTGAGCGGCGATCAATCGGAGGCGAGCTTGGCGCATGCCAAGCAGATGCTTGAAGAAGCACGAGGCTAGAATGAGCCGGCGGTGTTGGGGGGGGGATATCGGTAATTGTTGTCCCGCCGCTTGCTTGTCTGGCCCGACTGTTAGAAAACTATGCCGGTTTACTACGATGAATCGGCATAGCTCGAGCACAGGAATAATTGCAAAAAGAAAACCGCAGGTAGAACGCCTGCGGTTTTCTTTTAAAACGCAATGTGGTCGTATATTCCTGTTTCATCGTAGTAAACCGGCATAGTTTTGTGCCAGGTAGCCAGCGAACCCTGCAAAACCTACTCAACGACCTTATCCGGCTGGATGAGCTCCTCGTAGTAGCTGATATGCTCACGCGCGTCTTTAATCTCGGGCAGCAGGAAGTTGTAGATGACTTCGATGATCATCGTGGCGCTGATCTTGGAGAACGCGAAGTCACCCGTTGTCAGCAACGCTTCGTGATTGACGGTATTAAAGGTGTAGTCGGCGAGGCGCGCAAGTGGAGACTTGCTATCGCTGCTGATGACGACCACGGTTGCGCCGCAGTCGCGAGCCGCTTTTGCCATGCGATTCAGTCGGCGCGATTTGCCAGAGTTTGAGATTAGCACGATAACGTCACCCGGGCGCAACGTAAGCGCAAAGCCGATTGATGTCTCGCTAA
Source organism: Collinsella sp. (assembly GCA_048430645.1). Classification (GTDB taxonomy): domain Bacteria; phylum Actinomycetota; class Coriobacteriia; order Coriobacteriales; family Coriobacteriaceae; genus Collinsella. The sequence continues at coordinate 9,857 of DBFOME010000063.1, read as the reverse complement.
TGGTGCTCGCCATGCAGCGCAGGCCCAGCTGCGAAAACTTAAACGTCGCATCGAGCGCGACCGCGTTGGTATTGCCCACAGCCGCAAACTCAATAACCCCTGCATGCTTAAGGGCATGCACAACAGCCGCCAGCGTATCGTGGTCGATCCCGTCGATGGTCGCATTAAGCTCACTCACCTTGGCAGCCAAGATGTTCTTGAGGCTCTGCTCCATATTGTCGAGCGAGACCTCGTCAGTCAGGCCCTCGTTGCGCTGGCTTTCCAAATCCCTCGCCAACGAAAACTGAAAGCTGCGGAAGCTACCAAAGCCCAGCTTGCGGCAGAAGCGCGAAACGGTCGCCTCTGACGTGGCGGCGGCTCGCGAGAGCTGAGCTGCCGTGAGGCGCGGCGCCTCGGACTGGTGCTCCAATATATAGTCGACAATGCGCTGCTCGGACTCGCTGTATCCCTGGTGGGTGCTAATGAGGGAAAGTGCGCTCTTGCTACTATCGGTCATGGATGGCTCCTGGTTGGCATGAAAATCTAATTTGATTTGCAATGCCATAGTATACGGGCATTTCCAATTACAAGATACACCTTGCCGTTTCAATTGTTGATGGTAAACTTTCACCTACCGTTTACGGTTATGAAAGAACCTTTCACCGGAGAATTGCACCTTGTCTCTTCTCACGCGGACGGTAGGTTGGTATCTTTCAGTTGTGGAAAAACGCGCATCGAAGCGCGTGTAGGGGAGCGCCCGCGGGCGCAGTACTCAAGAAGGAGGGACACATGGCTAAGTTTGACATCATCGCCGCCACCGGTTGCCCGACCGGCATCGCGCACACCTTCATGGCGAAGGAGGCGCTGGAGAAGGCTGCTGCCGAGCGCGGGCTGACCATTAAGGTCGAGACCCATGGCCAGGTCGGTGTCGAGAACGAGCTCACCAAGAGCGAGATCGCTGGCGCCAAGGCCGTTGTCGTCGCAGCCGACAAGGATGTCCAGGCGGAGCGTTTCGCCGGCAAGCCCATGGTTTCCGTTGGTGTTTCTAAGGCCCTGTCCGTCGAGGCTGCCGGCAAGCTGATCGACCGCGCACTCGCCGCCAAGGGCGACGACACGGTTGCGGCTGCTGCCGATATCGAGGATGAGGTCGAGGAGAAGGAGTCCATCGGTCACATCATCTACAAGCACCTCATGAACGGCGTCAGCCACATGCTGGTCTTCGTCGTTGCTGGTGGTGTCCTGACCGCCGTTTCGTTCCTGTGGGGCATCACGTCCTTCGATTCGACTGCTGCCGACTACAACAGCTTCGCCGCCATGCTCAAGATCATCGGCGGCATCGCCATGAACCTCATGGTTCCCGTGCTTTCCGCCTACATCGCCGAGTCCATCGGCAAGCGCCCGGCGCTCGTCCCCGGCTTTGTCGCCGGTATGATCGCCATCCAGGGCCTGCCCGTTAATGCCGAGACCGGCATGATCGATGCCGGTGGCGCCGGCGTGGGCTTCGGCTTCCTCGGCGGCATCGTCGGCGGCTTCCTCGCCGGCTATGTCATTTTGCTGCTCGAGAAGGTCTTTGCCGGTCTGCCCAAGAACCTGGACGGCCTCAAGGCTATCTTCCTGTACCCGCTGTTCTCGACCGCCATCGTCGGTCTGGTCATGCTCGGCATTTCCGGTCCCATGGCTGCCATCAACACCGCCATGATGGACTTCCTCAAGGGTCTGTCTGCCTCTGGCGCTGTTGTCCTGGGTCTTGCTATCGGCTGCATGTGCGCCTTTGACATGGGCGGCCCGGTCAACAAGGCTGCTTACGTCACCGGTACCGCTATGCTCACCGAGGCTCTGGCCGCCGGTGTTGGCACCGATACCTATAACTTCGGCACCAACTTCATGGCTGCCGTCTCCGCCGCCTGCATCGTTCCGCCGCTGATCACCACCTTTGCCGTCGTTGTCGGTAAGAAGTACTTCAGCCAGGAGGATCACGACGCCGGTGTCGTCAACCTCATCCTTGGTTGCACCCACATCACCGAGGGCGCCATTCCGTTCATGACCAAGAACATCTGGCCCGTCATGCCCATCATGATGCTCGGTTCCTCCATCGCCTCGATCCTGACCATTATGTTCAACGTCCACGATCCGGCGCCCCACGGTGGCTTCCTGGTCCTGCCCGTTGTCGAGAACGGTCCGCTGTGGGTCCTCGCGATCCTCATCGGCGCCGTGGTCGGTGGCATCCTGTTCGTCGCTTTCAAGAAGTATGACTTCGAGAAGAACCAGAAGGCCGCTCCTGCCGCTCCCGCTAAGTCGGTTGAGGCCCCCAAGGCCGCTGCTGTCGAGGCCCCAAAGGCCGAGGCTGCCGGCTTCGTGAAGGTCGAGAACGTTTTTGTCGCCGAGAACTTCGCTTCTCGTGACGAGGCCCTGAGCTTTGTCTCCAACCAGGCCGTCAAGGCTGGTCTCGCTGACGACGCCGACGCCGTGATGAACGCCTTCCTGGCCCGCGAGGCCGAGGGCACCACGGGCATGATGGAGGGCTTCGCCATTCCGCATGCCAAGTCCGATGCCATTACCGAGGCCGCCGTCATTGTCGTCAAGGACGAGTCCGGTGTGACCGGTTGGGACACCATGGACGGCACTCCCGTCAATGTGGCTATCGCTCTGCTTATCCCGGGTGCACAGGCCGGCACCACGCACCTCAAGATCCTGTCCAAGGTCGCCGAGGCGCTCATGGACGAGGACTTCCGTGCCACTGTCAAGGGTTCCACCGACGCCGCCGAGATCGCCAAGACGATCAACGCCCGCCTGGTCTAATCCCGCAACACGCGAATACCATCGCCCCCTGTATATAAGGCGGAGTCCCTCTCCAGGGCCTCCGCCCTTTTTCTATCCCTCCCATAAGTTGTGGTGAAATAGGGACTGTTTAAACGATTCAACCCCAAATTCAATCCCTATTTCACCGCAGTTTATAAAAGGGCATAGAGGGGGGCTGCCTATCGAGTCTTTGTCGCGAACAGGTTATCAGCCAGAATTCCTTTCAGCCGACATTACTCTGGTCCGACTGGGTTTCCGCAGCTTGCTCGCCCACAGGGGCCCGTGCGCGGCCTGTGAGATTTATCGCGAGTTCCGCACGAGCCGAAGAGCACTTAATGTGCTTTCCGTCTTGCGCAGGACTGTAGAGCAGCAAACTTAATCGCCCCGCCCGGCGAGCAAGCGGACGACAAACACATCTGTCCAATAATTCGTCTGAAACACAATGAAAAACCGTTTGATGTGAGTTAATATAAACAACGTCGTGAATCTGACTCCTGCCACATGTATGACAGGGGTTAAACACAAAAAGGAGTCAACTATGGTTTCTGAGAAGGCTACCCTCGTTAATCCTCAGGGTCTGCACATGCGTCCGGCTGGTCTGTTCGCCTCCACCATGGGCAAGTATGCCTGTGACGTGACGGTCGTTACCCCCGAGAAGGAGGTCAACGGCAAGTCCCCGATGGCCCTCATGGCTGCTGGTATCCCCTGCGGCACCGAGGTCGAGGTCAAGTGCGACGGCGCTGACGAGGCCGAGGCTCTGGCTGCTGCCATCGAGCTCATCAAGAGCGGTCTTGGCGAGTAGAACTCAAACGGGTCGCATGTTGAACAACTAAGTTCATATTTGGGGGCGCAGTGACCTGTTGTAAGGTAGCTGCGCTCTTTTGTCATGGATATGGCAAAACGCTTTATCACATGACACGGAGAGAGGAATGGGAATGTATCAGGGAGTCAACGCTTCCGAGGGCATCGGTATCGGCACCGTCATGGTTGCCGTCGATCCCGACTTGACGTTTGAGCCGCACGAGGTTGCTGATTCGGCAGCAGAGAAGGAGCGCTATCAGTCCGCTCTTTCGGTCTTCTGCGAGAAGACCCAGGCTCAGGCCGACCACATGAAGGAGACGGTGGGCGAGGCCGAGGCCGAGATCATGAGCGGACACATTGTCTTGGCTCAGGACCCGGGCATGACCGACGCCATCAACGCCGCCATTGACGGCGGTACCTGCGCCGAGCAGGCGCTCATGGACACCTCGACCATGTTCGAGAACATGTTCCTGTCTATGGACGACGAGATGTTCCGTCTGCGCGCGGCCGACATCGCCGACATCCGCACCGGTATTCTGGCCGAGCTGCTGGGCAAGGAGGTCGTCGACCTCTCCGTCCTGCCCGAGAACACTGTCGTTGTCGTGCACGACCTCACGCCGTCCATGACCGCCACGATCGATAAGGCCCACGTTGCCGGTATCGTCACCGAGACCGGTGGCCGCACGTCGCATTCCGCGATTATTGCGCGCGCCCTTGAGATCCCGGCTGTCCTTTCGGTTTCCAACAGCTGCACCGCGCTGCGCAACGGTATGACCGTTGTCGTCGACGGTGGCAAGGGTATCGTTGAGGCCGATCCCGACGAGGAGACGCTCGCTGCCTACACCGCCAAGGCCGAGGCCTTCGCTGCCGAGAAGGCAGCCCTCGAGGCCTTCCGTGGCAAGCCGTCCGTGACTGCCGATGGCATCAAGAAGATTATCGCCTGCAACATCGGTAACCCCGATGACGTGCCCAACGCGCTCGATCACGACGCCGAGGCCATCGGTCTGTTCCGCTCCGAGTTCCTGTTCATGGACTCTGCTGAGCTTCCTTCCGAGGAGGAGCAGTTCAACGCCTACCGTAAGGTCGCCAGCGCGCTCAAGGGTGCTCCGGTCATCATCCGCACGCTCGATGTGGGCGGCGACAAGGAGATTCCGTATCTGCACATGGTCAAGGAAGATAACCCCTTCATGGGCTTCCGCGCCGTGCGTTACTGCCTGGCCAATCCCGACCAGTACAAGGTCCAGCTCCGCGCTCTGCTGCGCGCTAGCGCCTTCGGTGACGTCAAGATCATGATCCCGCTCGTCACCTGCGTCGAGGAGGTCTTGGCTGTCAAGGAGCTCGTCGAGCAGTGCAAGGCCGAGCTGACCGAAGAGGGTCGAAAGTTCAACGAGAACATCGAGGTCGGCATTATGGTCGAGACGCCCGCCGCTTCGCTGCTCGCAGACCGTCTTGCCGAGGTCGCCGACTTCTTCTCCATCGGCACCAACGACCTGATCGGCTACACCATGTGCGCCGACCGTGGCAACGACACCATCTCCAACCTGTACCAGGTGTACTATCCCGCCGTGCTCCGCTCGCTCAAGAACATCATCGAGAGCGGCGTGAAGGCCGGCATCATGGTCGGTATGTGCGGCGAGGCCGCTGCCGATCCGCTGCTCGAGCCGCTGCTGATCAGCTGGGGCCTGGAGGAGTTCTCGATGAGCGCTCCGTCGATCCTGCGCGCCCGCAAGACCATCAGCCAGTGGACCAAGGCCGAGTGCGACGAGCTCGCCGAGAAGGCGCTCGCCTGCAACACCGCCGCCGAGGTCAAGGCACTGCTCGAGTCCGCAGCTCGCTAATTTGGTATCAGAGGTAACCGCGTGGTTGGAATGGGCCGGCCACGCGGCCCTCACATATACAGGGGGTACTGTAAATGTTCTACACGCTAACCGCTAACCCGGCTGTCGACATGACGGTTTCGAGCTCTCCGCTCGAGCCCGACGAGAACGTCCGCACCGGCTCGGCCAGCTACACGGCTAACGGCAAGGGCCTCGACGTGTCCTTCGCCTTTAAGAAGATGGGCGTCGACACCGTCGCGCTCGGCTTCTTCGCTGGCTTCACGGGCAAGTTCATCGTCGAGGAGGTCATGAACCTGGGTTGCCTCTGCCGCCCGGTCTGGACCGACGGTATCACGCGCATTAACACCTACGTCAACGATGGCCAGCACGAGTACGGCATCCTGAACCCGGGTGCTCCGATCACGCCGCAGCACCAGGAGGAGCTCTACAACATCCTGGACACCGCGGGCGATCTCGAGTGCCTGATCGTTTCCGGCTCCGTGCCTCCCAAAGCTACGCCTGACTTCCTGGCTCAGGTCATGGAGCACGCTCAGGCTCGTGGCGCCGACGTCGTCCTGGACCTGTCCTCCGACAAGCTCAAGGAGCTCGCTCACAAGAAGCCGCTGCTCATCAAGCCGAACCATCACGAGATGAAGGCCATCTTCGGCGTGCCGGTCGACACCGACGACGAGGTTCGCGTTGCCATGAAGATGGCTCACGACGCTGGCGTTCAGAACGTGCTGCTCACCCGTGGTAGCCGCGGCGACGCTTACTTCTCCAACGGCGAGGACATCTGGTACGCCAAGCGTGAGTTCAACATCAAGCTGGTTTCTTCCGTCTGCGCCGGCGACTGCACCCTCGCTGCGTTCCTGCACAAGTGGTACAGGGATCGCGACAACGTCGAGGAGGCCATGAAGCTCGCTATGGCCACCGGCGCCAACGTTGCCGAGTCCGTCGGCATTGGCGACTTTGGTCACGTCGACGAGTACAGCAAGCGCGTTGCTGTCCGCAAGCTCGATCGTCAGTAATCGAAACGCGACATATTCGTGCGCATGCGGCGCCCCGGTTTCGGCCGGGGCGCCTTTTTTGTTTCTTCATGGGGGTGGAGATGTCCTGCCGTACTTCATCGCTTCCACACCGTTCACCGAGTTGTCCTAGCCTTTTACCGATGCGTGGAATATACTTTCATTAACACGTTGCTTCGTGAAAGGAACATTCATGATTTACACGCTCACTGCAAATCCCGCCATTGACTACAACATCGCCTGCGACGGCCTTGCTGCCAACACTGTCACGCGTACCCGCAACGCGGTCTACACGCCCAACGGCAAGGGTCTTAACGTCTCGTTCACTCTCGATCACTACGGTGTCGACACCACGATTCTGGGCTTCTTCGCTGGCTTCTCGGGCGAGTTTATCGTCAAGGGCGCCGAGGCCCTGGGCGTGCCCGTCAAGCCCGTGTGGACCGACGGCATCACGCGCGTCAACGTGTTCCTCAATGCCGGCCCCGACACCGAGTACAACATGGTCAACGCCGGTGCCGCCATCAACGAGGCCAACGAGCAGGAGATGTTTGAGCTTATCGATTCGCTCGATGACATGACCTGCCTGGTCATTAGCGGCTCGCTGCCTCCTAACACTTCCGAGGGCTTCTTGGCCGAGGTCCTGCGCCGTGTAAAGGCCAAGGGGGCCGAGTTCGTGCTCGATATCTCGAGCCATCAGCTGGCAGACCTCATTGCCATGGAGCCGCTGCTGATCAAGCCCAATGACGACGAGCTGCTCGACATCTTTGGCATCAAGGTGAGCGGTGGCGACGATGAGTCCGTCAAGGGCGCTATGGCCGAGCTGCATGCCAAGGGCGCCAAGAACGTGCTGCTGACCCTCGGTGGCGCCGGTGCTTACTTCTCCAACGGCGAGCACATCTGGTTTGCCAACCGCACCTTCGACGTCAAGTTGCTGTCGACGGTGTGTGCCGGCGATTCCTCGCTCGCTGCCTTCCTGTCCGTGTGGCACGACGCCCCCGAGCGTGTTGAGGATGCTTTGCGTCTTTCGATGGCCACCGGCGCCAACGTGGTCGAGTGCCCCGGTCTGGGCGATTTTGCCAAGGTGGACGAATATAAGAAGCACATCGAGGTTCGCCAGGTCTGCTAGCAGCATCGATACATCGTTGCCGAACACCCGCTTTGGATTACCAAGGCGGGTGTTTTTTGTGCGCTGAACGTATGTGGCGTTTGCTGTCTCGTTTTATCGAATCGACGACGCGATTGCGTGTGCGCGCTTTCTCGTTTCTTGTTAGACTTCTTGAGAACCATCGATTAACGCTCGCAAGTGCAGGAGGCCATAGGCATGTGCAATGTTTCTCTCAACGGTACGCAACCGTCTGATGCCTCCCTGCGCGTCCTGCGTTCGCTCGAAGCAGCCGGTCTTGAGGCTTGGTACGTAGGCGGTTGGGTGCGCGACGCCCTGATGGGGCGCCCCAGCCACGATGTTGATATGTGCTGTAGCGGCCTGTGGCAGGAGTCCAAAGCGGCGCTCGAGACCGCCGGCATCGCGGTCGTGGAGTCGGGCATTAAATTTGGCGGAATCACGGCTATTTCCGATGGCGAGCGTATCGAGGTCACCACGTACCGCCTGGATGGCTTTTACACCGATGGTCGCCATCCCCAGAGTGTGGAGCGTGCCGCCTCGCTCGAGGACGATCTAGCGCGCCGCGACTTTACCGTCAACGCCATGGCCTGGCATCCCGAGCGCGGGCTTGTCGACCGCTACGACGGCCAGGGTGACTTGGAGCGCAAGCTGATTCGTGCTGTCGGCGATCCCAAGCGTCGCTTTAACGAGGATGCACTGCGCATGTTGCGCGCGGTGCGCTTTGCCTGCCGCCTTGACTTTATGATTGAGCCCGAGACCAAGCGCGCGCTTGCCGAGTGCGCGCTGCTGCTCGATGCCGTAGCGCGCGAGCGTGTGGGTATTGAGCTCGAGGGCATTCTTTCGACCGGTCACGGGGGAGACGCCATGTTGCGCTACCCTGAGCTCATCTGCGTCGCTGTGCCCGAGTTGGCAGCGGGTCGCGGGTTTGATCAGCGAAGTGTCTATCATGCGTTTAACGTCTACGAGCATATCGCCCGTGTGCTGACGGTGGCAGGGGAGCTGGCGCTGTGCGACGGCGTCGCGCCATCGTCGAGCCTTATGTGGGCGGCGTTTTTGCACGATGTCTCCAAGCCCGAGTGCTTTACGGTCGATCACGCCGGCAGCGGACACTTCTACGGTCATCCCGAGCTCGGCGCCAAGAAAGCGCGCGTCATTATGGATCGCCTGGCACTCTCGCACGACTTGGTGCGCGACGTGTGCCTGCTCATCAAATATCACGATAAGCCGCTGCGCCCCGAGCGATCCTGCCTGCTCAATATGATGCGCGCGCTTTCGGGCGAGGGCGTCGACACGCCGCGTCTGATGGACGAGCTCATGGACCTTAAGCGTGCCGATACGCTCGGCAAGGCCCCGTCTTGCTTCTATTACGTTGAGACGATTGAGGAGATGCGCGCGATGGCGCACGAGCTGCTGAAGGCAGGGGAGCCCTATACGCTCAAGATGCTCGCCATCAACGGCGGCGACCTGATCCGTGCCGGAGTCAAGCCCGGGCCGGAACTGGGTCAGCTTCTCAACTCCGCCCTCGACGCCGTGATCGAAGACAATATTCCCAACGACCGCGAAGCTCTTTTGGTCCATCTCAACTTGAATTAGCTACCCAGTTTACCTGCGTGTTCCATAACCTGCCGACATTTTTTCGGCAATTTGGAATTTCTTCTTGCGCTGACGTTTTTTGTCCCGTAATATATTTCCTCGCAGCACGGCAGTGCAGATGTCATGTGGCCCGTTCGTCTAGCGGTTTAGGACGCCGCCCTCTCAAGGCGGAGATCACCAGTTCGAATCTGGTACGGGCTACCACGCATTTGATTCCCGGGCTTCCCATGGAAGGCCGGGTTTTTTATTTTCAAACAACCGTCTGCAATTCCCGTTTGAACCAGAGCTTTTCGTTCTGTCTATGGTCCTTGCGGGTACAATATCCAAGATATTTTGACTGTTAGAAGGAGTCTCATGACGGAGTCCTCTCAGCATACGTCTAAGCCCCAGGTCGAGGTTGAGGCCTCGGGCGGAGATGACAATAAGAGCGCACGCCGCGGCGCCATCTTTATCGGCGTCGTGCTGGTGGGTTATATCGTCTATCTGGTGGTAACCGGGCAGATGGGGCAGTTCTGGGCCGCAATGTCGAGCGTCCAGGCGTCATGGCTCTTTGTCGCGTGTCTTTGCATGTTCATGTATCTGTTCTTTGGCATTGTGGCCTATGCGATCGCTGTCTGGCTCGACCCCAATTCACCCGTCGGCATTCGCGACCTCATTTCGGTCGAGGCGAGCGGCATCTTCTTTGGCAACCTCACACCTATGATGATGGGCTCGACTCCT
>DBFOME010000062.1:0-13248 GCA_048430645.1 Collinsella sp. | reverse complement strand
TTCGCCGCAGACTTGTAGCCGTGGCCTCGCTCGAAGAGCCCGATCGCCGCCTTCCTGGCCTCGATGTCGTGCTTCACCCTCAAGTCGACACGCATAAAAAGCCTCCCATTTCTCGTGTCCAAGAAATGGGAGGCAGTTCAGTTACAAGACCGGGGGCGCCTTTGTACAAAAGAGCGCCGCTGCGATGTGTGCAGCGGCGCTCTTTTGCGTTGATTCTTATTGGGCGGGCTCGGCCCTAGGCCAACGCGCGTACGTGTGAGGAGATCTTCAGCACCAAAAACTCGGTCGAGGAGCCCAGTTTGAGCAGGTCGCCGTCGTGGATAGGAAACTGCTTGTCCTCGTCATCGGAGGTGCGTAGCGAACGTGGCTTTTCGATAACGGTGGTCGCGCCGTTGCGTGTCACCAGCACCGTTCCATTAGTGGAGTGCAAGCCGCTCGCGAGCCATGCTCCGTTGGAAAACGCTACACGCAGGTGCCGACGGGATACATCGGGTCCTACGTTGGTGATGGCGTTTTGGTCGTGTGCAAAAGAGCCTAGTACCGTACCCTCGGGATCGAGGCTCAAAGGATAGATCGGCGGCAAGGCCGAGCCGTCTTTCGCAAGCCTGAGCAGCCCCAGTTTTGCAGGAGGCTCGTTGACCTTGCGGTTGGTGCACCGCGCCTGGACGACCTCGGCGGTCTCGAGCGTGCCAAAGGTCTGGGCCAGTTGCGTTATGGCAAAGTCTTTGACCTCGGAGGCGGCGGCATTGGGATCGGCCAAGCATCCGCAGACCGTTAGCGCAAGAAGCTCCAAAAGGCGCCGATCGCTTTGCTTGAGGCCAGGCATGACAGCGATGCGGTCAAAGATATTGCGCAGGATGGAACCATCGAGCCCCCAGTGTTCGAGCGACGTTGCCATGCGCTCGAGGGCATGCGCCGTAATGGCTTGCTGGCGAGCGTTGGCGGCCGCTGGACTGCTGCCGCTGCCGATTTTTACAGCGGCAGCCAAGCTCTGGACGCTCTGCGAAAAATCGGCAAACATCTCGGGGTCGATCTTGTCGGTGCCCGGAACGACGTGCACCACGCGTCGCGATAGAAACGTCTTTTCTGCAATGCGAAATCGTGGGGCCGGTTTGGAGCCAATCGGCTTGTCCGAAATCAGGATGCGCGCCGCTTCGCGATTGTTGATCTGCAGGTCGCACTTAAGGAAATCAAAGAGCACCTCGGAAGGTGTTTCCGCACGCATGATGCGAGACTCCTTTCTGGTATCCGGTAAAGGTGTTAGATGCAAAAGCCGGGTAGGACATAGGTCTTTTGGTCCGGAGCGTTTCCGGGCGTTGCCCAGCAAAACACGTCGCCGTCTTTTCCAACGCGGTTAAAGTACGTCGAGTCGGCGCCCTCGCTGCAGTCGGCGCTGGGGGTGCGCTCCCAGTAGCAGATTTTTTTGCCAGAGACGGTGCGGATCATGGCTTCGTTTGTGGTCAGGCCGCTCACACTCTGCTCGCGATAGAGCTGGTACTGATCGCCTTCTCCGCTGTAGAGGGCAGAAAGGTACTCGCTGCCTTCTGCGAACGTTTCGGGCGCTTGGCAGCCGCACAGCTCGCTCATGGACGGTAGCCAGAGTATGTCGTCGGTGGCGGTGATGCTGGAGACGTCTTTGGTGCCGCCGGTGTTGTTGGTGAGCTTTCGCACCGAGCGAATCTGATTACGGAGATCGTCGGGCAGCGTAGCCATGCCCTTGTCCGCCAACCATTCACGAAGCGACGATTGCTCCCAGCCGCCCGTCGCGGCGTGGTCGTTTACGGCGCGCATGGCGATGGGGGTACGGAACATAAAGGTGATGCCCGCGGGGAGGCCGTCATCGGTGAGCGTGTCTGCCTTAAAGCCAACGATCTGGATTTGTGCCTTGGTCCCGTCGGAAAGCCTGACGGTTTTGGTGTTCTCGTTTTCGAGCGACTGCTTGCTGTTTACCAGGTGGTAGGTTTCGGCAATCGCGAGCGCGTTTTTGTTGGAAGATGTCTCTTGTATTTTGCGGGAGATCAGGGCGAGTTCTTCCCAGGTGTAATCGTCGAGTGACGGCTTGATGCCGTGCGCCAGGTCGATAAGCCCCCAGCATCCCGTGGCAATGGCAGAGCCTGCTATGCCGGCAACGCAGACGCCGCCGAGCGCGAGCGCAGCGCGACGCGAGATGACTGGGTGGCGCGTCTGAGCCTTGTCGGAGCCGGAAGGCTTCGGTTGCTGGCTAAAGTCGATCGGGGTGGGCAGCGGCGTGCGTGGCTCAAAATCGATGTCTTTAATCCAGGCATCGAGCTTGCCGACAATCGTAGACAGCGGCGCGCGCTGGGACTGCTCGTTATGGATACCGCTCATAATGACATCGACAAGCTTTTGGTCGCCGGGTAAGCGCGCCTCGAGCAGCTCGGGCTCGTGCTCGATCTTGTACAGGTAGGGCGACTGGTCCATATGCTCGTTTAGGCGATATGGCGTGTGACCGGCATAGAGCGTGTAGAGTATGCTGCAGAGCTCGTATGTATCGATACTGGGCGACGTACGCAGCGGCGCCAGCTCGGGGATGTCGTTGGAGAGCATCTCGGGTGGGGCGAACTCGGGGGTGCCGTTGCGCCAGATGCCAGTCGACATGGTAAACGAGGGGTCTGAGCGCTTGATGCTCGAGCTGCCCAGATCGACTAGGCAAAGGTCAAAACTGCAGTGTGCAATCTGCTGGGCAAGGGACCGGCGCGTCGTGCGAATAATGATGTTGCGCAAGGAGATATCACGGTGCGCAAACGGCGCATCGAGCTTTTGGGCACCCAGGAGAATCTCTCCCAGGCGTTTTCCAATCGCGGCGACGGTGTTTGCGGGAATGTGGTCGCCCTCGGCGGGGTCGGTTAGCTCTGCCGCAGCATCGCGAAGGGGCAGGTCTTCAATCCACTCCATAAGGATGGCCGGTACGGAGCCGGTATAGCCGTAGCCATAGGTTTTGGGAAAGCCGCCCAACAGTGAGACGGCTGCAAGATTGCGATACTCCTCGGTAAGCGTCTTGATGCCCGAGGGGCTGATGGCGGAGCCGTTTTCATCACAGCCGCTGAGGGGCAACAGCGTCTTGAGCGCAAAGGTCTCGCCCTCGGTGTTGGCGACCTTGCGAAGATGGTGGGAACCGCCGCCGACTGCCCCACAATCCAACAGGGTGGTAAAGCGGCGAATGGTATCGGAGTCTTCGGTGGTCGCAAACATGGCGTTTGGTTCAAAGGGGGACAACGCGATGATATCCATGTCCGTGTCGTACGTCACGGGGCGATCCTTTCGAGAAAAAAGTGCATAGCGATAATGTTAGTGAAAAGGTGGCGCAACCGTTGCCTTAATCGAAAAGGTGCCGTTATTTGCATGGGTTGATGCAAATAACGGCACCTTGTGCGTCGAAGATGTGTGGCGGGCTAGTCTGTGATGCGAATGACCAAGAAGCGCGTCGTGGCGCCCAGGCAGAGCGTATCTCCGTTGTGAATCTCGACGGGGGCATTGGTAAAGTTAGCGGGGCGCTCGCGTCTGGGCGGTTCGATAGCCTGTCGGCAGCGGTCGACACCCGAGATCAAAAACGATCCGTTGGTGGAGCCGAGGCCCTGCGCAAGCCAGCGTCCGTCTTGGAGCCAAATACGCAGGTGCTGGCGCGAGACGTCGGAATCGACGTCGGTGATGGCGTTCTCGTCGCCCGTCAGCGACCCGATAATGCTGCCCACCGGGTCCGTGGTAAGGGGACGCAGCGGCGGTCGTGCCGAGTTGCCCACGACGCGCAGCAGCCCCAGACGAATGTCTCCCGTGGGGCGCGCGGTTGTCGAGAAAAACGAGGTGACGGTCGTCTCGACCGTGCCGAGTGTCGAGAGCATCTGGTCGGACACAAAGGACTCGGTGTATTCGATGGCGCGGGCGGGGTCGCCAAGGCAGCCGGTAACGATAAAAAAGACCAGATGGATGTAGAGGCGATCTTTGATGTCGCTATTGTCAGCGGTCTCGATGCGCTCGACGCCGTTTCTAAAGAGCATGCCGTCGACGCCGCAATTAGTAAGGGCATCCTGCATGTCTGGGACGCACGACTCCATATAGCGTTTAGCGACCTTGCTCAGCGATTGGGGGTCGGAGCCTCGGTTTTGCATGATGAGGTTGAGTATCTGGCGCGCACTTTGTTCAAAGGGCGCAAACAGCGGCTCGGGAAGGTCACCGGGTTTGGCGTGAACGATTTCGCGTGAGATAAACGACGGGACCGTCAAGCGTTCGGAGATGAGGCGTCCACCGTAACGGGCGTTGCCGGCCATGAGAATTTGCGCGGCGTTACCGTTGTTAATGCGACCGAGTGACTTAAGCCCGGCGTACAGTGCACAAGATGGGGTGTCGGCCATTTGTTTTACCCCCCCCCTCCTCAAAAAGTGACATTGAATACGTAAGCATGGTCAATTATAGGCGCTTTGCAGCTCGAAATGCTCGCCAGGGGGCGCGGACGGTGTAAATCGCTGCCGGAAGACAGCAAATCAAAAAGCGGAGAGCGGATTAATAAGCTGGGAAAACGCGTTAGCAAGACCGTTGTGGGCAACATTTGGCATGATGCCGCTTTGGCTTTTGGTCACGGGACCGTGCGGTACCATAAACGTTAATGAACTTGACGAACGACCCGCCGAGCTTGCCTCGGCGGGCTTTTGGCGTTGCAATGCCGGAGGAACAGCATGCTCATTCACCGTATAGCCGCGCAGCTCTACACTGCCGAGGCACTGCAGACCGTCGAGGCCGGGCTCGATTCTGGCGAGGACGTGACGCTTGCCGTGTCTCAGTCGGGCCGAACGCTTATGGCCGCCGCCCAGTTTGCGCGCCGCCCGCGCCCTACGGTCTACATCGTGAGTGGCGAGGATGCGGCCGATCGCGCCGCACGCAGTCTGGCCGCCTATGTGGGCCTGGAGCACGTGTGCCGCTTTCCCGAGCGCAAGGACTACCCTTGGCGCGAGCAGGCGCCCGACGACGCCGTGGTGGCCCAGCGCTGCGAGGCGCTCGGGCGCATCGTGCGCGGGGACAACTGCATCATGGTCGCCTCGGCCCGTGCGCTGCTGCGCTGCGTGCCGCCGGTCGAGAGCCACTACTGGGAGTCCACCACTTTTGCGGTGGGCGAGGAGATTCCTTTTGACGAGGTGCCGCAACGTCTGGTGGGCATGGGCTACACCAATGCCGGCGCCGCCGACGCGCCCGGCCTGTTCCGTGTGCACGGCGACACCGTCGAGGTGTTTCCCGCGCAGGAAAAGGCGCCCGTGCGCATTGAGTTCTTTGGCGACGAGATCGACCGCATCCGCCGCATGGTGAGTTCAACGGGCCAGACCATCGGCAACGAAGACAGCATCGAGATCTTCCCCTGTCGCGAGCTCGCGCTTACCGACGAGGCCGTCCACAACATGCATGTGGCGCTCTACCGCGCCAGCCAGGACGACAGCAAGTTGGCGGCGCTGCTCGAGATGGTGGATGCACGCATCGTCACGCCCGAGCTCGACCGCTTTTTGCCGGTGATGTACGGCCAGACCGTGAGCCCGTTGTCGCACGTGAGCGGCAAGGCGCTCGTGGTGCTGTCCGAGCCGCGCTCGCTGTTCGACGATTGCCTGCGCGCCTACGAGGATATCGAGGCGCGTGCCGGCGAGGCGGGGGTCGACCGTCTGGACGGCCTGTACGTGCGTGCCCAGCAACTCGACTTTGGTTCCCAGCAACGCCTGAACTATGTGAGCCTCATCCGTGCCGGCGGTGCGGTGACGGCCGAGCTCAAGATTGAGCAGCCTGCCATCGCAGGCTCGGACAACCGTTTTATGACGCGCATCCAGGAGGTCGTGGGCAAGCGCTATGCCTGCGTGTTTGCCATCCCCGACCGCGGCGCGCGCGAGTCGATGGAGCTCACCTTTGGCGACGAGGGCATTACCTTTGAGGAATCGCTGACCGCGGCGCCCGAAAATGCCGGCGCTATCGGCGACCGCGTGCGCGTGGCAGCGGCGGATTCCGCCGACCGTGCCGCACGCCAGGAGGCCCATGCTTCCATTCGCGAGCGAAAGGCCGATGCGCTCAACGCCCGCTCGCTCGAGGCGGGCGCCGAGCAGGCTGCCGCCGGCGCCGCCGTGCCCACCATCTCGCGCGGGCGCGTGACCTTTGTCGATGCCGCCCTGCCGCAGGGCGTGGTGGTGCCCGACGCCAATTTGGCCGTGTTCTCGATCGCCGACCTCAACGCCCGCATGGATGCCAACCGCGCGCGCAGCCGCCGCAAGGTTGACATTACGCAGATCACCTTCCCGTTTAAGCCGGGCGACTACGTGGTGCACGCTACCCACGGCATCGCGCTCTTTAGTGAGATCGCGCGCCAGGAAGTGGGCGGCAAGGAACGCGACTACTTTTTGCTGGAATACGCTGATGGCGACAAGCTCTACGTGCCGCTGGAGCAGGTTGACCGCATTACGCGCTACGTTGGTCCCGACGGCGATAAGCCGCGCTTGACCAGGCTCAACACCGCCGACTGGACGCGGGCCACCAACAAGGCGCGCAAGAATGCCAAAAAGCTGGCGTTTGACCTGGTCGACCTGTATACGCGCCGCTCGTCGATTACCGGTATCGCCTGTCCGCCCGATACGCCCGAGCAGATCGAGATGGAGGAGAGCTTCCCCTACGACGAGACGCGCGACCAGCTGGAGGCTATCGCCGACATCAAGGCCGACATGGAGGCGCCCAAGCCCATGGACCGCCTGCTGTGCGGCGACGTGGGTTTCGGCAAGACCGAGGTCGCTCTGCGCGCGGCCTTTAAGTGCGTGGACTCCGGCCGCCAGGTCATGGTGCTCTGCCCCACGACCATTCTGGCCCAACAGCACTACGAGACATTCTTTGAGCGCTTTGCCCCGTTTGGCCTGGAGGTCGAGGTGCTCAGCCGCTTCCGCACCCCGGCGCAGCAAAAGCGCGCGCTCAAGGCGTTTGCCGAGGGCACGATTGATGTGCTCATCGGCACGCACCGTCTGCTTTCGGCCGATGTGAACCCCAAGAACCTGGGCATGGTGATCATCGACGAAGAGCAGCGCTTTGGTGTGCAGCACAAGGAACAGCTCAAAAACCTGCGCGAGCAAATCGACGTGCTCACGCTCTCGGCAACGCCTATTCCGCGAACCATGCAGATGGCCACAAGCGGCGTGCGCGACATGAGCCTGATCACCACACCGCCGACCGGGCGTCGTCCCGTGATCGTGCACGTGGGGGAGTACGACCCCGACGTGGTGAGTGCAGCGATTCGCCTGGAGGTGGGCCGCGGCGGTCAGGTGTATTACGTGTCCAACCGCGTCAAGACCATCGACGATGCCGTGGCGCGCGTGCACGAGGCTGCGCCCGAGGCGCGCGTGGGCGTGGCACACGGCAAGATGAGCCCGCGCGAGGTCGAGGACGTGATGATCGAGTTCGCGACCAAGAAGATCGACGTGCTTATCGCCACGACCATCGTGGAGAGCGGCATCGACAACGCAACGGCCAACACGCTCATCATCGAGGACTCGCAGCGTCTGGGTCTGGCACAGCTCTACCAGCTCAAGGGCCGCGTGGGTCGCTCTGCCACGCAGGCATACGCGTACTTTATGTTCCCCGGCGAGCTGCCGCTTACCGAGGAGGCAACGGCGCGCCTGACCGCACTTTCCGAGTTCCAAGACCTGGGCAGCGGCATGCGCATCGCCATGCGCGACCTGGAGATCCGCGGTGCCGGTTCGCTCATGGGCGCCGAGCAGCACGGCAACCTGTCGAGTGTGGGCTTTGACCTGTTTACGCAGATGCTGGGACAGGCCGTGGCCGAGGCGCGCGGCGACGACGATGCCAGCGTGGAGGCGGCGAGCGTGGGCATCAACCTGCCGGCCGACTACTTCTTGTCCGAGGAGTACATGCCGGCGGTGGACCAGCGCGTGCTCGTGTACCGCAAGCTCGCGGCGGCTGAGGACCTGGAGAGTATCGACGAGGTGCAGGAGGAGACCGAGGCTGCGCATGGCGAGCTGCCGTTGGCGGGACTCAACCTGTTCAACCGCGCTCGCATCCGCATTCGCGGCGAGCGCCTGGGACTCGAGAGCGTCACGCTCAGTGGCGGTCGCATCACGTTTTTGGGCGTCGACGTGCCCAAGAAGGTGGCCTTTGAGCTTAAGACCCGCTATGGCGCGGTGAACTTTCCCAAGAGCCGCAAGCTGTCGGTACCCTACAAGGCAGGCGCCGGTGCGGGCAGCGGCCTGGGTCGCGGTCTCGACGCCAACGACGGCACCGGCCCGGTGGCCGCGGCGCTCATGCTGCTGCAGCAGCTGGGTGCTAGCGACGACGACTAACAAGTAGGAGGCGTGGCGGGACGAAGTCATCTTTGTCCCGCCACGTTGCAGGTTGATTCCAGCCCCATCGAAAGGAAAGCATGTTCGGATACATCTACAAGAAAGATGTCGCCATGATCGCGGTTGTCCTGTGTCTTTGTCTGGGCGTGGGCAGTTTCTTCGATTATCAGATCTCGAGCGCGCTGTTCAATATCGGCAGCATGTACGGTCGCTTTATCGAGGCCGCCGGCGAGCTGCCGTTCGAGCTGACGGCAAGCGTCGCAGGCGTCATGCTCGTGCGCGCGGTGCGTCCCGATTCCAGAGGGAGCAAATGGCTCGCCGTGCTCGGCATCCTCGTCAACGTTGGCCTGGCCGGCTACGAGATCGTCTCGTCCCTGAAGGTTGGCGGCAAACTCATCGCGGTTCAGTTGGTACTGACGTTTGTGCTGGTCATCGCTGCCAACCTTATTGTCTATCGCCTCACGCGCGCGACCGAGCCTGACGAGCTCACACGCTGGGCGTTGATGGTACTTGCCGTGTGGGTCGTTCAAGCCATTATCCTCAACGTGATCGTCAAGCCGCTGTGGTCGCGTCCGCGCATGCGCGTGATCGAGGTCACGCCGGGGCTCATTTTTCAGCCGTGGTGGGTAATCGGCAATCCCGACAAGTGGACCTATATCGCCGCCGGCGTGATCAAGGACGGGTTCAAGTCGTTCGCGAGCGGGCACACCGCGCATGCGGCGATTGGCCTTATGCTCGCCGGGCTTCCCACGGCAGCCTTTAAGGAAAAACCGTCGCGCCGTCGTGTGGTCTTTTGGACGGCGGCTGTGGTCGCGGCGCTCGTCGCGTTTGGCCGCATCGTGATCGGAGCGCACTTTTTGAGTGACGTGAGCTGCGGTTTTGCTCTGGTACTGGCACTTGAGTGCCTTGCCGCGCGCATTGCCTATCCCAGCGGCGTACAATAGCTCCGTTTGAATCATCTGGCCGATACCCGGTAAGAGAGGATTGCCATGCTCGCGTTCAACAACGATTATTCCCACGGCGCACACCCGGCGGTGCTGCAGGCGCTCGTCGATACCAACATGGAGCCGCAGCCCGGCTACGGTACCGATGCGCATACCGAGCGCGCCAAGCAACTTGTTCGCGAGGCCTGCCAGGCCCCCGATGCCGACGTGTTTTTTCTGGTGGGCGGCACGCAGGCCAACGCGACGGTGATTGATATGCTGCTTGCGCCCTACGAGGGCGTCGTTGCCGCCGAGACTGGCCACGTCGCCTGTCACGAGGCGGGCGCCATCGAGTTTGGCGGCCACAAGGTGCTCACCATCCCCGGCTACGAGGGCAAGATGCACGCCGAGGACCTCGAGAACTATATCCAGGTGTTCTACGAAAACGAGAGCTACGAGCACACGGTGTTCCCGGGCGCCGTGTACGTGAGCCTGTCGACCGAGTACGGCACGCTGTATTCCAAGGCCGAGCTCGCGGCGATTCATGCGGTGTGCCAGAAGCGTGAGATTCCGCTGTTTGTGGATGGCGCCCGCCTGGCCTATGCGCTGGCGGCCGATGAGTGCGACATTACCCTGCCCGAGCTGGCGCAGCTGTGCGACGTGTTCTACATCGGCGGCACCAAGTGCGGCGCGCTCTGCGGCGAGGCCGTGGTGTTTTGTGGCATGCACGCTCCGGCGCATCCCATTCCGCGCATTAAGCAGCATGGCGCACTGCTCGCCAAGGGCCGCCTGACGGGCGTCCAGTTTGAGGCGCTCTTTACCGATGGCCTGTATTTTGAGATTGGTCGACAGGCGATCGAAACCGCGCAGGCACTTCGTCGTGTGCTACACGAGCGCGGCTACCAGTTCTTCTTGGAGACGCCCACGAACCAGCAGTTTGTGATCCTGCCCAACGAGGATATGGCCCGCATTCGCGAGCATGCCTCGATCGAGTATTGGGAGAAGTACGACGAGACCCACACGGTGGTGCGCTTTTGCACCAGCTGGGCCACGACGCGGGAGGACATCGACGCGTTGGCGGCTGTCCTGTAGCCTGATGTAATGACGAGGGGCCGCCTTGTGCCGGGTTTGGCGCAGGGTGGCCTTTGCTTTTGGGAGAGAAGGGTTGTATGACCGAGATGTCCGAGCCGACGATTCGCCTGGCGACGCCCGATGACGCGCCGGCGTTGCTTGCCATCTATGAGCCGTATGTGCGCCAGACGGCGATTACCTGCGAATACGAGGTGCCGAGCGTTGAGGAGTTCGCCGGGCGCATCGAGCGCACGCTCAAGCGCTATCCGTATCTGGTGATGGAGCTGGACGGGCGTCCGGTAGGCTATGCCTATGTGAGTCCGCTCAACAGCCGCGAGGCATACGACTGGTCGGTCGAGACGTCGATCTACTTGGCACGCGACGTGCGCTACGGCGGGCTGGGCCGCCAGCTGCACGATGCGCTCAAGCAATGCCTGGTCGCGATGGGCATCACCAACATGTGCGCGCTCATTGCCGTGCCGCACGACAAGGACGACGAGTATCTGACGCATAACAGTCAGGACTTCCATGCTCATATGGGATATCGCCTGGTGGGTGCCTTTGACCGCTGCGCCCAAAAGTTCGGCCGCTGGTACGACATGTGCTGGATGGAGCTGGTCCTAGCCGAGCGCGTCCCTAACCAACCCAAACCAACCTGGTTCCCCGACCTCCCCAAACCTACCATTTAGGGACAGGTTTATTTTGGCAGGTTAGCCGATGGGCTCGGTGTATTTGGCGCGGTCGGTGCGTTGGATGCGCTTGGAGACATGGAGCGGGCGGCCGTCGGTGTCGTAGACGTAGTCGGTGATCAGGATCAGCGCCTGCCCGCGCTCAACGTTGAGCAAAAACGCCTCGTTTTGCGAGGCATAGCACACTTCAAAGGTCTTATGCCCCTGTGCCGGCGCGCGATGGAATTCTTGACGCAGCGTGGCGTAGAGTGAACCGTTGATATCGCGATCGATGAGTGCCTCAAAGCTCGGTGGTAGATAGGTGGTTTCCAGGCACAGTGGCGCATCGTCCAGATAACGCAGACGGACAAGTTTGACGAGCTTGCTGCCCACGGCGGCATCAAAGAACTTAGCTATGCTGCCGGCCGCCTTGGCAAAGCCCGAGTCCACGGTGCGTGTGGTGGGCTTCATTCCCTGGCCTTCGACCTGCTTGGTATAGCTCGAAAACACCAGGTTGTTCTCGTGGAGCGCCGGTGTGTCGGCCACAAAGGCGCCGCGCCCGCGCTCGGTGCGCACCAGGCCCTCGTCAACTAACACCTTAAGCGCGTGGCGCACAGTGCTGCGCGAAAGCCCCGATTCGTCCATGAGTTCCATCTCGGACGGCAGCTTGTCTCCGCGTGCGTAGATGCCGGCGGCGATGCGGTCACGCAGCATGCTCGCCAAGCGCTCGTATTGGGCCAGTTTCTTATTAGACGAAGCGTTCATGCAATCAACCTGTATCTAACTTGTATGCGAGTCTAATCAAGCATGTATTCAATACAACAACAAAACCGCTGGTATCCAGTTATCGAAAACCGCATCAGCAAAATATCTAAGACAAATATAGCATACAACTAGTCGACATAGCCAAAACATGTATGTAACTTGTATGCCTGTGATGAGCATCAAACGAGAAGAAAGGCTGATGCACGATGACTACTCAGGAACAGGTTAAGGATGTCGTCTCCCAGGTTTTGGCTGACAAGGCAGACAAGGGCGGCATCAAGCGCGTCGTGTGGATTGGCGCCGGCGGATCCAACGGCGGTAACTATCCTGCCCAGTACTTTATGGAGCACGAGGCCACGCAGGTCGTGAGCTCCAGCTACACCAGCAACGAGTTCGTGCACGCAACCCCTGCTTACGTCAACGAGAACACCCTGGCCGTCGTCGTGTCCATGCGCGGCACCAAGGAGACCATCGTCGCCGCCCAGGTCGCCAAGGACCACGGCGCCAGCACCATCGCAATCTATGTTGACGAGTCCGGCCTCACCGAGGTCTGCGACTACAAGATCCAGTACGACAGCCTGGCCGTCGACGAGTCCTGCATGGGCCGCACCAACTCTGCCGTCGTGACCATGATCGCCATGGAGCTCACGCAGCAGACCGAGGGCTATGCCGAGTACGAGACCGCTATGGCCGCGTTCGACTTGGTCGACCCCATCTATCGCAAGGCCGTCGAGTACACCCGTCCGCTATCTGCTAAGTGGGCCGAGCAGAACGCCGACAAGCCCTGCATCAACGTCATGGCTCAGGGTCCGCTCTTTGGTGCCGCCTACGTCTTTAGCATCTGCAACGTGCAGGAGATGCTGCAGATCGACTCCTGCACCATCAACACCTGCGACTTCTTCCACGGTCCTTTCGAGATCCTGGACAAGCGCACCTCGCTGTTCCAGCTCATCAGCGTCGGTCGCAGCCGCTGCAACGACGAGCGCGGCATCCGCTTCGTCAACCAGTACGGTGGCGAGCGCGTCTATCAGCTCGACGCCAAGGAGCTCGGCCTCAACGACATCAAGGACAGCGTGAGCGAGTACTTCAACCACCTGATCTTTGCCCCGATCCTCAACAACGTGTACATGCGTGCACTCTCTGCAGTCACCCACAAGGACTACATGACGCGCCGCTACATGTGGAAGCTGGACTACTAGGGGATATTGGTTCCGCCGTTCTACCGAACGGCGGACCGGCCGACGCTGCGCACCCGGCATTTGGCCAATCTGCCGTTCAATTTCAAAGGCGCGACCAGAAGGTCAGCGCCTTTTCATTTCACGGCACCTTGGCTCAAATGACGGGCGCTCGCTCATATGACCCAATCCGCTGTCAAGAGCCACAATGGCCCCGCCGACCGCTTGCAATCGGTCGGCGGGGCCTGCCGTTGAACCCGTCCCGGTCCGCCCCCGGCATGTCGTCGACGCCTTCGGCTCAGTCTCATATCCGCGGATACCG
>DBFOME010000061.1:0-12735 GCA_048430645.1 Collinsella sp. | reverse complement strand
GCCACACAAAAATCAACCTTGGAGATACCAAGGTCCCTGCGTGTCTCTTCGACCCGCCTGCCAAGAATCTGTTTCGCACGTTCGTCCATGCAGCCGAGTTTGAAATGGAGCCGAACATAAACGTAAACTATAGTTTACGTTTTGCCGAATACACAGGAGTTTTCTATGTCGGGTTCTTCGGTCCGCATGTACCGAGCCACGCCTCGCACAAACAGCGCACCGCCCAAGCTCGTCGTCGTTGAAGCAGAATGCCTTTCGCCCGATGAGCGCACAGCATTTGCATTGCTATCAAGTCGCGTCGCCGCCGTTCTGGTCCCTTGCCCGGCGCAAGGTGAACTTGCCATCCGATGCCAAGCGCACAGCTGCTCACTCAATCAGGCTGCCGTAATCGCAACCAGCCAGCGCGGTCTGCCGCTCCTTCTAGAAGCCGGTATCGCACTCGCCCTTCGCGGCGCCGGATACGAAAACGAGACCGCCGCTGACATGGTCTTTAAACCACGATCGAGCGGCGGCCTCGCAGCAGCCATTGAATATGCGTGCAGGCTCGTTGCCTAAAAGGACAAGCTAGAAACCAAAGCCAAAGCCCGTTCCGGTAATCGCCGAGTACATAAAGTAGACGTTGATTACGTTGAGGAACACGCCCGTGATGCAGCCGTTGCGCAAGTAGCGCTCGCACACGATGCGCGCCATGGCGTCGGAGTCATCATTGTTTTTAGCCTGGCGTCCCGCCGTAAAGTACGTCGCCACGCTCAGCAGCAGGTTGAGCACTGGCAGCGCCAGCAACTCGTAGCTCTTGCCCCAGCGCGTCACCTCGCCGGCTGCGTTAAACTTCGTTGCCACCTCGGGACCAATGTTGGGGATAACACACGCTGCGACCACCAGCGGAATCACCGCAAGTACGAGCAGCGCAATACCCATGTAGCCAGCTTTTTTGCCATATTTAAACATACGCGTCGCCCTTACACGTTAAAGCGGAAGTGCACGACGTCGCCATCGGCCATGACATAGTCCTTGCCCTCAATACGCAGCTTGCCGGCAGCCTTGGCGCCCTGCTCGCCACCGAGCTCGATGTAGTCGTCATAGCCAATGACCTCGGCCTTAATAAAGCCGCGCTCAAAGTCGGTGTGGATGACGCCGGCGGCCTGCGGGGCGGTCGCGCCCTGACGCACCGTCCAGGCCTTGACCTCCATCTCGCCGGCCGTAAAGAACGACTGCAGACCGAGCAGCTTATAGGCGGCCTGCGCGAGCACGTCCAGGCCGGGCTGCTCCAGGCCCAGGCTCTCCAGGTAGTCGGCAGCGTCCTCGGGATCGAGCTCGGAGAGTTCGGCCTCAATCTTGGCGCAGATGGGCAGCGGCTTGACGCCATCGATGGGCGCCAGGTCCTCGTTGAGCATATCCTCGTCCACGTTGGCCACATACAGGATGGGCTTCATAGTGAGCAGGAACAGGCCCTTGGCGGCGGCACGCTCCTCGTCGGTCATCTCCATGGACGCGGCGCGCTTGCCCTCGTTGAGCCAGGCAAGCAGGCGTTTGGCGACCTCGAACTTGGGCATGAGCTCCTTGTCGCGCTTGGCCTCCTTCTCGAGTTTGGGCAGCTGCTTCTCGAGCGTGCCCATATCGGCCAGGATGAGCTCGGTCATGATGGTGTCGGCATCGCCGGCGGGATCGACGAACTCGCCCGTGCGGCCCACCTCACGCATGACGTTGGGGTCCTTAAAGTAGCGTACGACCTCGCAGATGGCATCGGTCTCGCGGATGTTTGCCAAGAACTGGTTGCCCAGGCCCTCGCCCTCGTTGGCACCCTTCACCAGACCTGCGATGTCGACGAACTCGACCGTAGCCGGCACAATGCGGCCCGGGTTGACGATGTCGGCGAGCTTTTGCAGACGGCTATCGGGCACGTCGACGATGCCCACGTTGGGGTCGATCGTGGCAAACGGGTAGTTGGCGGCAAGGCCGGTCTTTTTGGTAAGCGCGGTGAACAGCGTCGACTTGCCCACGTTGGGCAGGCCCACGATACCGATGGAAAGGGACACGACAGCTCCTTTTGGTACAGGTACTTCAAACTGCATAAGTATAGCGCCGCCGCAGCATCCGGGCGAATCCGGATACCGCGGCGGCGCAAATGAAGCAGAGATGCGTGAGAGTTCGAGACGGCAGTCCTTACTTAAGCTCGGGCCAGAAATCCTTGTTGGCCTCGATGAGCTCGTCCAGGATCTGCTTAGCAACGCTCGCCGAAGGAATGGTCTTGGAGAGCGTGAGTGCCTGCCAGAGCTTCTGGTAGCTGCCCTCGACCCAAGCCTGGACAACGAGCTTCTCGACGGAAACCTGCTGCTCCATCAGGCCCTTCTGGAACTGCGGAATCGGGCCCTGGCAGATCTTCTCAAAGCCGTTGGAACCGACGATGCAAGGCACCTCGACCATGGCCGTCGGGTCGAAGTTGGGCACAGCGCCATCGTTGGGGACGATCAGCAGGAAGCGCTCGAGCGTGTTCTCGGCCAGCGCGCAGGCAAGGTCGACGATGTAGTTGGCGTGTACGTCGGGCTCAAAGCCGCCGTCCTTGGCCGTACCCTTGGCGATGATGTCGCGGCAAGCGCCAAAGACCTTCTTCTCGCGGCCGTCCATAACCTCATTGGCGCGAGTGTAGTTGGGGTCAGACGTCTCGACGACATAGTCCGGGTACAGGTAATACTTGAGGTAGGTATTGGGAATCGTCTCGGGATCGACAGCATAGACATCCTTGGCCTTGCCGAAGGTGTGAATCCAGCTCTCCTCGACATGCTGCTCCTTACCGGCCTCGTGCTCGATGCCGTCCAGGTAGCCGTTCTTAGCCATGTGCTCCTTAATCTGCGGCATGAGGTCGTTGCCGTCCTTGTCGTAGATTTTGCTCCACCAGCCAAAGTGGTTGAGGCCGTAGTAGCTGTACTGCAGCTCGCGACGATCCTTGATGCCACACATACGGCTCATCTTATCCATGAGGTCGATCGGCATGTCGCAGATGTTGATGATGCGGCTGTTGGGGCGCAGCACGCGGCAGGCCTCGGCGACGATGGCCGCGGGGTTGGAGTAGTTGAGCATCCAGGCGTTGGGGCTGTACTTCTCCATGTAGTCGAGGATCTCGATGACACCGCCGATGGAGCGCATGCCGTAGGCGATACCGCCGGCACCGCAGGTCTCTTGGCCAACGCAGCCGTACTTGAGAGGAATCTTCTCGTCGAGCTCACGCATGGCGTACAGGCCGACGCGGATGTGAGCAAGGACGAAGTCGGTCCCGGTGAATGCGGTCTCGGGGTCGGTGGTGTAGTTGAACTCAACCTCGGGAGCGTTCTCATGGAAGTAGATCTCGCAGGCCTTGGCCACGGTCTCCTGGCGCTCTGCGTTGTTGTCGTAGAAGGTCACCTTGTTGACCGGGAAGCGGTCGCGCTCCTCGAGCAGCATCAGGGCAATGCCCGGGGTAAAGGTGGAGCCACCGCCGGCAATGGTCACGGCATAGTTTTTCTTGGACATGATGTCCTCCTCATTCTGGCCGCTTGCTCAATCCGTCCCCGCACGCGGCCTTGCGCGGTTTGGAATTGTTACCTAGAAGTGGAGTTTTTTATCTCTAGAATCGGCCTTGCGGTGCATACCGGCTCTGCAAGGCCGATTGTTTCGATGGACGATGGTTTACAGAAGACTCTCGAACTTCAGAAGACTCTCGAACTTCTCGCGAACCTGCGGGACGGTAAGGCCGATGATGACCTGGATTGACTGACCTTGGACCACCAAGCCATGCGTACCGATCGCCTTGAAGGAAGCCTCGGGCGCAACGACGCTCTTGTCCTTGACGTTAACGCGCAGACGGGTAGCGCAGTTAGTTACATCGATGATGTTATCCGTGCCACCGAGCAGATCGAGGATCTTCTCGGCAAGCACCAAGCGCTCATCATCTTTACTCTGGGCGACCGATTTGCCAGCAGCAGCACCGCCCTGCTTTTGCTTGTAGTCGGCCTTGGACTTGAGCTCGACCTCAACATCGTCATCCTCGCGACCGGGGGTCTTAAAGTCGAACTTGACGATCAGGAAACGGAAGACCACGACCCAAAGGGCGGTAAAGCACAGACCGACAAGGATGGAGATGGCGTACTGCAGACCGTGTGCGGCCCAAAGGGGCAGCCAGTCCCACGAGAGCATCGAGATGATGCCGCCGTCGAAGATGCCCACGACGCCAAGGAGGTTTTGAGCCATGCAGCCAAGCGCTCCGAGCACGCAGTGGACGACGAACAGGCCGGGCGCGATGAACAGGAAGGTGAAGTCAAGCGGCTCGGTGATACCGCAAAGCATAGCGGTAAGGGTGACGGGAATGAGCAGAGCCTTGACGCGCTGCTTGCGCTCGGGTTTGGCGGTCATATAAAACGCAATGGCGACGCCAAGCGAGCCGAAGACCTTAGTCCAACCAGGGCAGGTATAGGCAGCCCAGGGTGCGGCATCCTTAAGAGCAATGCTCGGATCGGCAGCCAGTTGGGGCAGGATGTTGGCCCAAGCAGCAAAGATGCCGCCGTTGACCGCCGCGTTGTCGTAATAGAACGGCGTATAGATAAAGTGGTGCAGGCCTGTAGGGATCAGCACGCGCTCGAAGAAAGCAAAGACACCCACGCCAAACGTACCGGCGGAAAGGATGAATCCCTGGAAGGCAGAGATAGCAGCCTGAACATGCGGCCACACCAGGCAGGCGATAAGAGCGACCGGAACCATAACGAAGAAACCGATCATATAGATGAACACGGAGCCCGAGAACACGCCCAGCCACTCAGGAAGTTCGGTGTCGAAGTACTTGTTGTGAAGCATCGTGGCGATACCTGAAATGATAAGCGCGCCCATGATGCCCATATCAAGCGTTTTGATGCTTGCGATAGTGGCAAGACCAGTACCGCTGCCCGCCTCGACAGAGTAGTCGACCCCAAAGACAGGGCCCCACTGCCCCAAGATTGTGCTTACAAAATAGTTGAAGGTAAGGTAGATGGCCAAAGCCTCCATGCAGCAGCGAGCGTTCTGCTTGTTCGCGAGCGAGATTGGCAACGCTACGCAAAACAGCAACGGCATCTGGTTAAAGAGCGTCCAACCACCCTGGAGCAGCACATTCCAGCAATCAAACCAAAGATGACCCGCAGTGGCCATCTCGCCAAAGATCGCCTCGGTGGTAAACAACGTACCCAGGCCGACGACGATTCCGGAAAATGCGAAAAGAATTGCAGGCGTGTACATTGCACCGCCGAAACGTTGTATCTTTTGCATCATGACGGGGAATCCCCCTCTCTTCATTCGGAGCGGCTGCGGTTTTGGCTTCACTCGAGACCGCAGACGCGCCGTTTGCGTGTACCTCGTGCAATAGGACGGGTGGGCCCGCTTCCCTGACTTCTTGCGCTTCTATTTTTATCATATCACTTATCTAGACAAGTTAATACGGTTTCCATGTTCGGTCAGCGGTCGATATTTGACGGTGAACGGTTTATTTCAAAGGTTTTGCCTGTTATTGCCTGTTTGTCTAAAACTTCTAAAACAAAATATTTATCGACTTGTCTAGATAGGCTTGTATAAGGATGTTTGCATACCTATACTTCATTACAACATTCACCGCCACGTTAAGGAGTCACCATGAAAAGCGCGGTCTTCTATGGAAAGCACGACCTCAGAGTCGAGGAATCGGCAAAGCCGGCCGTGGGCAGGCGCGACGTTCTGATCAACGTCAAAGCTTGCGGCGTCTGCGGTACCGACGTTCATATCTATGAAGGCGACAAGGGTGCAGCCGACGTTACCCCGCCTACGATCCTTGGTCATGAGTTTGCGGGCGTTGTCGAGGCCGTAGGCAGCGACGTCACCGACTTTAAACCGGGCGATCGCGTGTGCATTGACCCAAACCATCCCTGCGGCTGCTGCGAACCCTGCCGTGACGGAATCAACCACTACTGCGAGCATATGACCGGCTACGGCACCACCGTTAACGGCGGCTTTGCGGAGTACTGCTCCGTCGATATGCAGCAAGTCTACAAGTTGGGCGATCACACCAGCTTTGAGCAGGGTGCTATGACCGAGCCCGTCGCCTGCTGCCTGCACGGCATCGATATGTGCAGCATCAAGCCCGGCAGCACAGTTGTCGTTATCGGCGGCGGCATGATCGGCCTGCTCATGATGCAGCTTGCCAAAAACGCCGGCGCCACCAAAGTCGTCTTGCTCGAGCCTGTCGAGGGCAAACGCGAGGTTGCACTCAAGCTCGGCGCCGATCTGACGATCGACTCCATCCACGAGGACGTCCCGGCCCGCCTGAAGCAGGAGGGCGTCGGCAACGTCGATGTCGTTATCGAGTGTGTTGGCAAGCCCGTCACCATCGAGCAGGCCATCCAGATCGCCGGCCACAAGGCTACGGTCATGATGTTCGGCCTCACCAAGCCCGATGAGACAATCACCGTCAAGCCCTTCGAGGTCTTCCAGAAGGAGCTTGTGCTCACCTCGTCCTACATCAACCCTTATACGCAGCGTCGCGCGCTCGAGCTCATCGACTCTGGCAGGCTCGACGTATCCTCGATGGTCGCAAAGGTAGCTTCCCTCGATGAACTCGGCGCCATCCTGTCAGACCCGGCCCTGCGTGCCATGGGCAAATATATAATCGACCCCAGCAAGTAAATCGATTGACACCTGCGCGGGCGGCCCTCATCCGTCGTTCACGCGCCCAGCTCTAGGAGACCGTCATGGCGCGAGCCATCTTCCAAACTATTTATGACAACGTGAAGCAGTCGATTGACGACGGCACATACGCCTATCAGAGTTATCTGCCTTCGGAGACTGAGCTCACGCAGCTGTTTGACTGTTCACGCATGACGGTCCGTCGCGCCATCTCGATGCTTGCGGCAGATGGTTACGTGCTCCCCCAGCAAGGCAAAGGCATGCGCGTCATTCGCAACATCAGTGACGAGAAGAGTCGTGGTGGCGGCGGACTCGAGACCTTTAAGGAAATCGCGACCAGCCGAGGCTTTGAGCTCAAGACTGTCACCACCGTCTTTGAGCTCCTCGTCTGTAGCAAGGCACTCTCCGGGATTACCGGGTTTCCCGAAGGCTGTGAGCTCACACGCGCCAAACGCATTCGTTATGCAGACGGACATGCCGTGTGCTCCGACGACTCCTATTACCTAAGCTCACAGGTACCGGGACTGACACCCGAGATTGTCAACGATTCGATTTATCGTTACCTCGAAGAAGACCTTGGCATTAAGATTGCCACGGGCAAACGCGATGTAACGATTGAGCACCCCACGCCCGAAGATGCGCGCGTGCTCGATCTCGACGACTTTAACGCACTCGCCGTTATACGCGGGCAGACCTACAACGCCGACGGCATCCTTATGGAATACACCGAGACCAAACAGGTCCCCGGGTTCTTTTTGCTCCATGAAACCGTGACGCGCAACGGTACCGGTCGAACCGGCCACCAAAGCAGCATGAACTAACCATTTATTAGTTGCGGTGGAATAGTTCCTAGAATGGCCAGCTTAAGGGCAAAACAGGAACTATTCCACCGCAACTTTTTTGGCCGGTGGGGCAGTACCTGTCCCACCGGCCATCATTTACGTTCTTTTAGCTAGTCTGCGAGCTTCTCCACCTGATCGAGCATCTTGTCGAGCTTGGCCTTTGCTTCGGCCTTGACCTTCTCAGCTTCTTCATGAGCCTTCGCCTTCTGGGCGGCCTTTTCCTCGGCCTCGGGATCGACGACCACCAGGTTGGATGCATCATGCTCAACCAACTTAAGCGCATGCTCGGGACACACCTTGACGCAAGCTCCGCAACCTAGGCAATACGTGGACTCCAGTGCAAAGCGACCGCTTCCCACCAAATCGCAGGCGAACGTGGGGCATACATTGACGCACTCGCCGCACGACGTGCACTTGTCAAAATCGCACTCCGGCGTGCTCACCTGCATGTTCTGGGCAAGCTCGGGGTGGTTTTGCAGCGTCGAGAGCACCAGCTGCCGCCCGTGCGTGAGCGAACGGCGACGCTTGGTCGTCGTGGTGCCGCACATGGTGTTGAGCGTGCGCTCCAGCTGGGTAATCTGATGGCGATGGGCCTTGAGCTTTTGCGTCACCGAGGCCAGCGCCGCCGTCGCCGGATTGAGCTTGGTCACCGTCAGGCCCGTGGTGCGGGCGATCTTTTCCATGTACTCCTTGCGCTCGTACTCGCGGCGCTTATGGCATTTGAGGCTCTTGGAGTCGACCTCCAAGCCCATACCCGTGCCGGACCACTCCTCGGCCTTCGCAATCGCCTCGCCCAGAATGTCCTCACCGCCGGTGTTGCGGCATTTATCGCACACGCCCAACGGCAGGTACACACTCACGTTGGGATAGTCTGCCAGTACCGAGAACCAGGTCTCGGCCGTAATATCGCCCACGCAGGCAACGACGACTTCGTTCTCGCGCGGCATGCGCTTAAGGGCACGCGTGCAGGTGACGTAGGCGGTCTCGTGGCTCGTAGCCGCCGAGACAATGTCGTCGTAGACGTTTTTGGGCGCCAAGCGCGGCGAGATGATTGCCTCGGTCGGACAGGCAGCGGCGCACAGGCCGCACTTGCGACAGGAGTCGAGGATCTCGATGGCGTCTTCCTCGACCTCGATAGCGTTGACCGGGCACACGTCCATGCACGCGGTGCAGCCGCTCTTTTCGTTTTTGCAGGTCAGGCACGGAATGGTGTTACCGCGCGGACGCTCCTTGTAGTCGGCAGGATTCCACTGCGGCGCCGACGGATCGAGTGCATCGGTCACACCGCCAAGCGGGTTTTTAAGAAAGTCGAAACCCTTGCTGATCTCGATAATGTCATCAAACAGATCGTGTTCCTGCGCCATGCGCGGCCCCTCCCTGAGCAGTGCAAACAAGCAAGAGATAATGATACGCTATCGGCCCACGCCTCGGGCAAATTACACGCGGAGCATCTTTGCAGCAAATAGCCCATGGCCTATCGCCGTCTCGATTGCACAAGGTCAATCAAGCGCCAAACTATGCCTCGCACATGAGCTGCACGAGTTTTTGTTTGGTCACCTTGGCCTGTTCGTTAGCCATATTGCGCTCGTTTCTAAAGACCGCATTTGCAACACCCTGCAGATCGCCATCGGAAATCACGCTGCACGGACCGTCCATCGACGCCGCCGTGGGGCATACGCACAACGGCAACTCGGCATAAAACGCAACGGCCTTGGCGATATCGAGCATCTTGCCGCCGCCAATACCCACTACCATGTCGCAATACTCGGCCTGGGCTTCCTTAGCCATTTCGAAAACGGCCTCTTCCGTACACGGACCGTCATAAATCTTAAAGAACGGCTCGCTTAGATCGTCGTCCAGAAATCCATCGACGATCTGTCTGCACAGCCGATCCTCGGTGCCCTGGTCAAACAAGACATAGGCAGCGCAGCCCAACCATGACAAATACCTGCCCTGGCGCGAAAGCTCCCCCGGCCCCTGAACATACCGGCCGGGACCGCCGTAAACCATAGGAAGCGCCATACGAGAATCCACCCTTCATCAAACAACGATTGGTGCAAAGTAACCTGGCCCCTTTGCACCAACTTGGTGCGAAGGGGCCAGGTTAGTTTGCACCATAGCAAAAAGGGGCAAAGCCATCTGTTGGCTTTGCCCCTTCCTTAGCTTGATTTACTCATCCATGAGATAGTAGTGGCCCAGCGCGTCGGCACCCAGGATGGCGTTTGCGACCATCTCGGGCGTCACCTCAAAGGGCATGTTGCACATGGTGTCATCGGGTGCGCAGGCGGCCTCGGCAACAATCATGGCCTGCTCGCGCGTAAGCTCGGCAACGCCAAGTTCCTTCATCGTGACCGGCAGGCCAAGCTCAATGCAGAAGCCCAAGACTTCCTCGAGCTTCTCGGTCGGGGCATCCTCGAGTACCAGCTGGACGATAGTGCCAAAGGCGACCTTCTCGCCGTGATACATGCCGTGGCACTCGGGCAGCATCGTCAGGCCATTGTGGATGGCATGAGCAGCGGCAAGGCCCGAGCTCTCAAAGCCAATGCCCGAAAGCAGCGTATTGGCCTCGATGATGTGCTCGACGGCAGGCGTGAGCGCACCCTTCTCCAGCGCAACCTTGGCCTTGACGCCATCGGCCATGAGCGTCTCATAGCAGAGCTTGGCGAGCGCCAGGCCGGCCATGCCGCCCTTGCCGCCGGCGCAGGTGCCGCCGTCGGCATCGTGCGTCGCCTGAGCCTCGAAATAGGTTGCGAGCGCATCGCCCATACCGGAAACCGTCAGGCGCACCGGGCTCGCCGCGATAACCGTCGTATCCATCAGGACAATGTTGGGGTTTGCCTTAAGGAAGAGGTACTTGTCGAACTGGCCGTCATCGGTGTAAAGCACCGAAAGTGCCGAGCACGGTGCATCGGTCGAGGCAATGGTGGGGCAAATGATAACCGGGGACTCCAGGTAATAGGCGACGGCCTTCGCGGTGTCGAGGATCTTGCCGCCACCGGCGCCGACGATGATGTCGCAACCGTTGTCGCGAGCGAGCGCAACCAGGCGATCGACCTCGCCCTTGGAGCACTCGCCGTTAAAGTCCTCAAACAGCAGCTCGGCCTTGGCCTCGGCAAAGCCGCCCTCGATCTTGGCACCGACGCGCTTCTTGCCCGAAGGCGTCACGATGACGAGGGCCTTAGCGCCGAGCGGCTCGACATAGGAGCCGAGCTTGGCGAGCTCGTCCGGACCCTGGATGTACTTGCTGGGGCTATTGAAAATTGCAGCCATAACTATCCCATTCTCTAAAAAAGAAAGGGGCTCCGTACGGATACGTGCGGAGCCCCTCGTTACGATAACAAGAGTCGATTAGAAATCGATGTCGGTGTCGTAGTAGCAGGCCTTGAGGATCTTCTCGAAGTCGGCAGCCTTGGTCTCACGCGGGTTCTCGGGCGTGCAGGCGTCCTGCTCGGCGTTCGCGGCGATCTCGGGCAGCTTGGCGAGGAACTCCTCCTCGGAAACCATCTGCGGGTTCTCGGCGTCGACCTTCACGCCACCATTCGCGTAATCCTTGATGGACTGCGGAATGTTGAGCTGGTCGTTGAGGTCGCGGATCTTCTGGACGAGCGCAGCGATGAGCTCCTCGTTGGTCTCGCCGGGAAGGTGCAGGATCTCCTTGGCCACGTAAGCGTAACGCTCGGCAGCACGGGGATCCTTGGAGTTCCACTGGATGACCTTGCCCAGGTACATGGCGTTAGCGGCACCGTGGATGATGTGGCCGTTCTCGAAGGCAGCACCGGTCTTGTGAGCCATGGAGTGAACGATGCCGAGCAGGCCCGAGGAGAAGGCGATACCGGCGATGCACTGAGCCTCGTGCATGTGCTGACGGGCCTCATGGTCGCCAGCATAGGACTTGGGCAGCCACTCGACGATCTCGCGGATGCCGTGCAGAGCGTTGGCGTCGGTGAACATAGAGGCGCAGGTGGAAACGTAGGCCTCCATGCAGTGGGTCAGAGCATCCATGCCGGTGTGAGCGCACAGCTTGGCGGGCATGGTGTAGGTGAGCTCGGGGTCGACGATGGCGACATCAGGGGTGATGTTGAAGTCGGCCAGCGGGTACTTGATGCCCTTGGCGTAGTCGGTAATGACGGAGAACGCGGTGACCTCGGTAGCGGTGCCGGAGGTAGAGGAGATGGCGCAGAAATGAGCCTTCTGACGCAGCTCAGGGAAGCTGAACGGCTGGATGATGTTGTCGAAGGACTCCTCGGGATACTCGTAGAAGACCCACATGGCCTTAGCGGCATCGATGGGCGAGCCGCCACCGATGGCGATAATCCAGTCGGGCTCGAACTCGCGCATGGCCTCGGCGCCCTTCATGACCGTCTCGATGGACGGGTCGGACTCGACGCCCTCGAACAGCTTGACCTCGAAGCCGCCTTCCTTAAGGTCGTTCTCGACGTCCTGCAGGAACCCGCCGCGGCGCATAGAGCTGCCGCCAGAAACGATGATGGCCTTCTTGCCCTTGAGGTTCTTCACCTCATGGCGAGCGCCCTCACCAAAGTACAGATCGCGAGGATTGGTAAAACGTCCCATACTGTGCCTCCTAAACAAGCCCCTCTTAGACTTGCGTATATAACGGAGCACCCAATTGGCTCCGTTAGGACCGGTTTGCGCGTTGCCGGCGATGACAATGCGCGATGTCTAAACGTCTCAACGCTCAGACAAACACTATTTTACCGTTCTGGTTGGTCAGTTATTCACCTAAAGCCGCCAATGATGAAACGTTTTTTCTATCCCTGAAGACCCTTGTGCGGCATTCATACTCCCAAGCTGGGCAAACGTTTTATCAAGGTTGACTACATATCCCGGGCAGGACGGTGCCCCTCCAAAATATGCACCGTTCGCCGCCAAAAATCGACCGTTTGCGGCACCGTGATACCACTCGGCCGTCCATGGTGCCGACATTTGTGCGACATCCGACTTCGTGGTGCAAAGGTGCAAGTCCAAGTGCGGCACCCCCGGTGTGCCACATGCGGGTAAACTAGAACCTTATATAGAAACATCTGAACCCTAACCGCAGCAAAGGAGGCCCCATGGCATTCGATCCCATTCAAGAGGATTGCCATCGCCTCGTTCTTGAGGCCTTGCGCCGCGACAATATCCCGCTCACCGACGGTGCCGCCGTAGAGCGTCTGATGGAACAATTCACCCGCAACCCCGCACCGCTCATCGTGCACGACCGCGACCGCGCCGGGCA
>DBFOME010000060.1:0-4360 GCA_048430645.1 Collinsella sp. | reverse complement strand
TATTCCGCCCCCCGCGGAGCAACTGGGTGAACCGTCGCGTTTATTTAGGGAGCCCACACAGTCGTACCTAGTACAGGTATCCTTCGTTGTTAAGGACGCTGGAACAGTCGATGAGGGCACCCACCTGTTTTAGGTGGGTTCATTTTCGTAACGTGGGGGGTGGTTTTCTTTTGCCGAAAATTGCCATTACAATCCATATGGATCCACGCCGGCATCCCGACAAGCCATCGACAACATCCCAATATCTGGTAAGCGCGTGATTATCGCTGCGTGCAATTCCATGCACCCCCCTTGGTCGAGTATCATGGTTCGGCTATGCCCTTTGCGCATGGCGTTCTTCTGACCTTTTCCTTCGACGCTTGGCGGTTTTTAGATTCATGGCTTCATCCCCGAGCTACATACCGTACCTATGCGTGGCAGCGGCGGCCTTTATCACGACCTTCCTCACGGTACCCCTGGTCAAGCGCCTGGCAATCAAGCTCGACGCCGTCGACTATCCTTCTAAGCGCCGCATCAACACCAAGCCCATCCCGCGTTTGGGCGGAACGGCGGTGTTTTTGGGCCTGGTCGTCGCCTGCACTGTGCAAATCCTAGGCACCTGGTACCTGGGTTGGCCGCCCGTTTTGGTGCCCCACCCCCGTCTGCACATCAGCTACCCCATACTTGCGCTTTCTTTTACCGTTATCTTTGCGACCGGCGCCATCGACGACGTCTTCCAGCTCACGCCCAAGCAAAAGCTGGCCGGACAGGTCCTCGCCGCGCTTATCGCCTGCATGGGCGGCCTGCGGATCGGCGTCATCGTCAACCCGTTTGCTCCCGGCGAGATCATGCTCGGATGGCTCGCCTACCCCATTACCGTGATCTATCTGGTGGCATTCACCAACATCATTAACCTCATCGACGGCCTCGACGGCTTGGCCACGGGCATCTGCGGCATCGCATCGTTCACCATGTTTTCGATGGCTGCTCTCTCGGGCCGCATCGACGCCGCCGCGCTCTCCATTGCGCTCTTTGGCGCCTGTCTGGCCTTTTTGCGCTACAACTTCAACCCCGCAAGTATCTTCTTGGGCGACTCGGGGTCGTTGCTTCTGGGCTTTGCGCTGGGCTCCATCTCGCTGCTCAACGTGAGCCGCACCGCCGCACTCACCTCGCTTATCATCCCGCTCATCGTTGCCGGTGTGCCCATCATCGACACGTTTAGCGCCATTGTGCGCCGCAAGCGCGCCCACATTAGCATCGGGCAGGCCGACAAGGGCCACATCCACCACCGCCTGATCCAAGAAGGCTACAACCAAAAACAGGCCGTGCTGCTCATCTATGCCTGGTGCATCATGCTTTCGGCCGGCGCCGCCGCGATTAACCAGGTCGAGGTGCCCATGCGCGTGCTCATCTTTACCGTGCTCGCCATTGGCTCGGCGGCCTTCGCCAAGCATCTACATCTATTTGAGCCCGTGCTGCTCCACCATTACAACAAGCGCACGCACGAAGATGAGCTGGTCACCCCCGACGACCCCGCTTTTAAGCAGGAGGAGCAGGCAGCCGAGGAGCGCAAAGAAGAGCGCCACCACAAGCTCTAGGGCAAGCTGCCGAGGATGTGCCAAGGCACCGTTGGCCAAGCGCGGCCACGCCGCGCCCATCGCACAAGCCACCCCTCTCCCGCCCCTCGCCTACTTACGCCCCGCCCCTCCAATAAACGCGTTATCATCAAAACCTGCGAACGAACGTTAGGAGCAATCATGCCAAACGAGAACAGCTACGAAGTCGCGCTGCAAAAGAGCAACGCCATTCGCGAGGGCCTGGCCAAGACGCCCGAGAAGTTCACCATGCTTACCGGCGACCGCCCCACCGGCCGTCTGCACCTGGGTCACTACTTTGGCACCCTCAAGGGCCGCGTGGAGCTGCAGAACATGGGCGCCAGGACCAACGTACTCATCGCCGACTACCAGGTCATCACCGACCGCGACACCACCGAGCACATCCAGGACAACGTGTACAACATGGTCATGGACTACCTTGCCTGCGGCATCGACCCCGACAAGACCATGATCTACGCGCACTCCGCCGTGCCCGCCGCCAACCAGCTCATGCTGCCGTTCCTGTCGCTGGTGTCCGAGGCCGAGCTGGCGCGCAACCCCACGGTCAAGGCCGAGATGGAGGCCTCGGGGCACGAGCTCACCGGCCTTCTGCTCACCTACCCGGTGCACCAGGCCTGCGACATCCTGTTCTGCAAGGGCAATGTGGTGCCCGTCGGCCGCGACCAGCTGCCGCACATCGAGCTCACCCGCACCATCGCCCGCCGCTTTAACAACCGCTACGGCAAGGTGTTCCCCGAGGTCGACGCGCTGCTGTCCGAGACCCCGCTGCTGCCCGGCCTGGACGGTCGCAAGATGAGCAAGAGCTACGGCAACGCCATCAACATCTCGATGACCGCCGAGGAGACGGCCAAGCGCATCAAGAAGAGCCAGACCGACTCCGAGCGCATGATTACGTTCGATCCCGAGAACCGCCCCGGCGTGTCCGGCCTGCTTTCGACGGCCGCCATCTGCACCGGCCGTTCCGAGGTCGAGATTGCCGAGGAGATTGGCATGGGCGGCTCCGGCCAGCTCAAGAAGTACGTGACCGAGGCCGTCAACGAGTACTTCGCACCGATCCGCGAGCGTCGCCAGCGCTACGAGAACGATCTGGACTATGTGAAGGACGTCCTGCACGAGGGCAACCGTCGCGCCAACGAGATCGCCGATCAGACCCTGGCAGAGGTTCAGGACGCCATGGGCATGGTGTACTAGACCGATTTGCTGGCTTGAGCTTTCGATTGCTTTAGGGCGGGCGCTACGACGTCCGCCTTTTTCGGAGCCGGACTGCTTCGGCTCCGCCCATTGCACTCCCCCGATAAACAGGAACGGGCCCGCCGGCAGTCAGTTGCCGGCGGGCCCGTTCCCGAAGTACACCGTTGAATCGCACAGAGGGGAGGAATGCGAATCAAACTCAACAGGGCAGGCTTTTTCATCGCCTATTGCCTGCTCCGTTGTTGAATACAATATAGTTCACCGTGGTTTACTTTGCAGCATCAATATTCGCGGCCATAGCTTCTCCATAAGTTAGCCCCGGTAAACCCGCAACAGAAAACCACCACAAAGGGGACAGGCACCTTTGTGGTGGTTCTGGCCACGGCAGAGCTGTTAGAGTCCGGCAGGCCAACGACAGACGGCCAGGTCGACGTGCATGGGATCGGTAAACGTCACACCCTCCCCCATTAAGAGCTCACGCTGAGCATCGGGGCCGCCAAAGGCAAAGCCCTCACAGATACGGCCGTCGGCAAACACCACGCGGTGACAGGGAATCTCGCCGGGGCGCGGATTGCTATGCAGGGCATACCCCACATACCGCGCACTTCGTGGTCGACCGGCAAGCAGCGCCACCTGACCATACGTGGCGACCATCCCCTCGGGGATCTGCTCGACCACCTCGTACACCCGTTCAAAAAAGCCCTCAGACGCCATTGCTCGCTCCCTTCCACCCTGAAAAGCATAAACCACCGCAAAGGGGACAGGCACCTTTGTGGTGGTTTATGGCAGGTCAGTTAGTTGGCGGGCTGGAAGAAGGCTACGGCTACGGCGCCAGGGCCTACGTGGGTACCGATGGTGGCGCCGATGGTGTGAACGGGCAACTCGCCCTCGGTGTGGCCAGCCCAAAGTGCCGCGCTGTCCTCGATATACTTCTTGAGCACCGCATCCGAAAGACCCGTATAGCCGAGCGCCAGCGGCATGGAAAAGTCGATGCCGCCCGCCTTTTCGACCTTTTGGTTCAGCAGGTTGCGGCCGTTCTTGGAACCGCGCGCCTTGCCCAGCTGCACGATCAGACCGTCCTCGACAGCCACCACAGGCTTTACGTTGAGCAGCGTGCCCACGGCGCCGGCCGCAGCAGACAGACGACCGCCGCGCACCAGGTACTCCAGCGTCTCGAGCAGGCCGATGACGACCACGCGGTCACGGACGGCCTCGACGGCCGCCGCGATCTGGGCCGCACTACGGCCCTCGTTCACCAGGCGCAGGGCATACTCGACCAGGACACGCTCGCCCAGAGTGACGTTATTGCTATCCACCACGTACACGTCGCCGCCCGGCGCCTCGGCAAGTGCGGTACGGGCACTCTGATTGGTGCCTGATAGCTTAGCGCCCACGGTAATAATCACAGCCTCATCGCCGGCTTCACGAACCTTGGCAATCGCCTGCGAAAACGCGTACGGGTTGACCTGGCCGGTCTTGGGCAGCTCATCGCGCTCCACGAGCATCTCGTAAAAGCGCTGGTGATCGATGTCGATGCCATCCATGTACACATCGGTGCCAAAGGTGACGGACAG
>DBFOME010000059.1:0-19187 GCA_048430645.1 Collinsella sp. | reverse complement strand
CAGCCGTTTATTCCCATGTTTATCTATGGCGATCATGGCGCCATGGAGTCCGAGCGCCAGAAGGGCGAAGAGGCCCTTAAGGTGCTCGAAACCGAGTACTTTACCGCCGAGGGCGACCCCAGCTTCGACTTTGCCACCGTGCGCGACCTGGCTGACCGCAACCGCGACCTGTGCGACCAGATTGGCGAGGCGCGCCTGCGCAACGTGACGCCCGCGACGCTTTCGCGCGGTCTGTCCGACGCCGACACCTGCGCCGCCATCGGCAAGATGCAAAAGCGCACCGCCGCGTCCGTCATGCGCGAGATCCGCGGCGACCGCGACGCGCTCGGCGTGGCGTACGCCCGCAAGCCTATCCAAGGCACAGTGCTCGGCATCGACATCGAGACCACCGGCCGTGCACCCGAGCGCGGCTACATCATCAACGTGGGCTGGGAGATCATGGAGCTCACCAGCGACGCCGTCCCGCACGACGCCGAGGCACACTACTGCGGCCTGCCCGATATCTACCGCGGCGAGGATGTGCCGCTGTCGAATATCCACCACATCACCTGGGACGACATCGACGGCAAAACGCCCTTCCGCGAGAACAAAGAGCTGCAAAAGCAGCTGCTCAAGCTTATGAAGAAGTACCCGTACATGGCACACAACGCCGCCTTTGAGGACAGCTGGTTCAAGATCCACCTGGACGGCTACGCCGAGGCACGCCGCGCCGGCAAGATCATCGTCATCGATTCGCGCCAGATCTGCCGCAGCTTGGACGCCGACGTGCGCTCGCTCCCCCGCGAGTCCGCGCCCGCCGCGCTCGAGAACTGGGCGCGCCGCCGTGGCACCCTCGCCGCCGACGCCAACGAGCAGCACCTGGGCCTCGACGACACCGACCTCATGCTCCGCACCGTCCAAGCCGAGTTCAACCTCAAGAACCTGTTTGACAAGTAGAAACGTCTACGACAAACTCCGGCGTAGATCACGGGCGGCCTCGCAGCGGGAAACCCCGCAGCGGGGCCGCCCTACGTTCCACAAATAAACCTGCCATCACAAATTCTGAACACTCATTGCGAACGATTTCGGCCAATTCCCGACACGTAATTCGTTGTCGGATGGTGATGCATCACTATCAAATGTGCAGCAATTGAGTATTTCTATGCTATAGCCGAGCTGCGAAAACGTTTATTTAGGGCATACCAACTCATAATTGCGTCAAGCTTTTGGACAGCATTTGGTTAGACCTCTAAAACGGCTTTTCCACTCAGCGCCGTCAACACGGCATTAGCTGACACGATATATACCATGAGTATCGTATTGTCACATACCACTGCAAAAGCGGTCTACCAGGCCGCGCATTCGGTGTCTGCGAAAGGCATCGAGTCCTGTAACCCTACCGCGATTTACGAATCATGTCCCACCGTAACGCTCCTTGACGCAGCCGCAGAATGGCTCACCAAACATGATGTTTCCCTCGATGCAAATGATTGCCTCGAGGTGATGGTGTTTCATCGCAGGAATGCGCGCTATGCAATGAACTGTCAATGCCACGTGTCTTCAAAACGATTCTCGAACTCACGCTTTATAGAGCTCAAAGATGGCATCTTCATTGTTGGCGTTGAGCTTTGCGCACTTCAGGCCGCCACCTATCTTTCTTTTCGCGAACTAGTGGAGTACTACTTTGAACTGTGCGGCGCTTATTCCCTTGGAACCGACTCTTCCACCTCCTATACCGAGCGTTTCGCGCTCACCTCGACCGAGAGGTTAAAGCAGTTCTTTAATTCCATTACCAGATGCGACGGTCTGGCCCTTGCCCGAAAGGCGATCCAATGTGTACGCGACGGATGCCGGTCTCCCATGGAAACGGCATTTGTCATGATGCTAACGCTGCCCAAAAGCGAAGGAGGGCTTGGTATTAAGGGAATTGAGACCGATTACGAGGTGCAGGTCACCACTGCCGCAAAGAATCTCACGAGACGCAAAAAGTTCTTTATGGATGCGTATCTAAAGAAATCTCGCACAGACATTGAATACAACGGTTTTTTATCATGACGCGGAAGAAGACCGCGTCATCGATGAGGAGCGCAAGAATGCACTTGCGTCCATGGGGTACGGAATCATCACCGTCAGCCGTTATTCCTTTATGCATGCCAGCTCTTTTGTTAGGGTCATGGAAGCAATCCAGCGGAAAGAGGGCGTACGCCCCTCGCGTCTGCCAAAAGACTTTCAAATCATGCAAGAGGACCTGAGACAGTTTGTGCTCAGAAGGTTTATAGAAGAGAAAAAGCAAATTCAGAAGCAGCTTCGCCAGGATTCCGAAGAGCGTCAACGAATCGACCTCGAAAAAGCAACGCTCGAAGGCATCACGCTGGATGACCCGACAATTAATGAAGTTACAGCAATCGATGACATGCAGACAGTCGAATCCGACAGCCCATCATTTGCCCAAACAAGCAGCCTCGCGCCCGAGGGCAGGATCTTCGGGGCCGGAAGCTAGACCGGCTAACAAGGTGGGCACCTTAGCGACGTGCACAATTGCGAGTATTCAGCAGAGCCGGGTGTCTATCACCCTCGAGTGGATCCAAATGTGAAGCGAAATCACTCTTGCGTGAGGGCGTTAGGCAACATTTGAGGAAGAACTCATCGGATTAACACCCTAAGATAACTCTTGAACTGCATTATATGGCCTGCAATAAATTAACGGACCCCCTATCGTTACAGAATACTCCAATTTTTGCACGGCTCAGGGGCACCCACCCCGGCATCGGCTATCAAAACCGCTCACTCCGGGATCTCGTCCACTATTCCCCATCATTTTGTGCAACGAATTACCTGAACGTCATTGACATATGAACATACACTCATATAATTGGAAGCAAGTTATATGAGCGCATGTTCATATGAAAGGATATTGCAATGAGCATCCGCGTTGATGAAACGAAACCCGACATCGAGGCCACCGAACCCGCGATCCCCACCACCTGCTCGCCCGAGGACCTTCCCGACGAGGAGCTTCTCTACGACCTCGCCGACCTGTTCAAGGTCTTCAGCGACACCACGCGCATCAAGATCCTCTA
Organism: Collinsella sp.; assembly: GCA_048430645.1. Taxonomy (GTDB): domain Bacteria; phylum Actinomycetota; class Coriobacteriia; order Coriobacteriales; family Coriobacteriaceae; genus Collinsella. The sequence continues at coordinate 16,128 of DBFOME010000059.1, read as the reverse complement.
TGCCCTCATGGGCCGCGAGCTCTGCGTGGCAGACATCGCCGAAGCGACCGAAACCTCGCAGTCGGCAGTATCGCACCAGCTGCGCACGCTTAAGCAGTCGCACCTGGTCAAGTTCCGCCGCGACGGCCGCAACATCCTCTACTCGCTTGCCGACGATCACGTCTACACCATGCTCAACCAGGGCATGAGTCATATCTGCGAATAGCAACCAACCACGGTACCAGCGCGGGCTGCACCCAAGCCGCAAATACAGAGAAAGGAACCCACCATGAAAAAGCAGTTTAAGCTCGACGAGATCGACTGCGCCAACTGTGCGCGCGAGCTTCAGGACGAGCTGGCCAAGCTCGAGGGCGTCAAATCCGTGTCCGTCAACTTTATGACCCAGAAGTTGACGCTCGAGGCCGATGACGCCGAGTTCGACGAGGTGCTCAACCGCGTTGTAGAGTTTACGGCCGACGCCGAGCCGGACTGCGAGATCATTCTCTAGCCCAGGTTTACGCCAACCTGCAAGGCCGCGCTTGCCGCGGCCTTTGCTCGCGAAATTGTATGAGCGAGTGTTCATACATTCAAATGGGAGGATACGAGTCATGGCCACCGCCGACCCCAAAAAGAAAAAGAAGAAGCGCAAGAAAAAAGAATCACTCGAGCATAAGCGCAACCGCATCCTGGTAGCACTGGGCATTTTTGCGGTGGTGTATGCCCTCGACGAACTCGGTGCCCTTACCGCCGCATTCGGTACCCCGGGTGACATCTACGCCAGCTTCGTGCTGTTCCTGGTGCCGTTCCTAATTGCCGGCTACGACGTGCTCCAGAAGGCGTTCAACAACATCCGCCGCGGCAAAGCCTTCGACGAGAGCTTCCTCATGGCAGTCGCGACCATCGGCGCGTTTGCCATGGTGCTCTTCCCCGATACCGACCCGCACATGGCCGAAGGCGCCGCCGTCATGCTGTTCTACCAGGTCGGCGAGCTGTTCCAGGCATACGCCGTGGGCAAGAGCCGCAAGTCGATCAGCGCCATGATGGACATCGCGCCCGACTACGCTAACGTCGAGCAACCCGATGGCACACTCGAGCAGGTCTTCCCCGATGACATCGCCGTCGGCACCGTGATCGTGGTCAAGCCCGGCGAGCGCGTGCCTATCGACGGCGTCATCGTCGAAGGCGAAACCCAGCTCGACACCGCCGCACTCACGGGCGAGTCAGTTCCCCGTCCCGCCAAGTCCGGCGACGATATCATCAGTGGCTGCATCAACATGACGGGGCTCATCCACGTGCGCACCACCAAGCCATTTGGCGAGTCCACCGTCGCGCGCGTCCTGGAGCTCGTGGAGAATGCCAGCGAAAAGAAGGCGCGCACCGAGAACTTCGTCACGCGCTTCGCCCGCGTCTACACGCCCGCCGTCACCGGCGCTGCCGCGGTGCTCGCGCTTGGCGGCGGCTTGGTCACCGGCGCCTGGTCCGACTGGATCCTGCGCGGCCTGACCTTCCTGGTCGTCAGCTGCCCGTGCGCATTGGTGATCAGCGTGCCGCTCAGTTTCTTTGGCGGCATCGGCGGCGCCTCCAAGCTGGGCGTTCTCATCAAGGGTTCTAACTATCTCGAGACGCTCGCCGATGTGGACACCGTCGTCTTTGACAAGACAGGCACCCTCACCAACGGCACGTTCTCGGTGGTCGCGGTACACCCCGAGGCTGGCTACACCGAGCAGTCGTTGCTTGAAGTCGCAGCCCTTGCGGAGTCGTTCTCCGATCACCCCATCGCGCAGTCCGTGCGTGTCGCCTACCAGAGCGAGGTCGACCCCAAGCGCGTTAGCAACTCCACCAACGACGCGGGCCACGGCGTGACGGCAACCATCGACGGCAAGCACGTCGTCGTTGGCAATGCCAAGATGCTTGCTGCGGCCGGTATCGACGCTCCCAATTGCGAGGTTGTCGGCACGATCCTCCATGTGCTCGTTGACGGCGTTTACGCCGGCCACATCGTGATTGCAGACACCGTTAAGGCCGACGCCGAGCAGACGATCCGCGACCTGCACGCCGCCGGCGTCAAGCGCACCGTCATGCTCACGGGCGACCGCGAGGAGGTTGCGGCGTCTGTGGCTAAGCAGCTGGGGCTCGACGAGTTCCACGCGCAGCTGCTGCCGGGCGACAAGGTCGAGCGCGTCGAGGCATTGCTCGCGGGCGAAAGCGGCAAGGGCAAGCTCGCTTTTGTCGGCGACGGTATCAACGACGCACCCGTGCTTACCCGCGCAGACGTTGGCATCGCCATGGGCGCTATGGGCTCGGACGCCGCAATTGAGGCGGCGGACGTCGTGCTCATGGATGACAAGCCGTCCAACATCTCCCGCGCGATCCGCGTGGCGCGCAAGACCATGTCGATTGTTTGGCAGAACATCATCTTTGCACTGGGCATTAAGTTGCTGATTCTGGTGCTTGCGGCACTGGGCATCGCCAACATGTGGCTTGCTGTGTTCGGCGACGTGGGCGTGGCGATCATCGCCATCCTGAACGCCATGCGTGCGATGGGTGTCAAGAACTTGTAGCATACGTGGCTGTCCGGCCGGGGCCGGGCGTGGTTTTGAAAACGTCCTCGCGCATGAGGCCCGTCTTTCCTGCTCCTGCGGAGCAACGGAAAGGCGGGCCTCGCGCTGCGAAGTGTTTTCAAAACCAAGCCCGGTCCCGGCCTGCGATGACGTTGCTGGCGGTTCTTGGGCATCGCTTGCTGGCGGGGTTCCTTGTCTGAGTTGGACTTAGTTGGTGGGACCACTCGTCTCGGTCGCTGTCCCGCACCGTTCCGGCGCGGGAGGCGCGCCGCTGCGGGAGTGCTAGTCGGTCATTATTGGCGCCGAAGCACCGTCCCGTCCCAGCATCGCCCGTAGCTTCTCAAAGCTCTCCTCGCTCAGGCAGTGCTCCATGTGGCAGCCCTCTTGCGACGCCACCTCGGCCGATACGCCTGCATCCTCCAAAAGCCCCACGAAAAAGCAGTGGCGCTCCCACATTTGGCGCGCGACCTCCAGACCGCGCTCTGTCAGATGAACATCTCGTTTGCCCATTTCGACATAGCCGTTGCTTTCCAGCGTCGTCATGGCCTTGGAAACGCTCGCCTTGGTTACGCCGAGGTACTCCGCAACGTCGATCGAGCGCACGATGCCCTGACGTTCCGACAGAACGTAGATCGATTCGAGATAGTCTTCTCCGGATTCACGTAGGGCCATGGGCCGCCTTTCGCAATGATTGCTAGTTAGCCTTTGGATACTTTTCACAGCTTACTTTACCGCAAAAGTTGCCCATGTCTTACTACTTTGCCTAAAAGTTAGCCGTGTTTCACAAAACGTGCGGGACGAAAACAAAATGGGGACGCCCCGCAAGGGGTGTCCCCAGGTGCCGGCAGATAAGGAACGTCCCCAAGTGCCGAGCCGCAGCTATAACAGTCCAAAGTACTTCGCGGCGTTGTAGATGCCGTCGTCGTCCACGGCAGTCGTCACATAGGTCGCCGCGGCCTTCACGGTATCCTGCGCGTTGCCCATGGCCACACTTGTGCCCACGGCCGAGAACATCGACAGGTCGTTCTCGCCGTCGCCAAAGGCAATCGCTTCACTCGCGTCGATGCCCAGGCGCTCCAGCGTCGCCGCCACACCCAGGTCCTTGCCGCCGTTGGCCGGAATAATGTCGCAGAACAGGTCGCACCAGCGCGTGGTGAGCGAATGCGACACGGCATCGGTCACGATGTGCTCGTCAACTGGGTCAACAAAGGCACAGAACTGATAGACCGGCGCGTCAAAGGCATGCTCAAACGGCTCCTCGTGGTAGACGATTCCCGCGTTGCTGCCAGCCGTCACCACGCGCTCGGACAGGCGGTTCACAAACGAGTTCTCGCCCTGCATGCACAGTGAGTCGTAGCGCCCCTGCGCCACCTGGTCCACAATCACCGCAACGTCGTCCGGATCGATCGGGCAGCTGCGGTAAACCCCCTCGGAATCAAAACAGTGCTGGCCCGAAAGCGTAATGTACGCATCCCAACCCAAGTCGAACAGCCAATCCGGCATCTGGTAGGTCGGGCGACCCGTGGCGATTACGCACGCAATCCCCTGTTCGTGAAAGCTATCGAGCACCCGCTGCGCCGACGCCGGAATCCGATGGGTCTTAAAGCTCAGCAACGTGCCGTCGATATCGAAAAACGCAGCCTTAATCATCCTCGCCTACTCCTCGCCCTCGAGCTTCTCGCTCGCCTCGAGCCACGCCATCTCCAACTCGTCCATGGCGGCGTGGGCCTCGTCGATCTTTGCCTGCTGCTCGCCCAGCGCCGTGTAATTGGTGGGGTCGACCTGGGTCATCGCGGCCTCGGCCTCCTCCACGCGTGCGCGCTGCGTCTCCATTTTGCGCTCGAGCGAGCTCACCTCGCGGCGGAGCTTCTGGCGTTCGGCGTTGGAAAGGCCGTTGGGCTGACCGCTCGACTTGGGCTTTTCGGCCGCAGCCGCCGCGGCACCGGTGTCAAACGTGCCGGTCTTGGCACTCGGCGCACCCACGGGCTCGCCCTCGGCGGTGGCGTTGCACAGGCGCAGGTACTGGTCGACGCCGCCGGGCATATGCGTCAGGTGACCGTCGATCAGCGCCCACTGCTGGTCGGTCACGCGCTCCATCAAGAAGCGGTCGTGTGTCACCAGGATCAACGTGCCGGGCCAGCCGTCGAGCAGGTCCTCGACAATCGCGAGCATGTCGGTATCCAGGTCGTTGCCGGGCTCGTCCAGGATGAGCACGTTGGGCTCGTCCAGGATCGTCAGCAGCAGCGACAGGCGACGGCGCTGGCCGCCCGAAAGATCGCCGATGCGGCTCCAGAGCTGCTGCGTCGTAAATCCCAGGCGCTCGCAGAGCTTCTCGGGCGAAGTCTCCTTGCCGTCGATGACGTAGTACTTCTTATAGTTGCTGAGCACCTCGCGGATCGTGTCGCCCATGTAGGGCTCGAGCTCCTCGAGCTGCTGCGACAGCACGCCAAAGCGTACCGTCTGGCCAATCTTCACGCGGCCGCGCGTGGGCGCAATTTTGCCCTGGATCACATCAAGCAGCGTCGACTTGCCAGCGCCATTCTCACCCAAAAGACCATAGCGGTCGCCCGCACCAATGAGCCAGGTCACATCGGTGAGCACCTGCTTGGGCACGCCATCGGTATCCGCATAGCCGGCATCCACGTCGACCACATCGATAACCTGCTTGCCCAAGCGGCTCACGGCGAGGCGTTTGAGCTCCAGCTCGTCACGCACGGGCGGCACGTCGGCGATCAGCTCGCGGGCGGCATCCACGCGAAACTTGGGCTTGGTGGAACGAGCCTGGGCACCGCGGCTCAGCCACGCGAGCTCCTTACGTGCCATGTTGCGACGGCGCTCCTCGGTAACCGCGGCCATGCGGTCGCGTTCCACGCGCTGCAGGATGTAGGCCGAGTAACCGCCCTCGAAGGGGTCGACCTGGCCGTCGTGGACCTCCCACATGCTGGTGCAGACCTCGTCCAAGAACCAACGGTCATGCGTGACCACGAGCATGGCGCCCTGGCCACGCTGCCAGCGGGCCTTTAAGTGACGCGCGAGCCAGTTGATGGTGCGCATGTCCAGGTGGTTGGTGGGCTCGTCGAGCATGAGCACGTCGTAGTCGCCGATCAGCAGGCGCGCGAGGTCCACGCGACGGCGCTGGCCACCCGAAAGCTCGCCCACCGTGCCCTCCCAGGGCACATCGCTAATAAGGCCGGCCAGAATCTGGCGTGTGCGGGGGCTCGACGCCCACTCGTACTCGGGCGTGTCGCCCACGACGGCATGATGCACGGTGTCGGTATCGACCAGGTTGTCCTTTTGGCCGAGCAGACCGATCGTGGTGCCGCGACGGTGCGTCACGCGCCCGTCATCGGGCTCCAGCGTACCGGCGAGCACGCTCAGCAGCGTCGACTTGCCGTCGCCGTTTTTGCCGACAATACCAATGCGGTCGCCCTCGCCCACGCCGAGCGTCACGCTATCGAAAATATGCTTGGTGGGAAACTCTAGGCTGACGGAATCGCATCCCAAAAGAATCGCCATATGCCCTGCTCCTTCGTAGAAATTCAACGTTGTCCATGATAGCAGCCAGCCCCACCCCAAACCACCACGAAGGCGCCTGTCCCCTTTGTGGCGGTCGTTTCGGTCGCAGAGCAAAAAGGCGGGCCATCTCCCAAAAGAGATGACCCGCCTCTCCAATCAGTCCCGCGGCAACCGTGGCCGCCGCGGGCCTCAAGCATGTCCCGGACTAGGAGAACATGCCGGTGAGGTAATCATTCAGCCGCTTATCCTTGGGCCGTTGGAAAATCTCGTCAGTCTCGTCGTACTCGACCATATCGCCCATGTAGAAGAACGCCGTGCGGTTGGACACGCGCGACGCCTGCTCCATGTTGTGCGTCACGATGACAATGGCGCGGTCGGCCACGATCGACGACATAAGGTCCTCGATCGCCAACGTCGAGATGGGGTCGAGCGCCGAGCAGGGCTCGTCAAACAGGATCACGTCGGGGTTGAGCGCCAGCGTGCGCGCAATGCACAGACGCTGCTGCTGGCCGCCCGAAAGCGCGTAGGCGCTCTTGTCGAGCTTGTCCTTGACCTCGTCCCAAAGCGCCGCGCCGCGCAGGCTTTCCTCGACCATGCGGTCGAGCTCGTCGCGGTCGGTGATGCCGTGGCGCTTAGGCGCAAACGTGATGTTGTCGCGAATGGACTTGCGGAACGGGTTGGGCTGCTGGAACACCATGCCAATGGAACGGCGCAGCTCGTAGGTGTTTTCGGTCTTGGTGTTTACATTGCGCCCGCGATAGTTGATCTCGCCCTCCACGCGGCAGCCGCGAATCTCGCGATTCATCAGGTTGAGGCTGCGTAAGAAGGTCGACTTACCGCAGCCCGAAGGCCCGATGAGCGCCGTGATCTCGCCCTTGTGGAAGTCGAGCGACGTATTGTGCAGTGCATTGTGGTCGCCATAGTACACGTTGACGTCCTTGGTGGAGAGCACAACCTCGTCGCTCACGGCCTTGCCGCTCACGCGCACGCGCTTCTCGCTCTCCCCCACGCTCGACAGGAAGTCCCGGGTGTCGGACGATGCCGCTTCGGTTGCGGGCGTTACATTCATCTCGCTCATTCGGCCGTCATCTTCCTTGCCAGTTGCTTGCCCACAATGCGGGCGATTACGTTAAACAGCAGCACGCAAATCATCAGCAGTGCAGCGGTGCCCCAGACGATCTGCTGGGCCTCGGGGCTGCCCTCGCCATAGATCTTGTAGATGTGCACGGCGAGCGACTCGCCGGGACGGAACACGTTCCAAGCGCAGGTGGGGCTCGACAGGTTAAAGCTCAAGAAGTTCAGGCGAACCGGCGAGCTCATACCCGAGGTAAAAAGCAGTGCTGCGGCCTCGCCAAACACGCGACCGGCCGAAAGCACGATGCCCGTCACGATGGCAGGCATGGCCTCGGGGATCAGGATGTGCAGCGTGGCCTCCCAGCGAGTGAGGCCCATGGCCAGGCACGCATCGCGCTGGGCCTGCGGCACGTCCTCGAGCGCCTGCTGGATCACGCGCACCAGGATGGGGATGTTGAACATGGTGAGCGCGACGGCGCCGGAGATGATGGAGTACTTCCAGCCCAGCTGCACCGAGAACACCAGAAAACCGAACATGCCGACGACGATGGAAGGCAGCGAGGACAACGTCTCGATGGCGGTGGAGGCGATGTCGCGGATGGGTCCGTCCGGCGCGTACTCAACCAAAAAGACCGCGCCACCCAGGCTGATGGGCACCGAGATGATCAGGGTGATCAGCAGCAGGTAGAACGAGTCGAACAGCTGGTAGAGCACGCCGCCCTGCGTTCCGTTGGCGCGCGACGGCTCCGTGAGAAAGCCCGGCTGGAACAGCGTCGAGATGCCCTCGAACAGGATATAGGCCACCATGGAGACGACGATGAGTATGACGATGGCGACGATCGCCGTCAACACGCCCGTGGCGAAGCGGTCCTGCTTTTGGACACGCCCGAGCCTCGCCTCGTCGATGTGGATACGCGTGCTAGCCACGAGCCTTCGCCCCCTTGCGGCCGATAAGGTGGATGATCAGGATGAAGATGAGGCTCATGCCCATCAGCAGCAGACCGAGCGCCCACAGAACGTCGTCCTGGGCCGAACCCTCGGCATAGACCGCCATGGACGTGGTGAGCGTGGTGGTGATGGTGGACGCCGGCGATAGCAGCGACGTCGGCATGGCCTCGATACCGCCGATGACCCATGCGCACGGCGAGCGTCTCGCCAAAGGCGCGGGTCATGCCAAGGATGACTGCAGTCATGAGCGACGGCATGGCGGACTTGAGCACCACGTGCCAGATGGTCTGCCAGCGGGTGTAGCCCAGCGCAAGCGAGCCCTGACGGTAGCTGTCGGATACGGCGCGCAGGCCATCGACCGAAAGCGTGGTCATGGTCGGCAGGATCATGACGGCCAACACGATGGCGCCGGGCAAGATACCCAGTCCCGTGCTCACATGGAAAACGCTCTTCATAAGTCCGACGACCACGTGAAAACCGATGAGGCCAAAGACGACCGAAGGAATGCCGGTCAAAAGCTCAATAAGCGGCTGAAAGATCTTGGAACCAAACTTAGGCTGGATCTCGACCGCAAAGATGGCAGAGCCGATGGCGATAGGCAGTGCGATGAGCGTGGAGAGCACCATGACCGCAAACGAGGTGACGATCAGGGGCAGAGCGCCGGTATAAGGCAGGCCGTTTTCGGCTGTGTTGGCCAGGTCCCACTTGGTACCGGTGAAAAACTCGACGACCGAGACGCCGTCCTTGACAAAAGCCGAGAGGCCCTTTTGGGCGACCATGAAGATAAGCGCGGCAACGACAAGCGTCACGAGCGCTACGCACGCGCCCGTGACGCCCAGGCCCACGTTCTCAAGGTCGCGCTTTGGCAGCTGTTTTGCCATTGCAAACCTTTCCGGGGCGATTACTTATTTAGCAGAAACCTTGCCGCTAGCGTCCTTGACGACCTTCATGGCAGAGACAGGGATAAAGCCCTGCTCCTCGACGAGCTTGCCCTGGACGTCGTCGGAAAGCATGAACTCCAGGAAGGCCTTGGTGGCGTCGTCGGCGTCCTTTGCGCAGTACATGTGCTCGGTCGCCCAGATCTTGAAGGAGTCGTCGGTGACGTTTGCGCTCTTGGGCTCGACGCCCTCGACCTTGATGGCGTTGAACTTGGAGTCATCGAAGTGCGAGAAGTCGAGGTAGGAGATGGCGTTATCGGTGCTGCCCATCTGAGTCTGGACGTCGCCGGACTTGTCGAGCTCGGCGTCGCCCTTAAAGTCGACTGCCTCGTCGCCAAAGACGGCAGCCTCGAAGGTGGCGCGGGTACCGGAACCGGCCTTGCGGTTGAGAACGACAATCTTGGCGTCGTTGCCGCCGACCTCCTTCCAGTTGGTGATCTGGCCGGAGAAGATGCCCTTGAGTTGCTCAAGGGACAGGTCGTCGACCGTCACGTTCTTGGAGACGACGGGACCCATGCCCACAACGGCGACCTCGTGGTCGACGAGGTTCTTGACCTGGTCGGCCTCGAGCTTGGTCTCGGCGAAGACGTCGGAGTTACCGATGGTAACGGTACCGGCGGCGACAGCGGTCAGGCCCTTGCCCGAACCGTTGCCCGAACCGGAGACGGAGACGTCCGGGTTGGCGTCCATGAACTTCTCGGCAGCGGCCTCGACGAGAGCCTGGAACGAGGAGGCACCGTCGTAGGTCACCTCGCCGGAGACGGACTCGGCAGCAGCGGCGCTGCCCTTGTCGGCAGCGTTGGAAGCGCCGGAGCCGCCGCAACCAACGAGACCGAGGCCCACGAAGCTGGCAAGACCACCAGCGAGGCCGAGGAACTGACGACGAGAATAAGCCTGATCGAGCATGATCTTCCTTTCATACATGCGAATCGCGGGCACCCTGCCCGCTTTGCTGTTTGGAAAGATACGGCCCCGACCGGGCAGCGCTCGCGCCAACTGCGGTTTCTTACGGGCATCTGATAGACCCTTACCGCAAGCGCGGCTCGGCTTTACAAGCGAATAACAAATTCACCACCAAGCATGACCCGCCTTTTACACCAATAAAAACAAAGTTGCGGTGAAATAGTTCCTGTTTGGCCATCAAAAGGCCCATTCTAGGAACTATTCCACCGCAACTTAGATTGGGAAACCGCGTAATCTTAAAGTTCGAGCTCGTTGAGGCGCAGGATTGCCACGATGTAAATCTTGAGTGCTTGCTTGAGCTGCTCCTCGTTGGCGCACTCGTTGGGGCCGTGCATCTGGCCGCCCCATGCGGGCAGCTCCAGGCCGGTCTCCTCGGGGCCAAACGATACGGCGCGGGCAAAGTTGCGCGCGTACGTGCCGCCGCCCATGGCAAAGGGCTCGGCATGCTTGCCCGTAAACTCGTTATAGGTATCGATAAGCGCCTTCACGGCCGGATCGTCGGCAGAGACCGAGAACGGCACCTTGGCACGACCCACGCGATACGTCACACCAAAGCGGCCCACGAGCGGCTCAAGCTGCTCGCAGATGGTATCGACACTGGTGCTATCGGGGAAGCGCACGTCGATGACCTGCTCGATATGGCCATCCGCCACACGGATGACGCCGGGGTTGCACGTGAGCGGGCCAAACGCCGCGCTCGTCGCATCGATACCCAGGCCGCGACCATAGGCGTCCGCATGCACAAAGGCCAGAAACTTGACAAACTCATGCTCGGCAGGCGTCAGCAGGCGCTCGTCGCGCGCACCAAACGCGTCCTCGGCCTCACGCAGATACGCCACGATGAGGCCGACGGCATTGATCGTTCCCTCGGGCATCGAGGCATGACCGCCAATGCCGTGGGCGAAAATCTGCGCATGCCCGTTATCGAGTGCGGTGATCTCCAGGCGGTCGGCATTCTCAGCGGGTGCCGGCAGCTCATCGGCGGCAATCGCAAGCTCGCAGATAGACTGCGACGGAATGGCGTTGCTCGCCTCGGCACCGCTCCAGGACACAATGCGCCCGCCGTCGATCTTGGGGCTCACAAACGTCGCCCCAAACTGGCCCTTCTCGGCATTACAGACCGGGAACTCGGCATCGGGCGTAAATAGAAAGTCGGGGTCTGCGTGGTTCTCCAGATAATGGTGAACGTCGGACATGCCCACTTCCTCATCGCAGCCCAGCAGCGCACGGAAGGTATAGCGCGGCACAATGCCGTGCTTGAGCAGGTAGGCGCCGGCATAGAGCGACAACACCGCCGGACCCTTGTCATCGATCACGCCACGGCCGAGCAGCCAGCCCTCGCGGCGCTCCATCGCAAACGGGTCGGTGTTCCAACCGGGGCCAGCGGGTACCACGTCCACATGGCAGATGGTCGCGAGCTGCTTATCGCCGCGGCCCGGAATATCGGCGATTCCCACAAAGCCCTCGTCGTCGCTCGTCTGGTAGCCGAGCTTTTGCGCGATGCCGAGCGCGCAATCGAGTGCGTCACGGACCGGGCGTCCAAACGGCGCGCCGGGCTCCGCATCAGCAGAAACTGCCACGGACGGATAACTCACCAGCTGCTCGATATCGGCGACGACATCCTCCCAGACCTCGTCGACATACTCGGCAACGCTCTGCTCCACCTGATTCATGGACGACCTCCTTAGCAATGAGCGGCGAGCGTGCCCGCCCCTCACATCACGTCATTAGATAGCGAAAAGTTTAGCAAGCTCGGCCACCGAGTGCACCACCGCATCGGCACCCGCCGCCTCGTGCTCGCCCGGCGCCGCCGCGCCCGAATAGATGCCGATGCACGGCACGCCCATCGCGTGCGCGCCCTCCACATCGTTAAAGCGATCGCCGATCATCACGGCGTCGTCGGCCGTCGCGCCCAGAGCCGCCAGCGCATCGCGGACCGAATCCGCCTTGATCTCGCGTCCCTGCGGCGGATTCATGCCGACCACCGCCTCAAACTGAGAAAGCCCGAGCTCATGTACCATGTCGATGCACTTTGCCTCCATGCGCGACGTCGCCACGGCCATACGCTTGCCCTGGGCGACCAACCCATCCAGCAGCTCGGGGATCCCATCGAACACGGGGTACTCTTCCGGTCCCAGCTCATCAAAAAAGGCGCGGTACTCGTCGGCCACCACCAGCGACTCCTCGCGGGAAAAGCCGTAAAAGTCGTGAAAGCTCTTCCACAGGGGCGGCCCGATCATGCGGCGCAGATCACCCATCTGCGCCTCCGAAAACCCGCGCGCAGCCAGCGTCTTGCGCGTCGAGGTCATCACCGCCCGACCCGTATCGGCCACCGTGCCATCGAAATCGAACAGCACGACCGGCCGTTTGCCTATCTCCAACGCCCCCATCGGCATTCCTCTTCCCCAGTTGACGATTTCCACACCGACACTTCAAACTGTTGACTATTCAACAATTGAACCTAGTAATGTGGAACGACTCTACTATACTTGTCGCACTTTGCTCTCAGAAGGCGGCGCGCAAGCGCCCCAACGAAAGGTGCAATTATGTCTTTTGCCATCATAACCGACTCCACGTCGGACATCTCCCCCACCCGCGCCCAAGAGCTCGGCATTTACGTGATTCCGCTGCATGTGATTATCGAAGGCGAGGACCTGCTCGACCAGGTGCAGATCACCGCCGAGGAGTACGTCGCCCGCATGGCAGGCTCCGAGCAGCTACCGCACACCTCGCAGCCGAGCGCCGGTGAGTTCAAGGAGCTCTTCGATCGCGTGCGCGCCGACGGCCACGACAGCGCCATCTTTATCTCGCTGTGCAGTGAGTGGTCTGCCTGCTACGCCAACGCGTGCCAGGTTGCCGATACCCACGAGCTCGACGTGCGCTGCATCGATTCGCGCACCGGCTCGGGCGCCGAGGGCCTGCTGGTGGAGTACGCGCTCGCCATGCGCGAGGACGGCCGCAGCCTGGACGAGACCGAGGCGCAGATCCGCACGACGCTGTCCGACGCCCACCTGCTGCTGATTCCCCGCACGCTCGAAAACCTCGTTAAGAACGGCCGCGCACCTAAACTCGCCGGCCAGCTCACGCAAATGCTCAACATTCGTCTGGCCGTTTCGCCTGAGTGGCAGTCAGGCGAGATCAAGGCCATCAAGAAGGGCCGCGGCGCCAAGCGCATCGTCGCGAACACCATGGCCGACTGCCTCGCATTTTTGGCTGAACACCCGGGTTCAAGTGTACGCGTGCTCACGACCGGCGCCGCCGAGGAGCAAGAGCTCGTCAACCAGGCGCTCGCGGGCCAGGACTACGTAGACGCCGGCACCGGCCCCATCGGCTGCACCATCGCGACCCACGTAGGCGTCGACGCCATCGCCATCAGCTACTGCCCCCGCTACCAGCCCATTCACTAGGGGCACCTTTACCACTTGCGGTGGAATAGGGACTGTTTTTGGCTTATCAGCCGCAAATCAATCCCTATTCCACCGCAACTTAGAAGCAGTTCATTTGGGACGGGGCTAAAAAGACTGATATCAAACGTTTCAGACCAGTCTTTTTAGCCCCGTCCCATTTTAGCTACTCTACATCAGCCCGCTCAGGGCGATGTCGACGGCCTCGTTGAGGTCGTCGGTGATGTGCACCAGCTCCGGATCGAGCGGGCTAATCATACCGGCGTCCATCACCGGACCGTTAAGCCAGTCGAATAGGCCCTGCCAGTACTCGCTGCCTACCAGCACAAGCGGCATGCGCTTGACCTTGTGCGTTTGCACCAGCGTGAGCACCTCAAACATCTCGTCGAGCGTGCCAAACCCGCCGGGAAACACAATAGCGCCCGAGCTGTATTTGACGAACATGGTCTTGCGCACAAAGAAGTAGCGGAAGTCCATACCGAGGTTCACGTATTTGTTGAGCCCCTGCTCGTGCGGCAGCTCAATGCCCAAACCAACTGACTTGCCGTTGACGCTCGCCGCTCCCTTGTTGGCCGCTTCCATGATGCCGGGGCCGCCACCGGTGATAACCGCCACGCCGCGCTGGGCAATCTTACGCCCGACGGTGCGCGCCGCCTTGTAGAGCGTATCGGTCTTGGGCGTGCGGGCGCTACCGAAGATGGTCACCGCAGGTCCGAGCTCGGCAAGCGCGCCAAAGCCGTCGACAAACTCGGCCTGGATGCGCAGTACGCGCCACGGATCGGCATGCAACCAGTCGGTCGACTCCTCGGGCGCCAGCAGGTTAGCGTACGTATTGTCCTTAGGAATCATCGGGCCGCGCATGACCACGGGGCCGCGGCGGTACGTCTCGTCGTAGGAAGGCTCGCCCTCGACATTCTCGTTCTTAATCATGGGTACTCCTATCGAGAAAAAGAAAAACGGGCGGGGTCGACGCCATGCGCCAAACACCCGCCCGAACATCAACTATTCGGTATGGTACCCACGATGTATCAAGTGCTTGCAAGCTATCGGTTAGCGGTCGCGCAACCGACGCCGGCGAATGCGATGCCCGGCGACGGCTGCGCGCGGTCGATTGGCACGCGGTCTCGACATCGCGCGAGTGCCTGCAAGCGCCCGCGCCGCCCTTAGTAATCCACCGCGGCAGGGCTATTCATCCAATCGCTCACGAATGCACCATAGCGACCCTCGATAATGGCCTGGCGAGCACGCTGCATAAGGTTGAGCAGGTAGTAGATGTTGTGCATCGAAAGCAGGATGCCGCCGAGCATCTCCTTCTGCGTGACCATGTGGCGAATGAGCGCGCGGCTGTAGCCGCCCGTGCACACCGGGCAGGTGCAGGTGGGGTCGATGGGGCCGTCGTCGTGCGCAAAACGCGCGTTGCGGAAGTTAAGGCGACCTTCACTGGAGAATGCCGTGCCCATGCGGCCGGTGCGCGTCGGCAGCACGCAGTCGAACATATCGATGCCCACGCCCACGCCGCGCACGAGCGTCGTCGGGTTGCCGACGCCCATCAGGTAGCGCGGCTTGTGCTTGGGCATGTACTCGCTCACAAGCGGCGCCAGGGTCTCGAACATGGTCTCGTGGTCCTCGCCCACCGAGTAGCCGCCGATGCCGTAACCGGGGAAGTCGCCGCACTCCTCCAGATGGCGCAGAGAGCGCAGGCGCAGATCCAGATGCATGCCGCCCTGGACGATGCCAAAGAGCGCCTGGTCATCGCGGGTGTGAGCCTTGTAGCAGCGCTCGGCCCACATGCTCGACAGCTCCACCGCGCGCTCAACGTAGGCGCGCGTGGCGGGATAGCCCGGGCACTGGTCCAGCTGCATGCAGATGTCGGAGCCGAGCTTCATGGCGATTTCCATGTTGTCCTCGGGCGTCCAGAACACGTGGCGGCCGTCGTAGTCGTTGACGATAAAGCGCACGCCCTCGTCGGTGAGCTTGACGGCGTCGTTGTGGCTGAACACCTGGAAACCGCCCGAGTCGGTGAGGATAGGACCGTGCCAGTTCATAAACTTGTGCAGGCCGCCCAGCTCGGCGATAGTGTCCTCGCCGGGACGCATGGACAGATGATAGGTGTTGGCAAGCACGATCTGGGCGCCGAGCTGTTTGACGGTCTCGGTGGGGATGCCCTTGACGTTTGCCTTGGTGCCCACGGGCATAAAGATCGGCGTCTCGATGTCGCCGTGCGGGGTGTGCAGCACGCCGGCACGCGCATGCGTCGTCGGATCCTCGGCGATCAGGTCGAATTTAAAAAGGCTCTGGTCCATAAACTGGAACTCCTTGGTTGCGGTTCATACGCAAACCATTATACGGGCAACCCGCAAGAAGCACCGACTCGACAGAAACTAGTGCATTAGGATCAGGTTCCCGAGCTAGTCGTTGGGGACGTTCTTAAACGACTGGTCGTTGGGGA
Source organism: Collinsella sp. (assembly GCA_048430645.1). Taxonomy (GTDB): domain Bacteria; phylum Actinomycetota; class Coriobacteriia; order Coriobacteriales; family Coriobacteriaceae; genus Collinsella. Next base: position 296 of record DBFOME010000059.1, on the reverse strand, counting down.
CGGTCTTCAGCGCCACCTTGCAAAGGAGTGTCCCAATCTGCCGGCACTTAGGGACTGTCCCCAAGTGCCGGCAAGAGTGTCCCTTTCAACTAGTCATTTAAGAACGTCCCCAACGACTACATCCAACAGCCAAGGGAACGCCGATGCTTTGTCAACGACAGACACTATGACCCAATCCGAGGGCACTAAAAAGATAGGAGCCCCCGCTCGTGACCGCGGGTCGGGGCTGCGACAATGATGTTGAAGTGCCATAGGCGCAGCCGCGCCGCAACGAGGTTGGGAGGCTCCCATGCCAA
>DBFOME010000058.1:0-6132 GCA_048430645.1 Collinsella sp. | reverse complement strand
TCGCTTGGAAATCTAGGGCAAACCGCAAGCCCCTCCTGCTTAAGGGGGCCCGCCAGACGGGAAAAACCTGGCTTCTCAACGAATTCGCAGGCCAGCAGTATCAAAACGTCATCCGTTTTGACTTTATGCTCGAACCGGGCGTACGTTCGCTGTTCGACGGAAGCCTTGACCCCAAACGCATCATCTCCCAGATAGGGCTCCTGCGCGGCCAGACCATAACGCCGACAGACACGCTCATCATCTTCGACGAAATCCAAGAGGCACCGCGTGGCATCACCTCGCTCAAATACTTCAACGAGCTGGCGCCGGAATACCATATCGTGGCAGCCGGCTCCTATATGGGGCTCGCGCTCCGACGCGAAAACGAGTCGTTCCCCGTCGGCAAGATCGACCAGCTCACCATGCGCCCCATGGGGTTTGTCGAGTTCGTTCGTGCCGTCGATGGCGATCCACTCGCAGATGCCATCCTTGCCGCAGACATGGACCTGCTGGCAAACGTTTCCGAAAAGCTCGAGCGCCTGCTCAAGGAATACCTCGTTGTCGGTGGCATGCCAGAAGTTGTCTCCGCTTTCGCCGCCTCCCACGATTTCATCGAGGCCCGCAGGCTTCAGCAGCAAATCATCGAAGCTTATGAATCCGATTTTGGCAAGCATGCGCCAGCCCGCATCGTCGAGCGCATGAGGCTGGTTTGGAAATCCCTTCCCGGCCAGCTCGCAAAGGAAAACAAAAAGTTCGTCTACGGTGCGCTTCGTCCCGGGGCGCGCGCACGCGATTTTGAGGAAAGTCTCCAGTGGCTCATGGACTATGGAATCGTTCATAAGGTACCACGTGTTTCCGCCCTAAGAGCACCGCTCACAAGCTACGAGGATCTCTCGGGCTTCAAGCTGTTCTGCATCGACACCGGCATCCTCGGAGCACTCTCCGCCCTCACGCCAGCCATTGTTCTGAACGGGCCCGCTGTTTTTACGGAGTTCAAAGGCTCGCTGACCGAGCAATACGTCGCACAGGAGCTTTTGCTCCAAGGCAAAACTCCCGCGTATTGGTCATCCTCCTCCGGCAATGCAGAGACTGACTTTGCCATCGACCATGCGGGGACCGTGCTTCCACTCGAGGTCAAGGCGGCAGAGAACCTCAAAGCAAAGAGCCTGAGGATTGCCTGCGAGAAGTTCAAGCTCGAGCGCTGCGTGAGAACATCGTTAGCGGCATATAGAGACGAGGGCACGCTCGTCAACATTCCGCTCTGGGAGATTGGGCAAATCGACAAGCTGGCATAGGCGCTGTGGAAGGGGTGTCCCGTAAGGAGTGTCCCAAACTGCCGGCAGAAAAGGAACGTCCCTATCTGCCGCATTCCCGAAGCAAGGCAACGCCGATGTCTTGGAAACGACAGCGAGCGGGTCGCATTTGAGACAAGGTGACGTGAAACGAAAGGGCGCTGACCTTCTGGTCGCGCCCTTGAAGTTGAACGTCAGATTGTCCAAATGCGGCCCGCGCAGCGTCGGCTGGTTACGCGGTTTGGTAAAACCGCGTAACTCTACAGCTCCGTTACTTCAACGCTGTTGTAGACCTCGTCCCAGCGGTCCATGACCAGGTGGCCGGTCTTGGGATCCATGGCGTTGAGCTTGCCGCAGGTATTGGCGGTCTTGAGCACCGTGACGTCGTCGGCACCAGCAGCAATCGCATGCGCAAAGCCGGCGATGGTCGAGTCGCCGGAACCCGTCGCGTTCACAGCCGCAATCGCGGGCGTCTTGGCGCGGAACGCACGACCCTCATGAAAGCCCACCGAACCGGCAGCGCCCATCGAAACGACAACCCAGGGAATACCGGCAAAGCGGTCATCGGCGGCGAGCGCCTCGCGCAGGGCATCGACATCATCGGTCGTAAAGGACGTACCCAGCAGGCCGTTGATCTCGGTCAGGTTGGGCTTTACGAGCTCAGGCTTAGCGTCGGACTCCAGCGCGGCCTCCAGCGATGCACCCGAGGTGTCGAGCAGCACCTTGGCGCCCGCCTCCTCGGCGATCTTGACGAGCTCGGCATAGTAGCCGGCATCGACACCACGCGGCAGCGAGCCCGAAAGCGTCACAACGTCCGCCTTCGCTGCGAGCTCGGCAAACTTGGCCGTAAAGGCCTCGAGCTCGGCCGGGGCGATCTGCGGGCCGCTCTCCAAAAGCTCGGTCTGATTACCCTCATGCAGAATATTCAGGCAAATGCGCGTCTCACCGGCGATGGGCACAAAGTCGTTCTTGACGCCATCGGCATCCATGAGCTCGGCCATATAGGCACCCATGTGGCCGCCAAGCAGTCCGGTCGCGAGCACGTCATCTCCCAGCTGCAGCAACACGCGGCTCACGTTGAGGCCCTTACCGCCAGCGGTCTTTTCGGGCGTCACGCGGTTCACGTCGTCGATGATCAACTTGTCGAGCTGATAGCGCGTATCAATCGACGGGTTCATGGTAACGGTCAGAATCATATTGAACTCCTGTTTCCGGGGCACGACACGCGCGGCCCCAAACATACGATAGCTCGTTAAAGGATCTCGATCTCAAAGCCGCGGGTAACGGTCTCCCCCGGCTTGGCCACCAGGCAGCCGCGCTTGTGCTCCAGGATATCGTCCTCGTCTGAGCAGGTGGACAGGCCGCCCCACGGTTCCACGGCCACAAAGTCGCCCTCGGGCTTGCTCCACACAATCAGGTACGGCATATCGGGGAACGTCAGGCGCACGCCCTTGTCCTCGGTTTTCTTGGTAAGCGTAACCACGCGGCTCTCGAGTACGTCAAAGATGGTCTCCGCGAAGTCAAAGAGTTCGTGGGTCAGCGACAGGTCATGGCCAACCATCGGGTTCTTGCTGCGATGCTCAACGTCAATCAGGCCCGTCGAGGGAACGGCAGTACAGAGCTCGGCGGCCTCGCGCTGCTCAAAACGGAGCTCGTAGTCGTCATAGGACTCGCCCTCGTCGAGCGGGCACTTAAAGCCGGGGTGACCGCCCACAAAGAACGGCATGTCCTCGGTGCCCTCATTGGTCACCTCGTACGACACAGCCACCTTCTCCGCATCGATCGTGTAACGAGCAACGATCTTAAACGGATACGGGTACTGCTCGAGCAACTCGGCATGGTCGGCAGAGCTTAGGCTCAGCGCAACCATGTTGTCACTCTGTTCCTCGAGCTTCCACTCCTGTTTGCGCGCAAAGCCGTGGCGGGCGAGCTTAACCTCGCGGCCGCCCACGGTCATTGCGCGACCGTCACGAAGACCGCCGCAGATCGGAAAGCAAATAGGTGCCTGGCCCGACCACACCGCCGGATCGCCCTGCCACAGGTACTCACGGCCGTTGGCCGTAATAGAAGTGAACGAGCCGCCAGCCGTGCTCAGTGCTACGCGAATAGAACCGTTATCAAGAACAAACTCCATAGGAGCCTTCCCTTTCTTACGACAGCCCGCCAAGTCAATAGGGCTGATAGAAAACCGGCCCGCGCCCCCTCACAGAAACGCGAGCCGTCAACGGACTAGTTAATTACGCCGGATACCCGCTAATCGTGGTATTCGCCGCGGTCCCACTTCTCGAGGAACTCGTCAAAGAAGTGCGGGTCAGCCTGAGCCTCGGCGTCGGCCTTATTGCAGGCATCGATCTTGGCGATCAGGGCATCGTGCTCGGGGGTCTTCTCGTAGGGCTCCTCCAGGAAGGCAAGCATGATATCGGCCATCAGGAACTCGCCGGTGATCTTGCCGCCAAAGCCCACGATGTTGGCGTTGAGCTCGCGACGGGCATACAGGGCAGAGGTCATGTCGCGAACCAGGGCGCAGCGGGCGCCGGGAACCTTGTTGACGGCGTTGGTGATGCCGATGCCGGTGCCGCACAGGGCCACGCCAAAGTCGGCCTTGCCGCTGGCAACAGCCTCGCCCACGGCCTTACCGTAGATGGGATAGTGCGTACGGGTGTGGCTGTAGGTGCCGCAGTCGAGCACCTTGTAGCCAGCCTGCTCCAGGCGGTCGGCCAGATAGATCTTCTCGTCCGTAACGATATGGTCGCAACCGATTGCGATGGTCTTCTTCATCAGAACGTCCTTTCGTCTGAATTCACAAGTTGAGGTAGAAGTTCGAGTTCTCGGTGGCTCTCGTTAGGCCATCTTGTTGAGCATGTCGACACGGATCTGGTGACGGCCGCCTGCGTACTGGGCGCGCAGGAACTCGCGGGCGATCTTCTTGGCGACCTCGGTGCCCACAACGCCCGGACCCATGGTGACCATGCGCGAGCCGTTGTGCTCGCGGGTCATGTAGGCGGAACGCTCGTCGGAAATGTTGGCGACGACCATGCCCTTAATCTTGACGGCGGCCATATAGGAGCCGACGCCGTACTTATCGAATGCGAAGCCCTGGGAATCCTTGTGCTCCAGCAGGTCCTTGGCAACGGCGGTCGCGGAATCGACAAAGTCCGCGGCAGGGGTCTCGGAATAGTCGACGACCTCGTGACCGTCGGCGATGAGCATCTCCTTGATGGACTCCTTCATCGACATACCGTCGGCATCGGAAGCGATTACAACCCTCATGACATCCTCCTTGAGAGATACGCAGGTGCGTAGTTTCTGTTTGGAAGTGTTGAATCGCGTTCAGGTCCGGGCATCTGAATGTGCGGTTCTTCACTGTTCATGTTTATTTGAACACATTCGAACAGTAACTGCAACAACTATTTGTTTATCTTTGTTCTTTTTTGAACAAATACCGTTCACAGGTGATTGCTGACCGTTTGGGCCGGGCGCGGACGTAGCGGCCGTGTGTTCAACAAACAAAAGGGCGGCCAAGAACGTGTCTCGGCCGCCCTTCGGCGGTATTCCTCGGTATATACAGCTGTTTTAGCTACTCGGACTGCCCGCCCTTTTTGGCGTGCTTGGAAGGAGCGCTCAAGAAACGACCCGTCAAATAGTTCGCCGGGCCGGAAATATCGATCCCCAGCAGTACGTGTCCCAGCCACAGAAACGCCACGAGCACCAGCAGCGGGATAACGCACGAAGTCACGATCATCACGATGACGCCTTCAATCAGATCGGTCACCTGCCGCACGATCTCATCGGTCATCTGCTTGGCGCCGCTGGTCACCGACGTAACAAGGCTCGATGCCCCATCAGTCAACTGCTCGAGCACGTTTTTGGACTCCGTGGTCTCGGATTTTTTCTTGTTCGATTTTGAGCTGGTCTCGGCTGACTTGTCCGTGGCGTCGGCCGCGTCCGCAGCGTCCGCAGCCTTTTGCTCAGCTTGTTCAATACTTACGCGATACGTTTCATCGACCTTCTGCGACACCCATACGCTCGCGGGCACGAGCGCCATGCCGATCACGGCAACCACCAGCACGCGCGTCGCCACACGGCGCAGGACAGCGCTCGTGCTCCAGCGCCCGTGAATGCCGAGCGACACCGCAAAGAGCACCAACGCAAACGGGATTAAGATGCCCAGGCCAACCGACCACAAAATCGTGAGCAAATATTTCTCCAGGTATAGCACGGCAAGCACGATACCAAGGTTGCCTGAAAGCTGTGCGAGCTGCTCGGCAACCGGCGTTCCCGTATCACCCGGCAGCGCGGTAATGCCCGCAGACAGCGCCACGCACGAGGTCGTGAGCGCCAGTACGTTGCCTTTCTTTTGATCGATGACCTCGATGGTGGAGTCCCAAGTTTTGGTATCGGCGAAATGCGGACGAGCTACAAAGCCCGACAGCAGCGCCAGTACCACAAGCGCAACGATAAAGCCAATCTGCAGCTTTTTGTTTGCGCACACGACATCGGACAGGCTGGGCTGCAGCTCTGTTACCGTCGTGTGCTCGGTTATCTGGACAGGACGCCCATGAGCCATCTCGTGCGCGTCTCTCTTTTGAATCAATCCGTTGTCCGGCATTTGGATACCTCCTCATTCCGGCCTGTATTGCGGATGGAAGTATACCCACCCAGCGAAAAACCGAACGGCAGGACGAACGGAGCGCACCAAGACTGTCTCCTATGCCTAGTCGTTTAAGAACGTCCATTACAGTCGAAATTGTCAGCCCGGGACCGTCTCGGGCTACGATTGAGGCGCGCCCAGAACGGGCCGCCGACCGGGCGCCCGCGCACGGCCGAACGTCCCTGCCCCCGAGAGGGCCAATTGGGTGCT
>DBFOME010000057.1:0-2823 GCA_048430645.1 Collinsella sp. | reverse complement strand
GTTCATCGTCATCGCCTGCGGTGGCGGCGGCATCCCCGTCGTCCGCGACTACGAGAACAAGGGCTGCTACAAGGGCGTTCCCGCCGTCATCGACAAGGACCTGGGCGGCGAGCTGCTGGCCGAGGACTGCGACGCCGACGTTCTGTTCCTGCTGACCGCCGTTGAGCATGTCGCCATCAACTTTGGCAAGCCCAACCAGGAGGAGCTCGAGGACATCACCGCCGACGAGGCCGAGCGCCTGGCCGACGAGGGCCAGTTCGGCAAGGGTTCCATGGAGCCCAAGGTCCGCGCTGCCATCAAGTTCGCTCGTTCCCGCAAGGGCCGCACCTGCATCATCGGCGCCCTGGACAAGGCTGCCGAGACCATGGCCGGCCTCTCCGGTACTCGCATCCACGAGTAGTCTCTACTCTGTTGCCTCTCTCGTGGGCGCCAGGCAAAGCGCCCACAAACTAGCCTCTCTTCATGAGCCCCGCAGTCCGCTCCGACTGCGGGGCTTTTGCTATTCACCTAGTCATTGGGGACGTTCTTAAATGACTAGTCAAACAAGAGCGTCCCCAATGACCACTCATTTAAGTCTGTCCCCAATGACTAGTAGTAGGCCCACATGGCTTCGACTTCGTTGAGGACCTCTACGACGCCCCAGCGACGGGCGCTGCGGCTGGCCGAGTTGGGGTCGTAGACGCCAATCTGGTCGGCATCGTCGATGCCGTAGAGCACGATGTAGTGGCCTACGTTGGTAAACGTACCGGGGCGCACTGCGGCGATGACGGGCGCACCCGAGCGAAGTGCTTGAGTAATCGATTCGCGATCGTTATAGAGCTGTGTTCCGTTGAGCCCCAGCTGCCACGCACCGCCTGTCATAAACGACCACTCGGTGGCACCAGTGGGGGCGTAGTTGCCGGCTTCGGCCAGCGCGCATATATCGACCGGCGTCTTATCGGTATGGCCGGTCTTAAAGATATAGACCATGGTGAGGCAGGTAGGACCGCAAGCGTTTTCGCGAATAGTGCCACCGGCATAGGGCAGCTCCGACCATGCGGGGTCAATTTGGTAGATGTGGGGCATGGTGCCGGCCTGCCATTGCGAGCGTGGGGTCGAGAACGCAAAGGAGTAACCGGGCGCGACGGGAGCTTTAAGCAGCTTGTCCTCGGCAGTGGGCTCAAGACCGGCTGATCCGTGGGAGATACAGGATCCCAAAAACACAAAGACGAGGCAGGCGGCGATGGAGCAAAGCGCAAGGCGTAGGCGGCGGGCCGGAAGCGCGTGGCTTGTGGTGTGCGACGCGGGGTGAGGGGGGGGGGAATTGCCGCGATCGCGTTGAGGTCGCGAAAAGGAACGCTTGACGTAGTAGTCGGTCTTACGGCGATCGTAGCGGCGTGGCTGCGATGTGTCGGTCTGACGTTGGCGTGTGCTCGTACTTACGCGGTCTGACTGCTGCACGGTACGGCTTTGCTGCCGCGAAGAAGCCCCGGGCTGCTCTTGGGGGCGCTGCGGGTTGTCGTTGTCGGAGGTGCTTCTGGGCGTTGGCGTGGTGCGGCCGGCAAGGCGCACGCTTTGTGGCCGTTGGTCGCCGTCATTGTATCCGTATGCCATTCGAATCACCTTGCCTCATGTGTAACTTGTCTATCCTACATAAAAAGATGCACGACACATGGGTATGTGCGCCAAAAGCCTGACAAATGGTATGAACGTTGCCGCGCCGCGCGCCAAGCGTCACGGCAACAGGTCTTCAAAAGCAGACAAGATGAAAGCGTCCAAGACGAATGACGTCTCCCGCCGTTCGTCCCAAAAACGGTGCCGCTCGTTTTGCAGTTCTGCCTTCGGTCGAGCTGCGAGCGGCGCTGCTGCGCCAAGGCCGTATCTTAAAGCCATGGAATAAAAGCGCGCGGCAAAACGGACCGCGCAAGGGGTGACGCCAAGGGCGTCAAAAAGGAAAGGAGGGGAACAATGGCGGACAAGAACGCAGAAGTTGCAGTCGAGGATAACGGCGGCATGAAGAAAACGCTCTCGCTCTGGAACTTCTTCACCATCGGCTTTGGTGCCATTATCGGTACCGGTTGGGTTCTGCAGGTCGGCGACTGGATGGTCGTGGGCGGCGGTCCCGTTCCCGCTATGATCGCATTCCTCTTGGGTGCAATCTTCCTCGTGCCCGTCGGAGCTGTTTTCGGTGAGCTCACGGCTGCTATCCCCATCTCGGGCGGCATCGTCGAGTATGTCGATCGTAGCTTTGGCCGTACACTGAGCTACATCACCGGATGGCTTTTGGCCCTGGGCAACGGCATCCTGTGCCCGTGGGAGGCCATCGCCATTTCGACCCTCGTGTCCGAGATGTTCGGCAGCCTACCCGGTCTTGAGTGGCTGCGCGCCGTCAAGCTCTACACCATCCTGGGGGCCGACGTCTACCTGTTCCCGACGCTGATCGCGCTCGGCTTTGCAGTCTACGTCATCTTCCTCAACTTCCGCGGCGCCAGCTCGGCCGCCAAGCTCCAGGCCTTCCTGACCAAGGCCCTGCTCTGCGGCATGCTGCTCGCCATGGGCGTCTCGCTGTTCACCGGCTCGCCGGACAACGCCATGCCCGTGTTCTCCCAGGTCACCGGCGCTGGCGGCGGCAAGGCCGCTACCGAGAGCACCAGCCTGTTTGCCGGCATCGTGTCGGTCCTGGTTCTGACCCCGTTCTTCTACGCCGGCTTCGACACCATTCCTCAGCAGGCTGAGGAAGCAGCCGAGGGCCTCAACTGGAACAAGTTCGGCAAGATCATCTCCCTGGCCCTGCTGGCCGCCGGCGGCTTCTACATGGTCTGCATCTACTCGTTCGGCACCATC
>DBFOME010000056.1:0-15015 GCA_048430645.1 Collinsella sp. | reverse complement strand
CCCTTCGACTCGAATTCTTGACGGCCTGAACAATCGTCAATATCGGCCGGAGGGGTGGCTTTGTAAAGCCGTTTATCTCCACCCGCGTAGCGGGTGGTTTAAAGCTGGCCGCTGCGCGGCCAGCAGACTAAAGTCTTGAATCAAAAAGAGCCGGTCGAGCAAACGCTCGATCGGCTCACAAACTTTCCCTCAGCCCTTTATCATCCGCGCGGGAGAAAAGCCAGCAAGGATACCGCAGGGCCCGCCCCGGAAGCCCTTTCTCCCGAACGATCCCGCAGCGCGAAGCGCGAGGACCAGTGAGGGAGAAAGGGCGTGGGGCGGGCCCGGACAGGTTAACTTACTCCTTCTCGACCGCGCGCATGATCGCCTTGTAGATCTCCATCAGCGGAATGATCAGGAAGGCAAGGCCCAGGGCGGCGACAACGCCCTTGAGCTCAAGCGTCACGGGGCCAAAGAACATCTCGGCAAGCGTCGGCTGCACGGTCACGATAACCGTCAGCACCAGCGCCAGCGCAGCCGAAGCCCAAAGCCACTTGTTCTGCTTCTTCATGCTAAACAGCGACGCACGACGGCTGCGCATATTGAAGCAGTGGAAGATCTCGACCATGTTGAGCGTGATGAACGCCATCATCACGCCTTCCTCGTCGGCATTGCCGGCGATCATATCGGCGATGTGGATGTAGCCCATGTCAAAGTACACGCCCACAAAGAAGCTCGCCAGCACCAGCACGGTGATGATCAGGCCCTGGACCACGCAGTCCAGACCCATATTGCCGGCAAAGACGCCGTCCTTGGCGTTGCGCGGCTTGCGCTTCATGATGTCGCCCTCGGCATCCTCCATGCCCAGCGCGAGCGCGGGGAAGCAGTCGGTGACCAGGTTCACCCACAGCAGCTGCACCGGCTGGAAGATGGTAAAGCCGATGAGCGTGGCGATAAACACCGAGAAGACCTCGGCAAGGTTGGCCGAAAGCAGGAACTGGATGACCTTGCGGATGTTGTCGTAGATGCGACGGCCCTCTTCGCAGGCACCGATGATGGTGGCGAAGTTGTCGTCGGCAAGCACCATGTCGGCGACGTTCTTGGTGACATCGGTACCGGTGATGCCCATGCCAACGCCGATGTCGGCGCGCTTGATGGACGGGGCGTCGTTGACGCCGTCGCCCGTCATGGCCACGATCTGGTCGCGCGACTTCCAGGCCTCGACGATGCGGGTCTTGTGCTCGGGCTGAACGCGAGCGTACACGCCGTAGTCCTCGATGTGCGCGTCGAGCTCCTCGTCGCTCATGCGGTCGAGGTCGGCACCGGTGATGGCCTGGCTGCGATCGGCGACGATGCCCAGCTGCTTGGCGATGGCCACGGCGGTGTCGATGTGGTCGCCCGTAATCATGACAGTGCGGATGCCGGCGTCGTGCGCCTCGCGGATAGCGTCGGCCACCTCGGGGCGGACCGGGTCAATCATGCCGGACAGGCCGCAGAAGACCATGTCATGCTCGAGCGCAGCGGGGCTGCAGTCGGCGGGAACCTCGGTGTAGGTACGGCTCGCCAGTGCCAGCACGCGCAGGGCCTCGTCGGCCATGGCCTTGTTGGCTGCCACGAGCTCGGCGCGACGCTCCTCGGTCAGGGGGACGACCTTATCGCCCTCGTAGATATGGGTGCACAGGCCGATCACCACGTCGGGCGCGCCCTTGGTGTACTGCTCGTACTCGCCGTCCAGGGTCTCGACGACCACGGACATCATCTTACGGCCCGAGTCGAACGGGGCCTCGCCCACGCGCGGGTGCTCGGCAGTCAGGCCAGTAAGACCAGCCTTGCCGGCATCGTTGACGAGCGCGCACTCGGTCGGCTCGCCCACGGCCTCGCCCAGTTCCTCGTCCCACTGGGCATCGGAGCACAGCGCCATGCCGGCCAAGAACTTCTCCTTGGGCGCAGCAAGTTCGTGCTTGACGACGGTCATCTTGTTCTGGGTGAGCGTGCCGGTCTTGTCCGAGCAGATGGTCTGCGTGCAGCCGAGCGTCTCGACAGCAGAAAGCTTGCGGATAATCGCCTGGCGCTTGGCCATCTTGGTCACGCCGAGCGAAAGGACGATGGTCACGACGGCGACCAGGCCCTCGGGGATGGCGGCGACGGCGAGCGAGACGGCGACCATAAAGGTGTCGAGCAGGGCAGTCGGGTCGGTAAGGACGTTACCCACGCCGTGACGGATGATGTCGACGCCAAAGATCACGACGCAGATGACGATAACCATAATGGTAAGAATACGGCTGAGCTCGGCGAGCTTCACCTGCAGCGGCGTGAGCTCTTCCTTGGCCTCGGCCAGGGCGCCAGCGATCTTGCCCATCTCGGTGTTCATGCCGGTACCGACCACGACGGCGCGACCGCGGCCGTACACCACGGTGGAGCCCATGTAGCACATGTTCTTGCGGTCGCCGAGCGGCACGTCGTCGGTGCCCGCGGCAAGCTCAATCACGTTGGCGTGCTTCTCGACCGGCACGGACTCGCCGGTCAGTGCGGCCTCTTCGATCTTCATCGTGGCGCTCTCGAGGACGCGGCAGTCGGCCGGGACGGAGTCGCCCGCCTCGAGCATGAGGACGTCGCCGGGCACGAGCTCGGCGCTCGGCAGATGCACGAGCTTGCCGTCGCGCAGCACCTTGGACTGCGCCGCGCTCATTTCCTGCAGGGCCTCGAGGGCCTCCTCGCTCTTGGCTTCCTGGACCACGCCCAGCACCGAGTTGACGATAACGACGAACATGATAATGGCGACATCGGCAAAGTCCGCCTCGCCCTTGACCATGCCCGTGAGCGCGCTGATGACGGCGGCAACGATCAGCATGATGACCATAGGGTCGGCCATCTGCTCAAAGAAACGCTTCCACAGCGGCGTCTTCTCGGCTTCCTCGAGCTTGTTAGGGCCTGTCTTGGCAAGGCGCGCCGACGCCTCGCCGTTGCTCAGGCCGAGGTTCTCATCGACACCTTGGTCGCTGAGCACCTCCGCCGCGGCGGACAGGTATTCCTTTTGCATATAGAGTCCCCTCCTGGGATTCGGGCCACTCAGCAGATTGATGCCCGATCATAATTCCCAGGAGAAGGGCAAGGGCTCATCAAGGCTGCCGTGCTGAGCGGCAGTTGATAGTGGAGCTATGGTACCCCAAAGCGACGCGTCTAGCCAAAACATTCCATCTGGAAACACGGCACAGGCGCAACGGTGCAGACAGTGTGATGCTCAACATTGATAAAACGTTTTTTCTTCGGCGCATCGTCAGACTGAAATATCGCCCAGATAGCAGCGGTTAGAACGGTTGGTAAAGTTTTTGCATATACCGTTTTTCCGCAAAAAATGAACTTCTAATTCGGCATACGGTCGATTTTTTGGGGTATTCGGTCGGCATTTCGTTATAATCATCTCAGTTTTATTTCTTATGGTTTATCTATCAGCGCAAGACGATGTCAGATGGAGGTCTGAATGTACAAGCGCACCAAGATTGTATGCACCATGGGTCCCGCCTGCGATAGCGACGAGACCATCCGCGAGATGATCAAGGCGGGCATGAACGTCGCCCGTTTTAACTTCTCGCACGGCTCCTACGACGAGCACCACGGTCGCATCGAGCGCGTCCGCCGTATTTCCAAGGAGCTCGGCATGCCCGTCGGCATCCTGCTCGACACCAAGGGCCCCGAGGTCCGCACCGGCCTTTTGGTCGATGGCAAGAAGGTTGCCGTCAAGACCGGCGACAAGATCGTCGTCACCGCTCAGCCCACGTCCGAGGATTTCCACGGCACCGCTGAGCACATCTCCCTCGATTACCTGGCTCTGCCCTCCGAGGTCGAGAAGGGCTCCCTCATCCTGATCGATGACGGCCTGGTTGCCCTCGAGGTCGAGTCCGTCGACGGCCAGGACATGACCTGCGTCGTTAAGAACGACGGCCTGATCGGCGAGCGCAAGGGCGTCAACATGCCCAACGTCAACATCTCGCTGCCCGCCATCACCGAGCGCGATCGTCAGGACATCCTCTTTGGCCTGACCGAGAACATCGACTACATCGCCGCTTCCTTCATCCGTGACGGCGAGTCCGTCCGCGGCATCCGCGAGCTTTGCCGCGAGAACGGCGGCGAGCACGTGACGATCTTCCCGAAGATCGAGTGCGCCCTGGGCGTCGAGAACTTCGACGAGATCCTCGAGGCTTCCGACGGCATCATGGTCGCCCGTGGCGACCTGGGCATCGAGATCAAGCCCGAGCTCGTTCCCCACATCCAGAAGGAGATCATCGCCAAGTGCAACGCGGCCTACAAGCCCGTTATCACCGCTACGCAGATGCTCGACTCCATGCAGCAGAACCCGCGCCCGACGCGCGCCGAGGTTGCCGACGTTGCTAACGCCATTTACGACGGCACCGACGCCGTTATGCTGTCCGGCGAGTCCGCTGCCGGTAAGTACCCGGTCGAGGCCGTTAAGATGCAGGCCAGCATCGCTCTCGAGGCCGAGAAGTACCTCCCGGCCCACGCTCCGCTCGAGGTTCCGGCTGACGCTCACGGCACCCGCGTCGTCAACAACGTTGTGGGTATGTCCGCTGTGAACATGGCTACCACCGTTGGCGCCAAGTGCATCACCGTGCCGACGACCACCGGTCGTACCGCTCGCCTGATCTCGCACTTCCGTCCCAACATGCCGATCTGCGCATTCTCCCGCCACGAGTGGGCCGTCCAGCAGATGATCATGTACTGGGGCGTTATCCCGCACCAGGCCGAGATTACCCAGGGCACCGTCAACGGCACGATCGTCAAGGCGATCGAGACCGCCAAGGAGCTCGGCTACGTCGAGGCCGGCGACCTGACCGTCGCTACCGCCGGCGATCCCCGCATGAGCGTCCAGCTCGAGGACAAGGTCTCCTCGACCAACGTCGCTTACGTCGCTCAGGTGCGCTAAATCGCACTTGCAAGCAGATTTGCATTGCAAAGGGCCCGGAAGGCATTGCCTTCCGGGCTTTTTTAAGACCTTCTTCATATGCCGCCTCATCGATTTGCGTTCAGTCGCAAGCCTCTCCGATGCCGAGCGCACCACCGAAGACGCCTGCGACGGGAGCCGTTGGTCAATTGGGATGAACTGTTCTCCGTAAAGCCGGCCGGCTAGCAGCTAGCGATCAGGGGGACTGCCGGAACGTCAGAAGCAGCAACGCGAGCCGCAAAGCCTGCCTCGGTCAGCTCGATGACCTCGGTAAACGTTGAGTCGAAGAACTCCTCAGTTAGCAGGCGATACGGCGGATGATCGGGCTCGCCGGGGTTTTCGCGTACAATCTCGTGCATAACGCCGATGGTCTTGAGCACATATTCTTTATGGATGGGATACTGCCCAAAACGCGTCGCGGCGGTATACAGGCGATCGGTCGCACGCGGGATGGAAACAATGCCGAGCGTCTTGCCAAACCAGTCAAAGTCGCCTTGCTTTTTAATGCGGAACTCCTCACATGGCTTGCCGCCGTGCGCCTCCAGGTACTGATTCACGCGCGTATTCCATACGGTATCGGCCACCAGATGCGACCAGACGCCCAGTGTTAAATCGAGCAGCGACTGCGCCACATCTTCGGACGCAAGCGAGAACTCACAGGTGCCGGGACCGGCAACCGGCTCGGCATCCTTGTAACGCTGGGGATAGTGCACGCGGTTCAGTCGCTCGCGTTCCTCGATAATCGAGGTCGCTGCGGCCGGCGCACCGGTGGGCGAACTATTAAGCAACGGTGCCACATAGGTATCCCAGAACTCATGCTCACGAGGCTTAGGGATGGGCTCAGGCTTGGCAAAGTGCGTAATGCGGTACGGGATGGGATCGGCGATGCCAGGGACCATATAGCCCACGAAGATATCCGGAACCACGCAGCCAAACAAAAAGGCATTGCGGTCGCGCACGCTATTGGCAAGCGCACCGGTGCGCTCCAGCAAACGCTCCGTCTGAGCGATATGAATGTTCCAGCTTGGCATAGCCACCCCCATAAAAACCTGGATAACTATACCATCACGGCAAAGCCGCGCGGGCGGCTACGCACGCTCTACGCAGCAACTAGTCCGTAGCACCGCTTTCGGTTCCATACGACGGCGAAGGTGCCTCGACCACATGGTGGTATCGATCGATATAGATGGCGCGGGCACCCAGGCGTCGCACCAAATCCTGATGATGTGTACTCATCAAGACCGTCTTACCGGCAGCAACATAGGCCAGCAGGAAGTTGACCACGATGTCGCAAGAGTCCTCGTCAAGTCCATTGGTAGGCTCGTCGAGCACCAGGATATCGGGGTTCATCGACACGACGGCAGCCAGCGCAACACGCTTCTTTTGCCCGCCCGAAAGCTGATAAGGCGAGGCATCGACCAGATCGGTAACCTGGAACAGTTCCATGGCATCGCGCACGCGGCGCTCGAGCTCGTCTGCCGGCAGCCCCATCTGCGCGGGACCAAAAGCAACTTCCTCGCCCACCGTAGCGCAAAAGAGCTGGGCATCGGCATTCTGGAACACAAAGCCCACGCGCTGATGAAAACGCTGAGCAGCCGCGGAATCCTTTAGAAACGCCGCATCGATCACATGCCCGTCGAACAGGTATGCCCCTGCGTCCGCGAGCTCAAGGCCGTTGATAAGGCGCATGATCGTCGTCTTGCCGCAGCCGTTGGGACCGAGCAGGGCAACGAGTTCACCACGATCGACCTGCAGCGACACACCATCGACAACCGTATGCCCCGCATAGGAGAACACCACGTCGCGCAGCTCGATGAGCGGCATGGCCTCGGCGCGCGCGCCGTTCGTGCCCGCCGCACTATTCATATCGATCGTCAAAACGTCGCCCTTCCCTATTTGCATCCCCAGTCGAAACCAGCAGCGTCTACAGCACGGCGCACAACACTGCCAGCAGCGCCACGCCGGCCGCATAGACCGCATCGCGCCAGCCAAACCCGACACGCGCGGGCGCCGGATACGCACCGGCAAAGCCGCGGCAAAGCATAGCCTCGTCCATCGCGCGGCTGCATTCCATCGCCTTGATAAACGTCATGCCCATGATACCCGCCAGCGAGTCGGTGCGCGAAAAACCCGCAGGCGCACGACCCACGCTGCGCAGCATGACCGATTCGCACAGATTGTGCGCCGTGCGACCCAGCACCTCGATGTGCTTGAGCGCCATATCAAACGTAAAGATAACTTCGTCGGGTAGATGCAGCATCTTGAGCGACGCCGACATGCGGCTCCACGTGAGGGTCCACGAAACGCCCAGCACTAGCGACACATTAATGAAGGTCTTGAGCGCAATCTTGAGCATGGCGCCCGCGGCAGAAGCGTCCAGCAGCAAGGCGGGCAGCGCCAGAACCACCGCGAGCCCCGCAGCGCCAAGCGCCGGCACAAAGGTTGCCCGCAGTCCGCGTACGGGGCGCACGGCAACGAGCACCAGTGCGATAGCCGCCATCAGCATGAGGTACAGCGGGCTCTGCGTCAGACACACGCACAGGACGCAAACGAACATCCCCACCAGGCGCACCGGAGCCGAAACGCAAGAAAGGGCGCGGTCGACCATCGACCCGCCCTCGTGCGCGCCTCCACCCAGGCGAACCCGCTCAAGCAGGCTCGCCAGGTGCAGGACATTCTTTTGCATCACTCGATGCCGAACCCCCGCGGGCTCGTATCGCTCCTCGGCCGCAAGCCAGCTAGGCAGCTCGACCATCGCCATGGGCTCCGCTTTCCTTGACCGTCAGCGAGATCAGACGGAATGCGATGGTGAGCACCGCCACGCCAATCACGCCGGACAGGATATACATGGCAGCCTGACCGGCAAAGCCGAGACCCTGCTCCTCGGAATAGGCCTGCAGGTAATCACCCGTAGGCAGAGCGTCGGCAAAGGTCGGGGTGTCGAGACCGACCGAAGCCTGCAGGCTGTCGTCGCCAGCCTCCTGAACGGCGGTCGCGGCGCCCTCGGCGTCCCACTCACCCCAGGCGTCACCCGTGGCCAGCAGGCCCAGCGGCGTGGCCACGACAAGCACGGCAACCAAGATGAGCGTGGGGACCAGCGAGGTCTTCTTTGCAGCAGCGCCCTCGGCAGCAAGCTGTCCATCGGCGGCTTCGGGGCCGACGATAACGCTCGGCGCCGTCTTCTTGATAAAGCCGTAGATCGCGGCAGTCGCCACGCCCTCGACCACGCCGGCTACCAACATATGCGGGATCATCATGGCCGGAATGGCAATGGACAGCGGGAAGGGGCAGTACAGCGGAGCGCCCGAAGCATTCGTGAAAAGCATCGGCTGAATACCAAACTCGATTGCTGCGCACAGGGCCGCCAGGCACAGGCCGACCCAGCCGCTTACGATGGCCGAAACCGAGGTGCCCCAGCTCTTGTCGTGCAAACGGCTGTTAAGCGCGCGGAACACGATGGCTGCGGCAAACGGCAACACGAAGGCCATGTTAAAGCAGTTAGCGCCAAAGGACAGGATGCCGCCGTCGCCAAACAGCAGCGCTTGCAGCGCCAGCGCGACCGAAACCGCGATAGCCGCGGCCTCGGGGCCCAGCAGCAGCGCGATGAGTGCGCCACCAACGGCGTGGCCAGTGGTGCCGCCGGGCAGCGGCACGTTGAACATCATAAGCAAGAAGGAAAATGCGGCGCAGATGCCCAGGAAAGCCATGTGCTCGCGATCGAGCGTGGCGCGCACCTTCTTGATACAGTGAACCCAGACGGGCACCATTGCCACCGCCATGACGGCATCGGTCTGCGGGGACAGATAATTATCTGGAATGTGCATGTACGCCTCCCGGTTATCGGCGCACGGAATTGCAACGCCGCTTGAATCACCTTTCCAGTGTTACGTAATGTCAGATTCGTAACACGCCGCGGGCTATCATAGCAAAACGGCGCACTGCCGACAAAGCAGCACGCCGTTATGTAATGCGCGTGTCATATATGCAGGCTCAACGGTGCCTTATACCGAAAACAGCAGTCACGTAAGACTCGACGGCAGCCGACGCTGGCCTATATCCGGCGCAGGACCTAGCCGCGGACCTCGCCGTTTACGCCCTTGCACACCTTGGTAACGATCTTCTGGTGCGCCTTTTCGACCTCTTCGCTGGTAAGCGTGTGGTCGTCGGAGCGATACGTAAGCGCAAAGGCCATGGACTTCTTGCCCGCTCCGATGCGGATGGGATCGCGGTAGACGTCGAACAGACGCACATCCTCGAGCAGCTTGCCTCCGGCGCTGGTAATACGGCGCTCAAGATCCTCGCAGGTCACAGTGTTGTCGACCACGATAGCAAGGTCGTGCTCAACGGCCGGGTACTGCGAGAACTCACGGTAGTTCTCCTGGTTGCGGGCGCCCTTGATCAGCTTGTCCAGGTCGAGCTCAAAGGCAACGACAACCTCGTCAATGCCCATAGCCTCGCGCGCCTCGGGGTGAATCTCGCCAACCCAGCCCAGCACGGTACCGCCGGACAGAACCTCGGCGGCGCGACCCGGCTGCAAGAAGGCATAGCCCTCGCCCTCGACGGGACGGAAGCGAACCTTCTCGATGCGCAGCTGAGCAAGCAGCTCCTCGACAATGCCCTTGCCAAAGAAGAAGCGCAGCTTACGGTACTTCATGTTCCAGGACTGCTCGCTCCACTGGCCCGAGAGCACGCCCGCCACGGACTTGGTCTCCTTGGGCAGGCTGGCGTTCTCGCGGCCATGGAACAGGCTGCCGACCTCGTACAGGTGCACGTTGGGCGTGCCGTGGGCCTCGTTGTAGGCCACAGACTGCAGCAGACCCGGCAGCAGCGAGCGGCGCATCTCGGTCTGCTCGGCCACCAGCGGGTTCATGAGAACCACGGGGCAGCCGCGGCCCTCGGTGGACATACCAATCTTCTCCAGGTCGCCCGGGGCGGCAAAGCCAAAGGTCGTGGTCTCGTTGAGGCCGCAGGCGCGCAGGATCTCGCCGACCTTACGGGTGAGCTTCTGCTCGCGGGTCAGGCCGCCGATGTGGTTCTTGGCAGCCGGGATGGTCGCCGTAACGCGGCCCATGCCCCATAGGCGCAGGACCTCCTCGATCAGGTCGATCTCACGCGGCAGGTCGGGACGGAAGCTCGGCGGGGTGACCATGAAGTCCTCGCCGTCGCGCTCGACGGTGCAGCCCAGGCGGGTGAGCGAACGCTCGATAAAGTCGGGCTCGATGTCGGCACCGCAGATGGCACGCACGCGGGCCAGGCGCAGCTTAATGCTGTCGATGGTCTTGGGCGCGGGGAACACGTCCACATAGCCGGGAGCAACCTCGCCGCCGGCGATCTCCTCGATCAGCGCGCAGGTAACGTTGGCGACATCCACGCAGCCGGTCTCGTCGACCTGGCGCTCAAAGCGAATGGAGGCGTCGGAGATCAGCGACAGATCGCGGCTGGTGTGCGAGGTGCGACCGGCGTTGAAGCAGGCGCTCTCGACCATCACGTCGACGGTGTCGTCCTCGATCTCGGAATCCATGCCGCCCATTACGCCGGCCAGCGCCACGGGACGCTCGCCGTCGGTGATGAGGCCCATACCGGCGTCGAGCACGCGCTCCTCGCCGTCGAGCGTCGTGAACTTCTCGTCCTGCTGGGCGGCGCGAACCACCACACGACGGTGGCCATCGCGCTCGGCAAAGGTGTCCAGGTCAAAGGCGTGCAGCGGCTGACCGGTGAGCATCATCACATAGTTGGTGATGTCGACGATGTTGTTGTGCGGGCGCACGCCCAAGGCGTTAAGGCGCTTGACCATCCAGTCGGGCGACGGGCCGACCTTGACGTTGCGCACGATGCGGGCAACGTAGCGGTCGCACAGGCCCTCGTCAGCGATCTCGACGGAAAGCTCGTCGTCGGTCGCGCGGCCGGCCTCGGCCTTAATGGCGGGCAGCTCAACGTGGAAATCGCGGTCGAAGATGGCGCCGGTCTCGCGGGCCATGCCGATCATGGACAGGCAGTCGGGGCGGTTGGGCGTAATCTCGCAGTCGAGCACGGTATCACTCGAGCCCACGTACTCGGCAAACGGCATGCCGCAGGGCGTATCCTCGGGCAGGATCATGATGCCGGAGTGGTCGCCGCCCAAGCCGAGCTCGCGCGCGGAGCAGTTCATGCCCATGGACACGACGCCGCGAAGCTTGCTCTTCTTGATCTTGACGTCGCCGGGAAGCACGGCGCCAATCATGGCCGTGACGATGTGGTCGCCGGCCTCGAAGTTCTGCGCGCCGCAGACGATCTGCAGCGGAGCGGGGTTGCCGTCGGCGTCGAGGTTCTTGTCACCCACGTCGACCGAGCACACATACATGTGGTCGCTATCGGGGTGCGGGGTCTTGGTGAGCACCTTGGCGGTCACCACGTGGTCGAAGGACTCGCCCACGGTGTCGATCGCCTCGACCTCGGTGCCGGTACGGATATATTCGTCCGAAAGGGTCTTGGGATCCTCCGGAATATCGATCATGGTCTTGAGCCAGTCGTAAGAAACACGCATCTAGCTCTCCTTTCATACTGAAAGCCTGCGAAGAGATGCAGGTGGAAACTTCAACTTTGTGAACATTCCTTACAAAGCGAGGGTTGTCCAAGTGCGGCAGATCGGCCCGAAAGAGGAGCGCCGCGTACTTTGGTACGCAAGCGACGAATGAGCGCCGAGGTGCCGTGCTTGGGCAAGCCGCAGCCTAAAATTGGTTCAGGAAGCGCATATCGCCTGTCATGAGCGTGCGCAGGTCGGGCAGGTCGTAGCGCAGGGCCGCGACGCGCTCGGCGCCAATACCAAAGGCGAAGCCGGTGTACTTCTCGGGGTCGATGCCGCAGTTAATCAGGACGTTGGGGTCGACCATGCCGCAGCCCAGAATCTCGATCCAGCCGCTGTGCTTGCAGAAGTTGCAGCCCTTGCCGCCGCACACGTGGCAGCTCACGTCTACCTCGCAGCTCGGCTCGGTGAAGGGGAAGAAGTGCGGGCGGTAACGCGTCTTGCGGTCCTCGCCAAACATGCACTTAACAAAGTAGTCGAGCGTGCCCTTAAGATCGCCAAAGGTGATGCCCTCGTCGACGACCAGGCCCTCGATCTGGTTGAACTGCGGCAGGTGGCAGGCGTCGGCCGTGTCGGGACGGTAGACGGTGCCCGGGCAGATCATGTAGATGGGCGGCTTCTGCGACTCCATGGTGTGGATCTGCACGCCCGAGGTCTGGGTGCGCAGCAGCACGTCGGACTCGCCGTGGGCGTGAGCCTCGGGGTGCGCGACGCTGCCGGGGTTGTTGTCGACCACATAGAAGGTATCGCGGGCCGAGCGGCTCGGGTGATCCATGGGGGCGTTGAGCGCGGTGAAGTTGTAATAGGAGGTGTCGACCATGGGGCCAGACTCGACGGTGTAGCCGATGCCGCAGAAGATGTCCTCGGCCTCCTCGATGATCTGCTTGATCAGGTGCTGGTGGCCGATCTGCGGACGGATACCCGGTAGCGTGATGTCGACGGCCTCGTGCTCGAGTGCGTGCTTGAGGGCGGCGGCCTTCATCTCGGTGGTGCGCTCGTCGAGCATGCCCTCGATCAGCTGGCGCATCTCGTTGGCGCGCTTGCCCATCACGGGACGATCCTCGGGGGCGAGCTTGCCCATCATGCGCATCAGGCCGGTGATGCGGCCCTTGCGGCCGAGCAGCTCAACGCGCGCGGCCTCGAGCTTTGCGGCGTCGTCGGCGCCTGCGACGAGCTCCTTGGCCTCTTCCTCGAGTTTGACCAGATCATCAATCAGACTCATGTCTTCCCTTTCGTCTCTCGCGCTCCCCGCTTGCCGAGGCGGCTGCCGCCGTCTGACGTTGCGAAAACGCGGCCCGGTTCGGTAACAAAAAACCGTCCTCGGGCATGTGCATTGCCCAAGGACGGTTGAATTCCGCGGTACCACCTTGTTTGACCCGGCGGATGTCTGGCCCGCCGCGCCCACTCTTTGCCCCTTGTCGCGAGGCTCACGGCTTCCCTACTGGGGACATCGCCGCCGCCGGCCGCGTGCCCGTTGAGGTCGCTGCTCGGGAGTGAACGCTTGGCCCTTGCCACCGCAGGAAGGCTTACAGCCCATGACCTTCCCTCTCTTGCCGGCGACGCGGCGGGCAAAACCCTCTCCGTCAACGCATTGGGCTACAGGATACCACATTGTTTGGGCATATCGCCGCGTTCCGTTTTGTTCGTGCTGGGTACAAGGCAGGTAGCTGTGTAAACTGGCCGTGCGCCCATCCGTGGCGCTCGGTTCGCGAGATCAAGGATATGGTATGGGAAAGAAGCACGATAAGAAGGCCGAGCCCGCAGCGGGCAAGACGCCCAAAAGCATGAAGGTCGATAAGGCCGTCAAAAAATTCCGCAAGCTCGAGGGCAAGCTGTGGACCCGCGAGTACCTGCTCAAGATTGCCGAGTTTGACGGCGCGACCATTGCCCCCGCCAACGGCGCCGCAGCGCGCGCCGACGCCATGGGCACCCTTGCCGGCGAGCATCATAAGCTCCTGACCAGCGAAAAGTCTGTCGAACTTGTGCGCTCGCTGGCACGCGAAACCGTCGCCGGCGGCAAGATCGACGACCCGCAGCTGCTCGACGAGATCCGCGTACTCGGCCGCGACCAGCGCGAAGCGAGCGTCATTCCCACCGAGGAGGCCGAGGCCTGGACCAGGCTCACCTGCGAGGCCGACGCCGTGTGGCACAAGGCCAAGACGGCCAATGACTGGGCGAGCTTTGAGCCCTATGTGGATAGAATCGTCGCCCAACTTAAGCATCAGGCCGAGCTCATGGACCCCAAGCGCGACCCATACGATGTTTGGCTCGACCAGTACGAGCGCGGCCTTTCCGCCAAGAGCTTCGATGCGTTTTGCGATGAGGTCAAGGCGACGGTCGTGCCGCTCGTGCACGCCATCGGCGAGCGCGGCCAGCAGCCCGCTGCCGACTTTTTGCACGCCCGCGTGCCCGAGGCCGCCCAGCGCGCCATGAGCTTCGACCTTATGAAGCTCGTCGGCCTGGACCTGAACGACACCACGCTTGCCTTTACCGAGCACCCGTTTAGCGAGGGCTTTGCCGTGGGCGACGCGCGCATCGCGACGCACATCTACGAGGACGACTGCATCTCCAACGTCTACAGCATCATCCACGAGGCGGGACACGCCATGTACGAGCTGGGCGTCAATCCTGCCTATGCGCGCACCCGCCTGGAGGGCGGCACTTCCATGGGCATCCACGAGAGCCAGAGCCGCTTTTTCGAGAACACCGTGGGTCGCAGCCGCGCCTTTATGGGCCCGCTGCTCGAGGTGCTGCGCCGTCACGCGCCCGAGGTCTATGGCAGTGTGGACGAGGATACGCTCTACCATGCCGTGAACATCGCACGGCCGTCGCTGATCCGCACCGAGGCGGACGAGCTCACTTATCCGCTGCACGTTATGGTGCGCTACGAGATCGAGCGCATGCTGTTTGCCGGCGAGGCCACGGCCAAGGACATCCCCGCGCTTTGGAATCGCTTTATGGATGAGTACCTGGGCATTCCCGTTCCCGACGACACGCACGGCTGCCTGCAGGATACGCACTGGAGCGGTGGCTCGTTTGGCTACTTCCCCACGTATGCGCTGGGTAGCGCCTACGACGCTATGTTTGTGCCGGCCATGTGCCGCGACGGCGTCGACCTTACCGGTGCCTGTGCGAGCGGCGATTTGGCGCCCGTCCGTGCCTGGCTGGGCGAGCACATTTGGCAGTGGGGCCGTGCCAAGGACGCACCGGAGCTCATCAAGGGCGCGTGCGGCATGGACTTTGACGCCCGCTACTACTGCAGCTACCTGCAGGACAAGTTCACCACGCTGTACGAGCTGTAAGGCATAACCGACACGCCAACGCAAAGGGGACGCCGCGGAACCAATCCGCAGCGCCCCCTTTCCACCTAGTTGTTTAAGAACGTCCATTACAGTCGAAATTGTCAGCCCGGGACCGTCTCGGGCTACGATTGAGGCGCGCCCAGAACGGGCCGCCGACCGGGCGCCCGCGCACGGCCGAACGTCCCTGCCCCCGAGAGGGCCAATTGGGTGCT
>DBFOME010000055.1:0-2823 GCA_048430645.1 Collinsella sp. | reverse complement strand
TTGAACCTGCGACATCCTGCTCCCAAAGCAGGCGCGCTACCAAACTGCGCCACGTCCCGAAGGTGTTGAGCAGCTAAGGTCTAAACCTTGCGTGTCCCAAAGCGAAGGAAATTATAGGGGAGACTCCCCGCCTGTGCAAGCATTGATGCCTTAGCTCCTCGAATGTGCAACAAAACGACTATGGAGCAGGCCTATCACAAACGCCACCACGGCGACCGGCGCCCACGCAGCACCGATATCTGCCAACGGCAGCGAATCGAACGGTAGCCACGCGCCCGCAAAGAACGCATCGCGGACCGAGGTGATCACACTCTGCACGGCGACCACGCCGCCGACCCAGACCCACACTTGCGGATGCGCGTCGCAAAAACCGTGCACCAGGCCCATCAGCACCAGTACGATGGCAACGGGATACAAGGCGTTGAGCATGGGCACCGAGAACATGAGGATCACGTCGAGGCCCACGTTGGAGAGCACGCACGAAAATGCGGCGAACACAAAGGCGAGAACCGCAAAGGGGCGGCGCATGGCCTCCTCGGAGGCCTCTGCTCCCCCTTTAACCACATACGTCTCGCAGAAGTAGCGCGAGCAGCAGCTGATGAGGCCGATGCACACGTTCATGCAGGCAAGGAAGAAGATGGCGAAGACCACGACCGTGCCTGCAAGGCCAAAGTGCATGGAGGCAGAGCGGGCAAGAATGGCAGCGCCATTGGTGGCGTCGGGCATCACGGTGCCGAGCTGCATACCGGCAAGGCCCAAGCCACAGTAGATGATGGCCATGAGCACGCCGGCGATCACACCGGAACGCGAAATCTCAAAGGCCACGCGCTTGTCATCGGTAACACCCAACTCGTGGATGGTCTCGGCGATGATGATGCCGAAGGCGAGCGACGCGAGCAGGTCCATGGTCTGATAGCCAGTCAGAAAGCCCTGCACGGCGGCGCCTGCATCGTAGGGAGCCTGAGGCGCGGCAGCCGGTCCCAGCGGCGAGATCACGGCAGCACCCACGACCAGCACGATGAGCGCAATGAGCGCGGGACCCGTAATGCGACCGAGCACGCGTGTGATGACACCCGGGCGCAGCGTGAGCGCAAACGCGACGACGAAGAACCCAATCGCAAACACCAGACGTGCCGTGCCGAGCGAAACGTCCTCGGGTAGCAGCGGCACCAGCATTTCGAACGCCGTAGAGCTCGTGCGCGGAATGGCCAGGCACGGGCCGATGGCCAGATACACCGCCGCAACGAAGAATTCGCCAAACTTGGGGTGCACGCGGCCGGCAAGCTCGCGCGCCGTTCCGGCGAGCGCCACGGCGATAAATCCCATAACAGGCAGACCGATAGCGGCAATCAAAAAGCCAATCATGGCAAGCGACGTGGCCGTGCCGGCCTGAAGTGCCAGCAGCGGCGGAATGATGAGGTTACCGGCACCAAAGAGCATCGAGAACAGCGCAATGCCGACGGTAACGACATGGTCGGAGCGCAAACCGCGCGGAGCGGATGAGGCCATATGCACACCTTTCGGGTCGAAACAAAAACGGGACGGGCAAAAACACCCGTCCCGCAAGTATATACGCTCTAGCAGGCTAAATCGCGCAAAGCGTCAATCGCGGTATCGACTTCCTCGTCCGTGTTGAAATACCCAAACGAGAAGCGAACGATACCCTGGCGCTCGGTCCCGAGTGCGCGGTGCATGAGCGGAGCGCAATGGGCGCCGGGGCGCGTCGCAATCCCCCACCCTTGCATGAGCGCATCCGAGATCTCGGCAGAGTCGATATCGCCCACGTTGAGCGACACGATCGCCGAACGCATGGGCTGGTCAAACGCACCGTAGAGCTTAATCCCCGGAATCTTGCGCACACCGGCAAGGAAGCGATCGGCGAGCGCACGCTCACGAGCCGCAATCGCCTCGACCCCGCCTTGTGCCTCGATAAAGTCGAGACCGGCAGAAAGTCCCGCGATGCCGTGACCGTTGAGCGTGCCCGCCTCAAGACGCGTGGGCCACTCAAGCGGCTGCAGCGCATCGAAACTGTGCACGCCCGTGCCACCCATGGCCCACGGAGCCACGTCAATGCCCTCCGCCACGGCCAGGCCGCCGGTGCCTTGGGGTCCCATGAGCCCCTTGTGGCCGGTAAAGCACACGACGTCGAGCCCCATGGCGCGCATATCGATATGCGCCGTACCGGCAGACTGCGAGGCATCGACGATTACAAGCGCACCTGCCGCATGGGCCATGGCCGCTACGCGCGCAATGTCGACCGCGTTGCCGGTCACGTTGGAGGCATGCGTCACCACCACGGCACACGTACCCGGCGTGACAAGCCGCTCGAGTTCGACGTAGTCGAGCACACCGTTTACGTCACAGCCCGCATGCTCAACGGTCACGCCCCGCTCCGCTGCCAGGCGGTTGAGCGGACGCAGCACGGAGTTATGCTCGAGCACCGTCGTGACCACGCGGTCGCCGGGGCGCACCACGCCACAGATGACGGTGTTGAGCGCCGCCGTAGAGTTGGGCGTAAAGCACACATGGTCCGCCCTCGGGCAACCTAAAAGGCGCGCGAGCTTGGCACGGCAACCGTGAATCGTACGAGCGGCATCGAGGGCACCCGACGTGGCGCCGCGCCCGGCATTGCCGAGCGAGCACATCGCCTGCGTCACCGCATCGATGACCTCCTGCGGCTTGTGCATGGTCGTCGCCGCGTTATCCAGGTAGATCATCGCACGACCTCCCACATATCAATCACGGTATAGCCCTCGGTGGGAACGCCCGCCGCGGCGAGTTCGCCGCGCAGCAGCTCCTCATCGGCAGGCAACGCCTTCCACG
>DBFOME010000054.1:0-21599 GCA_048430645.1 Collinsella sp. | reverse complement strand
GTCACGCTGGAATCGACGCCGCCGCTCATGGCGACGAGCACGCGCTTGTTGTGCATGGGGAGGTTCTCCTTGGTGGCATGTGGCCAAAAAAGAAAAGCGGCGCGGGAGGCTGGTTCCGCGCCGCAGACATTGTAGCAAGTTCGGACGTTTCGTGGGACACCCTGTTGGGATGAGCCCAGGCTGCCAGAAGAGAGGGGAGACCGGCGTGCCTTGGACTCGTTCTAAGAACGAGAAGCTCTAGTCCTGGAACAGTGCCGTGGACAGGTAGCGCTCGCCGGTGTCGGCAAGCAGGGCCACGATGGTCTTGCCCTCGTTCTCGGGGCGCTTGGCCAGCTGCAGTGCGGCCCACACGGCGGCACCGGACGAAATGCCCACGAGCACGCCCTCCTTGTGGCCCACGGCGCGGCCGGTGGCAAAGGCGTCGTCATTCTCGACGGGGATGATCTCGTCGTAGACCTGGGTGTCGAGGACGTCGGGCACAAAGCCGGCGCCGATGCCCTGGATCTTGTGCGGGCCGGCCTGACCCTTGGAGAGCACCGGGGAGGTGGCGGGCTCGACGGCGACGACCTTAATCTCGGGGTTCTGCTCCTTGAGGAACTCGCCCACGCCGGTCACGGTGCCACCGGTGCCAACGCCGGCGACGAAGATGTCGACCTGGCCGTCGGTGTCATCCCAGATCTCGGGGCCGGTCGCGGCCTTGTGAATGGCGGGGTTGGCGGGGTTCACAAACTGGCCGGCGATAATGCTGTTGGGAGTCTCCTTCTGCAGCTCCTCGGCCTTGGCGATGGCGCCCTTCATACCCTTGGAGCCGTCGGTAAGCACGAGCTGCGCACCGTATGCCTGCATCAGCTTGCGGCGCTCGACGGACATGGTCTCGGGCATGGTGATGATCACCTTGTAGCCGCGGGCGGCCGCCACTGAGGCGATGCCGACGCCGGTGTTGCCGCTCGTGGGCTCGATGATGGTGTAGTCGCCACCGCGCACGAGCTTGCCGGCCTTTTCGGCCTCGTCGATCATGTTCTTGGCGACGCGGTCTTTGACGGATCCGGCGGGGTTGAAGTATTCCAGCTTGACGAGCACACGGGCCTTGAGGTCCTCGTCGGCCTCAAAGTGGGTGAGCTCCAGAAGCGGGGTGTGGCCGATAAGCTGATCGATGGACGTGTAAACCTTGCTCATGGTGAACCTCCAAAGTGTTCAAGTTGCTGGTTGCCGTGTGGTTTTACGGCGTGTCTAGCAGCTAAACCCATAAACCTTATAGGTTGTTCGTTTAGCTGTTGGCAAGCATAGTAGACACTAAAGCCTAGTAATGCAATAGGAAATAGAAGATTATTACAAGCTGATTAACCATCTTGACCGGAACGGGTATTTTCAAACCCAATTTTTCGGCTAGAATTTCAACGGACTAAAAGACCGAAAGGCAGCACTATATATGTTGGTTTCTACTAAGGGCAGGTACGCCCTGCGCGTTATGGTTGACCTGGCCGAGCACCAGGCGGCCGGTCGCATCCCGCTCAAAGAGATCGCGGCGCGACAGGGGATTTCCGAGAAATATCTCGAGAACATCTTGGCGACGCTCGTGCGCGCCAACATGCTTTCTGGCATGCGTGGCAAGGGCGGCGGCTACGTGCTCACGCGCCCGCCCGAACAGTACACGGTGGGCGAGATCTTGCGCCTGACCGAGGGCAGTCTGGCGCCGGTCGCCTGCCTGGATGGCGACTGCAAGGGCTGCTCGCGATCTGATGAGTGCCCCACGCTCGACGTGTGGAAGAACCTGGACAAGCTTATCAACGACTACCTCAACGGTGTGACGCTCGATCAACTTGTCGCTCCCAACCATGGCTACGACTACGTCATCTAACCCATACCTGCCATTTGGGGACGGGGTGGAAATGGTAGATTTTCTTGCCCTCTGAGACTTGGCAAATAAGAAGGCCGCCCATTTTTGCGATGGGCGGCCTTTGATTTGGTCCGATGCGTCTGTGTATCGGGGCGTTCTACTCTTCGGCAAGACTATCGAGGATGCTGCGCATGATGGACACTAGGATGCTGCCCATAAAGGCCGAGCCAAAGCCGGCGATGGAGATGCCGACGCCCAACAGGTTGACCGACAGGTAGCTGGCGAGCTCCAGCATAAAGCTGTTGAGCACGAGCTGGAAAATGCCGAGCGTAATGATCGTGAGCGGCAGCGAGATGACCGTGAGGAACGGTTTGACGAACGAATCGACGATGTTGAGGAACAGCCCCACAAAGGCAAAGCAGACCCAGGCCTCGGCAAAGCCGAAGGGCTGGATGCCGGGGACGAGGAACGTGGCGATCGCGATGGCGATCGAGGTGAAGAGCCAGTTAAGCATAAAGCGCATGGCGTGAATCCTTTCTTGCGCCGGGGTTGCTGGCGTCGCGTGAAGCGGCTTGCGGCGGCGACTTGGATGGTTGCGCGGGCGCGCCGCGGTGTTTGGGCGCCCATTGTCTCAAATATTCGTGGAGCTTACGTGCGCATTCGGTTTCTAAACGGCGTTCGTCCTGAAAAACGTGCCGCTGACAGAGAGTCTTGTCACTTTAGTTTGGTGGTGTGCTACACTGCTACGGGCAAATGGCCCATGCATAGTTTTATTGCATATTTACGGGCGAACGATGCCCGATGTCAGTATCAACTTCGATGCCTTATGGCGGGTTTGGCGGTGATCGATGAATATCGAGAACATGTTTGACAAGCCTGATGTCAAGCAGCTGGTCCACGCATTTAGTCTTTTGGATGACGAGAACGATATCCAGGCGTTTTTAACCGATATCTGCACGCCGCGCGAGATTTGCGATTTATCGCAGCGTCTGCAGGTCGCGCGCTATCTGGATGAGGGCGAGCCCTATGTTGAGGTTCAGGCGCGCACCGGCGCTTCGTCCACCACGGTGAGCCGCGTGTCCAAGGCGCTTAATGGCGAGTACGGTGGCTATCGCAAGATCCTCATCAAACTGGAGGATGGCGAGTAGGCCAGCGGCAAAAACGAATTGCGCAGAACCGTCCCTTCGGGGGCGGTTTTTTGATCCCTTGGGGACGGAGGAATCAAATCTGTTGGCGTGGGGCAAATCTGTCCGCGTGGGCGGGTAGGATGGATGCAATGATTATTGCGAACGGTTTGAGTGGAGGACCATGCCTGTTCGAATCTATACCACCAATACCGGTACGGACTTGAGCGATGCCGAGGCGGCGCTGCTCGCCGACCTGGTTGCCCGCCACGGGCGTGCCGTTCTGTTGGCGCCCTCGTTTGCCGAGCTTGACCTGTGCCGTCACGATGCCGCGGTTGCTGGCGCCTCGCTGGGTATCGACTACAAGACGCCCGCGTCGTGGCTTCGTTCGCTGTGGGAGCTTATGGGCGATGGCCGCAGCTTCGTCGACAACATGCAGCGCCAGATGCTGTTCTCGGACATGATCGCCCGTCGCGACGATGCCGGCCTGCAGCCGCTTTCGCACAGTCAGGGCACGGTGCGCATGCTCACGCGCATGGCCCGCGATGTGCTGCCGGGCGTAGCGGGAACGGGTGCCGAGCGCTGCTGCGGCGACGTTTGCCAGCCCGATCCCAAGAGCGACGCCGAGGCTCGCGTGTTCGAGCTGTTGAGTGCCTATGCGAGTGGTTTGGACCGTCGAGACATGGTCGAGCCCTGCGAGGCGGCTGACCTTATGGCCGAGGTGCTGGCCGACAACCTTCCGGCGTGCGCCCGCGCGGTATGTGTGCGCGGTATCACGTCGTTTACGCACGGCTTGCTCGAGCTGCTGTCTGCCGTGGCGAATAACGGGGGAGAGGTCGTTGTGCTGCTTGCCCGCGAGCAGGCGGCGATGCGCGAGGAGCTTGCTGCCGCATTTGATGCCCGCGGCGTGCTGTTTGAGGTCGCGCCGCTGGGGGAGGGTGCCGCCGCGCCCCAGACTGCCTCCAAGTCCGCCGCTCAGCCTGCCTTTGTAGAGGTTGCCGGCCCTCACGCCCGCGCCCACGCCTATGTGGATGCAATCGATGAGCTGGTAAAAACGTGTGAGGACGCCGAGGTCGACGGCGGTGTCGCGGCGTCTGCGGACCCCGTGCGTGTGCTCGTGGTGTCTGCCCGGGCGCCCCAGCTGTTCGGTGAACTCGCTGCCCGTTTGGCGGCACGTCATATTGCGGCCGAGACAACCGAGTTCACGGCGTTTTCCCAATCCATCGCGGGCGGGCAGTTCACGGCGCTCGCCAATCTGATCGAGCGCATGAAGGCCGCCGACGAGGGCACTGCCTCCAAGACCGAGTGGTGGCCCGCGCCGGAGCTTACCGACTGGATTTACAGTCCGCTTTCGGGTGCCGATGCCGCCAGCGCGCGCACGTTCGACAAGAACATGCGCCTGTCGCGCGGCAAGACCACTACGGCCGTCAAAAGCCTGCTGCAGAGCGTGCAGGGCCAGGTCAGGGGCACGCGCAAGGCTGCCAGTGATGATAACTGGTTTAAGAACGTGCCGTGCGTGGTCTCGGACGTGTTTCAAGCGCTGTGGCGCGACAAACCCGTGACGGCGCTCAAGGCAATGCTCGCCGTCGCCGAGGCGTTGCCCGATCGCGCCCTTGGAGGCCTTGACGGTCAGGCTCGTCGCCAGGCGGAGACCACCCTGCTGCGCCATGCCATCGACATCCTTATGAACGATGCTCGTGCGCTCGACGTGTCGCAGGCCGCGACCGTGCCCGTGCTCGACGGCGTTCGTACCAAGGTGGACAAGCGCAGCACCGCATACGATTACGAGACCTACGAGGTCGACCGCACGCCGCGCGCCCAGGTGCGCTTTGCGTCGCTTGCCGATGCGGCAGCCCTGCGCCCCGACAGCTACGATGCCGTGCTGTTTGCCGATGTCGACCTGGACAGTTATCCGCTTTCGCACGAAGAGGGACCGCTGGCTACGCTGACGGCAGAGTTAGATCGCAGCGGTGTGACGCTTGAGCCCGCGGCCCTGCTGCGTGTGCGCTTTGGCCGCGCGATGCAGGCGGCACGCGGTCCGGTTGCGCTTGCCCGCGTGACGCACGATCGCCAGGCGCGCGAGTGCTACCCGGCAGCCGTTTGGACCGAGCTGCGGGCACGTGCCGAGGCCGCTGGCGCCGCCAAGGTTGCGTGCGTGGGCGAGGGCGGTATTGTCGCCGATTTTGATCCAGCGGCCGGCGAGGGTATCGAGTGTAAGCGCGTCGCGTGCGAGGCTCCTCAGCATTTGAGTGAGGCGGCTGTGCCGTACCTGGTCCTGCGTCGCCGCGATGGCGAGGGCGAGAACGCGCCGCTCGTGCCGCGTCTGACGTCCGCCTCGCAGATTGAGGCGTACTCGATGTGCCCGCTGTGCTGGTTCGTGTCGTATCGCGTGAAGCCCCAGTCCATCGACGCGGGCTTTGGCAACATGGAGAAGGGCAACTTTGTTCACGATGTGCTGGAGCACCTGCATGCCCGCCTGCCCCGGGAGGGCATGGAGCGCGTGACGCCCGAGAATCTGCCGCGCGCTCAGGAGCTGCTGCGCGAGGTCTTTGACGAGACGTTGGCCGAGCACGCCGGCAAGCGAGGCACGGAGGGCCCGCTGGTGCCGCTCTCTGCGGTGGAGGAGCGCCAGGTGGCCGAGATCTTGCCGCAGCTGGAGGGCGTGCTTGCCTACGAGTCCGAGGCGCTTGCCCCCTTTGCCCCGCGCTACCTGGAGTTCGCCTTCAACGAGCTCAAGGTCGAGTATGCCGGTTGGCCGCTTGGCGGGCGCATCGACCGCGTGGACGTGGACGCCGAGAATCGTGCCGTGGTGATCGACTACAAGCATCGCACGGGCGTTGAGGAGTTTAAGCTTGCCGACCCTACGGTGCGCGACGAGGAATCGGGCACGGCGCCCATCGACGATCCGCGCTGGTTACCGCCCCATACTCAGACGCTTATCTATGCGCAGGCCATGCGCCGGGCGCTGGATCTGGATACCCGTGCGGCGCTCTATTTTTCGACCAAGGGCGGCAAACCGGCGCTGCGAGGCGCCGCGAGTGCCGAGCTGCTCGAGGAGGAGCGTGGTGACGGTCGCATCCCGGGCCTTAAGAAAGGTTTCCCCGGCGAGGGTGGCAGCATGGACTTCGACGCTCTGCTCGATCGCGTGGAGGCCGGCATCGCCGAGCGCCTGCGCGAGCTCGAGGCGGGCAACGTTGCCGCCGTCGACCCGGCGTCGGCTCAGGCCGCGCATGCGCGCTGCTCGTATAACCACGAAGGAACGTTTGTAAGGAGGGACGTGTAGACCATGGATCTTTCGACTTTGATGCCGCAACAGCTGCAGATCGTCAAAACGCTCGATCGTCCGCTGTTTGTCTCGGCGGGCGCCGGCTCGGGCAAGACCTTTACCCTCACGCGCCGCATCGTCTACGCGCTCTCGCCCGAATCTGGTCCGTTCATTGAGCATTTGGACCAGGTGCTCGCCATTACCTTTACCAAAGATGCCGCGGCCGAGATCCGTGACCGCGTGCGCCGCGCGCTCATCGACGAGGGCATGGACGAGGAGGCCCTGACCGTCGACGATGCGTGGATCTCGACCATTCACGGCATGTGCTCGCGTATCCTGCGCGCACATGCGTTGGAGCTGGGCATCGATCCCGAGTTCACGGTGCTCACTGATACCGACGAGCTTATGGACCAGGCTGTTGAGCATGTGCTGGCCCGCGCGACGGCGCCCGATGCCGCCCCCGAGCTCGCGGCATCGCTCAAGGCCCTCTACGCCTGGTATCCCATGGCGGGCGAGGGCGGGCCGTTTGGTGCCGGCACGACCATTAAGGGCCTGGTGCGCGAGCTGCTGGAGCTCTCGAGCCAGCTGCCGGGCGGCATGGACGACGTGCATGTGGCGCGCGGACAGGCCGACACCTCGGCGCTTGCCGATGCCTATCGCGCAGCACTGGGTGCGAGCAAGGCCGCGACCGAGAAGGCACAGGTGGCGCTCGACGCCATCGATGCATTCGAGGCAAGCGGCAAGACCATGGCCGATGCGGCGCGACTCATGATGTCGTGCACCATGCCGCGCGCGAGCAATGCATTCCCTAAGGAGCAGGTCGAGCTGCTCAAGGCCGAGGCCGCCGATGCGTTTATCAATATCGTGCTGGCCTGCGGTGGCCCGGCGCTCGATGCGCTGGTGGGCTTGGCCCGCTCTGTAGAGGCTGAGTACCGCGCGCTCAAGGCCGGCCAGTCCGCCCTCGATAATAACGACCTGCTGCGCATGGCCTACGAGGCCCTGCGCGACTACCCGGCCATTCGTGCTGCGTACGAGGGCCGCTTTAAGATGGTCATGATCGACGAGTTCCAGGATACCGACCAGATGCAGGTCGACCTGATCCGTTACCTGACCGGCGCGGGGGAGCGCGCGCTGTGCACCGTGGGCGATGCACAGCAGTCGATCTATCGCTTCCGCGGCGCCGAGGTCGAGGTGTTCCGTCGCCAGGAGCGCAAGGTGGGCGCCTCGGGGACGGCCGAGGCAGCGGCCGTCGCTGGCGTTGCTGCCGATGTCCCTGCTGGCGAGCTCGTCAAACTCGTGCGCAACTTCCGCAGCCATGACGAAGTGCTGCGTTACGTGGCACGCGTCTTCGACGGCGATGACGGCGGCCTGATGCAGGGCTTTTTGGACCTTGAGGCGAGCGACGGCCGCAAGGACACGCTGGTGGCAGATGCCTCGCGTCGCCAGGCCCTCTTTGTTGCCGGCGGCAGTACGCAGGAGCGCACACAGGCCAAGGCCCGTGTGATCGCCGAGCGATTCCGCGCGCTTGCCGATGCCGGCCAGCCCCAGGGCGGCATGGTGCTGCTGCTGGGCCGCATGACCAACGCTGACGTCTACGCACAGGCCTTCCGCGACCAAGGGCTCGACTGCGTCATCGCGGGCGGCTCGGTCTTTGCCCAAGCAGCCGAGGTGCAGACGGTGCGCGCCCTGGTTTGTGCGCTCGCCAATCCGGCCGATACGGCGCAGGGCCTTATGCCGCTGCTCGCCTCGCCGATGTTTGCACTCGGCGCCCAGGAATTCCTGGCGCTGGCGACCAAGCTCGATAGCGAGACGGGGGAGACCTCGCGCCGCAACATCGATGCGGGCATCATGAGCGATTCCGATGCGCCGGGCCTGCAGGGCCTGCCGCTCGTGACGCGCGCCCGCGAGGTGCTGCGTTATGCGCTTCGTCGTGTGGGCCGCGATTCGTTCGCCGCCATCGCGCGCGACGTGGTCAACGCTTCGGGCTGGTTTGTGCGTCTGGCGCAGCGTGGTCCCGAGGGCAAGGCCATTGCCGCCAACGTGCTCAAGGCGCTCGATGCCGTGGCCGAGGCGGAGGCCGAGTTCGGCAACTCGCCGCGCTCCATTGCGCTTGCCTTCGACCGCTTTCTGGCGGGCAAGGAGGCCCCGGGCGCGCTCAACGAGGAGGGCGACGGCGCGGTGCGCATCATGACGGTGCACGCATCCAAGGGCCTGGAATATCCGGTCGTGGCGGTCGCCGAGTGCTTTGGCGTGCGTAAGTCCTCGGGTGCGGCACAGATGGGTCGCGTCGACGGCGGCGCGCAGGTCGTGGCACTGCCGGCACGCTTCGACGGCGTTAAGCTCGCCGACGGAACCTTTGTGAAGGGCGACGACGTTAAAAAGCAGTTTGAGCATGCGTTTAAGGGCAAGGGCACGTCGCTATGGCTGCCGCCGGAGCTCATGGAGGACGTCTGCGCGACGGGTTCTCCCGCTGAGGCATTTGCTCGCCTGCGCAACGACGACCTGCAGCTTTCGCTCGAAGAGCGGGCTCGTTTGCTCTATGTCGCCATGACGCGTGCGCGAGAGCTGGTCATTCTGGCGATGGATGCCGGCGTGAGCCGTGGCAAGGTGACGGCGCCGACCTTCGACGTCGAGACTGATCTGACCTACGACGTGCTGCGCCGTATTTTGCCGACCGACGCTCTGGACATGCCGCAGCTCGATGCCGACCGCCTGGTGTTCGACAACTCTCAGTCGGGCGACTACGAGCTCATTTCGCTCGCGGACTTTACCTTTGGCGAGCAGGCGTTTGAGGCCAACGCTTCACTGGATGCCGAGGGCAGGCTTGTCCGCGGCGATGCGGAGCCGGAGGGTGCCGGTGCAGATACCCGCGCCGCCGTTCCCGGTCCTGCTGACCCCGAGCCCGATGCGTTTGAGCTCGTGTATCCCCAGGCAGCGGGCGTGCGCATGGGTATCTGTCCGTATCCGGCGCGCGATTCGTACAGCTACTCGTCAATTGCCGCGGCGCTGCATGCCGAGTCCGAGGACCGTGCCGCCGAGGCGCGCGTGCCCATGGACGAGGCCGGCGATGATGCGGAGTCGGATGGTTCCGAGATGACGGATGCAGACGTGGCCGCCGTTGAGCCTACCGGCAACCCCATGGCGCTGGGCTCGGCGTTCCATGCCGCCTGCCAGTGGCTGATCGAGATGGGTGCCGGTGAGCTGCCCGCCGCGCGTGCCGATGCACTGGCGCGCCTGTGGCGCTTGACGCCTGAGCAGTGCGAACGCTTCGACGTTGCCCTGGACCGCTGGCTCAAGTCGGCTGTTCGTGCCGACCTGCTTGCGTGGCCGTGCGTTCGCGCCGAGGTGCCGTTCTTTTCGCTGGGCTGCGAGGACGAGGACATCGCTCGCTACGGTGCATATGCCGAGGGCGCCATCGACGCTTTGGCGACGAACCCGGCGGATTCGTCACGCGCACTGGTCATCGATTACAAGACGGGCGGCACACCGGACGAGACGCCGGAACAGCTGCAGGAGAAGCACGCCCTGCAGGCGCGCGTCTACGCCGATGTTCTGCACAAGGCGGGCTTTGAGGCCGTGACCGTCAAGTTCGTCCGCGTGGAGCAGCCGGATCCAACCATCTTCGTCGAACCCGCCGAACCTCAAGTAGTCACCTACAATCTCTAGCCCTCAGATAACTTGCGGTGGAATAGTTCCTGTATTGTGGCCCAGATGGCCCAAGTGGGAACTATTTCACCGCAACTGCAAGAGGAGCCGTGTGGGTTTGGCTAGGTTCGGGTGCTGTCCGTGCCGTGGGGTAAAATCGTTCAGTCAGAACACGAACCCGCATCGGAGCTCATCACATGGCATTCGTCCATCTGCACAATCACACTGTTTTCTCCATGCTTGACGGCGCAACCCGTATCCAGGATATGGTCAACCGTGCCGTTGAGCTTGGCATGCCCGCCGTGGCCATTACCGACCACGGCTACATGTACGGCGTACCCGACCTGGCGCTGGCCTGCGACGCCGTCAATCACAACACGCCCGAGTACAAGACGTGGAGCCACGACAAGGCCTTCTTGGAAAAGGA
The DNA here is from genome assembly GCA_048430645.1 of Collinsella sp. GTDB lineage: Bacteria > Actinomycetota > Coriobacteriia > Coriobacteriales > Coriobacteriaceae > Collinsella. The sequence continues at coordinate 11,301 of DBFOME010000054.1, read as the reverse complement.
CCGCCGCGACGAGCTGGTGGAGCCCGATCCCGAGTCCAGCCCGCGCGAGCATGCCCAGTACGTCAAAGACATGGCCATGTGGGACGAGAAGGGCAACATCGACGAGCTCAAGCCGCCCCTGGTCATCAAACCCATTTTTGGCTGCGAGGTCTACTTTACGCCGGACGAGACGCTCGCCCGCGACCACAAGCCCGAGCTCTACCACATGATCCTTCTGGCCAAGGACCAGGAGGGCTACGTCAACCTGATGCAGACGGTCTCCGAGGCCGCTGTGCAGGGCTTTTACTATAAGCCCCGCGTGACGCTCGACAACCTGCGCCGTCACGCCAAGGGCATGATCTGCACGAGCGCCTGCATCGCGGGTATCATTCCCAAATACATCGACCGCGGTGACATGGAAGGCGCCATCAAGTGGGCCGAGACCTTCCGCGACACCTTCGACCCCGGCGACTTCTATATCGAGATTCAGGAACACGGCATCACCACCGACAACGGCCTGACCGACGAGCAGATGGACCGCACGCTCATCGACATCGCCAAACAGGTGGGCGTCAAGGTCATCGCCACCAACGACTTCCACTACCTGCGCCGCGAGGATGCGCCCGTGCAGGACGTCATCATGTGCATTGGCATGAACGCCAAGGTCGATGACCCCAACCGCATGCGCATGACCGGCTCGGAGTTTTACATGAAGACCGAGGAGGAGATGCGGGCGATGTTCCCGTATTGCCCCGAGGCCTGCGACAACACGCTCGAGATCGCCGACAAGTGCTACGTTGAGCTGGACTGGGACTCCATCATTCTGCCGCGCTTCCCGTTGCTCGATCCTGGCGAGACGCACGAGAGCCAGTTCCGCCGCGAGTGCGAGAAGGGCCTGCGCCAGCACTATGGTGACGACTGGGCCACGCGCGAGATCGGTGGCGTCAACATCAAAGAGCGCTTTGAGTACGAATACAAGGTCATCTGCGACAAGGGCTTTGCCGCCTACTTCCTGATCGTTGCCGAGTACGTGCAATGGGCCAAGGACAACGGTATCGGCGTCGGCCCCGGCCGTGGTTCGGCTGCCGGCGCTATCGTCGCCTACGCCATGAACATCACCGCGTTCGACCCGCTCGAGAACGGCCTGATGTTCGAGAGGTTCCTGTCCCCGCAGCGTACCGAGATGCCCGATATCGATATGGACTTCGACGATGAGCGGCGCCTCGAGGTCGTGGAGCACGTTCGCCAGCTCTACGGTCCCGAGAAGGTCACCCACGTCATCACCTACTCGACCATCAAGGCCAAGCAGGCCATCAACGACGCCGCGCGCGTCCTGGACTACCCGGTCTACATGGGCCAGCGCCTGTCCAAGATGGTCTCGAGCGACCCCAAGGTCAAGCTCAAGCAGGTGCTCGACAAACAGCCCGGCAAAGAGGATCTGTTTAACCCCGACTTTGCCGAGGCCTATAAAAAGGACGACGACGCCCGCCGCATCATCGACACGGCGCTCTCGATTGAGGGCCTCACCCGTGGCGAGGGCGTGCACGCGTGCGCCGTTCTGATCTGCCGCGACCCCGTCAATGAGCACGTGCCCACCAAGCTCGACACCAAGGGCGGCGTCGAGATTACCCAGTACGAGGGCCATACCGTTGCCGACATGGGCTTGCTCAAGATGGACTTCCTGGGCCTGCGCACGCTGACGGTTATCTCCAAGGCCAAGGCAAACATCAAAAAGAACTTCGGCATCGACATCAAAGAGGAAGAGATTCCCTTTGACGATCCCGAGATCTTTAAGCTCATGGGCTCCGGCCACACCGCCGGCGTCTTCCAGGTCGAGTCCGCCGGCATGACGGCCACGATCAAGAACATGAAGCCCACCGAGTACAAGCACGTCGTGGCATTGATCGCCCTGTACCGCCCGGGCCCGCTGGGCGCCGGCATGGTTTCGTCCTACATCAACCGTATGAACGGCAAGGAGCCGGCCGTATCCTACGACGACCGTCTGGACGACATCCTGGGCGAAACCTACGGCACCATGGTCTACCAGGAGCAGGTTATGCTCATCTCCGTCGAGATGTGTGGCTTCTCCAAGGGCGAATCGGACTCACGTATCCGTAAGCCCGTGGCTAAGAAGAAGATCAAACTGCTCACGTCGACGGTGCTGCACTGGGAGGATGGCTCGGACGAGACCACCTACGACCACTGGATGAACGGCGCTATCAAGAACAACTACACGCGCGAGGTCGCCCAGAAGATTTGGGACGATGTTCTCGAGTTCGCGTCCTACGCCTTCAACAAGTCGCACTCCGCCGGCTACGCCATTCTGGTTATGCAGACGGCGTGGCTCAAGGCGCACTATCCGCACGAGTACATGGCGGCCGTTCTGACGTCCTACACAGGCAAGACCGACAAGATCGTGCACTACGTCTCGGCATGCCGTCACGACGGCATCCCCGTGCTTTCGCCAGATGTCAACGAGTCCGGTACCGAGTTCACGGCTACCAAGGAGGGCGTGCGCTTTGGTCTGGCCGGCATCCGCGGCGTGGGTACCGGCGTGGCGCAGGCGATTATCGCCGAGCGCGAGGCGGGCGGCCCGTTTAAGACGCTGCACGACTTTGTCGAGCGCGTGGACTCGAGCCAGGCCAACCGTCGCGTGATCGAATCGCTGATCAAGGCAGGCGCCTTCGACTCCACGGGGTATCCGCGCCGCCAGATGATGCACTTTGTGGACAAGAACAACCCCGAGAACATCATTGACGCCGCGATAAAGCGCCAGAAGGACCGCGCGAGCGGCCAGACCTCGTTCTTCGATATGTTTGGCGACGTTGAGGGCTCGGGCTTCGAGGTCAGCGTGCCCGATCCGGATGGCCAGGAGTGGGACCGCCACCTCAAGCTGAGCCAGGAGAAGGAGGTTCTGGGCATCTATGTCTCGGACCACCCGCTGCGCCCGTTTGAGTATGCGCTCAGTAAAGCGCGCGACTTCTCGTTCTCGCAGATCGATACCGGCTACGAAGTTCAGAATCCTACGGGCGGCACCATCAACCAGGAGATTCCCGAGGGCAAGGCGCTGTGGTGGGCCGGCATGGTCTCGAGCGTGTCCAAGCGCGTGACCAAAAACGGCGACCCCATGGGCATCGTGCAGCTCGAGGACATGGAAGGCGAGGCCACCGTCGTGGTGTTCCCTAAGACCTACAAGGAGGCCGAGGGGTACCTGTACGGCGAGGTCGATCCCGAGACCGGCGCACAGCTGTCCGATGCGTTTGTTCGTATTAAGGGCAAACTCGAGCGCTCGGACCGCGGCGACCAGATCATCGCGCAGGAGATTGTGCCGCTTGAGCTCAACGAGGAGAACAACAAGCCCAAGGTGTTTGAGGTCATGGTGCCCAACAGCCGCTTTAGCCAGGGCAATATGGCGCGCCTGGCCACGGTGCTTACCGCCAACCCGGGCGGCGACCGCGTGGAGATCTTTATCGAGCAGGTGGACGGGCGCGTACTGCGCGCCGAGGTGCCTGCCAAGGTCAACGCGCGCTCGATTCCGCTGCTGGCAGAGGCCAAGGCCATCGTCGGCAACCAAGGCAGAGTGACGGTCATCTAAAATGATTTTGCCTGGGTAGCTAATTTGGGACGGGGCTATGTTTGCTACCCTTTGGCTGACGGCGAATGAGTCGGGGTCGGAATACATCTCAACCGACGTATGGGGGTAGCTAAAATAGCCCCGTCCCAAATTAGCTACCCCGGGTGAGATTGGAGGAAGTGATGGCACAGGGGACGTTTGTGCAGGCGCTCCGGAAAGAGGCGGCGCTGAGCGGTACCTTTATGAAGGGCCGCTCGCTCATGCTCAACGGCGCCGTGCTGTCGATTGAGGACAGCGGCTCGCGCTTCTCCAAAAACGTGACGGTTGAGGGCTCGGTGCGTGGCTCGCGCGGCGACCTGTACAAGACGCACGTGGTGCTCGACATGGACGAGCACGAGGTGATCGACTACGACTGCGATTGCCCCGCCGCCTATCGCTACCCCGGCATGTGCAAGCACGCCATCGCCACGGCGCTGGCGTACCTGGATGCCAGCGGTATTGAGCCTGTTGAGGGGCTGCGCACGCCGGTCCGCACGTTTACGGCGGCGCCCAAGCAAGCCGCGCGTCCCTCGTCCGCCGCACCGGCGGTCAACCCTAACTTTCCCTTCCCGGCGCCCGTCCCCACGAGCCCGAGCCTCATGAAGGCGCTCTCCGATCTTTCGGACGCGCGCATAGATGAGTTGGCGGGCATGCGCCGCAAGCTCGCCGGTACTGTCGACCCCGATGCCCCCAAGGCGGTGTTGGAGCCCTCGCTGGTGCCGTACTACAATCCGCTGTTTGCCGACCGCTTTAGCTGGGCGCTCGAGCTTCGCATCCGCTGCGGCTCGGTGTCCTACGTGGTCAAGGACATCGACGGCATGGCCGCAGCCTACGTGCGCGGCGGCACGTTCTCGTACGGCAAAAAGCTCACATTCCTCCATGCGCCCGAGGCCTTCGACGAGGTTTCGGTGCGCCTACTCGACCTTGTTGTGGCAACGGTTGTGTATCTGAGCGACATCACAAGTTCGCGTTCGGCGTCGTACGATTTTGCACGCAGCGGCTTTGTCGCCGAGCGCCAGCTGCCGCTGTCCGAGCATGACATCGTATACATGCTGGACCTGCTGCGTGGCCGGACCATTTCCTTTGAGCCCGCCTGGTCGCGGGGAACGACGACGCATCGTTCCTACGAGGTTGCGGTTGAGTTATCGCCGGTGGGGGAGGACGAGGCCTCGGCGAAACAACCGCCGCTCCTTGCCGCCAAGATCGCGCCGGCGGCCGGTGGCAGCTACGACCTGCGCCTGCCGGCCGATACGTACTGCTTTGTCGCAGGCGACGCAGCCTATCTGGTCGACACGCACCGCGCGCACCGCGCCGATGCAGCGTTTGCCCAGCATGCCGCACCGTTTCTGTCGCGTCTGCTGCCTTGTCGCACGCCGGTCCATATCGCCGCCGAACAGGTGGGCGAATTCTGCCGCATGGCACTGCCCGTGCTGCGCGAATTCGCTGACCTCACCGCTCCCGCCGTGCTCGACACCGTGGCGCCCGAGCCGAGCTTTGCCATGGCAATCGGTGTCGATGACGGGCTTGTGACCTGCAAGATTACGGTTTCCTACGGCGACTGGTCGGCAGATCTCTTTAGCCTGGGTGCTCCGGGAAGCCCCTTTGAAGAGCAGCGCCCGGGCGTGCCGCCGCGCGACGAGATAGCAGAGTTTCGCGTTATGGATACGGCGGCCCTGTATTTCGACTTTTACGAGGGCGGCCTGGCGTTTGAGGAACGCGATGACGAGAGCCTGTTCCACTTGCTGACCGAGGGCCTGTCTGCCCTGTCCGAGCTGGGTGAGGTCATGCTCAGTGACCGCCTGCGCCAGGTCTCGGTCCGCCCTGCGCCCAAGCTTTCGGTGCGCGCGACCGTCAAGAGTAACCTGCTCGATGTTGAACTGGGCGCGAGCGGTCTTTCGGCGGCAGATCTTGCCATCTATCTGGACTCGTACAAGCGCCACCAGACGTTTGCGCGTCTCACGTCGGGCGACATCGTACGCCTGGACGAGGGTGCCCGCGCCGCGTTTGGTCTTGCCGAGGACCTGGGCGTCGATGCCGTCGATCTGCTCGACGGCGTGTCGCTTCCCGCGTCGAGTACCCTGTTTGTCGACAGCATGCTCGCGCGCACGCCGGCGCTTGAGGCCGATCGCGACGCCGCGTTCCGCCGCACCGTCGAGCGCCTGGACACGCTCGGCAAGATGGACTTTACGGTGCCGGTCTCGCTCAAAGCCACACTGCGCGGCTATCAGGTCGACGGCTACCAGTGGCTCGGCTCGCTCGAGCACCTGGGCCTTGGCGGCATCTTGGCCGACGACATGGGCCTGGGCAAAACACTGCAGATGATCGCGCATATCCTGGCGCGCGTGGAGGCGGGGGACGCCAAGCCCACGCTTGTGGTGTGCCCTGCGTCGCTTGTGTACAACTGGACCGCCGAGCTGGAGCGCTTCGCCCCGTCACTCGATGTGTGCGCCATCGTGGGCGCCAAGGCGCAGCGCCGCGTGCAGATAGCCGGCGCCGACGAGCATAACGTGGTCGTGACGTCGTATGACCTCATGCGCCGCGATATCGACGAGTATGCCGAGCAGGACTTTGCCCGCGTTGTGCTCGATGAGGCCCAGTACATTAAAAACCCGCTCACCCAGGTGGCCCGCGCTGCCAAGCGCCTGCCGGCCGGCGTGCGCTTTGCCCTGACGGGAACGCCCATCGAGAACCGCCTGTCCGAGCTCTGGAGCATCTTCGACTTTTTGATGCCGGGCCTACTTGGCACGCGCGAGTCGTTTGCCAAGCGCTTCGAAAGCCCGGTCGAGCATGCCGAGGGCGACAGTGCCGCCCGCCTGCAAGCGCTCGTGTCGCCGTTTGTGCTGCGCCGTGTCAAGGAAGACGTGGTGGCCGACCTGCCCGAGAAGATCGAGGATACGGTCATGGCGCAGCTTACCGGCGAGCAGCGCAAGCTCTACCTGGCCAACCAGGACCGCATCGCCCAACAGGTGCAGCACCGCGAGTCATCCGAGTTTAAGAAAGACAAGCTCAAGGTGCTCGCCGAGCTCACCAAGCTGCGCCAGATCTGCTGCGACCCGCGTCTGCACTACGAGGATTACAAGGCGGGGAGCGCCAAACTCGATACGTGCATGGAGCTCGTGCACGGCGCACTCGACGGCGGGCATCGCATCCTGTTGTTCAGCCAGTTTACGGGTATGCTCGATATCATCGGTAAGCGCTTGGCCAAGGAGGACATCGACTTTTTTAAGCTCACGGGCGCTTCGTCTAAGGAGAGCCGCGCCAAGATGGTCGCGCAGTTCCAGGAGGGCGAGGTTCCGGTCTTTTTGATTTCGCTCAAGGCGGGCGGCGTGGGCCTTAACCTGACGGCTGCCGACGTGGTCATCCACTACGACCCGTGGTGGAACGTGGCGGCGCAGGACCAAGCAACTGACCGTGCACACCGTATTGGCCAGCAACATACCGTGACCGTGTACAAGCTCATCGCCAAGGACACGATCGAGGAACGCATTATGCGGATGCAGGAGTCTAAGCGCGACCTGGTCAACAGCGTACTCGGCGGCGACGGCATCTCGTCGGCACTGTTCACGCGCGAGGATGTTCTGGCGCTGCTCGGCGGCGACGGGCGTTAACCCGCTCGGGTGAGGCCGCCAGGGCGGATAGCCCGCGCTGTCCCATCGTCCCCGCTCGTTATGTGTTCATTTGCAATGCCGTGGATGGTTTGTCTGCCTTTGGGCATAAGAACCATCAAGAACATTGGCACATCAGCAAAGGAGAACATCATGGCGAAATTCTTTAAGGACCCCGACGGCAAGCTCATCGCTGCCCTTGGCGACGACGTTGCGACCCCTGCCGGTTGCACGGAGCTGACCGCAAACACTGAGGACGCGGCGCATGAGAAGCACGTGCCTGTTGTCGAGACCGAGCGTGACGGTCACGTGATTCGCGCCCGAGTTGGCTCGGTCGAGCACCCCAGCCTGCCCGAGCACTACATTGAGTGGATCGCCCTTGAGGCCGAGGGCCGCTTAGAGGTCCATTACCTTGAGCCCGGCATGAAACCCGCGACGTTTTTCGCGGGCGGCTCCAAGACCGGTACCGTCTATGCCTACTGCAACCTGCACGGGCTGTGGTCCGCGACATTCTAGGAGCGCGCCCCCGCTCGGGGTATCATAGCTAGCATATGCACATGCAAGCGCCGGCTGCATTATGCGGCCGGCGCTTTTACTACGATTTCGATGGTTTACGACGGAAAGGGCTGGGCCATGAAGCTCGCGCTTGCACAGATCGATATGCGCCTGGGTGATATTGAGGGCATTTGCGGCCGCATTGAGGACCAGGCTCGTCTGGCCCACGAGCGCGGGGCGCGCGTGCTGTGCGTTCCGGCTCCGCTCTTTATGGGCGCCATGCCCGGTGGCCTGGTGGGCGCTGCCGACTTTGAGCACGACATGCTTGCCGGCTTGACTGGTGTCGCCGAGCGTATCCAGGAGCTTGACATGATCTGCATCGTGCCCGCGGCGGTTTCGTTTGAGGGCCAACCGCTGCTCGACTACATGATGCTCAAGGACGGTCATGTGGTGCCGGCGCGTTCGAGCATTGCCTTGCAGCGTGGCGAGAACAACGACACGCGTTGGGCGCCGCCGGTGTTCGACGTGGACGGCGTGCGCATCGCCGTAATTTTTGACTTGGACCGCGAACTCGAGATGTTGCCGACCGGTGTTGACCTCATTGCGTATTTCCAATTCAACGCGTTTGACATGACCGACCGCGAGACTGTTGCCATTGCCGCCGTTCGCAGCGGCGCCTACCGCAAGGTCGCCTCCAAGCGCAGCGTGTGGTTTGCCTGCATGGCGCCGGTCGGTGCCTATGACGAGTCGGTGTATACCGGCGGTTCGTTTGTGCTCGACGACTGCGGTCGCGTGGTGGCCCAGGCGCCGTGCTTTGAGGAGAGCCTGCTGGTTCAGGAGATTCAGCGCGGCGTGATGCTCGATGCCCTGGAGGATCACGAACTGCCCGAGTTCCGTTCCGAGGAGTGGCTGTGGCAGGCGCTGGTGCTCGCCGTGCGCGACAACGCCCGAGCCCACGGTGCGTCGCGTGCTGTGGTGGCACTCGAGGGTGACTTGCCGTCGTCCCTGCTGGCGGCGCTGGCCGTCGACGCTCTGGGCCCGCGCAATGTGATTGGCCTGGTGCTGGGGCGCAACCGTATCTTTACGCCGGCGCAGGAAGAAGCCGAGGCTGCCCGCTGTGCCGCCGTCCGCGCCATCGCCGAGCGTCTGCACATTCGCACCGTCGAGCGCGATGCACCGGATGCGGCGCGCGTGCTCGATCGCGACGTGTCGGCGGGCGATGCCGAGCGCCTGCGCTCGCGCACGCTGGGCCTGATGCTGGAGGATACGGCGCTCGAGCTGGGTGCGATGGCGCTGAGCCCGCTGTCCAAAACCGAGTACGCGCTGGCGGCGCCGGCGCTTTGCGGCGGCTACCAGGGCGACTTTGCGCCCTTTGGCGATGTGTACCTGTCGACGCTTGAGTTTGTGGCGCGTGTGCGCAACCGCACGTCTGCCGTGGTGCCCCAAGAGCTCGTGACGCTCAACGCAGTGGAAGATTGTATGGAGCGCGTGCTGGCGCAGGCGCTCTCGACGCTCGACGGTCCGGTCGATATGCTCGACCGTGCGGCACAGCTGCTCGGCGGGCTTGAGCCGGGTGAGGTCGATGGCGCGCTCGAGGCGCACGTGGACCGCAATCGATCTTTCGACGACATCCCGATGGCCGCTGGCAAGCCTGAGGCCTGCTCGCTGCTGCTGATGCTCGTTCGACAGGGTGAGGCTGCCCGCCGCATGTTGCCGATGGCGCCGATCGTCTCGGCCCGTTCGTTTGCCGAGCGTGCCTGGCCGTATATGCTCGCGTGGTCCGACCTGGGGCTTAACGGCAAGGAGCGTATGACGGTCGATTCGCTGGCGCGCGCCGAGGTGCGCCGTTTTGCTGACGAGGATACGAGCGAGCGCGTGCGAAACGAGATGATGGGCGTGCTGGGCGAGCTACTGGGTATTTCGCCCGAGCAAATGGAGGAGCTGCGCTCTGAGGACGGTCAGCGTCGTTTACACGAGGGAATGAAAAAGTTCGAGGGCGAGGTTCAGGACGCCATCGATAAGATGATGGGCGGCCAGGGTGGCCCGCAGGGTGGGCCCCAGGGTGGCCCGATGCCGCATCCGCCGGTTGATCCCCGACAATTTCCGTTCTTCTCTCAGAACTAGGTCGCTGCGCGCCCGCCAGAGCGGCAATCTGCCTTTCAATCGTCGGACATGACCGCCAGGTCAATGCCCTCCTCTTTCAAGGCACCTTGCTCGCTCTGGCGGGCGCTCGCTTGCGTATACTCAACCTACAATTCGATCTCGGCTGACTTATAGGGCTAGCGTTGTGTTATTCTAGAACAGACGTTCGTGAATGATGCGCGGGGCCTTGTCTTGCGCTGTGCTTGTGGCGAGGGGAGGTCGGCTTGGTTATCTTGGGCATTGACCCCGGTTTGGCTCATACGGGTTGGGGGATTATCGAGGAGCGGCGTGGCGAGGTTCGCTGCCGTGCCTATGGCTGCATCGAGACCAGTGCCGGAAGTCCGCTCGCGGTGCGCCTGTCGCATATCGCCCATGACCTTAAGGATGTCGTTGAGCGTTATCGACCCGACACGGCTGCTGTCGAGAGCATCTACTTTGGCGCCAACGTTCGTTCGGCCATCCCCACGGCGCATGCCCGCGGTGCTGCACTCGTCGCACTTTCGGAATGCGCGCTCGAGATTGGCGAGTACACGCCCATGCAGATCAAACAGGCTGTGGTGGGCACTGGCGCCGCGGACAAGCGGCAGGTCGCCTACATGGTACGCACACTCACACAGCTCGATCACGACCCGCATCCCGACCATGCCGCCGATGCCCTGGCCTGCGCCATCTGCCACGTAAACCTCAGCCGCACCCGCGCCCTCACCGGTGGCGAGTTCTATCAACAGAGAGGAACCGGATACTGATGATTTCCCAGCTCCACGGAACGCTTGTCGAGGCCACGATGAGCTCTGCTGTCGTCGATGTGTCGGGCGTTGGCTTTGAGCTCGGCATCTCGGGCAGCACTGCGGCCACGTTGCCGACGCCCGGCGGCGAGGTCCGCCTCTACACGCGTATGCAGGTGCGCGAGGACGCCATGACACTTTTCGGTTTTTCCTCAAAGGATGAGCGCACGATGTTCGACCGGCTCGTGTCCGTTTCGGGCGTTGGCCCGCGCCTGGCGCTCGCCGTGCTTTCCACCTATACCGTGGGGCAGCTGTATTCGCTGGTGATGGCCGAGGACGACAAGGGCATGGCCAAGGTACCCGGTGTGGGCAAAAAGACAGCTCAGCGCCTGATCCTGGAACTCAAGAGCACCTTTGCCAAGGATAAGGGCTTTGTGCCGGTCGACGTGATTCCCGGCCAGGTTGCGATGCCGGTTCCCGCCGCCGCTCCTTCGGCGATCGATGATGCCCGTGCGGCGCTCCTTTCCATGGGCTTTAGCCTGCAGGAGACCGATGTTGCCCTGAGCGGGTATGATGGGCAGAATATGCGTGTCGAGGATCTGCTCGGCGCGGCGCTTAAGCGACTCGGAATGGATGCGTGATGTGGGAAGCCGATGACTCTCAGGACCTGTGGGCGACGCCCGGCAACTCGCCGGCGGCATCCATGGCGCACGGCGAGCGCATGGTGGGCTCGGAGCTGACG
>DBFOME010000053.1:0-54957 GCA_048430645.1 Collinsella sp. | reverse complement strand
AAACGTAACGCCCGCCCGCCTCCGACCGACGGTCGAGTGGATTACTTCGCGGCGCCGGGGATGCCGTGGGAGGTTTTGGCGGTTTTGGCTCCGTTTACGATGGCAGTTTCCAGGGCCCTTACTGCGAGCATGCCCAGCAGGTCTAGGGGAACGTCGGCGCTTGCCTGGGCGCCTAGTTTGCCGCTGGCGAGGGTGTAGATGGTGTCGCCGTCGTTGGTGGTGTGCGTGGGACGGATGGCGTGTGCGTAGGCGTCTGCGGCCATCTGGGAGACCTTGGTGGCTTGTGCCTTAGTGAGTTCCACGTTGGTGACGATGCAGCTGATGGTGGTGTTGGTGCGGTCGAGCGGCATCTGCATAGAGCCTGCGGCGGCAAAGGCGGCGAGCTCCATGTCGACGATCTGGTCGCTATCGGCTGCGGCGCGCATGCCTGCGATCCACTCGCCAGTGGTCGGGTCGACGACGTTGCCGCAGGCGTTGACCGAGACCACGGCGCCCACCTTGACGGGGCCGAGTGCCACGGCGGCAGCTCCGAGGCCGGCCTTCATGCAGGTGGCGGGGCCCATGAGCTTGCCCACGGTGGCACCGGTGCCGGCACCTACATTGCCCTGTTCGAGCTTGGCGGGGGTGTGGTCGAGCGCCTCGCGCACGGCGTCGATGCCGGCCTCAATGTCGGGTCGCACTGTGGAGTCGCCAAAGGCAAGGTCGAAGATACAGCTGGAGCACACGATGGGCACCTGAGTGGGGCCGACGGGCAGACCGATGCCGCGGCTCTCGAGTTCGCGAGCGACGCCGCTTGCAGCTTCGAGGCCAAAGGCCGATCCGCCCGAAAGGCAGACGGCGTGGACCTTGTCGACGGTGTTCTCGGGTCGTAGCAGGTCGGTCTCGCGCGAAGCGGGAGCGCCACCGCGAACGTCAACGCCGCCGGTGGCGCCCTCGGGTGCCACGATTACGGTGCAACCGGTGCCTGCCTCATCGTCCGTATAGTTGCCATAGCAAAAGCCATCGACATCGCAGACGTCAATGGCCTCGAGCAGTGTATCCATGTTTAACTCCTATCGGTTTTCCGCCGCGCCTTGTGCCCGGTCGGGATCCGTACGGTACGCCAAAATTGTAGGCGCTGGGGAATACCCAGCGCCAGATGCAATTACGAGAGTTTTTGAATCGCGCGCGCGACGCGGGCGATGGGTAGGCCCACCACGTTATAGAAGTCGCCCGAAATATCGTGCACGAGCATGCGTCCGCCTGTGCCCTGAATGCCGTAGGCGCCGGCCTTGTCCATGGGCTCACCCGAGGCGACGTAGCACTCGATCTGCTCGTCGGTGAGCTCGTAGAACGTCACGTCGGTCACATCGACAAGGGATAGGCTCTCGGCGGCATGCGGGGCTGTAGCGTCGCCGGCTTTAACGATGCAGACGCCGGTTGCGACCTGGTGCGTGCGGCCCGAAAGCTTACGGAGCATGGTGCGCGCCTCGTCCTCGGTTGCCGGCTTGCCCAGGATCTTGCCGTCAAAGGTGACGATGGTGTCGGCCGCGACCGTCAGCTCATTGGGCTCGGCATACTCGGCAGCAACGGCAGCCGCCTTGGCGCGTGCCAAGCGCTCGACAAGCGTGAGCGGGGCCTCGCCATCAAAGGGCGTTTCGTCGATATCCGCGGGAATCACGCGAATGTTGTAGCCTGCCTCGCGCATCAGCTCTATGCGGCGCGGCGATTGCGAAGCCAAAATCATAGTTGGATGCCCTCGGCGACCTTCTCGACGGCCTTGTCGCCGGCGAGCGTGCGCAGCAGCTCCAATGCAAAGGGGAGTGACTGTGCCATGCCGCTGGCAGTGATGATGTTGCCGTCTTGCGTAACCTTCTCGCCGGTATAGGCGCCTTCGGGAAAACTTTTCTCAAAGCCAGGGAAGCACGTGGCGTGGCGCCCCTCGAGCAGGTCGAGCTCACCCAGGATAAACGGGGCGGCGCAGATGGCGGCGACGTGCTTGGTTGCGGCGAACTCGCAGACTACGTCGCAGACGCGTTGATCTGCGCGCAGGTTGGTGGCACCTGGCAGGCCGCCGGGCAGCACGACGCAGTCGTACTCGTCAAAGTTGATCTCATCAAAGAGCGCATCGCAGGTCACGGGGATCTGCAGCGAGCTTACGACCTCGCGCGTGGGCATGATCGAGACGAGCGTGGCACGCACGCCGCCGCGACGCATGACATCGACCATGGTCAAGCATTCAATAGTTTCAAAGCCATCGGCGGCGAGAACGGCAACGCTGGGCATGAGGGTTCCTTTCGTAAGACGGCATACAATTAGCCGTCTTATACCCCGAAGACATACGCTTGCCACGCTCGATTTCCCAATGTTTAAAAAGGCACGGGGATTAAATAATCATTCGGTACAAATTGATTATTTAATCTCCGTGCCAGAAAAATCATCGGGCGCGGCCTTGGGCAAACAGTCTAGTTGCGCTTGAGGTGGACGACGGTTTCGCAGTGGAAGGTTTGCGGGAACAGATCGACCGGTGTGATCTTGACGGGGGAGAAGGTGCCTTCCCCGACAAAGCGCTTGAGATCGCGCGCCAGGGTGGCAGGGTCGCAGCTCACATAGGCGACATCGCGCGCACTCGTGCTGGCGATGAGGTCGATGGCCTCGGGCGCCAAGCCCGCGCGTGGTGGGTCGACCACCAGGACATCGGCGTCCTGGTCGGGGAACTCGCGCACGGCATCGCCGCCGATGACGTCGACGTTATCGAGCTTGTTGATCTCCAGGTTACGGCGCAGGTCGCGCACAGCGGGGCCGTAGGCCTCGACGGCGGCGACAAAGTCGCAGCGGCGGGCGAGCGGCAGGGTAAAGGTGCCGGCACCGCAGTACAGGTCCACGGCAAGCTCGTCTTCCTGCGGGTCGAGCGCTTCCATGACAAGATCGATCAAAATCTCGGCACCCTTGGTGTTGACCTGGAAAAAAGACGGGGCAGACAAGCGCATCTGACCCTCGGCGATATTCTCGGTCCATGAGCCCTCTCCGGCGAGCATTTCGACCTTGGAGACACGGCGGGCCTTCTTTTCGCCCTTGCTCATCACGCGCACGATGCTCGTGGGATGAGCGGCGTCCGCCAGCACGCGGGAGACCTGCGAGCGCGGAAAAGAGCCTGTGGGCGTCCAGAGTGCGACCTCGAGTGCCTTGGTGCGGCGCGATGCGCGAATGCCCACGCGTTCGAGCCCCAAGTCATGGCTGCCGCTTAGATAGTTGAGTGCGCCGACGACCGATTTGAGTGCCTTGGGGAAGCGTTTGTCGAACAACGGGCACGAATCGACGGTCACGATCTTGCGAGGATCGACACCGTGCATGCCAAGGCGCACGCGACCGTTGACGACGGTCGGTTCGAGCTCGATTTTATTGCGGTAGCCCCAGTCGTCCTTGGTGTGGCAGATGGGCTGTACCAACTCATCGACCTGCTCAGGAGCGAACTTGCCGATGCGCTCGAGCGTGGAGCGCAGGTTTTGCTCCTTGGCGGCGAGCTGTGCCGTGCGTGAGAGATTGCCCCACGAGCAGCCGCCGCAGATGCCCACGAAGGGGCAGGGAGGCTGAATGCGATCGGGGCTTGGCTCCAGAATCTCGGTGGTGCGGGCACGCATGAACGACTTGCCGTCCTGTACGACCTCGGCCTCGACGGTGTCGCCTGCCACGGCGCCCTGCACAAAGACGGCCTTGCCGTTGTCGGCGTGCGCCAGCCCGTCGGCGCCGTAGGTCATCGATTCTATAGTGAGCTTCATATTCCTGCCTGTCATTCGCGTTGTTGTTCGCACCATGGTAGCAGGGAAAAGCGCCCCGCATCCGAGGCTTTCCTCAAATGCGGGGCGCTTCTACAAACTGCTTCTACAAACGACTATTTCGTCTTGCCGGTAATGAGCGTCTTAAGACCCAGGCCGATCAGACCCAGGCCCATGCGCACGCGACCGGGGCGATGGCGCTCGATGGCCTTGGTCTTGCCGGCGGGCTTATCGCGACGGGCGCTCGTCTCGGGTGCGGGCTTGGTGACCTGCGGCTCGGGCTGAGGTGCAGGTGCGGGCTCGGGCTCAATGACGGTCGCCTGGACCTCTTGGACCTTGGGTGCTGCTGGCTGCGACTCGGCCTCGGGGGCAGGTTCCGCCTCAATGACGGGCTCGGGCGCGGCGGCCTCGGCGTTGCGATAGGCACGCTCCAGCAGGGCTTCCTGCGAGTTGAAGGGTTTCTCACCCTCTGCACGCTCCACGGGGACCCAGGTGCCGTCGCTCGTGAGGCTGCGGGCCTTCACGTTGTCGCGCAGCTGCATGCCCATGTACTCGTGCACCAGGGCGCGGCAGGTGGGGTCGAGCACGGGGAAGGCAATCTCCACGCGGTGCTCGGTGTTGCGCGTCATCATGTCTGCCGAGCTCAGGTAAATCATGTCCGAGTCCACGCCAAAGGCGTAAACGCGCGCGTGCTCCAAAAAGCGTCCGACGATGGAGCGGACATGCACGTTCTCGGTCTTGCCCGGAACACCGGGCTTGAGGCACGAGATGCCGCGGATGATCATGTCTACGCGCACGCCGGCACACGATGCCTCGGCGATCTTGTCGATAACCTCGCGGTCGGTCAGCGAGTTGAGCTTAAAGAACACGCGGGCGGGCTCGCCGGCAAGGGCGCGCTGGATCTCGCGGTCAAGCCCGCGCATGATGAGCGGTTTCAGCCCGACGGGCGCCACACCCAGGAAGCGGTAGTCGCCGCGCAGGTTGCCCAGCGACAGATTGCGGAAGAACAGGTTGGCGTCCTCGCCGATGCCGGGATGGGCTGTCATGAGCATAAAGTCGCTGTAGAGTTTGGCCGTCTTCTCGTTAAAGTTGCCGGTGCCCAAAAGCGTGAGGCGCGTTAGCGCCATGCCCTCGCGATAGGTGAGCTGGCAGATCTTTGAGTGGCATTTAAAGCCCTCGGAACCATAGATGACGGTGCAGCCGGCCTCTTCCAGGCGCTCGGCCCACTCGATGTTGTTCTGCTCGTCAAAGCGGGCACGAAGTTCCATGAGCACCGTGACCTCTTTGCCGTTCTCGGCAGCATCGATCAGCGACTCGCACAGGCGGCTCTGCTTGGCCACGCGGTAGAGCGTGATGCGCAGCGAGATGCACTCGGGGTCGTAGGCGGCCTCGTGCACCAGATCCAGGAAGGGGTTCATGGCCTCGTAGGGATAAAAGAGCAGCTTGTCGTGCTGCAGCACCTGCTCGCGGATGGAGCGGGTCATGTCGATGGTGGGATTGGGCTGCGGCCTAAACGGCGTAAAGAGCAGCTCGTTGCGCAGGTGCTCGGGAATCTTGCCCTCAATGCCAAAGACGTAGCCCAGGTCGAGCGGGATATCGCAGGTAAAGACAGAGCGGCGCGAAAGCTCGAGCGCCTTGCGGATGGTCTTGAGCGTTGCCTTCTCGAGCGACCCCGAGACCGCGAGCACTACCGGCTGCAGACGCAGGCGCTTCTTGAGGATGCGCTTCATGTGCTGGCGGTAGTCCTCTTCCTCTTCGACGCCCTCGCCGTCCGGATCGATGTCGGCGTTGCGGGTGACGCGGATCAGCGCACGATCCAGCGGCTTATAGGAGCCAAAGCAGCTGTCCAGGCAGGCGAGGATGACGTCCTCGAGCAAGATGTAGGAGTAGGTGCCGGTGGGCGAGGGGATCTCGACCACGCGGTTCATCGAGGCGGGAATCTCGATAAGGCCCAGCAGGCTCTCCTCGTCGGTGGCGCCGTCCAGACCACAGGCCAGATAGAGCGCGCCATTGCGTAGGTTGGGGAAGGGGTGGCGAGGATCGATGACCAGCGGCGAGATGACCGGCGACACGTAGGCCTGGAAGTAGCGGGTTACAAAGGTGCGCTCCTCGGGCGTAAGCGAATCGATGCGGGCGCGGTGAACGCCCAAGGTGTCGAGCTTGCCCTCGATGCTCTTAAAGATGGACTCCCAACGGGTAAGGAGCCCGGGCATTTCGGCCATGACAGCATCGACCTGTTCGGAGGCGGTCATATTGCTCTTGTTGTCGACAGGTTGCTTTTTGAGCTCTGCCAGATCGGACAGGCCGCCCACGCGCACCATGAGAAACTCGTCGAGGTTAGACTCGAAAATCGACACGAACTTTAGACGCTCGAACAGCGGAACGGTCTCATCGAAGGCTTCGTCAAGCACACGGTTGTCAAAGCGTAGCCAGCTGAGCTCTCGGTTCTGCGTGTACGAGAAGTCGCGAGGCGGTTTGCGCAGCTTTGCGGCGGCTTGCTTTTTTTCGATTTTGCTCGGCATATGCATCTGTCCGTTCAGTCCCCGCAGGGGACGGTAGCCTAACCCTATTCACTATTGTCTCAATTTAGTCGACTTGTGGCACGGACGTATTGTGCGAACGGTATCTTTACCTACTTCTTACGCTGACAAGTCATAGGACTGACGCCCTGCTCGTCTGCAGGCGGTCTATATCCTCACTCAACTGGTACGTAAGTGTGAATAAGAATGATGGATAGCTGAATATCATTGAATGCAGGCGGAAACGTAAACAAACATCATTTATATACATAAAACCGATTTAGCTATGCAATTCTGAATCAAAAGTTTAGAGATGCAATTGCAAATAGTTTTTAGGAAAAAAGAGCGTTTACCTTAGAAAAGTTACTTTAGAACGCCGAAGTACATTATGGGGGAATCTCATGCGATATACCGTTCATCGCACTTTGTTGACCGTTCGGGGGCGAGGTGGAATTGCGGGTGGAATTTGGATATAACTAGAGCTGTCAGCAAGCAGCGTCCGCTATGGAAGGGCGCTGAGAGATTCGGCCGAAAGGCCCGAAAGAAAGGTAGGAGGCCATGACGAAAGGTCTGCACGTGCCTTCCGAGATCGGCAAGCTCAGGAAGGTCTGCCTGCACCGTCCCGGCGACGAGCTCCTCAACCTGCCGCCCGACGAGCTCGAGCGACTCCTGTTCGACGACGTCCCGTTCCTGGAGGTCGCGCAGCAGGAGCACGACACCTTCGCCCAGATCCTGAGGGACCAGGGCGTGGAGGTCCTCTATCTCGAGAACCTCGTCTCCGAGGTGTTCGACCAGGTCCCCGGCGCCCGCGCCGAGTTCACCGACCAGTACATCGCCGAGGCCGGCATCCGCGGCCAGCACATGCCGCAGATCGTCCGCGAGAAGCTGGACTCCATCGAGGACAACCTCGAGTTCGTCAAGAAGACCATGGCCGGCATGACCAAGTCCGAGATCGACATGCCCCTCACGGCGTCCACGACCCTCGACTCCCTGGTCAACTCCGAGTCCGAGTCCGACCTGATCATCGACCCGATGCCCAACCTCTACTTCACCCGCGACCCGTTCGCGGTCATCGGCGAGGGCGTCAACCTCAACCGCATGTACTCGGTCACCCGCAACCGCGAGACCCTGTACGGCAAGTACATCTTCAAGTACCACCCCGACTACAAGGACGTCTCGCTGTACTTCCGCCGCGACTGCCAGTTCCACACCGAGGGCGGCGACGTGCTGAACATCAACGAGAAGACCCTCGCCGTCGGCATCTCCCAGCGCACCCAGGCCGCCGCGATCGACGTCATGGCCCAGAACATCTTCTGGAACTCCGACTCCAAGGTCGAGCGCATCCTGGCCTTCGACATCCCGGTCTCGCGCGCCTTCATGCACCTCGACACGGTCTTCACCCAGATCGACGTCGATAAGTTCACGATCCACCCCGCCATCATGGGCACCCTGCGCGTCTACGAGCTGACCGCCGGCAAGAACCCGGGCGACGTGAACATCCGCCTGATCGAGGACACCCTCGAGCACGTCCTGGAGGACGCCACCGGCGTCGACCAGGTCAAGCTGATCCCCTGCGGCGGCGGCGACCCGATCGCGGCCTCCCGCGAGCAGTGGAACGACGGCTCCAACACCCTGTGCGTCGAGCCCGGCAAGATCTGCGTCTACGCCCGCAACACCGTCACCAACGACGTGCTGTACAAGGAGGGCCTGGACCTTCTCGTCGTGCCCTCCGCCGAGCTCTCCCGCGGCCGCGGCGGCCCGCGCTGCATGAGCATGCCCTTCTGGCGCGAGGACCTCTAAGTCTTTCCGTTTCCGGTGCGGTCCCCCTACAACCGCACCGGCTTCGCCCGTTAAACGGGCAACACTAATACTTACGTAATTCATTTCTTCGAAAGGAATCGAACCATGGGTGTTAACCTCTCCGGCCGTAGCTTCCTCAAGCTTCTCGACCTCACCACCGAGGAGATCGAGTACCTGCTCAAGCTCTCCAAGAACTTCAAGGATATGAAGCGCGCTGGCGTTCCGCACCGCTATCTCGAGGGCAAGAATATCGTTCTGCTCTTCCAGAAGACCTCCACTCGTACCCGCTGCGCCTTCGAGGTCGGCGGCATGGATCTGGGCATGGGCGTCACCTACCTCGATCCGGGTTCGTCGCAGATGGGCAAGAAGGAGTCCATCGAGGACACCGCCCGCGTTCTCGGCCGCATGTATGACGGCATCGAGTTCCGTGGCTTTGCCCAGGACGACGTCGAGGAGCTCGCTGCTAAGTCCGGCGTGCCCGTGTGGAACGGCCTGACCACCGAGTGGCACCCCACCCAGATGCTCGCCGACATCCTGACCGTCCAGGAGAACTTCAACTACGACATCAAGGGCAAGACCCTCGTCTTCATGGGCGACTGCAAGAACAATGTCGCTCGCTCCCTCATGGTCGTCTGCTCCAAGCTCGGCATGAACTTCGTGGCCTGCGGCCCCGAGGAGTGCATGCCCGCTGACGACGTCATCGAGGCCTGCAAGCCCATCGCCGAGGCTAACGGCTGCACCATCAAGCTGACCACCGACGTCAAGGACGGCGTCACCGGTGCCGACGTTATCTACACCGACGTGTGGGTCTCCATGGGCGAGCCCGACGAGGTCTGGGCCGAGCGCATCGCTCAGCTCACCCCGTATCGTGTCACCTCCGAGGTCATGGCTATGGCCAACCCGGGTGCTATCTTCCTGCACTGCCTGCCCAGCTTCCACGACACCAACACCACCATTGGCGCCGAGAAGTGCGAGCAGTTCGGCATCACCGAGCAGGAGGTCACCGACGAGGTCTTCGAGAGCCCCGCTTCCAAGGTCTTCGACGAGGCCGAGAACCGCATGCACACCATTAAGGCTGTCATGTACGCCACGCTCAAGTAAGAGCATCTAGCATCTCGCTCGGGGTGTATTGCTGCACACCCCGAGCGGTTTTATCTGGTAATAATCTCGCATCAAGCGGCAGGCACGGCACGGAAGAGCCGCTTCTGGCGAGATCGGTAAATGATTTATGAAGGGGGGATGAGAACTATGACTGAGACCGCTAAGAAAAAGCGCGGTATGCCTTCATCGTTCACCATTCTTCTTGCTCTGCTGGCAATTGTCGCAGTGATTACCGTTATCGTCTCCGGCACGTCCGGCGGCGCGGTTACTGCCGCCCGTCTGAGCGATTTCTGCACCGCCCCGATTAAGGGCTTCGCTGACGCTCTGCCCGTCTGCCTCTTCGTTATGATCCTGGGCGGCTTCCTCGGCATGATGACCGAGACCGGCGCTCTGGACAACGGCATCGCCGTTCTGGTGCAGAAGCTTAAGGGCAACGAGATTATGCTCATTCCCGTGCTGATGCTCATCTTCTCCCTCGGTGGTACCACCTATGGTATGTGCGAGGAGACCGTTCCCTTCTACGCCCTGCTCGCCGCTACCATGATGGCTGCTGGCTTCGACCCCATGGTCGGTGCCGCTACCGTCCTGCTCGGCGCTGGCTGCGGCTGCCTGGGCTCCACGGTTAACCCGTTCGCCGTCGGCGCTGCCGTCGACGCTCTGACCGGCGTTGGCATTGAGGTCAACCAGTCCATCATCATCGGCCTCGGTGCCGTCCTGTGGATTGTCACTACCGCTATGTCCATCTTCTTCGTGATGAGCTACGCCAAGAAGGTCAAGGCTGACAAGGGTTCCACCATCCTGTCGATGCAGGAGCTCAAGGACGCCGAAGAGGCTCACGGCAAGGCTGCTTCCGAGGTCCACAAGGAGGTCAAGCTCACCGGTCGTCAGAAGGGTGTTCTGATCGCCTTCGCCTTCACCTTCGTCGTCATGATCGTCGGCTTCATTCCGCTGGCCGACCTCAACGAGGGCGTCGCCAACTTCTTCGACGCTGGCGCTGTCTACGACGCCGACGGTAACGCCGTCGTCCAGGGCTGGTCTGCCCTGATCACCGGCCTGCCCATTGGCCAGTGGTACTTCGACGAGGCTTCCACCTGGTTCTTCCTCATGGCCGTCCTGATCGGTATCATCGGTGGCCTGTCCGAGAAGCAGATCGTTAACACCTTCATCACCGGCGCTGCCGACATGATGTCCGTTGTTCTCGTCATCGCCCTCGCCCGTGGTATCTCCGTCCTCATGGCTAACACCGGCCTCGATGTCTTCGTCCTCGACGCTGCCGCCAATGCCCTGGCTGGCCTGTCCGGCGTGATCTTCGCTCCCATGAGCTTCCTGGTCTACTTCGGCCTGTCCTTCCTGATCCCCTCGACCTCCGGTATGGCCACCGTCTCCATGCCCATCATGGGACCGCTGGCTGTTAAGCTCGGCTTCTCGCCTGAGGTCATGGTCATGATCTTCTCCGCCGCCATCGGTGTCGTGAACCTGTTCACCCCGACCTCCGGCGCCATCATGGGCGGTCTCGCCCTGGCCAAGATCGAGTGGACGACCTGGCTCAAGTTTGCCCTTAAGCTCATCGTCGCTCTCTCCGTCGTCTGCGCCGTCATCCTGACCGTCGCCTGCGTGCTGATCTAAGTACCCAACGGGTACCCCACGGAAACCTTGACGATCCTGTAAAGGATCACCTGGTCATCGTCTGTCCGGTGGGGTCAACCCACCGGTAGACTCCTACCTTTAGCCCCCTCCCGTTCCGTGCGCGGGAGGGGGCGCTCTTGTGTTCCGGCGTTTTACCAAACGCCGGAACCACTCGACGCTGCAAGCCCGCCAGAGCGGCAATCTGACGTTCAATCGTCGGGCATGGCCAAAAGGCCTATGCCCTCCTCTTTCACGTCACCTTGCTCGCTCTGGCGGGCTTTCGCTGACTTTTGCTCCACCTGCGGCGCTGCCATTGTTGGTGCAGAGGGCGCTTTGCCTACTCTGGTGCCCGTTCGCTGGCTTTGGCTCTGCCTGTGACGTTTTCATTGTTGGTGCTGAGTGCCTTGTTTCCCGTCCCAAATGATCTACCCCGGGTCCCCGGTGGTTGCGGTGGGCGTGTTTGGTTGGTGCCTGTTGATGGTCTGGGTATCGGGGAGGGCGGGCTCCGTTATAATCGCCTAGAACATTAAATGGAAACGGGACGGGAGCCATATATGCGCCAGGGTTTCGACAACGCGAAGTATATCGAGCTGCAGGCTGCTCACATTAAGGAGCGCATCTCGCAGTTTGGTGGCAAGCTCTATTTGGAGTTTGGCGGTAAGCTGTTCGATGACTATCATGCGAGCCGCGTGCTACCGGGTTTTGAACCGGACAGCAAGTTCCGCATGCTCAAGAGCATCGCCGACGATGTCGAGGTTATCATCGCGATCAACGCGAACCACATCGAGAAAAACAAGGCTCGTGGTGACCTCGGTATTACCTATGACGAGGATGTGCTGCGCCTGGTTGACCTGTTCCGCGGCAACGGCTTTGCCGTCGCGGCTGTGGTCATCACCCAGTACGCCGGCCAGCCTGCTGCCGATGTGTTCCGCAACCGCCTGAACGCGCTCGGTATTCCCGCCAAGCTGCACTATCCCATCGAGGGGTATCCGCACGATGTCGATCTGATCGTGTCCGACGATGGCTACGGCAAGAACGAGTTTGTCGAGACCACCCGACCGCTCGTCGTGGTCACTGCCCCCGGTCCTGGCTCGGGCAAGCTTGCCACCTGCCTGTCTCAGCTCTATCACGAGCACAAGCATGGCACGGCCGCCGGCTATGCTAAATTCGAGACCTTCCCGGTCTGGAATCTTCCTCTGACGCATCCGGTCAATATTGCCTACGAGGCCGCCACGGCTGACCTCGACGACGCCAATATCATCGATTCGTTCCACCTTGAGGCCTACAACAAGACCACGGTCAACTACAACCGCGACGTCGAGGCCTTCCCGGTAGTCCGTGCCCTGATGGAAAAGATCCTGGGCAAGAGCCCCTACCAGAGCCCTACGGACATGGGCGTCAATATGGTCGGCTTTGCCATCACCGATGACGATGCCTGCCGCGACGCTTCCAAGATGGAGATCGTCCGCCGCTACTTTACCGCGGTCGAAAATGTGCGCCGTACCGGCGTGGGCGATGAGCAAGTCGACCGTCTCAAGATTATTATGAAGAAAGCCGGCATCGATAAGAACTACTCACCGGCGCGCTCAGCGGCCCTCACCAGGGAGCAGCTGACGGGTGGTCCCGTGGGTGCCATGGTCATGCCCGATGGCTCCGTGGTGACCGGTAAGACCTCCACGCGCCTGGGCGCCGCAAGTTCGCTCATTATGAACGCCCTCAAGCATGTCTCGGGCGTCGACCTTGAGCTCGAGGTCATTAGCGATGAGGCGATCGAGCCCATCAGCAAGCTCAAGACGCATTTCCTGGGCAGCAAAAACCCGCGCCTCCACACCGACGAGACGCTTATGGCGCTGTCGATCACCTCGGCCACGAGTGAGACGGCCGCTCGCGTCCTTTCGGGCCTGGAGCAGCTGCGCGGTTGCGATGCCTTCTTTAGCGTGATTATCTCGCCGACGGACGAGACGGTACTGCGCAAACTGGGTATCAACGTGTGCTGCGAGCCCAAGTTTGAGCGCCGCGGTTTCTTCCATCGCTAAGTTTGAAGCACCGCGGTAATTGCATTGCATTTTGGCCGTATCGGGTTAGCGCCCGGTACGGCTTTTTGATCAATAAAGCGCCTATTTCGGCGAAAAATAGCTGTTTACCTGCCTAGAAACAATTTGAGCGGTATACAATAACCGTAACTGTTTCATCCTTAGCGGGATGCCGCATGATGGATATTACCTGCCATCGTGAGGTGTGTCGGTCGCGCACGGCGCGTTAGATGCTCGTGCTCGGTTTGAGGAGGCTGCTATGGCGGGCAAGGGTCGTGCGAGTGTCAACGATATGAAGCGTGTCGAGGTGCTGGTGTTGATGGAGATCGACCAGCAAACCGAAGACAATGGCGGGCCGTATGGTTTCTCGCGCAAAACGCTTGCCGAGCGCGTGGGGGTTTCGCCGTATCGTGCCCGCGCCGCAATCGATCGCTTGGATTCCGAAGGCATGATTGATGTCGTCTCGCGTTATAGCGACGACGGCGGTCAGCTTGCAAATGGCATTTGCCTCACCGAACGTGGCGAGTGGTATCTTGAGGGCGTCCGTACCGGCATGCTCGTTCAAGAAATGCTTGAGGACGAGGTTGCTGATCGATAGCAGCATGTAACCCTTGCCATAGCGACGCCGCCTGGGAAACCGGGCGGCGTTTTGTTTCAAGATTGAGAAATGCAATCTCACGCGAGAAAAATTGCGAACGGTCCGCGGCGCGAGTATTACAATGAAGACCCGTAAGATGTGGATAAACAACTTCTACGGGAAGCGCAGGTAACTCAATATGACCAAGCATGTGTTCGTAACAGGTGGCGTGGTTTCGTCTCTGGGCAAGGGTATCACCGCGGCCTCGCTGGGCCGTCTGCTCAAGTCGCGTGGCTACAAAGTAACGATGCAGAAGGCCGATCCGTATCTGAACGTCGACCCCGGTACCATGAGCCCGTTCCAGCATGGTGAGGTCTTCGTTACCGAGGATGGTTACGAGTCCGACCTGGACCTGGGTCATTACGAGCGCTTTATTGATGAGAACCTGACCCGCGATTCCAACTTTACGACCGGTGCCATCTACAAAAGCCTGATCGCCCGTGAGCGTCGCGGCGACTTTTTGGGCGGTACCGTGCAGGTGATTCCCCACGTCACCAACGCCATTAAGGACAAGTTCCGCCGCATCGAGGAGCAGACCGGCTCCGATGTAGTCATCACCGAGCTGGGCGGCACGATCGGCGACATCGAGTCGCAGCCGTTTGTCGAGGCCATCCGTCAGTACCGCAAGGAGGCCGGCCCCGAGAACGTCTGCTACATTCACGTGTCGCTCGTTCCCTATATCGCCGCCGCCCACGAGGTCAAGACCAAGCCCACGCAGCATTCCGTCAAGGAGCTCCGCAGCTTTGGCATCCAGCCCGATATCATCGTGCTGCGCTCCGACCACCATATCGATGACGCTATCCGCGGAAAGATCGCAAGCTTCTGCGACGTCGACACCGATTGCGTCTTTACCAACGAGGACTGCGCGAGCATTTACGATGTTCCGCAGCTGCTTGCCGAGCAGGACTTTGACCTGCGCATTTGCGAGCGCCTGGGTCTGGATCCGCGTGAGCGCGACATGAGCGAGTGGAACGAGTTCCTGCGCAAACAGAATCACGCCAACCATCACACCGACAAGGTGAAGATCGCCGTCGTGGGTAAGTACACGCAGCTGCCCGATGCGTACCTGTCGGTTATCGAGGCCCTGCACCATGCGGGCGTCTTCTACGATCGCCATGTGGACGTCCAGCTGGTCGACGGCGAGAGTCTCGACGAGCAGAATGTCTCCGAGGTTCTGGGCGACGCCTCGGGCATCCTGGTCCCCGGCGGCTTTGGCAAGCGCGCCCTGGAGGGTAAGATCCTCGCGGCCGAGTTTGCCCGTGAGCACAAGATTCCGTATCTGGGCATTTGCTTGGGTATGCAGGTCGCCGTGTGCGAGTTCGCCCGCAATGTCGTTGGCCTTGCCGGTGCCAGCTCCTCCGAGTTTGATCCGGACGGCCCGTATAGCGTCATCGATCTGATGAGCTCGCAGGAGGACGTGACCGAGAAGGGCGGCACCATGCGCCTGGGCGCCTATCCGTGCAAGCTCGCCGCCGATACTCTTGCTCGCGAGGCATATGGCGAGGAACTCGTCTACGAGCGTCACCGTCACCGCTTTGAGTTCAACAACGCCTTCCGCGACCAACTCGAGGACGCCGGTTTGGTTATCTCGGGTCTGTCGCCTGACGAGCGCCTGGTCGAGATGGTCGAGCTGCCGCGCGACGTGCATCCGTGGTATGTGGCAACCCAGGCTCATCCCGAGTTCAAGAGCCGCCCGACCAACCCGCAGCCGCTGTTCCGCGAGTTCGTGCGCGCTTCGATCGGCCAGCACGAGGGTGTCGACCGTCTGCAGGTGACGCCCATGAACCTCGCTACGGACTAAGGGTGCCGGCGAATAAGGAACATACCGAAGCTACTCCCTCGTCGCTCGCCGTGGCGGCGGGGGAGTATCTCGATTACCTCGCGGTCGAGCGGGGCTTGGCGCGCAACACGATTGTGGCCTATCGTCGTGACCTGACGACGTACTGCGCCTATCTGGAGCGGGCGGGTATTGTGTCTTTTGAAGAGGTGACCCGTCAGGTCGTGGAGGGCTTTGTCGCCGATCGCCGCGACGGAGGTTATTCCGACGCCTCGGTGGAGCGCGCGCTTGCTGCCGTGAAGGGCCTGCATGCCTTTTTGGTGCGCGATGGGGCCGTGGCCCAAAACCCGACGGCGGCGTTGCGCCTGCCTAAAAAGGCTGAGCGTTTGCCGGAGTATCTATCGGTGGAGGATGTCTCGGCGCTGCTCGATCAAGACTTTCCCGAGGGCGAGATGGGACTGCGCGACCATGCCATCTTGGAAGTGCTCTACGGATGCGGTTTGCGTGTGAGTGAGCTGGTTGGGCTCGATGTGGGCGATATCCATATTGACGATGGCTTTGTACTCGTTCGCGGTAAGGGCTCAAAGGAACGCCTGTCCCCACTGGTGGGAAGCGCGGCGCGAGCTCTGACGCTCTATGTAACTGAGGGACGTTCTCGCTTGGCGGCCCATGCCCGCGGAACCGAGACCTCGGCGGTCTTTTTAAATAAGAACGGACGTCGCCTGTCGCGCCAGGCCGTGCATGCGATATGCGAGCGGTATGGGCGTCAGGTGGGGCTGGTGGGGCTCCATCCCCATACCTTGCGCCACTCCTTTGCCACCCACATGCTCGCGGGCGGTGCCGACCTGCGTGTGCTGCAGGAGATTTTGGGCCATGCCGATATTTCGACCACGCAGGTCTACACGCATGTCGACCGAACGCAACTGACCGAGGTCTATCTGGCGGCGCATCCGCTAGCACATCGCTAGCACCTCGCTGACCTGCATATTTATAAATATTAAATGGGACGGGCCCCAGATTGCCGAGACGCACTTTTGCGCGCATGGGCAATCTGGGGCCCGTCCCATTTTTCGCCAGACACCGACGCGGTGGTGGACCGTTTGTACCGTGGGTGGGGGAGTTTGGGGGCGATGTGAACGGCGTGTAAAGGGACGTAAAAATCGCCTCAAGGTCAACTTGAAGGTTGAGGTTCGCGGGCGTGGTTCTACAGGTGGCATCCCGCCTTTGCTACAAACACAACATATTGTGTTTTCGAACATATGCTTGGGGGTGTTTTGCAATATATGGTGGGTGGAGTGGTGGGGCGAGGTGAGGGAAGGGGTGGGGAAAGGTGTTGAAAAATGGGGCGGTTCCCCATATTATTAATGACGTCGACAGGCGGGGTGGTTCCCCGCGTAAGTGCCATCTGAGTAACCGAGGGGAGGGCGCACATGGGAATGACTGGTGCATACGAGCGCAATCTCGATGCAAAAGGTCGTCTGTCCCTGCCTGCACCCCTTCGCGAGGAGCTTGGAGAGCACGTTCGCGTGTTCAAAGCCCTGGATGTCGATGCTCTGTACGTGTTCTCTGCCGAGGCCTTCGATAAGTGGGTCGAAGGACTCTTCGCGGGTCGTGAGGGCCACGAGGGTTTTAACCCGCGTGACATTAACGACCAGAAGCTCATGAGGGCGATCAACAAGCGCACCACGTCGATGGACGTGGACAGCGCCGGTCGTATCGGTCTTTCCGAGTCTCTCCGCAAGCAGGCGAACCTCGACCGCGAGGTTACGGTTGTGGGCAACTACGACCACCTTGAGGTTTGGGATCGCGCCGCGGCCGATGAGGACGATGACGATGAGGCCCTGCTGGACCTCTTCTTCTCGTAAGGGCAAGGCACGGGTAACGGATGGAGCGTGGGATCTTGACACAAGAATATCGGCATGAACCTGTCATGCTCGGCGAAGTGCTTGAGTCGCTGCGGCTAAAGAGCGGCTCCGTTGTCTGCGATTGCACCCTTGGCGGTGCCGGCCATTCGGTAAAGATGGCCGCGCAGGTGGGGGAGACGGGCCTTTTGCTCGGCGTCGATCAGGACGACATGGCCCTCGAGGCCGCTGGCGCCCGTCTGGACCGCGAGGTTCCCGGCGTTCCGCACCAGCTGCTGAAGGGCAACTTCGGCGACTTGGACGAGCTGCTTTGCTCGGCCGAGGTGCCCGGGGTCGATGGCTTCCTGTTCGATTTGGGCGTTTCGTCACCGCAACTCGATATCCCTGGCAGGGGCTTTTCGTATAACGAGGACGCCCCATTGGACATGCGGATGGATCCGGGTAATAACACCTTAAACGCAGCTGAGGTCATCAACACCTATAACGAACACGACCTCGCCCGGATTCTACGCGTCTACGGCGAAGAGAAGTTCGCCTCGCAGATCGCGCGCGAGATCGTGCGCCGCCGCGAGCAAGAACCGATCGAAACCACCGGCCAATTTGTCGAGATCATCAAGGCGGGAATACCTGCTGCCGCTCGTCGGCATGGTGGACACCCGGCCAAGAAAAGTTTCCAGGCCATTCGCATCGAGGTCAATCACGAGCTCGATGTACTCGAACGAGGGCTTGATGCCGCCACCAGGTGGCTCAACCCGGGCGGACGTATCTGCGTCATCTCGTATCACTCGCTCGAGGACCGTATCGTTAAGAACCACTTTAAGGAGATGAGCCAGGGGTGCACGTGTCCGCCGGAGATTCCGGTGTGCGTGTGCGGCAACGTGCCGATACTCAAGGTCATCACCCGCAAACCCTTGGTTGCCCAGCCTGATGAGGTTGAGCGCAACCCTCGGGCGAGATCAGCCAAAATTCGCGTGGCACAGCGTCTGTAGGCGCGACCGCGCGATATTGGACCTCCCGCTCGCACCATAAACGAAGCTTAAACACACTACCAACGTACTCGGGATGGGAGGCGGCATATCATGGGCTACAACAACTCAAACGCAGCACTCGCCTATGATATGAACGCCATGCCCGCCTATCGTGAGACGCCGCAGGCCCCCGTTGCTCCCCGTGAGCAGCGCACGCCGCGCTTTGATGTCTACACGGGCGCGGGCCGTCAGGCAAACCAGGCGGTAAGCCCGGTTTTCATGAGCGTTCTTAAAACGTTTTGCATCATTGCGGCTATCTTCATGACGATCGGCGTCGCCCGCGTGGCGCTCGCCGGCGTTACGGCCCAGGTGCTCAACAGCAACGCCGAGCTTACCAGCACGCTCGAAAAGGCGACCGATGAGAGCTCCGACCTGGAGGTCATGCATTCGGTCTATGGCGCTGACACGCGCATTCGCGACCTTGCGGGCGCTTATGGCATGGTGGAACCCAGCGAGAGCGTTACACTTGACTTTTCGCAGGATGCAGCCGCGGGCGCCAACGCGACCGCGACCGCTCAGTAGCAAGACGGTAGCTGAGTATGACAAATGACTATCGCCGCGGTTCCGATGGGGGCCGCGGTTCTGGACGTCCCTCGTCGCGGGGACGTTCTGGTTATCAAGGAACGGGTCGGCAATCTTGCAACGCCGGGCAGTCCCGTGGCAACGACCCGGCGTCGCGACTTCGCGGCTCGGGCGGCCCTCAAGTGCATAACACTAGGTCGCGCAAGAGTTCGTCGACCGAATGGCTCACAGGTACGCCTCTGCCTCGCCGCAAAGCCGTCATGGGATTCATTGGGCTTGGCTTGGGCTTGGGCGTCTTTCGCCTTGCCGACTATCAGGTTGTCGAAGCCGATAAACTGCGCGAGCGTGCCGATGCGCGTCGCCTGCTTGCGCAGACCCTCTATGCCAAACGTGGCACCATCTACGACCGCAACGGTAACGTGCTGGCGTCGTCGGTCGAATGTCGCAACATCGCCGTGAACCCGCAGCTTGTCGAGGACGTTGACAAGACGGTGTCGGCGCTGGTCAAGGCAACTGGAATCGATAAAAAGACCTGCCGCAAGCTCGTTGAGTCCGATGGAACCTGGGTGTATATCAAGCGCCAGGTGGACGAAGACGATGCTGCTGTGCTGGAGAAGAAGAACCTGCCCGGCGTGCTTTTTGAGCAGGCCATGAAGCGCGTATATCCATACGGCAATCTGGCATCGCAGGTGCTGGGCGTAGTGAATGTGGACAACGACGGCTTGACGGGTCTCGAAAAGCAATACAACAAGCTTCTGACCGGCACGAACGGTTCTCTCGTACGCGAGCGCGCGAGGGACGGCAGCTATATCGCGGGCGGTGCCTATAAAAAGGTGGCTGCGGTCGACGGCGTTGATATCGTGACGACGCTCGACGTCAATATCCAGCGTGCGGCCGAGGATGCCCTGGCAGAGGCAGTTGAGAAGACTAAGGCCAAGAACGGCTCGGCGCTGGTCACCGATCCTACGACAGGCGAGATTTTGGCAGCCTGCTCGTACCCGACCTACGACCAGACCGATCTGGAGAATGCCAAGACCGAGGATATGAATCTGCGCCTGGTCACCGACGCCTACGAGCCCGGCTCGGTCTTTAAGACGCTCGTGGCGGGCGCCGGCTTCGACTTGGGCGTCGTGCGATCGAGTACGTCGTTTGAGGTGCCGGCGAGCATCAAGGTGGGCGACGATACCGTCACCGATGCCGACAAGCGCGACTATGCCATGACCATGGATGTGCGCGAGATGATGCGCCGTTCGTCCAACGTGGGCTTTGTCCTGGTGGGGCGCAAGATCGGTGCGGATGACTTTGCCGCCTATGTGGACAAGTGGGGCATAGGTCACAGCTCCGGTGTCGATTTTCCGGGCGAGAGCCTGGGCATCGTCAAGGAGCGTGACCAGTATGACGGCGCCACGCTGGGTTCGATGAGCTTTGGACAGGCGCTGTCCGTCTCGCCGATTGAGATCGCACGTGCCGTGGGCGGCATCGCCAACGGCGGCGTGATGATGACCCCGCACTTCTATAAGTCCAGCAAGGGCGACGAGAAGGACTGGGGCGAAGGCGAGCGCGCGATTTCGGAGGACGCCGCATCCCAGGTGACATCGTGCATGCAGACGGTCGTGTCCGAGGGAACGGGCGTTGGCGGCGCGGTTGACGGCTATGACGTGGCGGGTAAGACCGGTACGGCCGAACGAGCCGACGAGAACGGCGGCTACCTCAAGGAGAACTACATGTCGTCCTTTATGGGCTTTGCACCGGCACAATCGCCCAAGGTGCTGTGCTATATCACGCTCGACGGAACGCCGAGCGGCTCAGATGCCGCTGCGGTGCCGTTCCAGTCCATTATGGCCAACGCGCTCGACGTGCTGGGTATCCCGCACACGAAGTAGGGGGTTACAATCTTTGGGGCGTGGTTTGTTGTCCCATATGAGGGGTGTTCACATGCCCTGCACCACGCATGCGCGGCGCTGGGATACAATACGCCGATAGCATTATTAGGTTTACAGGGGAGCTGCAATGATAGAGATCGCCGTCAACAACCTCGCGGCCGCAACAGGGGCCCGAACCGTGACGGGAGAAGCCGATCAGGTATGCCGCGGGTGCGTTATCGACTCGCGCCAGGTCGAGGAAGGGACGATTTTCGTCGCCTTTCCCGGTGAAAACGTCGACGGCAATGATTTTGCTTCCCGTGCCGTCCAGTCGGGTGCCGGCGCCGTCGTGATGACGCGTGAGCCCGAGGCCGAGCTGGTCTCGCTGGCGCAGGACAAGGGCTGTGCCATCTTGCTGACCGATGATCCCGAGGAGTTTCTGCTGCGTTTGGCGCACACGTACCGTCTGGAGCTTGGCTGCCTGGTCGTTGGTATTACCGGTTCCATCGGCAAGACGACGACCAAGGACGTGCTCGCCGCTGTGCTCGCCAAGCGCTATCGTGTCTGGGCCACCAAGGGCAATTTCAATAACCTGATCGGCATGCCACTCACGGTGCTTTCCGCTCCGGCCGATACCGAGGTCCTGGTGCTCGAGATGGGCATGAACCATTTCCACGAGATCGAGCGCCTGTCCCAGTCCGCCAATCCCAACCTTGCCATCGTGAGCAAGATTGGTACCTCTCATATCGGCATTTTGGGTAGCCGCGAGAACATCGCCCGCGCTAAGGCCGAGATTGTCCAGGGTATGTGCGCCGCTGGCGACTTCTTGCCGCTGCTGGTTTTGGGCGGCGAGGACGACTTTACGCCGTTCATTCGCGATACGTTCGCCCAGCCTGCTGGTATCGACGTGATGCTGGCCGGCGTCTCGGACGATGATGAGGTCCGTGCCCGCGACGTTCGAGTTGATGACGAGGGCCGTCCGGTCTTTACGCTCGATTTTGGTCAGGGCGAGACAATCGATACCATGCTTGCCATCCCCGGCGTGCAGTCCGTCCCAAATGCCGTTAAGGCCGCCGCGGTTGCCTATCGCCTGGGCGTGACGCCCGAGCAGATCGATGCTGCCTTTAGGGGCCTCACGATCACCGGTCACCGCCAAGAGATCAAGCGCGCCAAGAGCGGTGCCCGCGTCATCGACGATTCCTATAACGCCAGTGCCGAATCCATGGCTGCTGGCCTCGATCTGCTGTGCTCGCTTTCGTGCACGGGGTCTCGCATGGCGATCCTGGGCGAGATGGGCGAGATGGGCGATGAGGCTCCTCGCATGCATGAGCTCGTGGGCGCCTATGCCGCCGCCAAGAAGCTCGACATGCTGGCGTGCGTGGGTGGTGAGCTGGCCCAGCTTATGGCCGATGCCGCGCGCATGATGGGCATGGACGAGGACCGCATCCAGGTGTTCTCCGATTATCAGCAGGTGCTCGACCGCATGGGCGGCGCGCTTGAAAAACATGATGTTGTACTGGTCAAGGGTTCCCGTTTTGTTGAGCTCGACCGCTTTGTGGAAGGTGTGTGCTAGCCCATGTTCGGCAATCCCTCGTATCCAACGTATCAGGCTTTTTTGGGGCTTGGTATCGCCGCTGCCATTGCGCTGCTGCTCATGCCGTGGTGGATCAAGCTACTCAAGGTCGAGGGTATCGGCCAGCAGGTTCGTGCCGACGGCCCCAAGCGTCATTTGGTTAAGCAGGGAACGCCCACCATGGGTGGCATTGTCATCCTCGTCGCGATCTCGCTGACCTGCCTGCTGATGGGCAAGCTCACCACCGAGCTCGTGCTCGTGCTGCTCGCCACGCTGGCGACCGGCGTGCTGGGCCTGATCGACGACCTGACCTCCGTTACGCACGGGCGCTCGCTCGGTCTGACGCCTCATGCCAAGATGATCGGCCTAACCATTATCTGTGTCACCTTTACGGTACTTGCCGTCAACTGGTGCGGCGTCGCCCCCGAGATTCGTTTTCCCGGCGGCCTGACGATTGACCTCGGTGTTCTTTCGACCACCATCTGCGGCCTTTCGTTCCCGTGGCTCTACATTGTCTTTTGCTGGCTGATGATCGCCGGTCTTTCTAATGCCGTGAACCTGACCGATGGCCTTGACGGTCTTGCTGGCGGCACCTCCATGATCGCCATGCTCGCCATGGCTGCCATGGCGTTTTTGCACGGAGACGTGAACCTGTCCATCTTCTGCACCGCGTGTGCCGGTGCCTGCTTGGGCTTTCTGTGGTTCAACTGCTATCCGGCGAGCATCTTTATGGGCGATACCGGCTCGCTTGCCCTGGGCGCCGCGTTTGCCTGCACGTCCATCATGACCAACACCGAGGTCGTCTCCCTCATCATCGGCGGCCTGTTTATCGTTGAGACCCTGTCGGTCATGATTCAGGTTGTCTACTTCCACTTTACGCACAAGCGCGTCTTCCTTATGGCGCCCATCCATCATCATTTCGAAAAGAAGGGCTGGGCCGAGACCAAGGTCGTCATCCGTTTTTGGATTATCGCTGCGGCCTTTGGTGCCGTTGGCCTTGCTTTGTTCTTCCAGTTGGGATAGTGGTCTTTCATGCCTCTTGCTGATGTCTTTAGCCTGCTCGTTTTGGGTCAGGGCAAATCCGGTCTCGATGTCGCCCGCTGGGCGCTGGCACATCCCGAGCGCGTAAGCGCCGTTACCGTGTATGGCGGCGGCACCTCTGAGCCCAATGACGCCACGCGTGCGCTCGAGGCTGCTGGTGCGTCGTTTGTCTATGGGGCCGAACAGGTCGAGGGCGCCTATGACGTGTGCGTGACATGCCCGGGTATTTCGGAGTTCTCGTCCTTCTTTAAGGCGGGGCGTGAGCATGCCGCTCAGATTATGGGCGAGCCCGAGTTTGCCTATCGCTTGTCTCCCCAAAATTGGATTGCCATCACGGGCACCAACGGCAAGACAACTACCACGTCGCTGACTGATTATCTGCTCAAGGCCGCCGGTGAAGCCAGCGTGGCCGTCGGCAATATCGGTGAGCCGCCGGTGAACGAGATCGACGGCCGCGCACATAATGAGTGGTTTGTGGCCGAGCTGTCGAGTTATCAGATTGCTACGACCGCCGAGCTTCATCCTCGCGTGGCGGTGCTGCTCAACATCACGCCCGACCACCTGGGCTGGCACAAGAGCCACAAGAACTATGCGCTTGCCAAGATCAAGTTGTTCGAGAATATGGTCGACGACGACCTCGTGGTTATCGACGTTGAGGATGCCGGCATCCATGAGTTCGATGAGTACATCTACATGCCGGGCCGCCGCATCTGCAAGGTCGCTTTTGACGAGCCCGAGGGTGCAGACGCCGCCTTTGTGCGCGACGGCAAGTTGGTCGTCCGCCTGAAGGGCGTCGAGACTCAGCTTGTCGCCACTTCCGAGCTCAAGATCTCGGGCCATCACAATGTCATCAATGCCCTATGTGCTGCCACGGCTGCTTTGGCCGTCGGTGCCGATCCCGAGGGCATTTGCCGTGGTTTGGCATCGTTCCAGCCGCTGGAGCACCGCGTTGAGCCCTGTGGCGAGATCGATGGCGTGCGCTACGTCAACGATTCCAAGGCGACCAACACCGATGCGGTCGAGAAGGCGCTGACGGCATTTCCCGATGACGACGTGATCTTGCTGCTCGGCGGCCACGATAAGGGCACGCCGCTCACGGACTTCGCGCGCGTCGTTATGGACAACGTGCGCTCGGTCGTCTGCTTTGGCGATGCGCGCGAGCGCTTCACCGCCGCTATGGACGAGGCCGATGTCGATGGCGATGTGGATATCGCCCAGGCGGATGACCTACGCGACGCCGTGGACGTCGCCCGTTCGCTGTCGAGCCGTGGTGACGTGATCTTACTTTCTCCTGCCTGCTCTTCGTTCGATGAGTTCTCGGGCTATGAGGAGCGCGGCCGCGTGTTTAAGGACTACGTGGCTCAGCTTGCCGCTACAGCGAAATCACAAATGGAATAGGGGTTGCGGTGAGAGAGGAGAGCCCCCGACAAGGTATGAGGAGGCCCGACTCGGACCGTGCTTCCTCACGTCGCACCACACCGCGTTCCAGCCGCGGCGGGCAGTCGTTTAGCGAACGCTATATTGCCGGCGTTCCCGCCCGTATCATGCGCCCCCGTTTGATATTCATGGCCTGCTTGTTTACCTTGGTATGCTTTGGCCTGCTGATGGTGTACTCGGCGTCTTCGGTCGAGGCGCTGCACGAGAATGGCTCGGCGACGTTTTTTCTGGGTCGACAGGCCGCGTTTGCCGTGGTCGGTGTTCTGGCGCTGATTGCCATCGTGCGCGTTTTGCCGGACAGCTGGTTTGGGGAGGATGTGCTCAGGATCTTCCTCATAGGCATGATAGGGCTACTGTTTTTGGTGTTCTTGGTTGGCAGCGGCAGCCGTGGCGCCACGCGCTGGCTCAACATCGCCGGCATTCAGTTCCAGCCTTCCGAGTTTTTAAAGCCATTTGCCATTGCGTATTCGGCCATCATGCTTGATCGCTTCTTTTCGCCCGGTGGCAACATCAACGAATTCCTTCGCAAGATGGGCATCTACCTGGGCATTTCGCTCTTTCTGATCTTTATCCAGCCCGATTTCGGTACTGTCCTGATCATCCTGTTGACCCTCATGTGCATGGCGTTGTTTGCGGGTCTCGACCCCAGATTTATCATCGGCGTGCTAATCTTCGGCATTCTCGTGATCGTGATTGCGCTTGTCGCAGAGCCGTACCGTATGGTGCGTATTCAGGTTGCCTTGAACCCTTGGGCCGACGAGTATGGTGACGGCTATCAGGCCACGCTTGCCATTATGGCCTTTGCCTCGGGCGGTCTGTTCGGCCGTGGCATCGGCAACTCAACCATGAAGTACTCGTATCTGCCCGAGGCGCACAATGACTACATCCTGGCCATCATTGGCGAGGAAGTCGGTTTTGTCGGAACCGTGCTGTTCTTCTTGGTGTTTGCGATGCTGATCTACTCGGCGTTTCGCATTGCCGAGCAGGCGACCGATCGCCGGGGCGCGCTTATGGCGTCTGGCTCCGCGGTCATTCTCGCAGTGCAGTTTTTGATTAACGCGCTGGGCATCCTCAACGTGTTTCCCATGACAGGCAAACCGTTGCCGTTTATTAGCTACGGCGGTTCGTCGATTATTGTGTCGCTTATGCTTGCCGGGTTGATTCTGCGCGTTTCGTACGAGAGCGCCCGCCGCGATGAGTATGACCGCCGCCGTGAGAGCTTTGCCGTTATGGACGAGAGCTCCGCCGGCGTGGCCCATGTGCGCGGTGAACGACCTTCGCGTAGCGGCTTTACCGTTCTGGATGGTTCTGCATCCGAGCCGGCAGCCCGTCCACGCCCGCGAACGGCTCCGCAAGGTCGTCCGCAGCGCCCCAGCCCTCGCAACGCGGGCGGCGGATATAATCGAATCGATTTGAACTCGGACCCGTCGGCACGTCTGCGCACCGACGACCAGGGACCGCGTGTACGAAGGGACTACCATGACCGATAAAATGACCGTTGCTATTGCAGCCGGCGGCACGGCAGGACACATCAACCCCGCGCTCGCCTTGGCCGAAGAGCTGCGTGACCGTGGGCACCGCGTTGTGTTCGTGGGCCAGTCGCGCAAGCTCGAGGGTCGTCTGGTCCCCGAGGCTGGGTTTGATTTTGTGCCCATTACGGTCACGGGCTTCGACCGCTCCCGCCCTTGGACGGCGCTGACCTCGCTGTGGCGTGTCAACAAGGCCAAGCGTGCGATCGCCAGTCATTTCTCAAAGGTCGGCAAGCCCGATGCCGCCATCGGTTTTGGTGCCTATGTCGAGGTTCCACTGCTGGGGTGGTGCAAGGACGCAGGCGTGCCGTATCTGCTGCATGAGCAGAACTCTGTTCCGGGCCTGGCCAACAAGATGATGAACTCCCACGCCGCCCGCGTGTGCATCTCGGTGCCGGCAGCGCGCTCGGTCTTTGAGCGCGAAGGTGACCCTGACCACGTGCTCATGACCGGCAATCCCGTACGTCGCTCGGTGATCGAGGGAGATCGCGCTCGCGGCCGCAAGGCACTTGGCGTTCCCGAGGACGCTACGCTGCTGCTCGTCTTTGGCGGTTCACTTGGCGCCCAGCACCTCAACGAGCGCGTGGCTTCGCTCAAAAACGAGCTGCTTTCGCGCAAGAACCTCTATGTGTTGCATTCGACGGGTGCCGACGGCTTTGAGGAGACCGAGCGCGCTTTGGCGCTGACGCCCGAGGAGGCGAAGCGTTACCGCGTCCAGCCTTACATCGACAACATGGGCGATATGCTGGCTGCTGCCGATTTGGTGCTCTCGCGTTCGGGCGCATCGAGCGTGGCCGAGATCGCTGCGCTCGCCGTGCCTTCGGTGCTCGTGCCGTATCCGCATGCGACAGCCGACCACCAAACCACCAATGCTCGTTATCTGGTCGACGCCGGGGCCGGCGTGCTCTGCGCCGATGCCGATATCGACGGTTCTGCCTTTGCCGATGAGCTGCTGCACCTGGTCGATGACGCGGCGGCGCGCGACGCCATGCGTCAGGCGGCGCGTGGTCTGGCTCAGGATAGGGCCGCCGCTCTTCTGGCGGATGCGGTAGAGGGTTTGCGTTAGTTAGACGGGATATCGTCGGTCGCCCTCGCGCTGATGCGGTAGGTGCGGTACAGTTAACGGGTTACAGGCAGTGTTTACGCAAGGAGTACACGAGCACATGGCTGATTCCCAGACTGCAACCTCCGCGCCCGAGTTTAAGAGCGCCCACTTTATCGGTATCGGCGGCGCCGGCATGAGCGGCATCGCCCTTGTTCTGCACGAGCGCGGTTATGCCGTTACCGGCTCCGACCTTAAGACGTCACGTTATATCCGCCAGCTTACCCGCGCTGGTGTGAAGGTGCATGTGGGCCATGAGGCCGCCACGATCGACGAGGTCAAGCCCGACGTGGTTGTTGTCTCCACCGCTATTCCGGAGTCCAACCCTGAACTCGTGCGCGCTCGCGAGCTTGGTATTCCCGTGTGGCCCCGTGCCAAGATGCTCTCTGCTTTGGGCCACGGCTACACCACCGTCGCTGTTGCCGGCACGCATGGCAAGACCACCACGTCTTCGATGTGCGCCACCATGCTCGACCGCATGGGTCTGGATCCGAGCTTCTTGATCGGCGGCATCGTCGAGGGCTATGACACGAACGGCAAGAACGGCTCGGGCGACTACTTTGTCGCCGAGGCCGACGAGTCCGACAGCTCCTTCCTGTTCCTGAACCCCAACGTGGTCATTGTGACCAACGTCGAGGCCGACCATCTCGATCACTACTCGGGTATCGAGGAGATCGAGGCAACTTTCGCCAAATTCATGAGCCTGGTGGGCGAGGACGGCACCGTCATCGTCTGCGGTGAGGACCCGCATCTGGTCGAGCTCGCCAAGTCGACGGGTCGTCACGTGCTTTCCTACGGCTTTGCCGAGAGCAACGACATCGTCTGCATGCACCCGGATGTCAAGGGCATCCAGAGCGACTTTATCGTTCGCTTTGAGGACGGCACTGAACACGCTGTGGAGATCAAGAGTAATCCCGGTCGCCACAACATGCTCAACGCCACGGCGGTGCTCACCGTCGCCCATGTCCTGGGCCTTGACATCGACGCCGCCGCCAAGGCGCTTTCGAGCTTTGAGGGCGTCCGCCGTCGCTTTACCCACGTGGGCGATATCGATGGCATCACCGTGGTCGATGATTACGGCCATCACCCCACCGAGATCAAGGCGACGCTTGCTGCCGCTTCGTCGCTGGGCTACAAGCACGTCGACGTCGTGTTCCAGCCGCACCGCTATTCGCGCCTGCAGGCCCTGTGCGACGACTTTGCCGATGCATTTGCCAATGCCGATAAACTGCTGCTGATTGATGTGTTCTCGGCTGGCGAGATGCCCATTCCGGGTGTTACCTCTAAGATGCTCGCCGATACCGTGCGCGCCAAGCATCCTGGCAAGGAGGTCGTGTACTGCTCCAGCCGTCTTGAGCTCAATCAGGAGCTCGAGCAGATGGTGGGCGAGGGCGACTTGCTGCTCACTATGGGTGCCGGTGACGTTACGACCGTCGGCCCCGAGTTTATCGAGTATTTGACTGCCAAGAAAGACGCTTAAGTCTAATGGGTCTGTTTAACGCCGTCATGGCGCTCTCGGGCATGATCGACACGGATGTGATCGAGGACGAGCGCCTTGCGCGTCATACGAGCTATCGTATCGGCGGCAAGGCCGACCTCTTTGTGACGTGCCATAGCTATCATGCCCTCCGCCGCGCCGTGGCGGTGCTCGATCGCGAGCAGGTGCCGTGGGTCATCATCGGCAAGGGCTCCAATCTGCTGGTTGCCGATGGCGGTTATCGCGGCGCCGTCATTTCGCTCGGACGTGAGTTTCAGCGCACGGTTGTTGCCGATGACGGTTGTACGCTGACGGTCGGTGCGGGCGTGATGTTTGCGCGCCTGGTCAACGATGCCCTGTCGCGTAGCCTCTCGGGCCTTGAGTTTGCCGTTGGCATCCCTGGCTCGGTTGGCGGTGCGATATCTATGAATGCCGGCACACGGACCGAGTGGATTGGCTCGCTGGTTGAGGATGTCGTAACGTTTGACCCGGCATCCGGTATCAAGCATTATGCGGGGTCCGAGATCACTTGGGGCTACCGCGAATGTAGCCTTCCCCGCAATGAGATCATCCTCGAGTGCGTGCTCAAGCTTAAACCGGCGCCCAAGGCCGACATTCGCGAGCGCATGGAGCGGTACCTGACGAGGCGCAAGCGTACGCAGCCCATGGGTCGCGCATCCTGCGGGTCGGTCTTTCGCAACCCGCCCGATGCGAGTGTGGGCAAGCTTATCGAGGATTGTGGATTAAAGGGTTTTTCGATTGGCGGCGCGGAAGTTTCGCCCGTTCACGCTAATTTTATCGTTAATAACGGAACTGCCTCGGCCGATGACGTTGCCGCGGTTATCAGACATGTGCACGGAAAGGTGAGGGAGGCGTATGGCATCGAGCTCAGACCGGAAGTTAAATTCCTCGGCTTCTAGAGCATCGAAACCCACCTTCCGCCGCGCCGGAGGGCGTTCCGGCGCGCCTGCCAAACCTCAACGCAATACCGTCGCGCACTCTAAGTCTGTCGGGCATGCTCGACAGACCAGTCGTCCGGTTGTCGGCTCGCAGCTCGGTAATCGTCCGGCCGCAAAAAAGTCCTCGCGTCCCTCGGTGACGTCAAAGCCTGTTATGGGCGCCAAACCCGCCCGTCCCATGGCAACTCCTAAGCCCTCGACGGGAACTAAAGCGCCGCGTCCAGGTCGCACGCTGGGCGCATCGAAACCGCGCTCGCTGACATCGGTGCCGGCTACCGCCAAGAAGCCTTCGGGTAAAAAAAGCGTCAACCCGTTGTCTTCACTTGGGGCGATGGTAAATAAAACATCAGACGCCGCTTCTGTCGTTGCAGGCAAAGGCAAAATCGTGGGCGGCGTTCTGGCCGCCTTGGCCGTGCTCGTCGTCGTTGCCATCGTGGTGATCAACTCTGGATTGTTTACCGCCACTGATATTCAGATTCAAGGCAGCGAGCATGTGACGAAGCACGATGCTATCCAGCTGATCGATTTGCCCGAGGGAACGTCGCTTTTTAACGTCGATCCCGACCAGATTACCGAGGACCTCAAGCAGAATCCGTGGGTCTCGGGCGTGGATGTCCAGCGTCAGTTCCCGCATACGCTCATCATTACGCCGATGGAGCGCAAGGTCATCGCAATTGCCTATATCAGTTCCGATGACCTTGCCTGGGCCATCGGGGATGATGACACCTGGATCGCCCCACTGTCGACGTCGGTCGAAGTGGACGACCAAGGCAACGTCATCACGACAGGGCAGGGCTCAAATACCTTGACCGGAATCGATGCCGCGCTGGCGCTCGCTAAGCACTATGGCGCGGTGTTGTTGACTGATGTCTCGGCGGATGTCGCTCCGGTTTCCGGCCAGGCAGTGAGCTCCAAGGCCGTTAAGGCTGGCTTGGATTATGTGCGTGGTTTTTCGAGCGAGTTCTTGGGACAAGTCAAGGATATTTCCACGCCTTCGGTCGAAGCCATCTCGGCAAACCTCAATAACGGCATTGAGGTGTCGCTGGGCGATTCGAACGATATCGTCAAGAAGGAGCGCGTAGTCAC
Organism: Collinsella sp.; assembly: GCA_048430645.1. GTDB lineage: Bacteria > Actinomycetota > Coriobacteriia > Coriobacteriales > Coriobacteriaceae > Collinsella. Next base: position 24,231 of record DBFOME010000053.1, on the reverse strand, counting down.
CAAGCTGCTTTCGCAGGTAGAGGGCGTAACGTATATCAATGTGCGCTCTCCGGGTAACTATACATTTAGGAACGCTCCGACCTCGTAGCGCTGGTTGATGCTTTGTTGAGGGGCCATACCACGCCGTTTATCTGGTTTGTTTGGTTTTCACGGTCAATTATTTGACTGATACGTTCATAATGTGCAAACATAATACGGTTTACCTTTGCATTTACTTTCAACCTGAAGGTTAATGTGCGCAGGGGTCGACCCATGCTATGGCTATAACCTTTGTTCGGAGGACCGACATGCACGAGACAGAGATCAACAACTACCTTGCCGTCATTAAGGTGGTCGGCGTCGGCGGCGGCGGTACCAACGCGGTCAATCGAATGATCGAAGAGGGCATCCGCGGCGTCGAGTTTGTTGCCATCAACACCGATGCTCAGGCACTCGCGATCTCTGATGCCGATATCAAGGTGCACATCGGCACCGACCTTACCCGCGGCCTGGGCGCCGGCGCCAACCCCGAGGTTGGCCGCAAGGCTGCCGATGAGTCCCGCGACGACATTGCCGAGGCGCTCGCTGGCGCCGACATGGTGTTCATCACCTGCGGCGAGGGCGGTGGCACCGGTACCGGCGCCGCTCCCATCGTTGCCGATATCGCGATGAACGAGGTCGGTGCGCTGACCGTCGCCGTCGTGACCAAGCCCTTCACCTTCGAGGGCCGCAAGCGCAAGAAGAGCGCCGAGGAGGGCATTAAGACCCTCTCCGATTGCGTCGACACCATGATCGTCATCCCTAACGATAAGCTGCTCGACATCGCCGAGAAGAAGACCACCATGCTCGAGGCCTTCGCGATTGCCGATGGCGTCCTTTCCCAGGGCACCCAGGGTATCACCGACCTCATCACCGTCCCCGGTATCATCAACCTGGACTTCGCCGATGTTAAGACCATCATGAAGCAGGCCGGTACCGCCATGATGGGTATCGGTACCTCTTCTGGGGACACCCGTGCCGTCGACGCTGCCCAGCAGGCCATCTCCAGCCCGCTGCTCGAGAGCTCCATCGATGGTGCCACGCGCGTGCTGCTCTCCATCGCCGGTTCCAAGGACCTGGGCATCCAGGAGATCAGCGACGCCGCCGACGTTGTCGCCAACGCCGTCGACCCCGAGGCCAACATCATCTTCGGTACCGTTGTCGACGAGTCCCTGGGCGACCAGGTGCGTATCACCGTCATCGCTACGGGCTTCTCCGACTCCAACGTCAACCGCCAGGACGAGCTCTTTGCTGCTCAGCAGTCTCAGAGCAAGGCCGCTGCCTCCGCTGAGCCGCAACGCACCGCTCCGGTCACCAGTCCGGCTCAGGCCGCTCCGACCCGCAACGTTGGTGGCACCGAGCTTCCTAACTTCGGCAACGATCAGTTCGAGCTTCCCGACTTCCTGAAGCGCGGTAGCTTCTAGTTCGTTTTTCTCAACGACTTGCAAGGGGTGCGTCCGATTGGGCACGCCCCTTTTTTGTTGTGTTTCGCCTTTGTAAACGAAAGCCTCCAATCTCCTTACGTTCCCTTTACGTTTGCTCCTTACCGCTGCGGGTATCCTTTTTGATGAAGTATGCAGCCGTATGGCACGGACTGCTGCGGCGTCGCCGCAATACTTGTGTTATTAGGAGGCTTTAGTATGGCAGCACGTGCGGACAACGTTTCGCGTGTCGACCATGATGGAGTTACGTTGGTGGAGGGCGCGACATCCGATGTTCGCTTTGCTTTCACCGAGCGCGCCGGTGGTGTTTCCGAAGATGCGTACTCCTCACTCAACTTGGGCTCGCATGTTGGCGATGACCCCTTTGCTGTTCAAGAAAATCGTCGTCGCGCGCTCGAGGCTATGGGTGCCGCCGAGTGCGAGCACAACCTGCTCGTTCCCAATCAGGTCCATGGTGACCATATCGTTGCGGTGACCTCGAACGGCGCCGATGACCTTGAGGACGTCCGCGAGCAGATTGCCGAGGGCTGCGATGCCATCGTCTGTACGGCGCATAACGTGCCCGTGCTGCTCTGCTTTGCCGACTGCGTTCCCGTGGTGCTGGTGGCCCCTGGCGGATTTGCCGTGGTGCACTCCGGTTGGAAGGGTACGATTGCACGTATTTCCGCCAAGGCGTGCCAGGCGCTTTGCGATGCTGCCGGCTGCGATGCGAGCGACGTTTCCGCCTATATCGGCCCCCATATCTTGGGTGACGAATATGAGGTATCCCAGGAACTCATGGATCGCTTTGCCGCCGAGTTCTCTTGCATCGATGCGAGTGCCTCTCGCATGCTTGATCTTTCCGCTGCCATTCGCGAGGCGCTGGTAGATGTCGGTGTCGACGCGGATAATATCGTGGATACCCAGCTTTCGACCGTGCGTCAGAACGACCGCTTTTATTCCTACCGTAACGAGGACGGCACCTGTGGGCGCCATGCTGCGATCGGCATGATGCTATGAGAAAGATCGTATCGGTCCTGAGCGCCGCTGTGTTTACGCTTACGCTGTGCGCCTGTTCTTCGGGATCTTCTACCTCTTCCATTACCGTGGCCGGCTCCACGACCTGCCTTCCTATCGCCGAGATTGCGGCCGAGGGCTTTAAGGAGGAGACCGGCATCGACGTGCTCGTTTCCGGTTTGGGTTCTTCCGCTGGGATCGAGGCCGTCAGCGCCGGCACGGCCGATATCGCCAGCTCCTCCCGTGGACTCAATGCCGACGAACAGGATCTGGGCCTGACTCCCATCGTCATTGCCCACGACGGTATTGCGGTCATCGTGAACGACGACAACCCCGTCGATAACCTCTCGACCGAGCAGCTCCGCGATATCTACGCCGGCAAGATTACCAATTGGAAAGAGGTCGGTGGCGAGGACCTGAGGATTCAGGTCATCAACCGAGACGAGGCGTCCGGTACGCGCGAGGCCTTCCGTACCATCGTGATGGATGGCACGCCGTTCGATCGCCGCTCGGCTGTTCTTTCGGGTACGGGCCAGGTGCGCGACGTGGTATCTCGTTCGCGTGGGGCCATCGGCTACATTTCGCTGGGCTTCGTCGATAGCCTCAACGCCAAGACCTCGGTCAAGGCCGTCTCGGTCAATCATGTTGAGGCGTCCGAGAAGACGGTCGCGAGTGGCGGCTATCCCATCTCGCGCGACCTTTACTTCTTTGTGAAGGGTGCGCCTTCGCAGCAGGCGCAGGATTACATTGACTATGTGACGTCCGAAAAGATGGACAAGCAGATTCGCGAGGCGGGCTTTATTCCCGTCACCAACGACGAGAAGGGGAGTGAGTAGCATGGAAGCACAGGAAAACTCCCAGACTGAGCAGAATGTTCAGACGCCCAAGAAGCGCGAGCTGGCGCTCGTATCGCGCAGCACCTATATCAAGGAGAAGGCGCTGCAGTGGATCTTCTTTGCCTGCGCGTTCTTGGCGGTCGTTACCGTCATCCTGATTTTTGTCTTTACCACGTACTCGGCGCTGCCCGTCTTTACTGACATCGGTCTGGCGGACTTCTTTAGCTTTACGTGGGCGCCTTCCGAGGGCCACTACGGAATCTTGTCGCTGCTTGCCGGCTCGGGTCTGGTGACCGTCGGTGCGCTCGCCATGGGCGTGCCGCTAGGTGTGGGCACGGCCGTGTACCTGGTCGAGATTGCCAGCAAGCGCGTGCGCAAGCTCATCAGCCCTGCCGTCGACCTGCTGGCCGGCATCCCTTCTATCATCTACGGCTTTTTCGGCATGATCATCATCCGCCCGTTTATCGCACAACTGACCGGCGGCCTTGGTTTTGGTGCGCTGACGGCGTGGTTTGTGCTCGCCATCATGATCGTCCCTACCATCACCACGCTCACCATCGATGCTCTCAATTCCATTCCCATGGGCATCCGCGAGGCATCGTATGCCATGGGTGCTACTAAGTGGCAGACCATCTATAAGGTCGTGTTACCTGCCGCCAAGCTGGGTATCGTGGATGCCATCGTGCTGGGTATGGGCCGTGCCATCGGCGAGACCATGGCCGTGCTCATGGTCGTGGGTAACGCCCCGGTTATTCCCGATAGCATTGCGAGCCCCATCTCGACGCTCACGAGCCAGATTGCGCTCGACATGAGCTATTCCTCGGGTCTGCACCGCTCGGCGCTGTTCGGCATGGGCGTGGTCCTGTTTATCATCTCCGCCACGCTGGTGGGCATCGTCCGTCTGATTTCCAAGAAGAAGAGGGGGTAGGCTATGTCCGATTCCGTTGACGCGACGGTCGATGCGACCTCGTCGCGCGAGCGCATCAAGCGTGCCCTTTCCCACGGCAAGAAGGGCCGCATCAACAAGGACCTGTCCAACAAGATCATGCTTGGCGTGTTCCGTGCCGCGGCATACATCACCACGCTGGTGCTGGTCGCTATCATCGCCTACGTGGTTGTTAACGGCTTACCGCATATCTCGCTCGACTTTATCTTCGGTTGGCCCCAGGGCGTCAACGCCGAGGGCGGAATTTGGCCCACGATCGTCTCGACCGTCTACGTGACGGCGCTCGCCATGCTTATCTGCACGCCGATCGCTGTGCTGGCAGCCGTCTATCTGGCCGAGTACGCCAAGCAGGGCAAGGTCGTCGAGCTCATTCGCTACGCTGCTGACGCTTTGGCCTCGGTGCCCTCCATCGTTATGGGCCTGTTTGGCTACGCCTTGTTTGTCGAGGCTATGGGCCTGGGCCTTTCGATGGTCTCTGCCGCTCTGGCACTTGCGCTCTTGATGCTCCCCATCGTCATGCGCACCACCGAAGAGGCCATTCGCGCCGTTCCGCGCTATATCCGTTGGGGCGCGTACGGCCTGGGCGCCACCAAGTGGCAGGTTGTCTCCAAGATCGTGCTTCCTTCTGCCTTTGGCCGTATTGCCACGGGCATCGTCCTCGCCATCGGCCGTGCCATTGGCGAGACCGCGGTGGTGCTCTACACCATGGGCCAGGCCATCAACCTGCCTATTTCGCCGCTCGATTCCGGCCGCCCCATGACGGTTCACCTGTACCTGCTTGCCAACGACGGCATCAACATGAACGCAGCCTACGGCACCGCGCTCTTGCTGATGGTGATCATTTTGGCCTTCAACCTGTTTGCGCGCTTCCTGTCGCGCAAGCGTCGCTAGTTAAGGAGTCCCATGTCCGTTTATCAGTCCGCTCCCACGTTGGAGCAAGCGGCCATTACGGCCAAGGATTTCAACTTTTGGTACGGTGACTTTCATGCGCTGACGGGGCTTGACCTCAACATCGCCAAAAACGCCATCACCTCCTTCATTGGCCCTTCGGGCTGCGGCAAGTCGACGTTTTTGCGCTGCATCAACCGCATGAATGACCTGATCGAGGGCACGCGCGTCGAGGGCACCATGACGCTCGACGGCAACGATATCTATGCCGAGGGTGTCGACCCGGTCGATCTCCGTCGTCGCGTGGGCATGATCTTTCAGCAGCCCAACCCATTTCCTAAATCCATCTACGAGAATGTCGCCTTTGGCCCTCGTCTGCAGGGCGTGACTAGCAAAAGTGACCTCGATGACATCGTGGAAGAATCGCTCAAGCGCGCCAACCTCTGGAAAGAGGTATCCAATCAGCTCAACAAGGATGGTTTGGCGCTCTCGGGCGGTCAGCAGCAGCGTCTGTGCATCGCGCGCGTGCTTGCGGTGCAACCCGATGTCCTTCTGATGGACGAGCCCTGCTCCGCCATCGACCCCACGTCCGTCTCTAAGGTCGAGGATCTGATGGCCGAGCTGGCGCCCGAGATGACGATCATCATCGTCACGCATTCAATGCAGCAGGCAGCTCGCATTAGCGACTACACCGCATTCTTCTTGCAGGAAGTTGCCGGCGAGCCCGCCACGCTCATCGAGTATGGTCAAACCGACGCGATCTTCACCAGCCCGGTGGACTCGCGGACGGAAGACTATATCACCGGCCGCTTTGGCTGATCGGTGCGACTAGTCCCAAGCCGATCGGATCTGGTCCGGTGCGTATTCACTGTGCGGGCGGCATGACCGCACCCAACTGATTGGAGTGAACCATGCGCAAACTGTTTTCCCGTCAGCTCATCGAGGCCCGTCACGAGATGCTGAGCATCTACGAGGCCGTCGATCTGGCCCTCCACGATGCCGTGAAGGCCTATGTGACCGACGACCGCAAGCTCGCCACCAAGACCAAGAAGCGCACGCTTTCGATTGACGCACGCTGCGCCAACCTGGAGGCCGTCTGCTACAACCTGATTGCCACGCAGTCACCGGTCGCCTCCGACTTCCGCTTGCTGCAGACGATCATCTACGTCGACTTTAACCTGCAGCGCATGACCGATAAGGTTCGCCAGATTTGCCGCGCCACGCGTCATATGATCAAGGCCGACATCTCGCTGCCCAAGGAGCTTGTCGGCACGGTCGAGGCCGAGGCTGAGGCCGTCTACCAGGTGCTGGGCTCTTCGCTTTCTGCGCTCGTCACCAACGACATGTCCATCATCTGCAACTTGGCCGTCGAGGACGAGCCGGTGCATGCGGCGTACGAGAAGTTCTTCCGCACCTTTAACCGCATGGACACGGGCGATTTTATGGACGACGACAGCAACTATGACGACCTGCGCCGCGCCATCATGGTATCGCGCTATCTCGATCGCATCGCCTCGATTTCCATCGATGCCGCCTGCCGTCTGACCTTCCTGTTGACCGGACAGCGTATGACTGCCGGTGATATCGCCTGCACTGATGAGGATGAGCTCGAGAGCATGCGCGCGCCTTCGGGCGAGGGTGTTATCATGAGGCCCGCCGTCGACGCTCGCTACGTTGCCAAGGTGCCCGCTAACGAGGTCAGCGAGGGTCTTCGCTACCTGCTCGATCATCTTGAGGACGAGGACGATGGCGAGGACGACGAGGAGTAAGTAATTCCGTTCGTCGAAAGATTGTAAATACCTAAGTGAGCGCGGCCTTGCACATGCGGGGCCGCGCTCTTGCGATAGCATGGGACTACTTGTTTGGCTGTCAGCGGAGGCGATTGGCAATGGATAACTATTTGGACTTGATGCGCGCTCGCCGCGAGCAGATTCTGGAACGTTTTTATGCGGCGCTCGATCGCGCAGGCCGTCCCCACGACGCCGCGCGCCTCATTGCCGTGTCCAAGACCGTTGGTGTCGATGAGACCGTTGCCGCCATCCAGGCGGGGTATCGCCATTTTGCCGAGAATCGCCCGCAGGAGCTGGTTCGCAAGCTCACGGGTCTGGCGGAGCATCCGGAGCTGCCCGAGGTGCGCTTCGATATGATCGGCAACCTGCAGACCAATAAGATCAATGCGGTGCTGGGCTCAGCCGAGCTGATTCACTCGGTGGGTTCGCTGCATCTGGCGCAGGCGATCTCGAGCCGTGCTGTCCGCAAGATTGAGGCAGGCGAGCTCGCCGGCCCCCAGCGTGTGCTCATTGAGGTCAATGTGAGTGGTGAGGAGTCGAAGGGAGGCTTTTCGCCCGATGAGATTCGTGCCGACGCGGGCGAGCTTGCGGAACTTGAGGGAATTTGCGTACAGGGGCTTATGACTATGGCGCCCCGGGGGAATAAGGATGTGGCACGCCGCACCTTTGCGGGGCTTCGTGAGCTGAGGGATGAGCTGGAGGCGGCGCATCCCGATTTGAACCTGCCTGAGCTTTCCTGCGGCATGAGCGAGGACTTTGAGCCTGCCCTTGAGGAGGGCTCTACGCTCGTTCGCCTGGGCAGGGTAGTATTTAGCCCGGAGTTTGCAGTAAAATAAGGCTTTGAAGTGCGCACTGATTATCGGGGCGCCTGCACTAAACCGCGAGAGGACACAACCATGGGCTTCCTTGACGAGATTAAAAATAAGATGCACCTGGGCGGCCAGCAGGGTTACGACCAGGGTTATGGCCAGGACGACGACTACGGCTACGATGACGGCTATGACGATAGTTATCAGGGCAACGGCTACAGCGGTGCTTCGGGCGAGGGCTTCTACACCCAAGACGAGCCGAGCAACGGCCTGCTTGGTCAGACGCGCCGCGGTGAAGCTGAGTCGGTTGCCGTGTATACGCGCTCCGGTCAGCTGGTCGGCGATGACTCCCGCCATGCCACGACGTATAACCCGCCTTCGCGCTCGCAGGACAGTGTTGCGAGCGGTTATCGTCCTGGTGCCTATGACACGCCGTCGAGCTACGCCGAGAATACCCGCGCCCGTGCCGCCGCTGCACCCGCGCCTGCACCGAGCGATGCCTCGGCCTATGCGAGCAATATCATCAACGCCACGCCGCAGCTGCCGGCCTATGTCCTGCGCCCCGAGAGCTATGACGACGTGGAGACCGTGGTGCGCCGCGTTCGCACCAAGCAGCCTGTCGCACTGATTTTTGTGGGCGTACGCACCGAAGTTGCCAAGCGCGTCTTGGACTTCTCTTACGGCTTTGCCTGCGGTCTGGGTGCCACGGTCAAGGAGGTGGGCGACCGCGTGTTCATGGTGCTGCCCGCCGGTTGCGAGGTCAAAGATTCCGATCTCAAGAAGCTTCGTGCCGACGGCTACCTTAAGTAAAGACAAGACGAGGAGATTCCCATCAACATCTACACTATCGTCCAGCTGGTCAACACGCTGTTCAACTTCTATTCCACGCTCATTGTCGTCTACTGCTTTATGACGTGGATTCCCATGAAGCAGGGTGGTTTGCTTCAGGATATTGCCGCGGTGCTTGATAGCGTGTGCGGTCCGTGGCTCAACCTGTTCCGTCGTTTCATCCCGCCGATGGGCGGTATCGATTTTTCGCCGGTCGTTGCGATTATTGCGTTGCAGTTGGTGCAGAGGCTGGTTCTGCAGCTTCTTATAGGTATACTCGTGTAGAACTGACTTAATAACTTACGTCGGGCGTGTAGCGCCGAGGCGATGAAAAAGGAGACTTGTTATGGCTATTACCCCTGCAGACATCCAGGCTCAGACTTTCTCTGAGGCCAAGCGTGGCTACGATCCTGCTGAGGTCGACGTCTTCTTGGAGACGCTGTCCTCCGAGGTTGACGCTATGCTCGCTAAGATCGTCGACCTTAAGGGTCGCCTGACTGCTACCGAGCAGCAGCTTGCCGATGCGCAGGCTCAGCTTGCCCAAGCTCAGGATGCCACCGCCCAGGCCGTTCCTGCCGCCCCCGTGGCTGCTCCCGCCCCTGACTTCTCCGCTCAGGAGCGCCAGATTTCCGCTGCCCTGATCGCTGCCCAGCAGACCGCTGAGACCATCGTCAACGATGCCAACGAGAACGCTGAGCGTATCCGCAACGAGGCTGACGCCAAGGCCCGCGAGGTTATCCGCCAGGCTCTGACCGAGAAGCAGGCCGAGCTCGAGGAGATCGATCGTCTCAAGGCTTCCCGTGAGGAGTTCAAGGCAGAGTATCTCAAGCTCATCCAGCACTTCATGGACGATGCCCAGAATTCCTTCCCGGCCGATCTGATGGCCTCCACGCCGGTCGGTTCTGCCGCTTCTCCTGCAGTGACTGTTCCCGCCGAGCCGCTGCCCGTCGCTGACCCGGTTGTCCCCGTGGCCGATCCCTTCGCCCCGATCGACAACTTTGCTGCCGACGACCTGGACTAACATTCGGCCTACAATTTAGTGCCTAGAAAGGACCAGCAGCTTGCGGGTCCTTTTTTATGACTGTGCCGGAGTGCGTAACATAAAAAACCGAGCCCTGCACATAATGGCGCAGAACTCGGCGAACGGGTGAGCGGTCAAGGGTAGGTTTTAAGGCATGTCCCAAAACCTACTTGAGGAGGAAGTCGGAGAGGGGAATGGTACGGGCCTCGCGATGCTCGGGATCGGCGATGTGGTCGGCAGGATATCCACAGACGAGCATGTGATAGGGATAGACGCCCTTGGGCAGATTGAACTGCTCCTGCGCCACCTCAGGCTTAAAATGGCATACCCAGCACGTTCCCAGGCCCTGCTCGGTGGCCTCCATCATCATCTGATCACACACGATTGAGGTGTCGATTTCACTAGAATTCATCTGGTCATACGGGCGCACCCAAGCATCACCGGTAACGCTGCAAATAAGGAAGACAAGCGGAGCGCCAAAGATAGACTCATCACGAGCAAACCGAGGCTGACAAGCAGCTGCCTTCTCCAGAAGCTCAGGCGTATCCAACACCATCACACGGGTTGGATGATTATTACAAGCAGAAGGAGCAATACGCCCAGCCTCAACAATGGCATCCACCACAGCCTGCTCAACAGAACGGTCCTCAAACGAACGACAAGAATACCGACCACGAGCCAGATCCAAATAACTCACAACCAAGACCTCCAAATTCAACGAATCAATCCAAAGTAAAACAAAGGGTACCCAAAGCCCCATCCACCCAAACGTTTAAGGCGGTCCCAAAGTTCCCAATCGGGTCCAAAGGCCCCGCCAACAAAAGCCCCATCGCTTTCAAAGTATCAGCCAAAGTTCCCAATGGTGGTACGTAAGGCGAAGGGCCGGCACCTGTTTACTTTCGAACGACTCTGCCATGCAGCCGGAGTGAGAAAGCAAACAGGTGCCGGCCCTTCGCCGCCGGGACACGTACCCCCAATTAACTGTTCTTCATGACAATCGAATCCACAACATCGGCCACATTCTCGCAGCAGTCGGCGCAGTACTCCAGGAAGGCGTAGACGTCACGCCAGGCGATGACCTCGAGCGGATCCTTGCCGTTAACGTGCAGGTTGCGCATGGCGTTGATGTAGAGCTCGTCGGCCTCGGACTCGATGGTGTTGATCTGGATGACCAGCTCGCGCAGCGTTTTGGACTTGCGGTAGTTGGGAAGCTCGACCATCAGGTCTTTCATGGCGCGGCAGGCGTCAGTCACCTTGTGGGCGATGACGATGGCGTCGGGATGGATGCTCTGAATGTTGGTGAAGTAGACGCGCTGCACGACGCCCTCAATACGGTCGAGCACGGTGTCGAGCGCGCAGCTCATCAGATCCAGATCCTCGCGCTCGAGCGGGGTGATAAAGGCGGTGAGCAGGGCGTCTTCGAGCTCGTGGTGCTTCTTGTCTGCCGCATGCTCAATCGCATGCATCTTATTGAGCATGTCGTGAATCTGCGCGGGATCGAAGTTCTCAAAAATCTTGGTGAGCAGCTCGGCTGCCTGAACGGCGAGGTCGGCGCAGGCAACGTAGTTATCAAAGTAGAACGAATCGGGTTTCTTTGCCATGAGTGGGTCCTTTCGAGGCGAAGACGGGTGGGCGAAGTATTACGGTCCGGATGGACGCTCGGTTTGACTAGATGAACATCATGAACAGCTTGGCCATGACAAAGCTGATGAGTCCGCAGGCGGGGAAGGTAAAGAACCAGGTGAACATCATGTCCTTGACCACGCCAAAGTTGATGGCCGAAAGGCGCTTGACGGCACCGACGCCCATGATGGCGCAGGTCTTGATGTGGGTGGAGGACACGGGGATGCCGGTAAGGGTGGCAAGCAGCAAGTTCGCGGCGCCTGCGAGGTCGGCAGAGAAGCCCTGATACTTCTCGAGCTTAACCATGCTCTGGCCGACGGACTTGATGATGCGCTCGCCGCCCACGCTGGTGCCGATACCCATAGTGGCCGAGCACAGCAGCATAATCCAGATGGGGATGCCTGCATCGCCGACGCTCGTCTGGCCGCTGGCAAAGGCCACGCCTAAAAAGAGCACGCCGATGAACTTCTGTCCATCCTGCGCGCCGTGCATAAAGCTCATGGCCGCAGCGCTCGCGATCTGAGCGTATTTAAAGAAGACATTGGCACGTCGCCTGTTGGCGGCGGCGAAAAGAATCGAGACGAGCTTGCACAGGACCCAGCCCATGACAAAGCCCAGGCCGATGGAGAGCGCCAGGCCGTAGATGACCTTCATCCACTCGTGGACGTTGACGCTGCTCGCACCGCCGAGGGCGATGGCGGCACCGGTCAGGCCGGCGATAAGGCTGTGGCTTTGCGAGGTGGGGATGCCAAAACGCGACGCTGTGGCGCCGTAGACGACGATGGAGAACAGCGCCGCGCATAGGCAGGCGAGCGCCATGGTGCTGTTTCCGCCAAAGTCGACGATATGTGAGATGGTGTTGGCGACGCTCGCGTTAAAGTGCGTCATGATGAGCACGCCGAGGAAGTTGAATGCGGCGCTCATGAGAATGGCGGCGCGGGCGGGCATGCAACGCGTAGTGACGCAGGTCGCGATGGCGTTGGGCGCGTCGGTCCATCCATTGACGAAGATGGCGCCCAACGCGAGGATCACGGTGACGGCAAGGACTGGGTTCGACACAATTTGGCCGAGGAAGGTTGAGAACGTTACGTCCATATATGGGCTTTCTCGAAGTTTGCAGACACGTTACAAAAACATGATAAATCGTATCACCTCCTGCGGGTCTCTTTACCGAGTTCTGATGGGAGAAGTGAACTTTTTGGCACTAAAATTGAATATTAGCCCTGTTGACCGCGGGTGTTCTTTTTGCTAACACGCCATGCGGACACGTACGATTACTACGACACTCCAAAACCACAGTCTGTTCGCTTTACAACATGCAAACATGCGTTCGATAATAGGAGGCATGGAATATCGACAGACAGACGGCAAAACTCGGCGCGTACACAAGCAGTATGTGGACGTCGTGGCTCGCATCCTCGCGGGCGGACAAGTCGTGCCGGTCACCGTCTGCTGGGTCGACGGACGTTGTTTTACAATCGATGAAATTATCTCGACCACCGGGTTTGGCCTGACGGTCCACGGCATCCGTACGGCGACCTATAAGGTGCGTTTTGGCGGGCACGCGACCGAGTTGTATCTGGAGGACCAGACGCGCGAGCGGGCGGACGGCTCGCAGGCACACGTGATGCGTTGGTGGGTCTGGGCCTTTGATCGCACGCTCGAGGGCGAGCGCCGTAGGTAAGGACGTACGGCATTCGGGTACAATGACAGGAATCTTGTCATCTGCTGCGCCGTCTTTCACGGCGCTTTGTGAAAGGACGAAGTATGAACGATATCCAGGGCTATCAGAACGGCCCCGTCGAGAGCGGCGTAAGCCGCGCCAAGGAGATGTCGCCGCGCGCGTACAATCTCGCCATGTCTGCCCTGATCTTCTTGGGCTTTTGCGCCATGGGCGTCGGCGCCTACTTTACGAGCACCATGTCGTTTGCGCGCATGATGATGAGCGGCGCCGCCTTGCCGCTGGTCTTTGGCTCGTTTATTTTGACCATCGTCGGCATGGTCATGATGTCGGCCGCCGCCAGCAAGCAGTCCGTGGGCCTGTCCCTTGTGGGCTACGTAATCTTTGCGAGTACCTTTGGCCTGACCGCGTCGTTTGGCCTTGCCAACTACGACCTGCCCACCATCAACACTGCCTTTATCGCCACGGCCGCCATCACCTTTGTCTTTGGCGCCTTGGGCGTGACGTTCCCCAAGTTTTTCCAGCGCGTATATGGCATCGGTTTTGGCATTCTGCTCGCCACGATTCTGGTTGAGATCGTGCTGATGTTCATGGGCGTCTCGCAGACCATCACCGATCTGATCGTAATCGTGGTGTTCGCCGGCTTTATTGGCTACGACACCTATGTTGCCACGACGGTGCCGCCTACGCTGCCCAACGCCGTGCTCATGGCGTCCAATCTGTTCGTGGACATTATCAACGTGTTCCTGCGCATCCTGAACATCCTTGGCCGTCGCGACTAGTGGCGAATTGCGGCGGTGCTTGCCGTGCGTGCAAATCGATGCGAAAGGCGGTCCTTCGGGGCCGTCTTTTTTGTATGCGGCGGGGTATCATGGATGGGAAAAGCCGATGGCGGCAGAGACCGAGAAAGGTGACCACTTATGGCAGACGTTGACAACAGGAACCGTAACCGCAGGTCCAACCGAGCGGGTCAGCCCAATCCCAAGCGCGAGGCCCGTGCCAAGGCCGCCGAGCGTCACGTGGCAACTGTGTCCGAAGCGTGCGCCAAGGATATCGAGCGTTCGCTTGCCGGCGTGTGCGAGTTCGATGGTATGCCTGCCGGTTTTGTCGCGGCGATGAAGGCCAAGGTTCAGAGTGCTGTGGCCGCCGAAGAACAGGTTGCCGAGGACGTCGAGGGCGCGGAGGCTGCCGAGACCGAGACGGCGCCCGAGACCGAGGCAGCGCCTGAGCCTGCCGAGGAAATCGCCGAAGCTGAGTCCGCGCCTGCTGAGGAGCCCGCTCCGGTTCTGCCTGAGGTCACCGTGCTCGATGCCTCCGCCACGCAGGCCATCCTGGACAACGGTCGTGGCTATGCGCAGTTCTGCGACATGGCCGTGCTCGCCTTTGCCTCGTTCACCAACCCGGGCGGTGGCTACATCCAGGGCTATCTGGGCCAGGAGGCCACGCTGTGCGCCGATTCGTATCTGTACAACGTTCTCGATAAGCAGCGCAAATGGTACGGCGAGAACCGTCGCCGCAACATCAACTGCGAGCTTTACCGCAACCGTGCGCTGGTGGTGCCTGCGGTGCGCTTCGACCGCAACCACGTGCATGCATACGCCGACGTGATCGTGGCCGCCGCGCCCAACGTTAAGCGCGCCCGCCAGGAGTATCGCGTGAGCGACGATGCTCTGCTGGACGCCCTGCGCGACCGCATTCGCTTTGTGCTTGCCATCTGCGACGAGCTAGGTCGCGAGAAGCTCGTGCTGGGCGCTTGGGGCTGCGACAACAACGGCTTTGACGCAGAGGCCGTGGCCGAGCTCTTCCGCAAGGAGCTCGCGTCGGGCGACTTTAAGGTCAAGCAAGTCTTCTTTGCCGTGCCTTCTACGCGCTGGGATGAGGATTTTGCCAAGTTCGAGCACGTGCTGGCAAACTTCCCCGAGCGCAACGAGGAGTCCTATGCCCAGGTTGCCGCTCGCGCTGCGGCAGCTCGCGCCGCCGAACAGACCCAGGCTGCTACCGAGGATGATGAGGACGAGGACGATTGGCGCAAGTACCTGTAATCGGTACGTGCTGACAGATAGGTCGAGCCGGCGGGAGAGGCTGCTTCCGTCGGCTTTTTACTGAGCGAGGGGCTTACGATGAAAAACGTTCTATGCTTTGGCGACAGCAACACCTATGGTTACGATCCGGCGGGCATGCGCGACGGCACCGCGGTGCGCTATGCGCAGGATGTGCGCTGGTGCGGCGTGGCCCAACGTGACTTAGGCGAGGGCTGGCATGTAATTGAAGAAGGCCTCAACGGCCGCACGACGGTACGCGACGACATGTGCCATCTGGACACCAATCTTAACGGCATCCGCGCACTTCCGATGCTGCTCGAGGCCCATAAGCCGCTGGACGCCATTGTGATCATGCTGGGCACCAACGACTGTAAGACGGTCTTTAACGTGACAGCTTCCGATATCGCCCGTGGCGCCATGGCGCTGATTCGCGCCGTCCGCGCGTTTCCGTGGACCGACGCTGCGCCTTGTCCGCGCATTCTGCTGATGGCGCCTATCAAGATTAAGCCGCAGATCGCCGACGTATATATGACCGATTTTGACGAGCATTCCGTAGAAGCCTCGGAACATTTTGGTGAGTACTACGCGCATGTGGCTGAGCAGTTTGGCTGCGACTTTTTGAATGCCGCCGACTTTGCCGAGCCGGGCGATATCGACTATCTGCATATGATGCCCGAAAGCCATGAGAGCCTGGGTCACGCCGTGGCAGCCAAGCTCCAAGAGATGCTCGGAGAGTAGCGCGACCCCAAACCACCGCAAAGGGGGCGGGCGCCTTTGCGGTGGCTTGGGCTGCGAATCTTAATACTGACACATGTGGTTGACGGGGCCGGAGCCTTTGCCCATGTCAAAGCCGGCGGCCAGAGCGCCCGTTAGGTATGCCTTGCCGGCGTTGACAGCGTCGGCAAGATCCATGCCCTGGGCCAGCGCGCAGGCGATGGCGGACGAGAGTGTGCAGCCGGTGCCGTGTGTGTTGTCGGTCTCGATGCGCTTGTGGCGGAACCACGTGGTGAGTGGATCTCCAAGATGGTTGCCCTCGTCATCGAGTGGCGCGGGTTCGGCCAGTACATCGTTGGCCTCGTTGACAAGATGCCCGCCCTTAACGAGGGATGCGCAACCAAAGCGGCGGGTGAGGAGCATGGCAGCATTTTGCTGCGTGCGCTCGGAGTCGACCTCGTAGTCGAGCAGGGCCATGGCCTCGGGAATATTGGGCGTGATAACCGTCGCTAGCGGGAACAGGCGGCGGGTGAGCGCCTCGGCGGCATCTTCGGCAATCAGCCGTGCGCCCGAGGTGGCTACCATGACGGGGTCGACTACCACGTTTGTCGCGTTCCAAGCGCTCAGGCGGTCGGCGATAACATCGATAATCTCGGCAGAGGAAACCATGCCAATCTTGACGGCGTTGGGGCGGATATCGTCAAAAACGGCATCGATCTGCGCCGCGACAATATCCGGGGAGATGTTCTGCACGGCGGTGACGCCCAGGGTGTTCTGTGCGGTGATGGCGGTGATGGCCGTCTCGGCATACAGGCGGTGCGCCGTGATGGTCTTGATGTCGGCCTGAATGCCGGCGCCACCGCTGGAATCGGATCCTGCGATGGATAGAACGGCAGGTACCTTACTGCGATCCATGTTCGCTCCCCTGTTCGGTCGGAATCAAATGGGTCTATAAGCCAGCATTATAATGATGCCCGGGCCGACTCTATGTCGAACCCGGGCGGGCGATGCAATCTTTACGCAAATGCAAGCAAATGTTCACACGTCAACAATTGACAGGCACCAGCTCGCCGACAGAAGCGGCCGCGGCGACAGGTTAGTCCTCCATGCCGAGGTCGATCGTGGTGCCCTCGAAGATCTTGTTGACGGTGCGGACGGCGCACATCTTGCCACACATGGTGCAAGTGCCCTCGGTGGCGGCGGGGGACTCCTCGTAGCGCTTCTTGCCCGTAACCGGGTCGAGCGCGCACTCCCACATGGCGTCCCAGTCGAGCTTGCGGCGTGCCTGGCCCATCTTGTCGTCCATGTCGCGGGCGTGGGGCACCTTTTTGGCGATGTCGGCGGCGTGTGCGGCGATCTTGGTGGCCATGAGGCCGTCGAGCACATCCTGGGCGTTGGGCAGGCATAGGTGCTCTGCCGGTGTCACGTAGCACAGGAAGTCGGCACCGGAGCTGGCGGAGATGGCGCCGCCGATGGCAGCGGTGATGTGGTCGTAACCCACGCCGATATCGGTCACCAGCGGTCCGAGCACATAGAACGGAGCATTGTGGCACAGGCGCTTCTGCAGTTTCATGTTGGCGGCGATCTCGTCGAGCGCCATGTGACCCGGGCCCTCGACCATGACCTGGACGCCGGCGGCCCAAGCACGCTTGCATAGCTTGCCCAGCTCGATCATCTCGGCGGTCTCGGTGGCGTCGTTGGAGTCGTAGAGGCAGCCCGGGCGGCAGGAGTCGCCGAGCGAAATCGTCACGTCGTACTCGTGGCAGATTTCGAGCACCTCGTCGTAGAACTCGTAGAAGGGGTTCTCGTTACCGGTGACTTCCATCCAGCCAAACAGCAGCGAGCCGCCGCGGCTGACGATGTTCATCAGGCGGCCGGTCTCCTTGAAGGTCTTGATGACCGATTTATTGATGCCGCAGTGGATGGTCATAAAGTCCACGCCGTCTTCGGCGTGTGCACGCACGACCTCGAGCAGATCGTTCTTGGTCAGCTTGACCAGCGGCTTTTCCATGTAGCCGATGGCGTCGTACATGGGGACGGTGCCTACCATGAGCGGCGTCTCGTCGATGAGCTGCTGGCGGAACTGGCGCGTCTTGCCCGAGTTGGAGAGGTCCATGATGGCGTCGGCGCCAAAGTCCTCGGCGATCTTGACCTTCTTCCACTCTTCGGCGGCATCGGCCTTATCGCCCGAGATGCCCAAGTTGACGTTGACCTTGGTGGACAGGCCCTCACCGACGCCAAAGGCGCGCATGCCCTTTTTGATGTGCACGATGTTGGCGGGAATGGCGATGCGGCCGTCGGCCACGCGCTCGCGAATGTACTCGGGGTCGCGATGCTCGCGCTCGGCGACTTCCTTCATCTGCGGTGTGATCTGCCCGGCGCGGGCGAAGTCGATTTGCGTGACGAGCTTGGGCTCGGTCTGTGTGCTCATTGGCACGGCTCCCTTCGTTGGCATTACCCATATCAGGTTTGCGGGTCAGGGCGGGCGCGCCCAGTCTCAGCCTGCCGTCTTGTCCTGCAAGCTCCCCGTTTATGTGGTGGGCTCAAGTATAGCCTGAATGGGTACGATTGGGCCAACGAGCGTGCCTGTGGGGAGGCGAACATGGAAGACAAGCATCTATATCGAGAGACGCAATGGGATGTATCGGCCGAGGAAAGCCGTGCGCACCATGGCCTTGTCGCGATTGGCTTTGCGGTGCTTGCCGTGCTGGTGATTGCCTTTTGTATTTGGACGTTTGGCGGTCGCGGCGGCGCTGCCTGGGAGTTTGAGGCCGACGATGCCCTGCCGATAATGACGGTGAGGGTCGCGGGCGGCAAT
The DNA here is from genome assembly GCA_048430645.1 of Collinsella sp. Taxonomy (GTDB): domain Bacteria; phylum Actinomycetota; class Coriobacteriia; order Coriobacteriales; family Coriobacteriaceae; genus Collinsella. Next base: position 5,779 of record DBFOME010000053.1, on the reverse strand, counting down.
ACCGTTGCCGCGCCGGGGGACTATTGGTATCCGCGCGACGAGTTTGTGCAGCTGCAGCTGAGCGGCGGGTCTATTCCGGGCGAAGAAATCGAACGCGTGACGTTTGATGCGACGCTCAAAACGCTGACGGTGAAGCTCAAAGATCAAGGGGACGTGCCCACGACCATGGACATTGCGCTGACGGAATGGCGCTTGGAGCCCTCGGCGGGCGCTGCGGTATCCGAGGTGGAGCACGTTAAGATTACCTACCAAGATGGCTCGACGAGCGAGATTGCAAAGGCCGATGGCTTGGCGGAGTAATGGGGTGTTTGGAAACGGCGGGCCTATTGTGCCTGTGCGTTCATGAAAACCAGGGTGTTTTTGTCTGAAAGCTCGGGGATGTGCCGATAGCCGATGTTGAATGCGGTAAGTTCGCTTACATCCTCGAGCTTGTTTTCTGCCATCCAGCGCACCATGAAGCCGCGCGCCTTTTTGCTGGCGGTCGAGCGCTGGATGGGCTTGCCGTTGCGGACGCCTTCGCCAAAGAGACATGTGACGACCGTGGCGTCGGTGGTGAGGCAGGGTAGAACGGCTTTGGCGTATTCCGCGCTGGCGAGGTTGACGATCGTAGCGTTGGATCCTGCCGGAGCGATAGCCCGTGCGAGCTTGTCGCCCCAAAACGCGTAGAGGTCTCGGGCACCGTCGACGGCAAGCTTTGTGCCCATCTCCAGCCGATACGGTTCAACGGCATGAAAGGGGCGCACGCATCCGTAGAGTCCCGAGAGTATCCATAGATGGTCTTGCAGCCATGCGAGCTGCGCGGAATCCATCACCTCGGGCGCCATGCTCTGGTATTGAATGCCGTGATAGGACATGACGGCAGGGGAGAGGTGACGCGCGATATCGGGATCGGCGAGGTCGGCATCGCTCAGGACGGGCATAAATTCGTGAAGCGTATCCAGGCACGTTGTAAGCAGCCTGTCGCTCACGTTCCACAGCGCCTGCAGGCCGCCGCTGCCTTCATCCCGCTCGATATCTAGCAGTACGCGGTGGAGGAGAGCCGTCTCGTGCACAAAAGGTGGAATGTCCAGGACTTCAAAAGCATCTTGGGCCGCGCGCATCTGTTTGGCGGGCGAAATGATGACCTGCAGCATGGACTCTCCTCTGCCAAAAAAGAAGTTGCGGTGGAATACGGTCTGTTTTGGCCGTTTATGGGCCAGTTTAGTCCGTATTTCACCGCAACTGATGAAGGGTTGGTTAGGCGCGCTCGATGAAGGCCTTGTAGCCGCGATAGGCCTCGTAGATATCGGCCTTGTTGGCGACCTCCCACAGGGCATGCATGGACAGGACGGCAACACCGGAGTCGATGACGTTCATGCCGTACTTGGCCATGATGTAGGCGATGGTGCCGCCGCCGCCCGCGTTGACGCGACCGAGCTCGCAGGTCTGGAAGTCCACGCCGGCCTCGTCCATGATGTCGCGGACGAGGGCCACGTACTCGGCGTCGGCGTCGTTAGAGCCACCCTTGCCGCGGCTGCCCGTGTACTTGTTAAAGCACAGGCCGCGACCCATGAAGGCGGCGTTCTTGGTTTCGAACTTGCCGGCATAGCCCGGATCGAAGCCGGCGGACACGTCAGAGGAAAGCATACGGCTGTGGGCGAGCGCGCGGCGCAGGGCCAGCGGGCTATCCTCGCCGGCGAGCGTCATGATCTCGGCGACGGTGTTCTCGAAGAAGCGGCTCGTCATGCCGGTGGCACCCACGGAGCCGATCTCCTCCTTGTCGACGATGAGTGTGATGCTCGTGCGCTCCACGTTGGCGACGTTGATCTGGGCGAGCATGGACGGATAGGCGCAGACGCGGTCGTCGTGGCCATAGCCCAAGATCATGGAGCGGTCGAGGCCCATGTCGCGGGCGGGGCCGGCGGGCACGACCTCGATCTCGGCGGAGAGGAAGTCCTCCTCCTCGACGTCGTACTGCTCCTTGAGGATGTCAAGGAACATCTGCTTGACGGGCTCCTTGGGGGCGTCTTTGTCGTCCTCGTCAAACTTGACGGGGCGGCCGCCGACGATCACGTCAAGGATCTCGGCATCGACGGCGTCCTTGGCGGGCTTGGCCATCTGCTCGCTCGAGAGGTGGATCAGCAGGTCGGAGATGGTGAAGACCGGGTCGTCCGCCTTGTCGCCGATGTTGATGTCGACGGTGGTGCCGTCCTTTTTGCAGATGACGCCTACGAGTGCGAGCGGGGAAGCGACCCAGTGGTAGCTCTTGACGCCGCCGTAGTAGTGCGTGTCGAGATAGGCCATGTCGCCGGCCTCGAAGGCGGGGTTTTGCTTGAGGTCCAGGCGCGGCGAGTCCACGTGGGCGCCCAGGATGTTAAAGCCCTGCTCGAGCGGGGCGGTGCCCAGGTTGACGAGCATGAGGTCCTTGCCGTGATTGGCGGCGTACACCTTGTCGCCGGCCTTGAGCGCGCGGCCCTCGGCGATCACGGTCTCCAGATTGACGTAGCCCGCCTCCTCGGCCATCTTGATACCGGTCTTGACGCACAGGCGCTCGGTCTTGTTCTCGCTCAAAAATTGCTTATAGCCGCGGCAAAGCTCCTCGAGCTCTTCGATTTGCTGTGGCGTGTACTTTTTCCATGCGCAGGGACGCTCCATGACGCAGGCTCCTTTCGGATCGATCGTGCTGGTTGATGTACCGTGAGCCATCGTATCACGCGCGGGCCCGCGGCGGCAGGGGAGCCTGATGTGCGGTGGTCGCGGGGCGGGGAGCGTGTAAACTGGAGTGAGCAAACCGTGCCCAGCCCAAAGCGAGGTATTCAATATGTCTGACAAGCGCCGCACCTTTGCCGTTATCGACGGCAACTCGCTCATGCATCGCGCCTTCCACGCCGTGCCGCCGACCATGAACGCGCCGGACGGTCGCCCCACCAACGCGATCTTTGGCTTTCTGAACATGTTTCTTAAGATGATCGATGCCTTTAACCCCGACGGCGTTGTTGTGGCGTTTGACAAGGGCAAACCGCGCGTGCGCATGGAGATGCTGCCGCAGTATAAGGCGCAACGCCCGCCCATGGACCCCGATCTGCATGCGCAGTTTCCGATGATTAAGGAGCTGCTCACCGCGCTCAACGTGCCGATTCTGCAGTCCGAGGGCTGGGAAGGCGACGATATCCTGGGAACCATGGCGCGCCTGGGTGAAGAGGCCGGCTGCGACATGCTGCTGGTGACCGGCGACCGTGACATGTATCAACTCGTGACCGAGCACGTCAACGTGGTCTCGACCCGCAAGGGCCTGTCCGACGTGGCGATCATGACGCCCGAGAGCGTGGACGACCTGTATCACGGCATTACGCCGGCGCTCGTGCCCGATTTTTACGGTCTAAAGGGCGATACGTCGGACAACATTCCCGGCGTACCGGGCATCGGCCCCAAAAAGGCGAGCGCGCTCATCGCACAGTACGGCAGCCTGGACGAGGTCATCGCGCATGCCGACGAGGTCAAGGGCAAGATGGGCGAGAACCTGCGTGCGCACATCGACGATGCGCTGCTGAGCCGCAAGGTCGCAACCATTCGCACCGATGCGCCCGTCGAGCTCGACTTTGACGAAACGTCCTTCCCGGCGTTTTCTGCCGACGAAGTGTCCGCGGCGCTGGGCACACTTGGCATCACCGCCATGCAGAACCGTTTCTTGGCGCTGATCGGCGGCGAGGGCGGGGCTGCTGCTGCCTCCAGTGTGTTTGAGATACCTGCTATGGTTCGCGCAGCCGCCGGCGATGCCGACGCGCTTGGTGCCGTTGCGGCTGAGGTCTCCCGCGCGATTGATGCCGGCGAGTGGGTCGCCGCCGTGGTGGACGACGACAAGGAAGAGGGCGCGCTCTTTGGCCTGACGCGCACGCTGTGGTTGGCGACGTCCAAGGGCCTGTTGGCGCTCGAGGAGGGCGACAGCGGTGCGGCGACTGAGGTTGAGGGCTTCAACTTCGTCCACGGCGTGATTGCCGGCGTGCTCGCGCGTCTGTTTATGGAGGGTCGCGTGGCGAGCCCGGATATGAAGGCGCTGTTGCACGAGCTTTCGCCCATCGATTCTTCCGAGTCCGAGCTCATGGATCCGCTGGCAGTCGATTCCACGCGTATCTTCGATACCGTGGTTGCCGCCTACCTGTTGGATTCCGACCGCTCCGAGTTCGATGAGGCGTATCTGGCCGATACCTATCTGCAGATGGCGCTGCCCGCGGCGCGCGGTGCAGAGGGTGCCGGCGAGGACGCTCCTGCGCCCGCCGCTCGCACGGCGGCCTTGACGCTGGCGCTGGTCGCGCCGTTGCGTGACCGCATGGCCCGCGAGAACGCCGCCAACGTGTTCGACGGCATCGAGATGCCGCTCGTGCCGGTGCTTGCCAAGATGGAGCGCGCGGGCATGCTCGTGGACCCCGACCGCCTGCACAGTCTGTCCGAGGGACTGGCGACCCAGATTGCCGAGGTCGAGCGCAGCATTCGCGACCTGGCGGGTGACGAGACCTTTAATATTGGCAGTCCCATGCAGCTGTCGCACGTACTCTTTGATGTGATGGGGCTTCCGACCAAGGGCCTCAAGAAGACCAAGCGCGGTTACTATTCGACCAACGCCAAGGTGTTGAGCGATCTTGCCCGCGATCACGAGATCGTGCGCCTGATTTTGGACTGGCGTGAGAAGTCCAAGATTAAGTCGACCTATCTGGACACGCTAGGTCCGCTGCGCCGTGGTGATGGTCGTGTGCACACCACGTACAACCAGACCATCACCGCGACGGGACGTCTGTCTTCGAGCGACCCGAACCTACAGAACATCCCGACTCGCTCGGAGCTGGGGCGTACCGTCAAGACGGCGTTCTCGGCGGGCGAGGGCAGCGTCTTTCTGGCGGTGGACTACTCGCAGATCGAGCTGCGCCTACTCGCGCATCTTTCGGGTGATGAACATCTGGTGCGTGCCTTTAACGAGGGCGAGGACTTCCATGCCGAGACGGCCGCGCGCGTATTTGGCGTGCCGGTGTCCGAGGTAACGCCCGACTTGCGCAGTCGCGCCAAGGCCGTGAACTTTGGCATCGTGTACGGTCAGCAGGCCTATGGTCTGTCGCAGTCGCTGCACATCTCGATGGCCGAGGCGCGTGGCATGATCGACCGCTACTACGAGGCCTACCCGGGCGTGCGCACGTTCCTCGACAACGTGGTGGCGCGTGCCAAGCAGACGGGCTACGCCGAGACCATGTACGGTCGCCGTCGCCATATTCCCGAGCTCAAGGCCAAAAACCCGCAACTCCGCGGCTTTGGCGAGCGCACGGCCATGAACCATCCCATGCAGGGCACCGCAGCGGACATCATCAAGATCGCCATGGCCCGCGTAAGCCGCCGCCTGGAAGAAGAGGGCTTTGCCGCCCACATGATTCTGCAGGTACACGACGAACTGGACTTTGAGTGCCCCGTCGACGAAGTCGAGCGCCTAACCGCCATGGTCCGCGACGTCATGGAGCACGTAGTAGACCTCCGCGTCCCCCTAATCGCCGAAGCCAGCACCGGCATAACCTGGGCCGACGCCAAATAGGGAAGTGCCCACAACCCTAAAGTAACCAAACCAGAAGGGGGCTCCTTGCCAACAAGGAGCCCCCTTCATTCCAAAAAATCAGCCAAGTATCTAGGCGCCAAGACGCCACCCAGACGGCGAGCAAGTCACCAAAGGACCTGGCCGGGCGAGGCGGGTAAGTTTTTCGTAGATTCCGCACGAGCCGGAAAGCACTTAATGTGCTTTCCGAGCGAGCCCAGGACCTGACCG
>DBFOME010000052.1:0-10885 GCA_048430645.1 Collinsella sp. | reverse complement strand
CGCCGCAGACTTGTAGCCGTGGCCTCGCTCGAAGAGCCCGATCGCCGCCTTCCTGGCCTCGATGTCGTGCTTCACCCTCAAGTCGACACGCATAAAAAGCCTCCCATTTCTCGTGTCCAAGAAATGGGAGGCAGTTCACATTTTACTGCCGGGGCGTTTTTTAGAGCTCGATCTCCGCGATTATTTTTTTCATCTCGAGGGCCCATCCGAGCTGTTCCTCGATGTACCCCGGCCATGCGTCCTGGTGGCCCTTGATGGGGTGGCCCGCCTTGTAGAAGCGCAGCCCCGATGCCTTTTTCGCATCGAAGGTCACCGCCGTCAGCCCGAGGTGATCCTCGAAGACCCCGCTGTTGGCGATGGCGCGGTGCCCGATCTCCTTGTCGTCGTCCACGTACAGCTCGATGCCCGTGCGGCCCTTTTGCGTATCGATGAGCAGGGCGAGATGGTATGCCGAGACCCCCAGGCGAAGCGTCGACCAATGGTCCTTGCTGGGCTTCTGCGGGCTGAACTCCTTGAGGAACTCCGGATGGCCGCCTGCCACATCGCGGTAGGCCGTCCAGTACGCCAGCTTGACCTTTTCGGTCTCGCTGAGCCCCTCGGAGAGCTTCACGGTCTTGGTCCACTCGTTCGGCTGCTCGACCACGCCGAAGCGCGGGGCGGGCAGGGAGCCCCCGATCTTCCAGAGCTCGACCTCGACCAGGAAGAACCCGAAGTCGCTGTCGGTGTGCTGGTTGAGCCACTCGATGGCCTGGCGATGCTCGTCGCGGGCGTGCGCCACGACCCAGATGACGACCTCGGCGCCCTTGCCGGCGGCATACGTGATCACCTTGCCGAGATGGTCGTGGTTGGTGTCCTCGAGCTGGTTCTCGATGATCACCTTGCGGCCCGTACCGGACTCCTGCGCGTAGATATCCACGTTGAACGAGCCGACCGACGACTCCGTCTCTATTAGCTCGAGCTCGATTCCGACCGCCATCCCGAGGGTTGCGAGATTCTGCTCCTCGGCCAGCCACTTGGTGAAGTCGTGGGCCTCATGCGACCACACCTCGCGCAGGGGAACCTTCTGAATGGTGTCCAGGTTATAAGTCTTCATCCGTCACCCTCTCGACCGATAATCTGGCACCATTGTAGAGCCTCTCGCCATCAAACGACCGTAGCAGGAGCCCACGACGTTCGTCGACGTCCTTCAGCTCGTACGGGTACACGAATAGCAAAATATATCTCTTCTTAGCCATGCGGTTTCCCTTCCCTTGAAAAACGAACCACTCGATCCGCGGAGAGGCGCTATCAGGTGCCGTTCGTCAACGCCGCGGCGATTATGCCGCTGTCCGTGAAGACGAAACTGATGAGCTCATCTTCCCAAGGCTCGCGCTCCTGCTCCTCCTCGGCCTCCTCGAACGTCATCGGCATCTCGCGCGCTCCCGAAAACTCGTGGCAGATAACGTAGAGACGAGAGGGCCTATCAGCCCACTTATCAGCCGGTCGGCCAAAAGCGTCGTACTGCCGTAGCTCATCCCCAACATCGCGCCAGATTGTTCGATACCAACCCGTTAACGATAGGGTCAAGAGCATCGTAGACCGTATTCATATAGCGGCGCCTTTGTTACAGCTCAGATGTCACCATTTTAGATAATGGGCGTAGCGACCCGAATCTCATTTCAGGCCAATTCGACCAAGAGCAATCTACGGTCTTGTAACTGCCTCTTTCCAAATAAGGCCCGCCCCCGGTGGGGCCCCACCCATGCCCACGGCATAGGCCCGCCAGAGCTAGAGGGACTTCGTCATTCTTGTCTGGTAACTCTCAAATAAAGCGCAGAAAGTGTGGAGGAGCGCCGAACGGTCCTGCTGAACTCGTCGCCAACCGGCGTCAACCAGTGTGGAGATGGTTCAAGCAGGCATCCTGTTCGAAAAATGCCGTTATTAATTGATTTCGACCAAAATTCGACCAAGATTGAAAGTCAAAAAAGAAACAGCCCAGAGAAACAATGCCTCTGAGCTGCTAAAAGTCTTGGTCGCGGGGGCAGGATTTGAACCTACGACCTCCGGGTTATGAGCCCGGCGAGCTACCAGACTGCTCCACCCCGCAATGTCTGGGCGCCTCATGTGCGCAAGAAAGAATATTACGCGGGAGTTCGGTAAACGGCAAGGAAAATCTCGTAGAGCATAATTCCTTCATATTTAAACCCCTCAGCCATATCACCGTAAACGAATCGCAGCCGAGCGGCGTCGGCGGCGCGTATACAATGGTGCGCGTCCTTTTACGCCGACACCTGGAGTAGACATGCTGCTCGCTATCGATATGGGAAACACGCAGACGGCCATGGGCCTGTTTGACGGAGACGAGCTGGTGCAGTCGTGGCGTATGCCCACCGACCGCTCCTATACCGCCGACGAGATCCACGTGCGCCTGATGGGCTTCTTTAAGATGTACGACCTCTCGCTCGGCGCAGTCGACGCGATCGCCTTTGCCGGCGTGGTGCCACAGCTCTCGCGCGAGTGGCACGCCGTGGCCGACCGCATCGCGGCGGATGCCATTGTCATCGGACCGCAGACGGCCGCCGTGACCAAGCTGCGGGCGGCGCGCCCCCAGGCCGTTGGTGCCGACCGCATCGCCAACGCCGTCGCTGCCGAAACCTTCTACGGCGCCCCGGCAATCGTGGTAGACTTTGGCACCGCAACCAATATCGACGTCATCGACGAGGACGGCTATTACATTGGCGGAGCGATTGCGCCGGGCATCCGCATTTCGATGGACGCGCTCGCCGCCCGCGCCGCCAAGCTCGCCAGCGTTCCGCTCGAGGCGCCCGAGCATGCCATCGGCCGCGATACCGAGGAGTGCATCAAGGTCGGCGCCGTAACGGGCGCCGCCGCCATGGCCGAGGGCCTGGTTGCGCGCATGAAGCGCGAGCTGGGGCGCGAGGACGCCACCGTTATCGCCACGGGCGGTCTCGCCGGCATCGTCGCCGATTCGACCGATGCCTTCGACGTGGTCGACGGACAACTCACCATCAAGGGCATCTGCGAAATCTACCGCCGCATGCAGGAGCTGGGGTAGGACGGGGGCTTAAGTCGAGCACACCCGATGCCACAGCCCCCGCAAAGGCTCGCCAAGCCTATTCCTCAGATAGGCGAAACCCTCCCCGGCACAGGCCGAGAAGGGTCTTGTTGCCATCGTTATCTTTGAGCGCTGGCGCCCCGCGCTACAGCCCGCGAATTCGTACAGCCTCGGGCGGAAACTCCTGCTCGCCGGCATCGGTCTTGATGGTCGCGCGGCCCCAGATGTCCAGGCCCGCAAACACACCGACCGCAAGCGGCAAGCCGTTGGGAGACACCGCCGCAACTTGGCGGCCCAGCAGCGGCACCATGTCGAAGTACTCGCCCAGCACGGGGGCCAGCGGACCGGCAGCGCCCTGCGGCGTGTTGGCAACAACCGCCCAGGCGTCCACGCGGGCCAGCACGGCGGCGGCCAGCGTCTCGACCAGCGCTTCGTCAGCCACGTCCACACCAAGCTCGCTCAGCGCCGAACGCTCAATATCCACCGTCACGGCACCGAACATGCCCGCAGCACCGGCACCGCCGTTCACGGCAACGCGCGCGAACGACGTCTCAAACGTAGGCGCGCCGCACACAATGTCGCTCGGCCACTGGATGCCCACCTTGCCGGCAAGGCCCAGGCCCGGTGTCGACGCCGTGCCCACGAGCGCGTCCATCATGCCCATCGCCGCCACAAACGGCAGGCCGTGGAAGGCATGCATGTTCACGTCCGGGCGCACGACCAACGAAAACGTCAACGACGCCTCGCCCGCGCTCCAAGCGCACCAGCCCGCGGACATGCCCTCGCGGCCCGCATCGCGCGCGGCGTCAAGTTCGGTACCGGCGGCTACGGCATTCATCTCAATCATCTACATACGCCCCAATTCGCCCACGATATGCCCCACGCGGTCCTCGGGCTCTTTGACCTCTACGCCGTTGTAGCGGAAGAACCGCGCTGGGTCGTGCATCAGGTCCTCGAGCGGCACCAGCACAAAGTCGCGCTCGCCAATGAGCGGATGCGGCAGGCGCAGCTTCTTGCCGCCGTGGATCTCGCCGTCCATCCACAACAGGTCCAGGTCGATGGTGCGCGGACCGTTGACCTTGGCCTTCTTGGAGCGGTCGCGCCCCAGCTCAGCCTCGATCTTCATAAGCTCGTCGAGCAGCACCAGCGGCGCCAGCTCGGTCTTGATCTCGATGACGGCGTTGGCAAACGCGTCCTGGCGCGTCTCGTAAGCCGGCTCGCTCTCGTAGATGCGCGAGCAGTTGGACACGCAGGTGAGCGGAATCTCGGCGATCATGTCGCGTGCGGCGCGGATGTTGTCGCAACGATGCCCCAGGTTGGAGCCCACGGCCACAAACGCGCGGCGCGGCTGCGGCTTAGCAACAGCCCAGTAACCGTTCAGGAACTGCGCAAAGCCCGCGACGTCGTGCACGCGCACGATGTTGGCACCGGCCTGGATAGCGCCCAGGCACACGCCAAACGTGGCGACATCGCGCTCGGCGGCCTCGGTCACGCCCGAGACGGCGCCCACGAAGCGCTTGCGCGACACGGCGCACATGAGCGGATAGCCCAGCGACGCCATTTTGGCGGTCTCGCGCTGGATGACGATGTCCTCGTTGGCCGTCTTGCCAAAGCCCGGGCCAGGATCGATGCAGATGCGGTCGCGCGACACGCCGGCATGGATGAGTGTGCGGGCCTGGTCAGACAGAAAGCCCATGACGCGGCGCATGATGGGCGCCGAATCGGGCAGGGTGAAGCGGCGGAGCTGCGAGGTGGGCACGTAGGCTTCCTCGCGGCGGGCGCTGCGGCGCATCATGGCGGCCAGACGGTCATTGGACTCCGATGCGGCCTCGGTGGCTGCGGGCGCGGGCGCGACGGTCTCGGCGGCAGCAGTCTGCTCGGCGGCGGGCGTCTCCTGCTCGCTTGCAGGCTCGGACGTGGGCTCCGGTTCGCCAAACGGCAACGAGGGCTGCACCACGCCGCCCGGAAGCTTGGCCTCCGACTTAGGCTCACCCAGCAACTTGCCGCGACGGCGGCGAGCCGGCTTCTCGGCCTCACGCGCGGCCTCGGCAGCCGCCTCGCGCGCCTTCTCGGCAACAAACGCCGCTGCCGAGGTATCGAGCTGCACCGTTGCGTGCGTGCGGGTGGGCGCGGCGACCTCGCCGGCATGCATCACGATGATGCCGCAGGTGCTCGTCTTAACAAACTCGACCATCTTGGGATCGGTGAAGCCGGTCACGTCGTTGACGATCGAGGCGCCGCAGCGCACGGCCGCCTTGGCAACCGCCACATGACGCGTGTCGATCGAGACGATGGCGCCCTCCTTGGCCAGCGCGCGCACCACGGGCAGCACGCGGCGAGCTTCCTCGTCGGGATTGACCGGGGTAAAGCCGGGACGCGTGGACTCGCCGCCCACGTCGATGATGTCGGCACCGGCGTCGAGCATCGCCAGGCCGTACTCGATAGCGGCGTCCGGGTCGAAGTGCTCACCGCCGTCGCTAAACGAATCGGGCGTCACGTTGAGGACGCCCATGATGCGCGGGCGGTCAAAGCTGAGCTCGTACTTTCCGCACCGCCATGTCTTGCTATCGTTCGCCATGAACATCCTCCTAAAATGCCCGCGCCGCCGCGCTCGGGCGCAGGCGGCGGGGTCGCTTTGCAATCAGTCTTTCTATTGTATCCGCGCTCGCGGGCTAGAACGCAAACGCGGCCGCGATGTCGCAAGAAATCAGCAGGTCGGCATTTGCGTCCTGATCGGTAGGAGCAAGATTGCAAATGGCCAGCGTATCGCCGGTAAAGCAACGCGTAAGACCCGCCGCCGGATACACCACGAGCGAGGTCCCGCCCACAATGAGCGCATCGGCCGCGGCGATGGCGGCGACGGCGCCGGTCAGCACGTGCTCGTCGAGCGGCTCCTCGTAGAGCACCACATCGGGCTTAATGCGCCCGCCGCACGCAGGACACACGGGCACACCCGCGGCGTCCTCGTGCTCGCGCGAGCAAATCCACTCGGCGCTATAGACCGCGCCGCACGACTGGCAAATGTTGCGATGGACCGATCCGTGCAGTTCGAACACGCGCTGCGAGCCTGCCATCTGATGCAGGCCGTCGATATTTTGCGTCACCACGGCATTTAGCTCGCCGGCGCACTCCAGCTCGGCCAGCTTGGTGTGGCAGCGATTGGGCTTGGCGCCAAGCGCGATCATCTTGGTGCGGTAGAAGTCGAAGAACTCGGCCGGATGCGCCTCGTAAAAGCTATGCGAGAGCATGGTCTCGGGCGGATAGGCAAACTGCTGGTGATATAGGCCGTCCACGCTGCGGAAATCGGGGATGCCGCTCGCCGTGGAAACACCCGCGCCGCCAAAGAAGACCACGCGCTTGTGGGTGTCGAACAGCTCCGCCAGCGCGGCGGAGGCCTGCTTGGGATCCGATATTGCCTGCGTCATATGAGTTCTCCGTCCGTGTCTCCGGGACGGCGGCGTTCGCGCTATCACTCGCGGACTACGCCCCGCCCCTGTTGCGCTAATCTTAAGCCTGCCAACCCCGTCGAAAGGACACCATGCCTCAGACTTACACTTTCGCCTCGTGGAACGTCAACGGCCTGCGCGCCGTTCTCAAAAAGGACCCGAGCTTTATCCAGATCGCGCAAGAACTCGACGTCGATATCCTGGCGCTGCAGGAGACCAAACTGCAAGAGGGCCAGGTCGATATTGACCTGGCCGGCTATCATCAAACCTGGAGCTACGCCGAGCGTAAAGGCTATTCGGGCACCGCGGTCTTTAGCCGCCAGGAACCGCTGCGCGTGCTGCACGCCGACGCGCTGCTACCCTACGCCGGCGAGGGCGAGGCGGCCGAGCTCGTCGCCCAAGCCACAACCGAGGGCCGCGTCTGCGCGCTCGAGTTCGACAAGTTTTGGTTTGTCGACGTCTATACGCCTAACGCCCAAAATGAGCTCGCGCGCATTGATGTACGCATGGCCTGGGACGATGCCTACCGTGGCTTTTTGGGCGCACTTGAGCGCGAAACCGGCAAGCCCGTCGTAACCTGCGGCGACTTTAACGTGGCTCACGAGGAGATCGACCTTAAGAACCCCAAGTCCAACCGCGGCAACGCCGGCTTTTCGGACGAGGAGCGCGGCAAGTTTACCGAGCTGCTCGACGCCGGTTTTACCGACACCTGGCGCGCGGCAAACCCCGACGTTGAGGGTGTCTACAGCTGGTGGAGCTACCGCTTTAATGCCCGCAAGAACAACGCAGGCTGGCGCATCGATTACTTCCTGGTAAGCGACGCAATCGCCGGCAACGTACGCGACACCGGCATCCGCGGCGACATCTTCGGCAGCGACCACTGCCCCGTCACCCTCACGCTAGAGCTCTAGCCCCAACCGACCCCTCGGGGACGGAGGAAAACAGATCATGCGACCCCTCTCTCTCCCTATAAGTTGCGGTGAAATAGTTCCTGTTTGGGCAGCAAATAGCCAAAAACGAGAACTATTCCACCGCAAGTTCGTAAGGGAACGCAACCGGTCCTATAGCCCGTACTTCACGACGACGCGGTTGATCCGTCGACACCAAGGTTTGTAGAGAGCAGCCAAGAACACGCAGGTCGCAAGGCCGTGTGTGATATCGAACGGCACCGCCGTGGCAAGACGCGCCACAGCGCCCGCCCACGTGAGCGGCTGCACAAAACCGATGATGTCGTAGGCGTTGATTACCACGCCGTAGAGCAGGCCCGATGCAAAGCCGTACGCCATCAGCGCCGGCATGCGCACGGTTCCATCCGCACGGTCGAACGCGCCCGCATGCGCCAGCGCGCCGCCAACATAGCCAACCAGACCCCAGGCATACATCTGCCATGGCGTCCACATGCCCTGTCCAAAAAAGAAGTTGCTGGTCAGCGCCGCCAGCGCACCGACCATGAAGCCGTTACGACGACCGAGTGTCGCCCCGGCGATAATGGCGATGGCGCTCACGGGTTTAAAGTCGGGAATGGGGCCAAACAAGATGCGCCCCGCCGCGGCCAACGCCGCCAGAACCAGCGTTGGCATAATCTGGCGCAGGCCCGGTCGCGACGCCTCGTAGCCCGCAAAAAACAGCGCGAGCACCAGCGCCACCACGACAAGCATGGCAAGCGCCGCCTGCTCAGCGCCTGCCAGCAACGCCGCAACCATCACTGCGGGAACCGCCAGCAGCAGCGGTATCTCCAGTTTTGCGAGTAGGCGCGCGACGCGATAATCCGTCATCCCATCACGCCCTATAAAACACGTTGTCGGCAAAGAAGTCGGCCGGCGGCTCCATGCAGGCAATCTCACCGTCGAACATCATGGCAATGTCATCGGCAACCTGCTCGGCAAAATCCAGATCGTGCGTAGCCATGATGACGGTGCCGCCAGCCTTCGCATGGTCACGCAAGGCGTGGGCGATAATGCGGCGGCTGGCCAGGTCTAGACCCTTGGTGGGCTCATCGAGCAATAGCAGCTCGGGGCCAATCAGCAGCAGCTTTGCCAACGCAAGCAGTTGACGCTGTCCGCCCGAAAGATCGTACGGGTGGCGCCCATCCAAACCCGACAGCCCCAGGCTCGCCGCGCGCTCCCGCGCCACAGCCTCGTCATATCCGCAGGTCGAAGCCCATTCCATCAGCTCGTCGCGCACCGTCTCGGCAACCAGCAACGCCTTGGGATTCTGAGGCAGCAGTGCCGCCGAGGCAGTCCCGCGCTCCATATGCCCACGCTGCAACTTGACCGTCTTGGCCAGCACCGAAAGCATTGTCGACTTACCACAGCCGTTACCGCCCACAACCGCATGCACCGCGCCTGCCGAAAACGACGCATCGAGTCCGCGCAGCACCCAACCGCCCGCGCGATCGTAGCGAAACCAGCCCTCGCGAATAGCTGCCGCCGCACTCGTCGCCGCCACCTGCGCGGGCCGGCAAGAGTCCAAAGCCAAAAGTCCCTCGCGACTACCCAAACTCGCTAGGTCAGCCACCTCGCACACGCGTCCGCCCTCAATCCGATACGCGCACGTCGCGTATTCGAGCATCGGGCGCGGCTGGTGCGTTGCCACGACAACCGTGCACCCCAACTCGCGATTCACACGAAACAGCGCGTGCAGAAAACTCTTCTCGGCAACGGGGTCCAGTTGGGACGTGGGCTCGTCGAGGAGTAGCACGCGTGGACGCAGTGCCAGCACAGCCGCCAGCGACAGCAGCTGCTTGCGCCCGCCCGAAAGCGTATCGGTATCGCGGTGGAGCCAATCCTCCAACCCAAAGAAATAGCTGGTCTCAGCTACGCGACGGCGCATCTCATCACGCGCTAGCCCCAAGTTTTCCAGGCCAAACGCCATCTCGTGCCACACGGTTTCGCACACGATCTGGTTCTCGGGGTCCTGAAACACATAGCCCACGCGCTCCGCGGACGCCCGAACCTCCATGTCGGCAACGCTCTCGCCCAGCACGCGCAGCTCGCCAGCGTATTCACCCGTCGGCGCGATCTCGGGCTTGAGCAGCGACAGCAGCGTCGACTTACCCGACCCAGTGCCACCAACAAGCAACGCAAATGCCCCTTGGGGAACAGACCAGTCGAGCCCGTCGAGCACCGGCGCCTCAGCCCCGGGATAGGCAAAGCGCAGACCCCGCACTTCAATCGCCGGCGTATCCGAGCCGCACGCCATGCCCGCCATCATGCTTCCGTCCAACCGGGTCATCAGCCAAACCTCTTCTCGTCAATCGCGTGCAGCACGCAGGGCAACACCATCCAAGCCGCGTACACAATATAGCCAGGCCACGGCGCCGGCACCGAAAGCTGAGGGTAAAACGAATACTGCGTCGTCGCGGTCCACGCCACTGCTGCCGTGGCCACGCCAAACAGCGCAAGCCCAACCAGCGCGGCAACATCGCCGCGCCCCAGCCGATACCGCGCGTACGTCGTGCGACGCGTCACGGCGCCCCACCCACGGGAGCGCATGGCGTCCGCGCGCTCCAGCGAATCTTCCATGCCCCAGCCCATCAACACGCTCGATGCCCGCAGACGCGAGCGCACGGGGCCGGCCGGCGCGCGCCCCGGCACATCAATCGCATCCTGCACCGCCAGTACCGTACGACCGCGGCGCAAAAACTGCGGGATAAGCCGCATACACATCGAAATCATGAGCGCGATCACCGGCGCGGCGTTACCCAAAAGCGCAAGCACCTTGTCGTAGCCAAGCATCGACGCCGCGGCCTCAAACCACAGCACGCTCGCCACAAACAGCCCACCCATGCACAGGCCGTATACCATGCTCTCCAGATACACCGCGCGCATGCCGATACGGAACAGCTCCGTCGAGCCCGAGGCGCTAAACAGCGGATTGAGCACCGCAATGATCAAAATCACCGGCAGCTGCCAGCGAAGCGCCCCCAACGTGCGCGCGGCGCCGCGCGTCGCAAGCCCGTACGCCAACCCGCCCGCAAGCGACAGCGCAATCAGCACCGGCTGCATCGAGAACATGGTGAGCCCCAATGTCAGCACCATGTAGAGGGCCGGCACCGCCGGATGCGACATCGAAAATGCCGCAACGGGCTCGTTGCCCGATTCCTCTCGCATGATATCCACGGGCACCCCCATTCCCTCGCTCAAACGCCAACGCCGCAGCGGCGCCGCCATGCACAACCAGCGCAAACACCACGCCGGCGGCAGCGACATCGGCCGCCACGCATCAATCGTTACGCGCTCAACATATGCCTGCGGTATCATATTGCGCCGTGTATCGTTTCCAAACACACGTCTCTATAACGTAACAGGAGATCACATGGACGCAACCGCAATTATCCTCGCTGCCGGCGAGGGCACCCGCATGAAGTCGAACCACTGCAAGG
>DBFOME010000051.1:0-5874 GCA_048430645.1 Collinsella sp. | reverse complement strand
GGAGCGTCTCGCCGAGATCGAGATCCCCGAGGAGCTGCGCGACAATCTGGCGCTGTTCTTGCGCCTGGAGCGCCGTGTGCTTAGCGAGTATGATCCCGAGATCGCGGACCTGTTCGACAAGATTTTGACAGCCGAGATTGTGGTCAATGCCGGCAACCCCGGTACCTGCGCTGCCGACGAAGCCGTCGACGAGCAGGGCGTGCCCACCGCCGACGAGCCCACTGCCGTGGCATTTCGTGAGGTCGTCGATTTGATCGACAGCCTGCCGCTCGATAAGCAGCAGGTCATCGTTCGCGCCTTTACGAGCTTTTTCCATCTGGCAAACCTGTCGGAGGAGAACTACCGTGTGGCGCAGCTGCGCGAGCGCGAGGCCGGTGCGTCGACCGATACCGAGGTCGATCCTGCCAACGAGCTTACCGTTGCCTATCACCAGCTGGTGAATGAGCTGGGTGTCGAGGGTGCCAACGAGCTGCTCGACAAGCTCGAGTTCCACCCTGTCTTTACCGCACATCCCACCGAGGCCCGTCGTAAGGCCGTCGAGGGCAAGATCCGCCGTATCTCCAACCTGCTGGAGGAGCGTCCGCGTCTGGGCGGCTCCGACCTGGTGGAGAACGAGCGCCATATGCTGCAGGAGATCGACGCCCTGGTGCGTACGAGTCCCATCGCGCTCAAGAAGCCCACGCCGGTCGAGGAAGCCGATACCATCATCGACATCTTCGATAACACGCTGTTCGACGTTATCCCCGTTATCTATCGTCGTTTTGACGATTGGGTGCTGGGCGACAAGGCCGGTACTGTGCCGCCGCTGTGCCCGGCGTTCTTCCATCCCGGCAGCTGGATCGGTTCCGACCGCGACGGTAACCCCAACGTCACCGCCAAGGTGAGCCGTGAGGTCGCCGCCAAGTACTTTACGCACATGGTGCTCAAGCTCGAGGACAAGTGCCGCCACATCGGCCGCAACCTCACGCTCGAGGCTACCTACAGCAAGCCGTCGGCCGAGCTCATTAACCTGTGGAACCATCAGGTCGAGATGAGCCCTCGTTACACGGCCCGCGCCGAGCTGATCTCCGAGCACGAGCCGCATCGCGCCGTCATGCTCGTCATGGCCGACCGCCTGAACGCCACCGTCCGTCGTATCACCGACACCATGTACCACAGCGCCGACGAGTTCCTGGATGACCTGCGCGTCGTCCAGCGTTCGCTGGCCGCCTGCGGTGCCGTCCGTGCTGCCTACGGCCCGGTCCAAACCATCATCTGGCAGGTCGAGTCCTTCGGCTTCCATATGGTCGAGATGGAGTTCCGTCAGCACTCCGTGGTGCATGCCCGCGCCCTTAAGGATATCCACGAGAACGGTATCCATGGCGACCTGCAGCCCATGACGCGCGAGGTCATCGATACCTTCCGCGCTATCGGCTCCATCCAAAAGCGCTACGGCAAGAAGATGGCGCACCGCTACATCATCTCGTTTACCAAGAGCGCTCAGCATGTGGCCGACGTCTTTGAGCTGGCGCACCTGTCCTTTGCACACGAGGAGGATGTCCCCGAGCTCGACGTGATCCCGTTGTTCGAGCAGCTCGAGGACCTCGAGGGCTGCGTCGACGTGCTCGATCAGATGCTTACGCTGCCCGTGGTGCAAAAGCGCCTTGCCCAGACCAACCGCCGCATGGAGGTCATGCTGGGCTATTCCGACTCTTCCAAGGATGCCGGTCCTACCACGGCCATGCTCGCGCTGCACTCCGCGCAGGAGCGCATCGCCAAGTGGGCAGAGAAGAACGATATCGACCTGGTGCTCATGCACGGTCGCGGCGGTGCCGTGGGCCGTGGCGGCGGCCCGGCCAACAAGGCCGTGCTGGCGCAGCCCAAGGGTTCGGTCAACTGCTTCTTTAAGCTTACCGAGCAGGGCGAAGTCATCTTTGCCCGTTACGGCAACCGCACGCTGGCTCAGCGCCATGTTGAGTCCGTTGCCGCCGCAACGCTTTTGCAGTCGGCCCCGAGTGTCGAGAAGACCAACACCGAGACCACGCAGAAGTTCTGGGATATGGCCGAGAAGCTCAACACTGCAAGCCACGAACGCTATCTGGACCTGCTGAACACCGAGGACTTTACACCGTGGTTCTCGACCGTGACGCCGCTGACCGAGGTCGGTCTGCTGCCGATCGGCTCGCGTCCCGCCAAGCGCGGTCTGGGCGCCAAGTCGCTCGATGACCTGCGTACCATCCCGTGGATCTTCAGCTGGAGCCAGGCGCGCATTAACCTGGCCGCTTGGTACGGTCTGGGCACCGCCTGCGAGCAGCTTGGCGATCTTGACCAGCTCAAGGCTGCCTACCAGGAGTGGCCGTTCTTCCGCACCTTTATCGACAACATCGAGATGTCGATTGCTAAGACCGATCAGCGCATCGCCAAGATGTATCTGCATCTGGGCGACCGCGATGATCTGTCCAAGAAGGTCTTTACCGAGATGCAGCTCACCCGTAAGTGGGTCCTTGCCATCGTCGGTGATGAATGGCCGCTGCAGCGTCGTCGCGTGCTCGGCTGCGCCGTTCGCGTGCGTAACCCCTACGTCGACGCCCTGTCCATCGCCCAGGTCCGCGCCCTTCGCGAGGTGCGTATGAACCAGGACGAGATGGCCGAGGAGAAGAAGGCCGAGTACATGAGCCTGATTCTTTCGACTGTGACCGGCGTCTCGGCAGGACTGCAGAACACGGGGTAATCGATAGCCCTGTGGCTCTCACCGGGACCCGATGGGTTTCCCTCTGAATGCGTCCTCGCACTTGAAGCCCCCTTATCCTGCTCCTTCGGAGCTGTGGATAGGGGGGCTTCGTGCTGCGGAATGCATTCAGAGGGAAACCCATCGGGCCCCTTCGTCCTCGGTCTTCTGGGATTGGGGCTGAAGGGGATAATGGCGCGCTTCGCGCTTAATGTGGAGTGCGGCGAGGGCTTCTTGCATCCTGCGGAGTGTGCCTAAAAGTAAACTGATGGCGGGCCCTGCGATGTCCGGTCTTCGGCGGATCAGCCGCTGGGTGAGGGTGGTGCTTGGGGCGACGTGCAAAAAACGGAGTTTTCAGCAGCCAAAGATTGATGCATAAGGCCATAGCCGGCTTTCGCTGCCTTTGTTGATGCTTTTGCACGACGATTGGGCTTTGGCGACGATCATATATGGCTGGTTTCTCGCCGCATGCTATCCAGATGGGTCGAGTCATGAGGACTATCTACCTTTTGAAAGATTTTTGGCACCAAAATCTTATCCCGCGATGCTGAATACTCGCAAAAATGCACGCTCCGGAGGGTACTACCCAGTTATGGCCAGAAATCCATGCGCCATCTTATGCAATTAATTAATGAATTTATGCAAAATGGCTTACGTGCGTACGTCTCGGACTAGATGTTTGCCTCGGCGCTGCGTAAATCATCCTGTCTATAGTGTCTTTGACAGGCGGCCGCGGTCCCGTTTGGGGTCGCGGCCGTTTTGTTGTGGGTCAAATATGAACGTTGTGTTAATGAGTCGGTGGACGGTGGTGTTTTTCGGTGAGCGGCGTATCCTTCCAACGGTTTATCTAGTGTGTCAGTTGAAAAGGAAGAGGGCGCTCGTCATTGTTTGAATGTGAACTGCCGTTTGACCACAAGACGTTGCATCTGGAGCTCGAGGATAAGAACTTCGCGGGTGTGATGGAAGGTCATCAAAACGAGTTTAAGACCACGAAATCGCAGGAAGAGCTGGTAGAGGAGTCGCTTGCCAACCCTTATGGCTCGCTGTCGCTCGAGGAGCTTTGTGCTGGCAAGAAGGATATCGTCATCATTAGCTCCGACCATACGCGTCCCGTTCCCTCGCGTGTGACGATGCCTATTCTGCTGCATCACATCCATTCCGCTGCGCCCGAGGCTCGCGTGCGCATTTTGGTTGCTACGGGTATGCATCGTCCGTCGACGCATGAGGAACTCGTCAACAAGTACGGCGAGGAGATCGTTGCCAACGAGGAAATCGTTATGCACGTCGCGACTGACGACAGCATGATGAAAAAGATCGGCACCCTGCCTTCTGGTGGCGAGTGCATCATCAACAAGATTGCCGCCGATTGCGATCTGCTGCTTGCCGAGGGCTTTATTGAGCCGCACTTCTTTGCCGGTTTCTCTGGTAGCCGCAAGTCCGTCCTGCCTGGCATCGCCAGCTACAAGACCATCATGTACAACCACAACGGTCAGTTTGTGAATGATTCCCACTCGCGTGCCGGCAACCTGTGCCACAACCACGTGAGCGAGGACATGTTTGCTGCCGCCGAGATGGCTCACCTTGCCTTTGTGCTTAACGTGGTGCTCAACGGCAAGCACGAGGTCATCGGCTCCTTTGCCGGCGATATCCACAAGGCGCACGAGGCTGGCTGCGAGTTCGTGAAGAGCCTTGCCGGCGTTGAGCCCGTCGAGTGCGAGATTGCCATCACCACCAACGGCGGCTACCCGCTCGACCAGAACATCTACCAGGCCGTGAAGGGCATGTGCTCTGCCGAGGCCACGCTTCCCGAGGGCGGCGTGATCATCGACGTCGCCGGCTGTGCCGACGGTCACGGTGGCGAGGGCTTCTATCACAACATCGCCGACAATGATCCGGCAGAGTTTGAGCGCGCCTGCATCGACCGTCCTAAGGACGAGACCCTGCCCGACCAGTGGACGAGCCAGATCTTTGCCCGCATCCTGGCGCATCATCCTGTGATCATGGTTACCGACCTGTGCGATCACCAGATGATCAAGGATATGCACATGACGCCGGTCAACACTCTCGATGAGGCGCTCAAGCTCGCCTTTGAGATGAAGGGTGCCGATGCCAAGGTGGCCGTCATTCCCGATGGCCTAGGCGTTGTCGTCGCACAGCACTAGTACGCGGCCTAAACGAATCGTTTATAACCGACAAGAAAGATAAGGTTTTATGC
The DNA here is from genome assembly GCA_048430645.1 of Collinsella sp. GTDB lineage: Bacteria > Actinomycetota > Coriobacteriia > Coriobacteriales > Coriobacteriaceae > Collinsella. The sequence goes on along the minus strand of DBFOME010000051.1, from coordinate 952 downwards.
TTACCAAACTCCTCTGCGAATTCGGCGCAACGGCCCTCATGATCATCTTTGGCGTGGGCGTGCACTGCGATACCGTGCTCAAGGGCACCAAGTATCAGGGCTCCGGCCACATGTTTGCCATCACCACCTGGTCTTTCGGCATCTCGGTCTGCCTGTTTGTCTTTGGCGGCGCCGTGTGTATGAACCCCGCCATGGTGCTTGCCCAGTGCATCGTAGGCCTGGTGCCGTGGAGCAGCTGCATCCCCTTCATGATTGCCGATATGCTCGGCGGCTTTGTGGGCGCCGTAATCGCTTGGCTTATGTATGCCGATGAGTTCAAGGCTTCCGAGGGCGTCGTCGATCCCATTGCCCAGCGCAATATCTTCTCGACCAACCCCACCACCGAGGGTACGAACTATGCCCGTAATTTCTTCTGCGAGGCTATCTGCACTTTTGTGTTCATCAGCGCCATCCTTGCTGCTGCTAACCGTGCTGGCGAGAACGTCCTGATGCTCGCCATCTGCGTCGGTCTGATCGTTTGGGCTGTTGGCATGGGCATGGGCGGCATCACCGGCTTCGCCATGAACCAGGCTCGTGACCTTGGTCCTCGCATGGCCTATCAGGTGCTGCCGATCAAGAACAAGGCTGACAACAACTGGAAGTACGGCCTGCTTGTTCCTGGCATCGCGCCGTTTGTCGGTGCCGCTCTGGCCGCGCTGTTTGTGCACGGTTTCTTGGGTATGTTCTAGTCCAAGGGTACATAGTTGTCCGCTGGCCGCATGGGGTAACTTCCCAGCGCGTCCTCGGACATGAAAGAACCCCCGCTGCGCACTTCTGAACTGCCTCCCATTTCTTGGACACGAGAAATGGGAGGCTTTTTATGCGTGTCGACTTGAGGGTGAAGCACGACATCGAGGCCAGGAAGGCGGCGATCGGGCTCTTCGAGCGAGGCCACGGCTACAAGTCTGCGGCG
>DBFOME010000050.1:0-36662 GCA_048430645.1 Collinsella sp. | reverse complement strand
CCGGAAGCTAAGCCCCATCGCGCCGAGAGTACTGCGGGGTCAGCCCGTGGGAGGCCAGGGCGCCGCTGACCGGTGGACGGCACCGAGCCGTACGCTTGAACTGAGAAGGGGGAGGCCTCGCGGCCTCCCCCTTTTTGCGTTTACGGGCTTTTGTCTCACATAGTAGCTGTGTTTTATAACCCTCGTTTGTCGCATCTTCTGTGAACGGGCTACAATAACTTAGTCTGTGCGATATGGAGGTGAACATGGCTGAAGCTGGTATCGGCGTTGATATCGTCGAGATTTCCCGCATGAAATCAATTCTTGAAAAGACGCCGTCGTTTGCTCGGCGTGTGTTTACCGAAGATGAGCGTGCGTATTGCGATGCATCATCGCGTCCCGCTGCTCACTATGCGAGCCGCTTTGCTTCGCGCGAGGCGGTGCTTAAAGCTCTCGGCACGGGTTTTAGTCAAGGCGTTGGTCGCAAGGATGTTTCGGTAACGCGTGATAAACTCGGCAAACCGAAGGCGCTGCTTTCGGGCCGTGCACTCGAGATCGCTCATGAGCTTGGTGTTGTTGAGGTCGCTCTTTCCATTACGCTTACAGGAGACTTGGCCGTTGCGAATGCCATCGCGATTACCGAAGATGCTCGGCCTAAGCCAAAAGATGAAAAGGTGAGCACCAAGAAACGCGTTGCGCAGACATTTAAAGAGGCTCGCTCTGTTTTAGATGAGCTTGAGCAGCTGCAGAATTCAGCATTGACGGAGCACCTGGGCGATGCTTCGCAAGATACGCTAGGAGCATAGATGAAACCGGTTTTGAGTACCGAAGAAGTCGTTCGTCTCGAGGATATCATCGAACGCGAAGGGACTTCGAAGGCCGAGCTTATGGAGCTAGCGGGTGAGTTTGCCGCCAACGAGGTCTTGAAGCTCAATCCCGATCGGGTTCTCGTTCTGGTCGGTTTTGGTAATAATGGCGGCGACGGTTGGGTTGCCGCCGATATCCTGAGCCATAAGGGTGTGGACGTGGATATCGTTTCTCCGGTTGAACCGGATGAGATTCCTGCTGCTCTGGCACGTCATGTTGCTCGTCGTACTGCCGGCCGCGATGTGCACGTTTGCGTCGGCCCCTCGCGTGATGAACTCGAGGTTTTGATCGATAAGGCCGATGTTGTTGTCGATGCCATTTTTGGTACCGGTTTCCACGGGAATCTGCGTGCGCCTTTCTCCATCTGGATTCCTACGGTCAATGAATGCGCCGATTGTGTCGTATCCATTGATGTCCCCTCGGGCCTGAATGCCGAGACGGGCGTTGTTGATGACGACTGCATTCGTGCCGAGCATACGGTGACGATGATTGCGCCCAAGATTGGTCTGTATAGCGCTGATGGCCCTGAGTATGCTGGCGATTTGATCTGCGGCAATCTTTACGACCGTCTTGACGAGGTCATCGATGATGTCGACCACGCCGCCGAGATTGTCGAGCCCGGTGACTTAGTTGATTTCTTTGCTCCACTTCCTACGAATATCGATAAGTATTCCCGTGGCTCTGTGCTTATTGTCGCCGGATCTGCGCAATATCCTGGTGCTGCCATTATGGCGGCCAAGTCTGCAGCTCGCGCGGGTGCTGGTTACGTGGCAGTCGCGGCTCCTGACGCCTGCGCTAATCTTATTCGCATGGCACTTCCTTCGATTCCCGTCTTTGCTATTCCGTCTGATTCCCGCGGCTCCTTTGGCGCCGCTGCGCGCATGACGGTGTGCGAGATTGCAAAGAAGTACAGCTGCGTACTGTGCGGTCCCGGTATGACGACGTCTGCCGGCGCTATGCAGGTGGTTTCGGGCTTGCTCGAGCTTGATGTACCGCTTATTTTGGATGCCGATGCACTCAACTGCCTTGCTAAGATTGCCATTGACGGTATTGATAGTAACCCCGAGATGTATCGTCGCGAGCAGCCGTTGGTTATGACGCCGCACTATCGTGAGCTTTCGCGTCTGGTTGCCGGTGACGAGGTGAACGACCTTGGTACCGCGATTGCAGCCGCGCAGAAGGTTGTCTGGGCTGCAGGCTCCGACAATCTGGTGGTCATTGCCAAGGGGCCGACGACGGCTATCTGTGGCGTTGAGCGTGTGCTGCTGCCACTTTCGGGTCCGGCTTCTCTGGCAACTGCCGGTTCGGGTGATGTTCTCGCGGGTATTTTGGCCGGCACGCTTGCCACCATGCGCGACGAGATGGATCGTTGGGAGTTGCTGTATTCGTACGCCGTCGCACTTCACAGCTACGCCGGTTTTGCCGCGGCGACGGAGTATGGTGAGAAGAGCGTTATCGCTACCGATCTTATCGACTTGATCGGTCCTGCCATGGAACTGGCGGCAAAGGATGCGCTCGAAGATCTGGGAATCATGGACGAAGGGTCGGATGACTAATCATGAATAAAGCCGATTTGACGCGCTGGTCCTGGGTCGAGATCGACCGCGGGGCGCTCCGTCGCAACACGAGGGCCTATAAGAACTTGCTGAATCCACGTCAGCGCCTGTGCTGCGTGGTCAAGGCCGATGCTTATGGTCATGGAGCTGTTGAGTGCGCCAAGATCATGTATTCGGTCGGTGCCGACATGTTTGCCGTGGCGACGGTTAACGAGGGCGTTGAGCTCCGACAGGGCGGGATTACGAAACCCATCCTCATCCTAAGCGAGCCGCCTATCGAGGCCATTCCGACGTTGCTCGAGTTTGATATCATGCCCTCGGTCTATACGTCTGACTTTGCTCTTGCGTATGGCGAATGTGCCGTCGCGGCGGGCAAAGTGGGCAAGTATCATCTCGCCATCGAGACGGGCATGAATCGTATCGGCGTTCACTACACGCAGGTGCTCGACTTTGTCCGCGGTATAAATTTCCATCGCGGTATTCAGTGCGACGGCGTATTTACGCACTTCGCCACGGCCGATGAACCTTCGGGCTGGGACTACAAGCTGCAGTGTCAGCGCTTTACCGAGGCCGTTCAGGCCATTAAGGATGCGGGTTTTGAGTGCGGTATCGTGCACTGCGCCAACACGCCGTCCTCGATGCTCGACCCCTCGATGCATTTTGATATGATCCGCGCCGGCGTTGGCTTGTATGGCATGCAGCCGTGCGAGCTGAGTGGCCGCGTGATGCAGCTTGATCCCGTTATGAGCGTCCATGCGCGTGTGACGCGCGTGGCACACCCTGCGATGGGTGAGGGCGTGGGCTACGGTTTTACCTACCGCGTACCGCGTACGCGCGTTCAGATCTGCACGCTGCCGATCGGTTATGCCGATGGCCTATCGCGTACGCTTTCCAATCGTATGGATGTGCTGTATCGCGGCGAGCGCGTGCATCAGGTTGGCAATATCTGCATGGACCAGTTTATGGTCGCCATTCAGTCCAACCCGGCACACGAGATTCCCGAGGCCGAGTATGGTGACGAGATGATCATTGTCGGCCGCGATGGCGATGCCGAGATCACTATGGACGAGATGGCCCGACTGCGCGGAACGATTAACTACGAGGTCGCCTGCGGCTTTGGCATGCGTCTCGACAAGGTCTACGTGTAGGAGCCGCTATGGGCGTCATGCACATCCCCGGCCATACCCATCAGGCACCACGTGAGGTCGCACTCGAGGAAATTGAGGCCGTTCTGGGCGATTGTCACCTCTGCCAGCTCTACCAGTCGCGTCACAATATCGTGTTTGGCGTGGGAAACCCCCGCGCTCGCGTGATGTTTATTGGTGAGGCGCCGGGCCGCAATGAGGATTTGCAGGGCGAGCCTTTTGTGGGGGCGGCAGGCGAGGACCTCAACGGCATTTTGTCGCTGGCGGGGCTCAAACGCGAAGACGTCTACATTGCCAACGTGCTTAAGTGCCGCCCGCCGGGAAACCGCAATCCGCGTCCCGAGGAAGTGCTGGCTTGCTCGCCGTTTTTGCGTGAGCAGATTCGAAGCATCTGGCCTGATATTATCGTGACGCTCGGCAACCCCGCGACGCACTTTGTGCTTAAGACCGAGATTGGCATTACTAAGCTGCGCGGCAGGTTCCACCAGATGGGGCATTTTGTAGTAATGCCCACTTTTCATCCGGCAGCAGCGCTGCGCAATCCGGCGTGGCAGGAGCTGCTGGAGGAAGACTTTAAGATGCTGGGCGATTATCTGGAGCGACATCCCGCACCAGAGGACGCCTCGGAATAATAAGGAGCATATATGTCCCTGGAGCGCCTGGGGGTAGGTACTTACAAAACGACTTGCGCTGCCGATACGGAGTACTTTGGCGAGCTAATTGCACCGTGCCTTGAGGACGGCGATGTGCTTATCCTGACCGGTGGCCTGGGAGTGGGCAAAACTCACTTTACCAAGGGCGTCTCGCGCGGGCTGGGCGATGGGCATATGGTTACGAGTCCTACGTTTGCGCTCATGGCCGTTCACGATCAAGGTCGTATTCCGCTGTTTCACTTTGATCTATACCGCCTGGAGCATGCCTACGAGCTCGAGGATACGGGCATTTTCGATGTGCTGGGCTATGAGGGTGCTTGCCTGCTGGAATGGGGCGAACAATTCCAGGACGAGCTGACGGATGAGTATCTTTCGGTGACGCTCAAGCGTGATGAGGGCGACAGCGATGTGCGAACGATAACGCTTGAGGCGCATGGTGACCGCGCAATGGAGCTTTCCCATTTGATTGATAAGGCTGTACAAGATGAGCTTGCATAACGACAACGCGCTGGTGGTGGCGCTCGATACCTCGACCGACATGCTTGCCTGCGCGGCAAGCTGGATTGATGGGCAGACGGGCGAGACGAAGCTCGTGAGTGGCGACCACATGTGTCGCCGTCACGCCAACGTTGAGCTCGTGAATACCGTTGATGGCGTGCTGGCTCAAGCCGGTCTGGATCGCAGCGATGTTGGTTGCTATGTGGTCGGTCGCGGCCCGGGGTCCTTTACGGGTGTGCGCATCGGCATCTCCACTGCCAAGGGCCTCGCGCGTGGTGCCAATGTTCCGCTGCTGGGCGTGTCGACGCTCGACGCTTGCGCTTGGACGGCGTGGAAGGCTGGCGTGCGCGGCAAGCTTGGTATCTTGGCCGATGCTATGCGCGGTGAGGTATATCCGGCGCTGTATATGCTGGTCGATGAGGGTCCCGAGCGTCAATTTGAGCGCGAACACGTGGTCAAGGCCGCCGTGGCGCTCGATGAGTGGCGCCGAGCAGCGGACTGGGACCAGGTTCAGCTGACCGGTGACGGTCTCGTGCGCTATGGCAAGCTGCTGGGTGAGGACGAGACCGCCCGCTGCGTGGAGCGCGACCTGTGGTGGCCTTCGGGCGAGGGCTTGCTGCTCGCGCACGCTGCGGGTGACGGCGATCCGGCCCGCGTCCTGCCGATTTACACGCGCCTTTCGGATGCCGAGGAAAACGAGCGCAAGCGTCTTGGTCTTGCCGAGAGTGCGCAGAGCGGAATTACGGGCGTTGCCGATGAGCTCGCCGGTCGTCATCTGCAGTTCCGTCCCATGGGCGCGGCGGATGCCGAGGGCGCGAGCGCGCTGGAAGCTGCCTGCTTTGAAGGTGCCGGACACGAGGCGTGGACGCCGGGCATGTTCCTGTCCGAACTGGGCGAGGACGTCGCTGCGCCGCGTAGTTGGTGGGTGGCACACGACGACGGCAAGCTACTGGGCCTTGCCGGCGGTATGGTCGTGGACGGTGATGTGCAGATTCTGGATGTCGCCGTCGACCCGGCACATCGCCGTGAGGGCATTGCCCGCAAGCTGCTGTCGCATGTGAGCTATGATGCCCAGATGCTCGGCTGCACCACGGCTTCGCTCGAGGTCGAGGACGGCAACGAGGGAGCGATTGCGCTCTATAACGCTCTGGGCTTTACCGAGGCTGGCCGTCGCCGCGGCTACTATGGTGCCGGCAAGGACGCCATCGTCATGACGGCCCCGCTGCCCCTGGTACTTCCGGTCGACAATGCTTCGCCCGAGCCGACGGCGGCAGAGCAGCGCGTGTGGCCGCTGCCTGCGCCTGGGCGCTCCGAGGGGGAGCGTGCCGAAATTGAGCGCCGCCGCCTAGTGCTCGCTATCGAGAGCTCCTGCGACGAGACGGCCGTGGCGATTATCGATGCGGATGGCAATATGCTGGCCAACCAGGTGTCGACGCAGATTGATTTTCACGCCCGCTTTGGCGGCGTGGTGCCCGAGATCGCCTCGCGCAAACACGTCGAGGTGATTGTGAGTGTCGTGGATGCGGCGCTCGAGGATGCCGCAGCATCGCTTGGTCTTGAGGATGGAGCCATTGCCCCCAGTGAGCTTGCCGCCGTGGGCGTGACACAGGGCCCGGGCCTGGTGGGCGCGCTCGTGGTTGGCGTCGCCTTCGCCAAGGGCTTTGCCTACGCTGCCGGCAAGCCGCTCGTGTGCGTCAACCATCTGGAGGGGCACCTGTTTGCCAACCTGCTGGCGCAACCCGACCTCAAACCGCCGTTTATCTTCACGCTTGTCTCGGGTGGGCACACCATGCTCGTGCACGTGAAGGCGTGGGGCGACTACGAGGTGCTCGGTGAGACGCTCGACGACGCTGTGGGCGAGGCCTTCGACAAGGTAGCCAAGGCATTGGGTCTGGGCTATCCCGGTGGCCCCATCATTTCCAGGCTGGCCGAGACGGGCAACCCCAAGGCGATCGATTTCCCCCGTGCGCTTAACAGCAGAGGAGACTATCGCTTCTCGCTTTCGGGCCTTAAAACCGCTGTGACGCTCTACATTGAACAGGAGACCAAGGCCGGGCGCACGATTCACCTGCCCGATCTGGCAGCTTCGTTTGAGGCAGCTGTCTTTGACGTGCAGTACAAGAAGGCCAAAAACGCATTGCACGCTACCGGATGCAAGGAATACTGCATCGGTGGCGGCGTCTCGGCCAACCCGCATCTGCGCGAGATGATGATCAAGAAGCTTGGGCGTCAGGGGATTCGCGTAACGGTGCCGCCCTTGTCTGCCTGTACCGATAACGCAGCCATGATTGCGGAGGTCGCTCGCCGTAAATTCGACCGAGGTGAAATCTCGCCGTTCGACGTCGACGCCGATCCAAACATGACGCTGTAGCTGGTACGGCGCGGTCCCCGGACGGAGGGGCCGGATATAAGGTTTCCTGCTCTACAGTCCTGCGCAAGACGAAGGCCACATTAAGTGGCCTTCTTTGCGTGCGGAACTCGCGATAAAGTTCATATGCGCCGCCCGGCTCCCGCGGCTCTCAGGGGCAACTCTCATGCAAAAACTGTCGTGGGGTAAAGTCCGAGGTCAATGGCGTTTTATACCGAGAAATTCAAAAAAAGTTGAAAATTCATTACAAACTTGCGTTGACTTTAGGTAACTAAAGTTTCATACTCCTTTTCAACCACTGGGGGATGTGAACACGCACGGATCGTTCACATCATGATTGAAGAGGATTTCTTAGACATGTTCACGCATCAGCTAAACATTATCAGCGTAGTAATTATCTGATGCGGGTTAGCACATACAGCTGGCCCGTACGATAACGGGCGGCTGATGAAGATGAGGGCCGTCGAGCGCAACCGACGGCCCTCATTTTTTATGTCTAGGAAATTCTTTTTAGAGGAGGAAATGTAATGAACGGAGTTTTGCTCATGGTTGTGGCCGCGGCGGTGCTCGCCTGCGGCTATCTGGGCTATGGCCGATGGCTGGCCAACAAGTGGGGCGTTGACAAAGAGGCCCTCACGCCGGCCAAGCGCATGAAGGACGGCAAGAGCTTCTCGCCCGTCTCCGCTTTCACCGCGTTCTCGCACCAGTTCAGCTCGATCTGCGGTGCTGGCCCTGTTACGGGTACGATCGTCGCCATGGCCTTTGGCTGGCTGCCCGTCGTGCTCTGGGTTCTCGTCGGCGGCATCTTCTTTGGTGCCGTCCACGACTTTGGTGCCCTGTACGCTTCGATGAAGAACAACGGCAAGTCGCTCGCTCAGCTCATCGAGAAGTACATCGGCAAGACCGGTCGTCGCCTGTTCCTGCTGTTCTGCTGGCTGTTCTGCATCATCGTCATCGCCGCCTTCACCGACATGGTCTGCAAGACGTTCATGTTCACCCCGGCCGTTGACGCTTCTGGTGCTGCTACCGGTGCCATCGACTTCACCAAGTCCTATGCCGCCGGCTGCGCTGGTACCATCTCCATCCTGTTCACCTTCGTCGCTATCGCCTTTGGTTGGGCCCAGAAGAAGTTCAACCTCACCGGCGCTGTCGAGTTCGTCACCGGCGTGGTCCTCATGGTTCTCATGTTCGCCGTCGGTATGCAGTTCCCGGTCTACCTGGATAAGTTCCAGTGGTTCGCCGTCGTCATGGTCTACCTGGTCTTCGCTGGCGCTATGCCCATCCAGATGCTCAAGACCCCGCGTGACTACCTCACTTCCATCATGATGATCGTCATGATCGTCTGCGCTGTCCTCGGCATCGTCGTCCTGGGCGTCAACGGTCAGGCCACTATCACCGCTCCGGTCTTCACCGGCTTCTCCACTGCCTCCGGCATGATGTTCCCGGTCCTGTTCGTCTCCGTCGCTTGCGGTGCTCTCTCCGGTTTCCACAGCCTCGTTTCTTCCGGCACCTCTTCTAAGCAGGTCGAGAAGGAGCAGGACGCCGTCAAGGTCGGTTACGGCGCCATGATCGTCGAGTCCTTCGTCGGCATCCTTGCCATCATCGTCGCCGGCATCATGTTCTCCGACATGAACACCGCCGGTACCGGCGCCCTCAACGCCGGTGTCGCTTCCACCCCGTTCCAGATCTTCGCCGCTGGCATCTCCCGCGGTATGCAGGCCTTCGGTGTTGACGGCACGCTCGCTACCGTCTTTATGACCATGAACGTCTCTGCTCTGGCCCTGACCTCGCTCGACGCCGTCGCCCGCATCGCCCGCACTTCGTTCTCCGAGTTCTTTGCCCAGACCAACGATGCCCTGGCCATCGAGTCCAAGGCCGGCTATATGAAGGTCCTCGGCAACCCCTGGTTCGCCACGGTCGTTACCCTGCTTCCTGGTCTCGCCCTCGCTTTTGGTGGCTATGCCAACATCTGGCCGCTCTTTGGTGCTTCCAACCAGCTGCTCGGCGGCATGACCATGATCACCCTCGCCGTGTTCTGCAAGTGCACCGGCCGCAAGGGTTGGATGCTCTACGTGCCCGTCGCCTTCCTGCTCTGCTGCACCTTCACCTCGCTGGTTCAGAGCGCCATGGGCTGCATGGCCGCTGTCCAGGCTTACGGCTTCTTCGGCACCATCCCGGCTACCGCTACCACGGCCGCCGTCTCCGTCGCCGCCACCAAGGGCCTGCAGCTCGTCTTTGCCGTTCTGCTGATGGTCCTGGGCCTCATCGTTGCCGTTAACTGCCTCAAGGAGTTCTTCGGCAAGGAGGCCGGTTCCATGCCTGACGAGGATCCCGAGTGGTCCGAGATGGGCAAGGCCGAGTATGGCCGCACTGCTGCTGCCGAGGCTCCCGTCGACGCCGAGGCCGCCAAGGCTTAGTCGACCTGACGAGTTGAACGTCACATCTATATGACTCGGAAAGACCGGGTCCGCGACTTCGCGGGCTCGGTCTTTTTTTCATGCAAAAGCGGGTGACGCTCGAGTGTTCTCGCAGATGTTTTGCATGGATAAGGGCGCGCGTTGTACCATATGGACGTATATGTGTGCATATGAAAGGGGCCCCGTGGCCAAGACGGTATATTCCGATAACCAAAATAATGTCGATGCCCTGGCTGAGCGTCTGAGCAGCCAGACGTCGCTTTCTGCCGAGCGTGCCAAGCTGGTTGCCTACGACCTGCTTTGCCGCAAGGCGCTCAAGATTAAGTCGAGTGCGCTGGCGCAGATTTTCCGCTCCGTCGATAAGGAATGTGACACCAAGGCGATGCGCGATGAGCTTATCGCGGCAAATATCGTGACAAAGATCGAGGGTAGCGGCATTAACGGGCGCCCGGCGTTCTATGCCATCAATGCCGAGATCAGCGATGTCCAGGAACAACCTACCGAGTCCGTCGAAGACTTTGTCGTCGAGGATTCTGCTGACGTGCCTGCTGTGGAAGAGGTTGCTCCGCGCGAGCATGTCGATACCGATGAGTTGCTCGATGAGAACGTCGTGCGTGCCTTTACGGCCAAGGCAGGACGCGGCGGTTTTGGTGGGGGTGGCAAGCGCGATGCGCAGCGCCGCGCCCAGCAGGAGCGCTTCCGTCGCGCCGTTGCTCAAAAGGGTGAGACGGATGCCGAGGCCGTCGAGGAAAAGTCCGTCGGGATGCAGGAGCCGACTCGCACTCAAGAGCATGCTAAGATCCAGGAGCCCAAGCGTCGCCGCGGTGCGCATTTTAGGGCCGAACAGCAGGATGTTATGCGCGAGGCCGAAGAGACTGCCGAGGTTGCGGACGATTCCGAGAAGCCGGCCAAGAAGGCCTCAGACTCGTGTCGTCCCGGTCGCGGCTTTGCAGGTCGCGCGTACCCCGTAAAGCGTCAGGAGAAGGTTAATCAGGTTCCGGAGGTGAGGGCCGAGAAGGCCGTGAAGCCTGCCGAGTCGGAAGTTCGTGAACAGAAGCCTGTTGATGAGCAGGTTGCGTCCGATACGGAGACTCAGGGCCAGCAGCCTACTGATGAGCAGACGGAGCAGGGCACGTCGAGCAAGCCTCGCCGCCGTCGCCATCGTGGGGGCCGCAGTTCCCATGCCGAGACTGCAACCGAGAAGACCACGCCGCAGAACGAGGATGCGAAGGCCGAGGTTTCTTCGGGGCAGCCTAAGCGCCAGCCGGCGAAGGAGAGCAAGTTCGATCGTCCGCAGAAGCAGGCGTCTATGCCGAAGCACGAGCGCAATTCCCAGGGCGATTCTAAGCGCAAGTCTCAGAAGAAGCCGGAGTCTGCCGCAGCAGATACTGCTGCCCAGCAGCCCAAGTCGTCCGCCCACGGCGAGGTCTCGGCGTTTGCCCTTGCCCGCGTTTTAGGCAGGCAGCTGCTCAAGGTTGTCCCTACGCCTACGGCGCTCTCCAAGATCAAGGAGCAGCAGACACAGATCGTAAAGGTCGAGGGCAAGGACGGCAAAAAGGCTCCGCAGCGCACTCAGCACAACGAGATGTCCAACCGCAAGATTGCCGAGGAAATCGCAATCATCCAGGCTTGGATCGAGCAGAACCGAGGTGCCGATACGCCGGTTGCCTCGCGCCGCCAGCGTGCCTACCAGATCTTTAACGACGAGAAGGCTTTTGACGGCAAGCACGGTGAGCGCCTGATCAGGCGTATGACCGAAAAGGGCATCAGCATGCAGGCGATCAAGGTCGCCCCCAATCGCCCCGTGCACTTTACGGGCTTCTTTACGCTGGGAGCCGACAAGCCGTTCATTATGGTCGAGAACCTGGACACCTACGACGAGATCGTCAGGCTGCTGCGTGGCCGCAAGCACGCCAAGCTCTTTGGCATCAAGGTGGGCGGCGTGATTTTTGGCGGCGGATGCAAGGCGAGCGTCTCGCATGCCCTGGACGATTATCTGGCCGAGATTGGCTATCGCTTTAACTACGTCTACTACGTGGGCGATATCGATCGCGAGGGCGCACGCATTGTCGAGCAGGCTCGCAATGCCAATGTGGTTGAGATTCGCCTGCATGCCGGCATGTACCGTGCCATGCTCGCCGAGCATAAGCGTCGCGTGAAGGCCGGCGGCGAGTGCGAGCCCGCGGCTGCCAACCAGGGCGTGCCGCAGAACCTGGCGGCGACGATCAAGGATCTGCCCATGGTTACGCGCGTGCAGTTCCGCAACGTGCTGCGCGAGGGCGGGCGCATTCCGCAGGAGATTCTGATGACCGCAGACTATCGGGATGGCGACTCGGGAAGCTTCGACCGCATGCTCAACAACTAGGGCGTTCGGCCCCGGGAGAGCGGGGACACCGGCTTAGGTTTCCTGCTCTACAGTCCTGCTCACGACGGAGGCCACATTAAGTGGCCTCCTGTTCGTGCGGAACTCGCGATAAACCTAAGCCGGTGTCCCCGCTCTCCCGGGGCCTGTGGTTACCTGGTTGTTGCATGCGGCTCGCTTTTCGGAACTGGGCTGATATTTTCTTGATGTTAGGCGCTCTTGGTCCTAATGGGTTTGGGGCGCCTTCGCGTTTCCTCAGCTCCGCACCCTTGCGGGTTCGAATTCCTCCGCTTGCCCACAAGAAAGCGCTCCAGGTTCATAAGGGCCTGGAGCGCTGTGTTCTTAAGGGCTGGGACGGAGGGATTCGAACCCCCAACAGCCGGCACCAAAAACCGGAGTTCTACCGTTGAACTACGTCCCAATGTGTGGTGTTGCCCAAAAGCAACTCGTTTAGTTTACCTAATCTGCGAGGGCATCGCAAACGCCATCGAGCAGGCGTACGGCGAGTGTCTGCGCGTCGCTGGCCGTGAAGGTGCCGTTGTAGCGCGTCATGCCCGTGAGCTCAATGCGAATGCGAGCCGGCTTCTGCTGCGCGGCGACATTGGCGGTGCGGATGCGCTGGGCCAGGTTGTGGCACTCGGCGAGGGCAATCGTGGCGCGCGGTGCGGCGTCGGCGGGCAGCTCGTCGCTTGCGATTTCGAGCACCAGGTCAACGTCGGTTGGGACCTCGGAGTCGCAGAGCATCATGCCGCTGTTGTCGGTCGTTGCCGTGGCGATATTCCACATGCGCGACGCAACACTGCGTGCGATGGGGTCCTCGCCGATAACGGCAATCTGGAAGCGCTCGAGCACGTTGGCGGCGCGAGCAAAACCGATGCGGGACTCGGCTTCGGTGACCGAGGGCTTGCCCTCCCACACATGGTGCAGGCGGTTGATGTAGGCGTAGGTGTCCTGGAAGGCCATGCCGTCGGCAAACAGGCCGACATTTTCCTGGAACTGCTGCAGGGCGGCCTCGGTATGCGGACCAAAGTAGCCGTCGTCTTCGCCACAGGCAAAGCCCAAAACGTTGAGAGCGCGCTGCAGGGCCTGCACATCGGCGCCATGGAAATTGGGCATGCGCAGATAGAGGGTGCGGTCGCCCAGCTTATACGAAGCGTCTACAAGGGCGCTCCAACAGGGGATATCGACGGCATGACCGGCAGCAAGGCCGCTGTCGAGCCTGAAGGTGCTGACGGCCTGCTCAGTGGTGGCTCCAAAGTACTTGTCGGTGACTTCGGCGGCATCAATCGTGTAGCCGAGCTGCAGGAGACGAGACTGCACGTCCTCGACGGCTGCTCCTTGCATGCCCGTTGTAATAGGTTCCATGAACGAACCCCTTTCGGCGTACCATTCGTACTATTTGAGCGTCTGTCGGATAGACAACGCAAAGGGATGCATAAACATGCACTCAACAGTGTAGCAAGTTGTGCCTAAATACGCTGCTGACAGGTTTTATAACCCCCGTTAGTTAAGGCGCTCCACAAAGAAATCTGCCATGGAGAGGAACAGCTCGCGTGCGTGCGAATCAAGCTCAACGTTCTCGATGGCCGCTTTGGCCTTAGCGGTCAGGTCGAGCGCGTAAGTGTGGGCGTAATCGATGGAGCCGGTCTCCTGGAAGATCTCCACGGCGCGTGCGAGCTGCGCGGGATCATCGGTGCCTGAGGAAAGAATCGCCTCGACCTCGTCGTGGTGGCGCTCATCAGAGAGGGCGTGTACGGCGACAAGCGTGCGCTTGCCCTCGGTGATGTCGGTGCGGAAGTCCTTGTTGGCGGCTTCCTTAGTGCCGACAAGGTTGAGCAGGTCGTCCTGAATCTGAAAGGCGAGGCCTGTGTGTAGGCCAAAGGCGCGCAGCGCTTCGATTTGCTCATCGCTGCCGCCGCCGATAATGGCTCCGGTGGCAAGCGGCGTGGCTCCGCTGTAAAACGCGGTCTTGTGCGTCGCCATGTCCAGGTAGTCATCAACCGAGATATCAAAGCGCCCGTCGCGGACCCAACCCAGGTCGAGTGCTTGACCCTCGATGGTGCGGACGATCATCTCGGTAAGCTCGTGGAGCACGCGCAGCTTCACGTCGGACTCCAGCGTAGGGTCGTCGAGAACCGTCTTGGTGACCATGGTGAGCGCCAGGTCGCCACAATTGATGGCAAGGCCCGTGCCCTCGGTAAGGTGCATGCAGGGCTTGCCTCGACGAAGCTGTCCGTTGTCGGCGATGTCGTCGTGGATCAGCGCGCCCGACTGGAAATGCTCGATGGCTGTCGCGGCGCTGCGGGCGCTCTCAAAGCTACCGCCCACTGCGGTTGCGGCGAGCATGCAGATAAGCGGGCGGTGGCGCTTGCCGGCGTTGGCCGTAAAAGCCGAGAGCGGCGCATACAGGTAGCGCTCGATATCGGCAGAGGTCGCCTGTCCGTCAAAGAACGTGGCCAGATAGTCGTTAATCTGGTCAAAGTGCTGGGCTAAAAAGCTGGTAAACGGACTGGACACGGGTTCTCGCATTCTTTCTGAGGTTGCATTGATGCAATATGCAGACAACATATTGCCACATCAGGGCGTTTGGCGCGGCAGTTTTGGCGATTTAGGACAACGGGCGTGCGTTTGATGGAGTGTGCCTAAATCAGCCTAAAATGCTCGAGCGCCGCAACGACACCGTCGTGATCGACGGTGTCGGTCACGTAATCGGCCTTATCCTTGAGATAGTCCGGCGCATTGCCCATGGCGATACCGACATCGACGGCGTTCATCAGCGAGACGTCATTGCTGGCGTCGCCAATGCCGTATACGGTTCCGTGGTGGGGGTCGAGGGCGTCGAGTACAGACTGGATGCCCCCGCGCTTCGTGCATTCGCGGGGCGAGATTTCGGTTACCTCGAGTTCGAGCTCGTTAAAGCACAGCAGCGGCTCAAGTGCCTTATCTTGAGCGATGTGGTTGGCGAGCGATGTAGACATCAAGATCTTGTAGACACTGTAATGTTGCAGCTGCGTGACTGCGTCGCCCAGGGTGCGCGCGTATCCGGGGGCATCGGGGGCATCGGCACTCATGCGCACGACGCCGTTGAGGCCCTCAAAGCGGATGACCTCGCCCGATTGCTCAAGATAGGGGGCAAGATGCTGCAGCATGCTGGGCGTCATCGACAGATCGCGAATTGCGTGTCCGTTGATCTCGGCGTAACCGCCCGCAAGACAGACGATGCCGGTCCAGGGCAGCTCAAGAAGTTTGGGGTGGATGCAGCTGAGGGTGCGCCCCGTGCAGATAAAGGCCATGTTGCCGTTGGCGACAAACTCGCGGATTGCCTGCGAAACCGCCTCGTTGGGATAGGGGGAGAGGTCCCGCTCGTCTTCGGGAAGGTCTTGGGCGAGCCTGGGGTCTTGCCAGGCGAGCGTTCCGTCGATATCGAAGAAGCAGATATCGCCGCGCTTATGGGCTGCGCTGGCGGCAGGGGAGGCCGAGGTGGTGGGCACAAATTCCGGCTCGAGGCCCATGATCTGGTCAAAATGCTCTTTAACGCGGGGAACGGAGATGCCGATGACCACCTGGGCGGTCTTGCCCGTAATGATGAGGCCCTTGGCGCCCACCGCGACAAACGACGCGTTATCTGCAACGATGGAAGGGTCTGCGACCTCGACGCGCAGGCGCGTGGCGCAGTTGGTTGCGCCCACGATATTGCCAACGCCACCTAAAAGCTGAATTACCCGCTCAGCGAGGACGTGATCTTGATCGGATCGACTATCGACCTCGTCATTGGGGGATTGCTCTTTGGCAAAGTCGCTTCCCGTTAAACAATCGATTGCCGCGCGATTGGCAACATGATCCTCGCGGCCCGGTGTCTTAAGGTCATAGACCAAGATGAGTGCTCGAAAACTAACAAAAAAGATGAGGCTAAAGGCAAGGCCGATACCGAGCGCCAAAAGATAGGCACCGGCATGCGTGCGCATGAGCGGAATAAAGTTGAAGGCTGCCATCTCCATGAGGCCGCCCGAGAAGATGCCGACGATGCCAAAGAGATTCATGGTTGTGGCAAGGCAAGACGATAAGACGGCGTAGAGCAAAAAGAGCCCGGGGTGGGTGAACATAAAGAGAAACTCGAGTGGCTCGGTAACGCCGCAAACCACCGAGGCGACGATGGCGGGCAAAAGGATGACCTTAAGGCCGGCGCGGCGCTCTGGTTTTGCGGTGGAGTAGAACGCGGCTGCGATGGCGGGAAGGCCAAAGAGCTTGACCCAGCCGGTGGCGGTAAAACCGGCCCACGGCGCAAGTTCATTAAGGGGGCGCGTGCTATGGGAGAGGATGGGGAGCAAGCTGCTCCACGTGGCGTAGATGCCGTCGTTAATGACCAGGTTGTCGTAGTAGATCGGCATGTAGAGCAGGTGGTGCAGCCCCATGGGCTCGAGCGCTCGCTCCAAAAGCACAAAGATGCCCACGCCAAAGGGGCCGACGCTCGTAAGTGCATGGCGCAGCGTTTCGGTCATTGCGTATACGGAGGGCACGATGGCGGCCGAGATAGCGGCAAGGGCAAACACGGCAAAAAAGCTGATGAGGTAGACCAGCGAGGAGCCCGAGAAGGTGCCGAGCCAATCGGGAACCTTGGCATCGTAGAAGCGGTCATGGATGGCGACGACGGTTGCCGATACCGCCAGCGGGCCGATAATGCCGGTGTCGAGCGTCTTGATGCCGTCGATGATGGTGATGCCGCTAGCGGAGGTCAAAGACGACGGGTACTTAAGTCCAAGATTGTCTCCGCTCAGCTTAATGATCTCGCTCAAAAAGAAGCAGTAGGCAAAATAGGCGACGAGAGCCTCGAGGCAGCAACGAGCCGGTTGTTTTTGGACAAGACCGATGGGCAGCGCTACGGCAAAAAGGAGCGGGAGGCGTTTAAAGACCGTCCACGAGCCGCGCTGGATGATGGTCCAAAAAGCGTACCAAGGGGTTCCGTATACGGCGAGATCGCCGACGATGTCCGCAGTCGTTGCGAGAGCGGAGACGCCGACCATGAGGCCTGATATAGAAAACAGCATGGCGGGCGCGAACATTGCCCCGCCAAAGCGTTGGATTTTTTGCAGCATGTTCTGCCTTCCGAATATCGAGGCGCGTTGCGCGTGGGGAAACGTTTAAACAATGGATTCATTGTAGAGGACCAGACGAGTGTCGTACCGGCAGTTTTGAGCGAAACCGATTTGGGCATGACAGAAACCGTCAACGGCTAAATCCTGTCGCTTCACCGATATTCGGTTTAAACAACTTTAAGAAATGCTATCGTGCCTAGCCGGAAATGAATAATGTAGAGGTGAAACAATGCCAAAAGCGATATACGAAGGAATCTACCGAGAAATACGCTCGCGCATCATTAACGGGACCTATGCGTTTCAGGAGATGCTGCCAACCGAAGCCGAGCTGACCGCGGAATTTGGCTGCACGCGCAATACCGTCCGTCGCGCCTTGGGTATGCTGGCCGACGGGATGTACGTACAGCCCATTCACGGCAAGGGCGTGCGCGTCATTTGGCTTAAAGGCGAGACCGATATGCTGGGCGCGCTAGAGGAAGTCGAGTCGTTTGGCGAGTTTGCAAAGCGCAACAATGCCGTTGCATCGACGGACGTTAAGTCTTTTGAACATCTGGTCTGCACCGAGCAACTCTCTCGTCGCCTGGGCTTTAAGGTGGGCGAGAAGTTGATTCGCGTGGTGCGCGTCCGTAGCCTTAACGGTAACGCTCGCCAGGTGGACCACGGCTATTTTCTGGAGTCGATCGCCAAAGGCCTGACGCCCGAGATCGCCGCAAGGTCAATTTACGACTATCTGGAGCACAAGCGCGGCGTCAAAGTGATGGCGAGCCGTCGTACGGTGAGTGTCGAGCTCGCCAACGATGAGGACTGCAGCTACTTGGACCTTGGTAAGTACAACTGCGTCGCCGTCATGGAGAGCCAATCGTACACCTCGGATGGCATCTTGTTCGAGGTCACGCATGCCCGCACGCATCCCGAGATCTTCCACTACCGCGTCAACTCCAAGCGATAGTCGGCTAGCTCGCAGCCTGACGAGACTCATGCCCTCAAAGCGAAAACGCCCGGTCAAACCGACGATGTATCGGCTTGACCGGGCGTTTTCTCTGCATTCGATAACAAATAATTGTTTATACAAAACTTGTCAAGTATCAAGTTGAAATTACCGTTCACCGAAGTTTTTCTACCGCTCTAGTAATACTTGTTCAAACAACTAGCCAAATAGCGTATCGTACAAATCAGCAAAAGGGGCAAAGTCCCCGAGCCAATCTCCGAAGGCGGCGGCAAAGGGTGCCGCCACGGTGTGAAAGGGTGGATTGTAATGAAGAACGAAATGAGCAGAAGGCAGTTCCTGGGCTTTGCTGGTTCCGCGGCTGCGGTTCTTGGTCTGGGTCTCGTGGGCTGCGGTGGTTCTGCCGGCTCCGGCTCCTCTGCTTCTGGTGACGCTGCCGAGGTCTACTTCCTCCAATTCAAGCCCGAGGTCGACAAGGAGTGGAAGGAGATCGCCAAGGCCTATAAGAAGGAGAAGGGCGTCGAGGTCAAGATCGTGACCGCCGCCTCCAACACCTACGAGGAGAAGCTCAAGTCCGAGATGTCCAAGAGCTCCGCTCCGACCCTGTTCCAGGTCAACGGCCCCACCGGTCTTAAGAACTGGAAGGATTACTGCGCCGACCTGTCCGATACCAAGCTCCGCGGTGAGCTCATTGACGACTCCCTGGCTCTGCAGTCCGACGGCAAGGATCTGGGTATCGACTGGGTCCAGGAGAGCTACGGCATCATCTACAACAAGCAGCTGCTCGAGAAGGCTGGCTACAAGGCCGAGGACATCAACTCCTTCGACAAACTGAAGGCTTGTGCCGACGACATCCAGGCCCGCAAGGACGAGCTTGGTGTTGAGGGTGCCTTTACTTCCGCCGGCATGGATGACTCCTCCAGCTGGCGCTACACCACCCACCTCGCCAACCTCCCGCTCTACTACGAGTTCGAGAAGGAGCACAACCAGGAGGACGACGAGATCAAGGGCGAGTATCTCGACAACTTCAAGCAGATTTTCGACCTGTACATCACCGACTCCACCTGCGATCCTTCGCAGCTTGCCTCCAAGACCGGCGACGACGCCACCAACGAGTTCGCAACCGGCAAGGCCGTCTTCTATCAGAACGGTTCTTGGGCCTACGCTGACCTCACCAAGGCCGGCATGACCGACGATCAGATTGGCATGATGCCCATCTACATCGGTGTCGACGGCGAGGAGAACCAGGGCCTGTGCTCCGGCGGCGAGAACTACTGGTGCGTCAGCTCCCAGGCTTCCGAGGATGCCCAGAAGGCCACCGAGGACTTCATGTATTGGTGCGTCACTTCTGACACCGCCACCAGCATCATCGCTGACAAGATGGGTCTGACTGCCCCGTTCAAGAGCGCTAAGGAGACCACCAACGTCTTCTCGCAGCAGGCCGTTGCCATGGCCAAGGACGGCAAGAAGACCGTCGCTTGGGACTTCGTCTACATCCCCTCTGAGGAGTGGAAGAAGAATCTCAAGCAGGCTCTCATCGCTTATGCTGCCGACAACAGCAAGTGGGACGGCGTCAAGAACGCCTTCGTCGATGGCTGGAAGACCGAGAAGGCCGCTTCCGAGTAAGCAGTTGCTGCCCAAGCTATCTGATTAGCGACAGGGGGCGGGCAGACGTAGGTTTGCCCGCCCCCTGCATATTGAAAGGACCCTATTATGGGCAAAGCACTCAAGCGCTGGTGGCCGCTCTTTATGCTGCCCACGTGCCTGGCGTTTATGATCGGGTTCGTGATCCCCTTTATCCAGGGCTTCTATCTCTCGTTCTGCCAGTTTATTACCATCAACAATGCGCACTTTGTCGGTATCGAGAACTACGTGCGCGCACTGTCCGATCCACAGTTCTCCACGTCGTTCTTCTTTACGGTGGCGTTTGCCTTCCTGTCGACGGTGCTCATCAACGTGATCGCCCTCGCCATTGCGCAGGCGCTCACCCGCAAAGCGCTCAAGGGCACCAACATCTTCCGTACGATCTTCTTTATGCCTAACCTGATCGGTGGCATCGTGCTGGGCTACATTTGGCAGATTCTGATCAACTGCCTGCTTTCCAACGTGGGCGCCCAGCTCATCGCACTTAACTCTGCTGCTGGCTTCTGGGGCCTTATCATCCTGACCCTGTGGCAGCAGGTCGGCTACATGATGATCATCTACATCGCTGGTCTGCAGTCCATTCCGTCCGACTACATCGAGGCCGCCAAGGTCGACGGTGCCACGGCATGGCAGACGTTTTGGAAGGTTAAGATCCCTAACCTGATGCCGACCATCACCATCTGCCTGTTCCTGTCCATCACCAACGGCTTTAAGCTGTTCGACCAGAACCTCGCCCTTACCGGCGGCGCCCCCGCGCACTCCACCGAGATGCTCGCCCTGAACATCTACAACACGTTCTATTCGCGTGCCGGTATCGCATGGCAGGGCATCGGTCAGGCCAAGGCGGTTATCTTCTGCATCCTGGTCGTAGCCATCTCCATGATTCAGCTTAAGGCCACGAGGTCCAAGGAGGTGCAGCAGTAATGAAACGCGATAAGGTTATCAACCGCGCGCTCTCGATCTTCTTTACGATTCTGTCGCTCGCGTGGATCTACCCCGTGTTCATGATTGCGCTTAATTCTTTTAAGAAAGCGACCGCAATCAGCACCACCACGGCATTCGATCTGCTCACGCCCGAGACGTTCAACGGCCTCGCAAACTACATGCACGCCCTTAACGAGCAGGGCTTTGCCTCGGCATTTATGTACTCGCTCATCATCACGGTCACGTCGGTCGTGCTGATCTTGGTGTGCTGCTCCATGTGCGCTTGGTACGTGGTTCGTGTCAACAACAAGATCTCGAACTTCTTCTATTACCTGTTCGTGTTCTCGATGGTCGTGCCGTTCCAGATGCTCATGTTCACGCTGTCCAATTTGGCGGACCGCATCGGCTTCAACACGCCGTTCAACATCTGCTTTATCTACCTCGGCTTTGGCGCGGGCCTGGCGGTCTTTATGTTCGCCGGCTTTGTAAAGAACATTCCGCTCGAGATCGAAGAGGCGGCCATGATCGACGGCTGCAACCCGGTCCAGGTGTTCTTTAAGATCGTCCTTCCCATCATGAAGCCCACCTATCTTTCGGTCGGCATCCTCGAGACCATGTGGGTCTGGAACGACTATCTGCTGCCCTACCTTACGCTCGACTCCACCAAGTACAAGACCATTCCTATCTTGATCCAGTACTTCCGCGGCGGCTACGGCCACGTCGAGCTCGGCCCCATGATGGCCTGCATCATGATGGTCGTTATCCCCATCGTCATCATGTACATCCTCTGTCAGAAGTACATCATCGACGGCGTGGTGGCAGGTGCCGTCAAGGGCTGATGCCGTAACTGTTTTGCAAGTTTCTGCGGCGCCCCTCAGCGTGGCGCCGCATATCGAAAGGTAGAGACATGGCCGAGATTGTTCTCAAACATGTTCAGAAGGTGTATCCCAACAACGAGTCAAAAAAGAAGGGCTTCTTTGGCAAAAAGAAGAAGACTGAGGAGAAGAAGCACAACCTCAAGGTTACCGAGGACGGTGTGCTCGCTGTAGAGGACTTCAACCTCACCGTTCACGACCAGGAGTTCGTCGTCCTCGTTGGCCCCTCTGGCTGCGGTAAGTCCACGACGATGCGCATGGTCGCCGGCCTGGAGGACATTACCTCGGGCGACGTGCTCATCGACGGCAAGCGCGTCAACGACGTGGCGCCCAAGGACCGCGACATCGCCATGGTGTTCCAGAGCTACGCTCTGTACCCCAACATGACGGTGTACGAGAACATGGCGTTTACGCTTGAGCTCAAGAAGGTCCCCAAAGACGAGATCGACCGCAAGGTTCGCTCTGCTGCCGAGATTCTGGGCATTACCGAGTACCTCGACCGTAAGCCCAAGGCGCTCTCCGGCGGCCAGCGCCAGCGTGTCGCTATCGGCCGCGCCATCGTGCGTGACCCCAAGGTCTTCCTGATGGACGAGCCGCTGTCCAACCTGGACGCCAAGCTTCGTAACCAGATGCGTGCCGAGCTCATCAAGCTGCGCCACGAGATCAAGGGCACGTTCATTTATGTTACTCACGACCAGACCGAGGCTATGACCCTCGGTGACCGTATCGTGGTCATGAAGGACGGCGTCGTCCAGCAGATCGCCACCCCGCAGGAGGTCTTCAATCATCCCGCGAACATCTTCGTTGCCGGCTTTATCGGCGTGCCGCAGATGAACTTCTTCGATGCCCAGCTGGTGCGCTCGGGCAACGGCTTTACCGTCAAGACCGAGGATATGAACGTGGCGCTCGCTCCCGAGACCTGCGCTCAGCTTGCTCTCAACTGGGACGGCGGCGACGTGAAGGAGATCACGGCCGGCGTGCGCCCCGAGCAGATTCTGCTTGCCGACAAGGACGAGGAGGGCGCGCTCCAGGGTACCGTCGAGGTGACCGAGCTCATGGGTTCGACCGAGCATGTCCACGTGACCGCTCCCGATGGCCAGTTCGTCCTGATCATTCCCGTTGTCGACCTCGAGGCCAAGGGCGCGCTCAAGGCGGGCGACCCCATCTGGTTCAAGTTCGAGAAGAACGCGACCCACCTCTTCGATAAGGTCTCTGGCAAGAACCTTATCTAGGCCTGGTGCATCCGGGCCCTCCCTTTGGGCGACTGCGGTATTGCCATCCTTTTGCCGCGGTCACATATAAGGCTCCCCTCCCGTCCACTGGGTGAGAGGGGAGCCTTTCTTTGCG
The DNA here is from genome assembly GCA_048430645.1 of Collinsella sp. Classification (GTDB taxonomy): domain Bacteria; phylum Actinomycetota; class Coriobacteriia; order Coriobacteriales; family Coriobacteriaceae; genus Collinsella. The sequence continues at coordinate 13,988 of DBFOME010000050.1, read as the reverse complement.
CCGGGTTGTCTATCTGTCAGTCTGTCTTGATCTGTAACAGAAAGAGGGGCAAATTGGGTCTAGATGTTACGGATCGAGACAGCGTCGAGTTGCCTGTCCTTTCATCTCGATCTGTAACATGAAGGACTGATTTCGGCAGTTACCTGTTACAGATTGAGATTGTTCTAGCCGCCTTGCCCGTCTGTCTCATGCTGTAACAGGTAGACCCAATTTCGGCGTTTATCTGTTATGGATCGAGACAGTTCATCGGGATAATTTCGTTTATCTAGATTTGTAACAGGTAGGCTCAATTTTGCCGGCTAGATGTTACAGACCGAGATTGTTTGGTCGAGGCAGGCCACGGGCCGGCGTATGGGCACAAAAAACGGAGCCGTGTTGCCACGACTCCGTTTCTCAAGAGGATGGGTAAGGGAAGCGAAATTAGCTCAGGTGCCAAATCTCGTCGTTGTACTGGGAGATCGTGCGGTCAGACGAGAAGGTGCCGGCGTTGGCGATATTGATGAGCGTCTTGCGCATCCAGGCGTCCTGGTCCTCGTAGTCGGCCAACACGCGCTCCTTGGTCTGGATGTACTCCTCGATGTCGAGCAGGGCCATAAACCAGTCCTTGCCCTTAATGTCATCGTGCAGGCGCTGCAGGCGCTCGACGTTGCCGGTCGCCATAAAGGCCGGGTTGGTGATGAAGTCCACCAGCAGTTTAATGCCGGGCTTGCGGTAGAGCACACCGGCGTCATAGGTGCCGTCGGCATAGAGCTGCTCGACCTGTTTGGACGAGGCACCAAAGGTATAGATATTCTCGTCGCCCACGAGCTCGGCAATCTCCACGTTGGCGCCGTCGAGCGTGCACAGGGTTAGGGCGCCGTTGAGCATGAACTTCATGTTGGAGGTGCCGCTCGCCTCCTTGGAGGCCAGGCTGATCTGCTCGGAGATATCAGCGGCGGGGATCACGCGCTCGGCGGCGGTGACGTTGTAGTTCTCGATCATGACGACCTGCAGGTAGGGAGCCACGTCGGGGTCGTTTGCAATCCACTGCGACAGCGTCAAGATCAGATGGATGATGTCCTGCGCGATAGTGTAGGCAGGCGCCGCCTTGCCGCCAAAGATGATGGTGACGGGGTGCTTAGGTCTGTTGCCGTTCTTGATATCGAGGTACTTCCAGATGATGTAGAGCGCGAGCATCTGCTGGCGCTTGTACTCGTGGATGCGCTTGACCTGGACGTCGATGATGGCGTTGGAGGGAATGGTCACGCCCTGCTCGAGCGCCATGAACTGGCGCATGATGGCCTTGGCCTCGACCTTGGTGGCGGCCAGGCGCTCAAGAACGTCCTTGTCGTCGGCGAACTTGGCGAGTTTGCTCAGATCGCCGGTGCTGCGCCAGTCGGTGCCGATCACATCGTCGAGCAGGCTGGCGAGCGCGGGGTTGGCCCCATGGATCCAGCGGCGGAAGGTGATGCCGTTGGTCTTGTTGGAGAACTTCTTGGGATAGATCTCGTAGAACGGATGAAGCTCGGTGTCCTCCAGGATCTTGGTGTGGAGGGCGGCTACGCCGTTGATGGAGAAGCCAAAGTGGATGTCCATGTGGGCCATGTGGACGGTGTCGTGCTCGTCGATGATGGCGACGCGCGGGTCATCGTGCTCGGCCTTCGCGATCTCATCGAGCTTGACGATAATGTCGGCGATGGCAGGGGAGACCTTCTGCAGGCTGGCGAGCGGCCACTTCTCGAGCGCCTCGGCAAGAATCGTGTGGTTAGTGTAGGCGACCATGGAGCGTACGATGGTCACGGCCTCGTCAAACTCGATGCCATGTTCGGTGGTGAGCAAGCGAATGAGCTCGGGGATGACCATGGTGGGGTGCGTGTCGTTAATTTGGACCACGGCGTAGTCGGCCAGATCGTGCAGGTTGCTGCCGCGCTCGACGGCCTCGTCGATCAGGAGCTGGGCGGCGTTGCTCACCATGAAGTACTCCTGATAGATGCGAAGTAGGCGGCCCTGCTCGTCGGAATCGTCGGGGTAGAGGAACAAGGTGAGGTTCTTGGCGATCTCGGTCTTGTCGAAGTCGATGGAGCTGCCGGGGACCAGGCCGTCGTCGACGCTCGCCAGGTCGAACAGGCGCAGGCGGTTCTTGGTGGGCTGGCCGTAACCGGGCACATCGATGTTGACGAGCTTGGAAGTAACGGCAAAATCGCCGAACTCGACGGTGTAGGAGCGGTCATCGTCGACTAGGATGTCCTGCTCACCGAGCCACTCGTCGGGGACGGCCTTCTGCTGGTTGTCGACAAAGCGCTGACGGAACAGACCGTAGTGATAGTTGAGGCCCACGCCATCGCCGGTCAAGCCCAGCGTGGCGATGGAATCCAGGAAGCATGCGGCCAAGCGGCCCAGGCCGCCGTTGCCGAGTGACGGCTCGACCTCGAATTCCTCGATCTTGTTGAGGTCGTGACCTGCGGCGGTGAGCTGGTCCTTAACCTCGTCGTAGATGCCGAGGTCGATCATGTTGTTGATGAGCAGCTTGCCGATCAAAAATTCGGCGGAAATGTAATAGAGCTTTTTCTTGCCGTTGTTGAGCGGGCAGGCGGCGGAGCGCTCCTGCACGAGTTTGACCAGCAGCTTGTAAATGCGACGGTCGTCGAGCTGCTCGAGCGAGGTGCCAAAAGACTGCTCGGCGAGTTCCATGAGGTTAATTTGGGGCATGTTTTCTCCTGTGATGGGTTGTTTCATGTCTGCAATTCATAAGAAGCCCGCGCGAGGGGATTGGGGTGGCCTCGCGCGGGAAAAGCAAGCGCGTCCGCACGGTGGGGAGGGGTCGGGCGCGGTAGCTCCTATTGAGGAAGCTCGATTTCGGCTTCCGACGGGATGCGGAAGTAGGTCTCGGTCCAGTCGGTGAGTTTGTGCTCGAGCTCGCGGGTGATGGCGCCGTCGAGCATGCGCCAGGTCCAGTTGCCGCCCAGCGTGGCAGGGGTGTTGATGCGCGCCTCGTTGCCCAAGTTGAGCAGGTCCTGCATGGTGTAGATGCACGTGTCGCTCACGCTGGCGGCGATGGTGCGGTTGAGTGCATCTGCCATGGGTTCGCCGGCCTGCTGATGGGTGTACAGGGCTGCCTGCTCGCGCTGACGCGGGGTGGCCGTTCCCTCAAACCAACCGCGTGCCGTCTCGTTGTCGTGGGTGTCCACATAGGCGACGGTGTTGGCGATGTAGTTATGCGGCAGGTAGTACGAGTTGGTGCCCTCAAAGGCAAACTGCAGGATCTTCATGCCGGGGAAGCCCGAGTTGTCGCGCATGTCGATGACGCCGGGGGTGAGGAAGCCCAAGTCCTCGGCGATGATGGGCAGCGCGCCGAGCTTTTCCTCGAGCGTCTTGAAGAACTTGAGGCCGGGACCCTGCGTCCACGAACCGTAGGACGAATCGGGAGAGGAGAACGGCACCTCCCAATAGGCCTCGAAGCCGCGGAAGTGATCCAGGCGGATGACGTCGTACATGTCGAGGGCGGCGCGAATGCGGCCCTCCCACCAGGAGAAGCCGTCGGACTCCATGGCGTCCCAGTCGTAGATGGGGTTGCCCCAGTACTGGCCGGTGGCCGAGAACTGGTCGGGCGGCGTGCCGGCGACGCTCACGGGATTGCCGGCGGTGTCGATCTTAAAGAGCTCAGGCGTCGCCCACATCTCGACGGAGTCACGCGAGACATAGATGGGCAGGTCGCCGATGATGAGAATGTCGCGCTCGTTGGCATAGGCCTTGAGGCGGCTCCACTGGCGATCGAAGAAGTACTGGGTCATCTGGTGGTAGAGCATACGCGCCGGATGGTCGGCGCAGACCTTGGCGGAAGCCTCGCCGCGGGTGCGGAGCTCCGCGGGCCACTCCCAAAACGCCTTGAGACCGCACTCCTCTTTGACGGTCATGAACTCACAGTAGGGGATGAGCCAGTCCTCGTTGGCCTGGATAAAGTCATCGAAATCGGCCGGCTTGTCGGCAGCAAAGCGCTCAGCGGCGCGGTCGAGAATCTGACGGCGGCCGCCAAAGATAGCACCGTAGTCGACATTGCTGGGGTCGGATCCCAGATACACGCCATCGATATCGCGCTGCTCCAGATACCCTGCCTCGATAAGCTCGGCAAAGTCGATAAAGTTGGGGTTGCCTGCGCGGGCCGAGAACGACTGATAGGGCGAATCGCCATAGCTGGTCGTCGTAAGGGGCAGAATCTGCCAGTAATGTTGTTTGCACGAGGCGAGAAAATCGACGAAGTCGTAGGCATTCCAACCAAAGCCGCCGATTCCGTATGGTCCGGGCAGAGATGAGACGGGCATGAGGACGCCGCTTGCACGCTCCATGAATGCGCTCACCAACCTTCTTGTTGTGGGGTCGGCCTGCCGATGGGTGTGCAGTCCGCCTCCGATGTTCTGATTCGATACGCCTATTGTAAAACATGTTGTTTAAACATGTACAGGCAAGATAAAAAAGTTGGTCGATTTTCGGCGAATGGTTACATGCCATGAAAAAGCCCCGACCTCACAACGTGAGATCGGGGCAAGAGCGGTATGTAGGTTTTTACTACTCGGCGTCGGCGAAGCCGTTGGGGTTGTGGCTCTGCCAGTTCCAGCTATCGCGGCACATGTCCGCGATGTCGTACTGGGCCTTCCAGCCCATCATGCGCTCGGCCTTGGAGGCATCGCACCAGTTGGCAGCGATGTCGCCGGCGCGGCGCTCGCGGATCACGTAGGGCAGCTCCTTGCCACAAGCCTTGGAGAAGGCGGCGACGACCTCGAGTACCGAGGTGCCGGTGCCGGTGCCCAGGTTAAAGATCTCGACGCCGGTTTTGCCGTTCATCCAGTTGAGCGCGGCCACGTGACCAGAGGCTAGATCGCACACATGGATGTAGTCGCGAACGCCGGTACCATCGGGCGTGGGGTAGTCGTTGCCAAAGACCTGAACGGCCTCGAGCTTGCCAACGGCGACCTGGGCGACGTAGGGCACCAGGTTGTTGGGGATGCCCTTGGGGTCCTCGCCGATCAGACCCGACGGATGGGCGCCGATGGGGTTGAAGTAACGGAGCAGCACGACGTCCCACTCGGGGTCGGCGGTGTGGACGTCCATAAGGATCTGCTCGATCATCCACTTGGTCCAACCATAGGGGTTGGTCGCGGGCTTCTTAGGATCCTCCTCGGTGACGGGCGGGTTGTCCGGGTCGCCGTAGACGGTCGAGGAGCTCGAGAAGATGATGGACTTGCAGCCGTGGTTGCGCATGACGTCGATGAGCACCAGGGTGTTCTCGATGTTGTTGTGATAGTACTCGACGGGCTTGCTCACCGACTCGCCGACGGCCTTAAAGCCGGCAAAGTGGATGACGCGGTCGATCTGATGGGTATCGAAGATCTTGTTCATCGCATCGCGGTCGAGCACGTTGGCCTCGTAGAAGGTGAGGTTCTTGGCGGCCTCGTCGCCCACGATGGTCTTGACGCGGTCGACGGCGACGGCGCTGGAGTTGGAGAGATCATCGACGATGACGACCTGGTAACCACCCTCGAGCAGCTGAACGACGGTGTGCGAGCCGATAAAGCCGGCGCCACCGGTAACGAGGACGCAGGTGTCTTTGGGGTCGAGTGCTTTGGACATGTAGTCTCCTATCGAATCAGGAACACTTCTTCAGGGGAGTATAGCGCAGGCAGGGACGCCCAAATCGTGCGCTGTAGGAAAAGCAGAGGATTGTGCTAACGTACTCATAGAAGAGCTTGCGTACGCATAACCTGATCTTTGGCATTTGCTTACGAGCCGCTGACCTTGCAGTTTCCTGCCGTTCGTGGAAATCGTTGGGACGCGCCATATGTACGCTAATATGTATGAGTTGAGCGACATATAAATAAGCATGTAACGGAGTACATATGTCACCAAACAGCGATTCCATCCTTTCCCAGGAGCTCTCGCGCCGCACTGCCCTCAAGGCCCTGTTCGGCGCCGCTTCTGCGGCAGTTCTTTTTGGCCTGCCCGCTCGCGCCCATGCGGCGGAGGCTTCCAAAGAAACCACCGATAAACTGAATGCCGCCCAGGCCCAGCTCGACGAGGTTCAGGCCCAGCTCGACAGCATCGCAAATGAGTATGCGGCGCTGGCCAACAAGAATGCCCAGACCCTCAACGACATCGAGAATGTCCAGGGCAAGATTGACGACACGCAGGCCCAGATCGATGAAAAGAAGGCCGAGCTCAAGAAGAAGCGCAACGACCTTTCCGATCGCGTGGCCGCCAGCTACAAGTCCGGCGGCACGAACATCCTGTCGCTGCTGCTGGCCTCTGGCTCGTTTGAGGAACTCGTCGCCAACGCGCATTACGTTGAGAAGATCAACAAGAGCGACCGCGACGCCATCGAGGACATTCAGACCATCCAGGAAGAGCTCGATGCGCAAAAGACCGAGCTCGAGTCGCAGAAGGCCGACTTAGAGAAGCTCAAGGACCAGCAGACTGCCCAGATGCAGGACATGCAGGCCAAGCAGCAGGAAGTCCAGACCGTGCTGAACGGTCTTTCCGACGACGTCAAGGAGCTCATGGCTCAGCGTGATTCCGAGATTCTCGCTGCCGCCCAGGCCGAGGAGGCCGCTAGGAAGGCTGCCGCTGCCGCGGCTGCCGCGAACAAGAACAATTCCTACTCGGGTGGTTCGAGCTCGGGTGGTGGATCGTACGCGCCGGGAACTCCGCAGCAGAATGCCGGCTCGGGCAAGCAGCAGGCTGTCGTCAACGCGTGCTACTCCACGCCTTCGCCGGGTCAGAACTGGTGCGCGGCGTGGGTCACCAATGTCTTCCGTAACGCCGGCGTTGGCTACTTTGGAGGCAATGCGTGCGACATGTTTAACGCCTGGTGCTATAGCTCCGACCGCTCGGCGTTGCAGGTGGGCATGATCGTGGCCGATTCCTCGCACAGCGGCACGGGTGCTCCGGGCCTTATCTACGGTCATGTGGGTATCTACGTTGGCGGCGGCATCGTTATGAGCAACGAGGGTGCCATTACGTCTAAGTCGCTCGATTCGTTCATTAGCTTTTATGGTACTGGCTCTGGCGTGCGTTGGGGCTGGCTCGGCGGTATTGCGCTGTCGTAAAGCCGACTGGGCCGCGTGCCCGCCCGCAATATATTTGATTGCCTGCTCGGGCAGTCCTGCGCAAGACGAAGGCCACATTAAGTGGCCTTCTTTGCGTGCGGAACTAGCGACCAACCTTATGCCTCGCCCGCAGTCCCGGACCTTCCGGGTTCAAAGCGCGACACACCGGACTGGTTGTCTGATATAAAGATGGCGAAGGCCCCTTTCGGGGCCTTCTTTGTTAAAGGAATTCGCCTACTCCGTGGACTTCGGTTTTGGAATTTGGAGCCGACGGCTCATCAAAGTGGAAAATGAAATATAACCTAGCTGCAATAATCGCCTTGTTGCGAACTCGAACTGATCATGTAGATCTAAAATAGTCGCAATATACAATTGTCGTGTGGTGCGTTGGGTTGGAGCTGCTGCGGGTCCTATATGGATTGCGGTCTTGCGCCCCGATGTTCAAACAGGTTTCTCTCTAGACGGGAAGTTGCTCATGGACACCATATATGACGGAGACGACTGGGTCGATCATTATAGTTGGCGACTAGTCGGCTCGGATGACAATGGGGATGTGGTGTTTGATGGACTATGTCCAAAGCATCTCCATCCTTTTGTCTCGTCGTTAATTGAGAGTTCCGCTCGTGTTGCCCCCTACAGCTCGGCGTCGCTTCATGATACGGACGTTTTGAAGACCATAAAGGAATCAATTGACGAGGGCACGATGAGTAGCCCGCTGTTTTCTCGGCTTGTGGGGCTAGATGAGATTGGCTCGAAACGACTGCTTGCGGGCGAAAAGGTGGAACTCACTTATCGGTCGATGATTTCAATCCTGCGGATGGCCGATGTTCTTCGCAAATAAATGAAAACGGGACAAGTGAGCTACATCACTTGTCCCGTTATTAATTAAAGTGGACCGCGGCGAGCGGGCTATAAAAATTCGCCTACTCGGTGGACTTCGGGTTGTAGGTCTACTCCGAATTGGTCCTTGACGGTTGCCTGGATGTGGCGGATGAGTTCGTCGACGTCGGCGGCGGTGGCGTGGTCGGCGTTGACGATGAAGCCGCAGTGCTTCTCACTTACCTGCGCGCCGCCGACAGCATGGCCGCGCAGGCCGGCATCCATGATGAGCTTGCCGGCAAAGTAGCCCTCGGGGCGCTTGAAGGTGGAGCCGGCGCTCGGCATGTCGAGTGGCTGCTTGTCCTCGCGGCGCTGGCGGTAGTCGTCCATGTCGGCCGTGATCATCGCGGCGTTGCCCGGGGCGAGATTGAAGGTGGCCGAAAGCACGGTAAAGCCGTCGTCAGCGATGCGGCTCTTGCGATAGCCCAGGTTAAGCTCGTCGACATCGAACTCGATGATGTTGCCGCTGCCGCGGGTGCCGTCGTCGAGCATGCGGGCGGGCTTGTAGACGCGCACAGACTTCAGCACATCGGCCATGCAGGCGCCATAGGCGCCGGCGTTCATATAGCAGGCGCCGCCGACCGATCCGGGGATGCCCGAGATGGGCTCCATGCCGGTGAGACCGGCCTCGGCTGCCGCCGCGGCAACATCGGAAAGCAGGGCGCCGGCTGCTGCCGTGACGTGCGTGCCGTCGACCGTAATGTCGGAGAGGCCCTTGCCCAGCGCTACGACGACGCCGCGGATGCCCTTGTCACCGACGAGCAAGTCGGAGCCGTTGCCCACGATGGTGAGTGGCAGATCGCAGCGATAACAGGTATCGAGCGTGGCGACGAGGCCCTGCTCGGTGTCGGGCGTGACAAAGACGTCGGCCGGGCCGCCGATCTTAAACGTGGTGTGCTCGCGCATGGGCTCGCTCATGAGTACGTTGTCCTCGCCGGCAACGCCGGCGAGCGCGCAAAGCAGGTCCTCGTTAAAAAAGTCGTTCTCGTGCATACGAATATCCGCCTTTTGGTGGTTGTTGTCATCGATCGATTGCAATATACCCCACCTGGACGGATTTGGTGCGCTGGCGGCGATAAAACAGCCGTCCACCGGATTGGTAAAGTGTTTATCACCGAGGTAGATAGGCAGTCGCTATACTTTCAAGAGATTGCGCGTAAACCCGGAAGGAGCGAGATGGCCAACAAAGTCACCCTCAAGCAGATCGCCCAGGAGGTGGGGCTTTCCCCTTCGTCGGTCTCGCTTGTTCTCAATAATCGGCCCTGTCGCATCTCGGAAGAAAACCGCAGGCTCATCAAGGAGGTTGCGGCGCGCAACCACTATGTTCCTAACCAGATCGCGCGTAGCCTGGTTATGCGCGAGTCGCGCACCTTAGGCCTGATCGTTCCCAATATCGAGAGTCGCTTTTTTGCCTCGCTCGCCGGCAGCTTGGAAAAGCGCTGCCGTGAAGACGGCTATGCACTCTTTATTACCAGCTCGGGTGGAAGCGCCGATGACGATCTGGAACTGCTACGCCAGCTGGTGACGCGCGGCGTCGACGGCGTCTTTCTGGTGGTGGGTGACGAGTTCTCCGACGATCGCGCCCTGCGCGAGGAAGTGAGCCATCTGCCTATCCCTGCCGTGATGGTCGACCGTGCCATTGAGGGACTCGAGTGCGACAAGGTGATGTTCGACCACGAGATGGGCGGCTACATGGCTACGCGGTATCTGATTGAGCAGGGTCATCGCCGCATCGCCTGTCTGGTTAACGCGCGTCGCTCCAATACGGGCCGCAAGCGACTCGCCGGTTACGAGCGCGCGCTGCGCGAGGTGGGACTGCCCATCGACGCGCGCCTGGAGTTTGAGAGCGAATATTACATCCCGAGCGCCTACGAGGCCTCGGAGGCCGTGCTTGCAACCGATGCCACCGCCGTGTTTGCAAGCTCGGATAACATTGCCCTCGGTCTGCTCAAGCGCTTGCACGAGATGGGGAAGAGCATCCCAGGCGATATCTCGGTCGTAAGCTATGACAACTCGGCGGCCGACGTTCTCTTTGAGCCGGCGCTGACCGCGATTGAGCAGGATCCCGGTGTCCTTGCGGAGCATGCTTTTGCCTGCATGTCCAAGCGTCTTGCCGGTAGGGGCGGTAAGCGTGCCGAAGAGGTCGTTCTGGAACCGGCGCTTATCGTGAAGGGCAGTGTGCTTGATCTTACCGAATATAGCTAAGCGCACTTGTTTGTTTGCATAGATTGCATGCGGAGTGTCCGCTATTTGCCGGCGGGGCCGGGGAGGCATACTTTGTTTTGAGAAGTTCGCGGAGCCCACTTCTCAAAACAAAGTATGCCTCCCCGGCCCTCGTCCGTGAACTTTTCCGCTGGGCGAGCCATAGACGCCGCGTACCGATAGGGTAAGGCAGCGGCTTGAAATTGGTGCTATATTCAGCTTGAGTTGTTTAATGCTAGTACGGGAGGCTGATATGGGGCTGTTCAAGAAGAAAAACCCGCAGGATGCCTTTGATCCCGATGTGTTTACCATCACGGATACGATTTTGGACCCGCCGCGGTTTACGTTTTTGCCGGCTATCTACCAGGATGCCACGCGCCGCAAGTGGGCCGTGCATCAGCGCGGCGGCGAGCCGAAGATTTTTGACTATGCGGATGTGTTGCAGTGCGAAGTGGCCGAGGCGGGCGATCCGGAGGCCGAGGAAGTGGCCTCAAAACAGGAATTTGCCCAGCGTATCCTGGCAAATCCTGCCAAGGCGGCGAAAATAAACGCTGCCAAGCGTAATATGTGTCTTGGTATGGGCGTTGTTGTGGCGGTTCAGACGGGAAAAGACGAGGTTTCCAAATTAGAGATTCCCGTTATGACCGACGAAGTCAAACGCGATTCAAGTCTATATAAGTCGTATCGGAATGTCGCTGAGAAGATCAAGGCCGAATTTGATGCCATGGGAGGGCTGGTCTAATTTTGGCGGCATACGTTTCTGAATGAGGAGTCTGTGCAATGGCAGGCGAATCTTATGCAATTCCCCCCAAAGATCGTGCTGTTGAGGGAATTCTTTGGTATATCCAGCACCACCAGCTTGCCGGCGGCGATCGCCTGCCGGCTGAGCGCGTGCTGTGCGAAGAGATTGGCGTTTCGCGTACGGCGTTGCGCGCCGGTATCACGCGGCTCATCTCGTGTGGAACGCTCGAGAGCCGTCGCGGATCGGGTACGTATGTGTGTCCTCCCAAGCCGCTGAATATCTTCCAGGAAACGTATAACTTTTCCGATGCTGTGCGGACTGCCGGCCTGCACCCCTCTTCTCGTCTGGTTTCCACCGGGACCATCGAGGCGGATGAGGCGCTTGCCGACAAGCTTGGGGTGGCTGTGGGCGCTCCTTTACTCCGCATGCAGCGCATTCGACTTATAGAGGGCGAGCCGGCGTCAATCGAGACCGCTCACGTTAACCTGTCCCTGTGCCCCGCGCTTCCCGAGCACGATTTTGAGTGTGAGAGCCTTTACGATGTCTTGCTCAAAGAAGGTGGCGTGCGTGTTGAGCATGGACGTGAGCATATCTCCATCTCGCGTTTGAACGCCGAAGAGGCCGAGCTGCTCCAGCAAGAAGAGGGAACGCCGGTGTTCTATGAGAGCTCGATCGAATTTGATAAGGACATGCGTTTTGTGGAGCATTGCAAATCGGTGATTTTGCCCACAAAGTTCCGCTTTGCCGATAACGGCGAAGAGAACGGCATGAGGAGCGTGGCAGGTGAACAATGGCTGAAACAGTAGATGCCACCCCGGTTTATATGCGCATTCGACGCCGCATCGAGGAACGTATCGAGCGCGGTATATATCCCACGGGTTCCATGATTCCGTCCGAAAAAGACCTTGCCGAGGAATTTGGTACGACACGCTTGACCATCCGAAGCGCTGTCGATGAGCTGGTTCGGCGCGGGCAGATTCGCCGTGTTCGGGGAAAAGGTGCCTTTGTGGCGCAGAAAGTACCTGCTTTTTTTGAACGCACGGTCGGTTTCCGTGAATCGGTCCGTGCTTCGGGCGGCGAGCCGTCCGTCCGTATTCTCGTGCGTTCCAAGCGTTATGCGGGGCCATATTACGCCGACCTGTTTGGCATCGCCGAGGACGACCTGCTCTATTCCGTTCGACGCCTGAACTGCATAAACGGTAGCCCCGTATCGATTGAGACGGCGCTGATTCCCTGCCTGCTGTTCCCAACCATCGAAGATATTGACGTGTCGGTCTTCAGTTTGTACGAGACCTATGAGATGCTGGGCCGAAAGCCAGTCATGGCACAGGAAAAGCTCGATATCGAAGCGCTGGGCGCACGAGATGCCGGCCTCCTTGGACTGGAACAGGGCGATCTTGTTTTGCTTTTGGAATGCGTGAGCTATGACGCGAGCGGTCAGGCTATCGAGTATGTAAAGTCCTTCAATCGTGGCGATACGGGCGGCTACACCTATACGTACTAGCTGGTATTTTGTGAATAACGGCTGGGAAACTAACCAGTTTTGATCGTTGGGTCAGCTGTATATACAACCTTACAGGGCTCAAAATCGACCGTTCGCCGATGGGGATAAATTAATCGACAAAGAGGTATCAAAAAGCCGTAACCTGTAACTGTGATTGGTATCAAATACTAATGATTTGTTACGAGGTGAGACGATGAAGATGCTCGATTACGTTCAGCTTGCCCATGTGCGTATGGGGGAGAACCTCGAGCGTTCGTCTGAGCTGGTAGCGCAGCTCGTTGATATTTTCCAGTCCGGTTCTTTTGACGCGCTGCGCATCGTTGCTTCGGGTTCGTCGCGCCATGCCGCCGATTGCGCCCGCGATTACCTGCAAGATGCCCTGCAAATGCAGGTGTCCGTTGTGACGCCCGAGGCCTTCGTCGATTTTGAACACACCTATCCGCAGCATGTACTCAACATTGCCGTTTCGCAGAGTGGCTATTCGACCAATACGATTGCGGCGCTCGATTACATGCGCGCACACGATATGGCTGCAGTTGCGCTCACGGCAAACGTCGAGGCACCCATCAAGGAACACGCTGACATCGTTCTTGACTACGGTGTGGGCGTCGAGTCGGTGGACTTTGTGACTCTGGGCGTCGAGGTGCTCGTTGAGTACCTGGTGCTCTTTGGTATTTACGGCGGTCAGGCGCGCGGAACGATTGACGCCAAGGGCGTTGCCCAGCGTCTTGACGACCTGCGTGAGGCTATCCAGGCCAATGCCGTGATGTGCAAGACCGCCGAGGCATATGTCCAAGACCACATGCTCGAGCTTTCTGAGCACACGCCCGCCATGGTCGTCGGCAACGGCCCCAACTATGGCGTTGCCGAAGAGGCGGCCCTCAAGCTGAGCGAGACCATCAAGATTCCTGCCATGCATCACGAAGGCGAGGAGTTCGTCCACGGTCCCGAGATGCAGATCGTTCCGGGCTATCTGGTGTTTATCGTCGACGATCCGCAGGGGTCGGAGCGTCTTGCGAATATCGCTGATGCGCTATCGAACGTTACGACAAAAACGGTGCTGCTCACGGCCCATCCCAAGGGTAGGGCTCACGAGGTTGCGGTGCCTCAGGTGGCTCCGCTGCTCAGCGCAATTCCCAATCTTGTGTTCTTCCAGACGATTGCGGCCATGATAGCCGAGCGTCTGAAGTCATGGGACGTGCACCCGTATCTTGATGCCGTCTCCAAGCAAATGGAGGTCAAGGCAGAGGGCTACGAAGAGTCAGTCAATGCGCTTAAAGCCAAAGCGGCCGAGTGTTACGGAATGTAAGCGGGTTTTGATGCCCGTTGGCATGGGGGATGTGGAAACAACCCCAGAAAGGAGAGACAAATGAAGGAAACCGAGAAGATCGAGATCATGCATTTCGACCAGGAGGGCTATCTCGAGGACGGCAAGAACGTCTATGAGACCGGCAAGAAGATGACCGCGCTCGCCGACAAGGTCGCCGACGAGGGCTACGACGCCGTGTTCCTGATGGGCGTCGGCGGCACCTGGGACGAGCTCATGCAGCTCGAGTACCTCATGAACAAGTTCGGCGACCGCGAC
>DBFOME010000049.1:0-25841 GCA_048430645.1 Collinsella sp. | reverse complement strand
GGCATGGATACGGCGACCTCCGGCACCGTGACGGTGGACGGGCGCGACGTGAGCTCCGCCAACGAGGCTCAGCTCGTGGAATACCGCCGCGCCGATGTCGGCTTTGTCTTCCAGTTCTACAATCTGGTCCCCAACCTGACGGCGCTCGAAAATGTTGAGCTTGCGGCGCAAATCTGCCCCGATTCGCTCGATGCCGAGCAAACGCTTTGCCAGGTTGGCTTGGGTGAGCGCCTCGCCAACTTCCCCGCGCAGCTTTCGGGCGGCGAGCAGCAGCGCGTGTCCATTGCCCGCGCGCTGGCAAAGAACCCCAAGCTGCTTTTGTGCGACGAGCCCACGGGCGCACTTGACTATAAAACCGGCAAGCAGATCTTGCAGCTGCTGCAGGACACTTGCCGCAAGCAGGGCATTACGGTCATCATCATCACCCACAACTCCGCGCTGGCGCCCATGGCCGATCGTCTGATCCGCTTTAGGAGCGGCCGCGTGGAGAGCGAGACGGTCCAGCAAAATCCCGTGCCTATCGAGACGATCGAGTGGTAGCGCCCATGGACCAAGATCGCCAAAACAGCCTACGCCACGACGCGCAGAATACGGAGCGCGAGCAGGATTTTACGACCTACCGTACCGCTCAAAGCTCAAACGATATGGTGCCGACGGTTTTTCGCCGCGGCATCTACCGCACAATCCGAGGCAGTCTTAAGCGCTTTTTGTCCATCGTGGTCATCACCGCGCTCGGCGTGAGCGTGATGTGCGGCCTTAAGGCGGGCTGCGAGGACCTGCGCGATTCGGTCGACGCCTATTTTGACCAGCAGAATGTCTATGACATTAACGTGCAGTCGACCTATGGCCTTACGCGCGACGATCTCGCGGCCATCCAAGAGGTCGACGGCGTCGAGACGGCCGAGGGTATCTACACCGAGACCGCCTACACCGCCGTGGGCACAACGCGCGAGCGCGTGGTCGTGCAGAGTCTCTCCAAGGAGAACATCGATCAGCCGGTGCTGGTGAGCGGCGATTTGCCCGAGAGCGCCGATGAGGTTGCGGTGACTTCGAAGTTCCTGAAGGCTTCGGGCAAAAAGCTCGGCGATACGGTGAGTTTTGCCGCCAATGACGCAAGTTCATCGAACCAAAGCGCCAAGGATCAGTTTGCCGCGGGCGATTACACCATTACGGCCGAGGTCCTCGATCCCACTGATGTGAGCTCCGACTCGACAGTCAACGCCTTTCGCGCTGCTTCGGCGGCGGACTATAAGTTCTATGTGAGCGAGGACGCCGCGACATCTTCTTCCTACTCCGCGGTCCACGTGATCGTCGAGGGAGCCAAGAGTCTCAACTCCTATTCGGATGCCTACGCGGCAAAGATCAATGAGGTCAAGGGCAATATCGAGAAAATCCGTGAGGAGCGTGAGAAGGCGCGTGCTCAGGAGCTGATGGTCGACACGCCGGCAAGCTTGGATACGGCCGAGCGCGAGGCGAATATGCTCTTTGGGATTGAACAGGGCAACATCAATCGCATGGCCGAGGGCAGCGAGGAGCGCGTCCAGGCTCAGGCAGAGTTGGACCAGCGGCGCGCCGCCGCCAACCAGCATTTTGCCGATGCCCGCGCCGAGCTTTCCGATCTGGGCGAATGCACCTGGTACATCCAGGACCGCGGTAACATCGCAAGCTACTCGAGCGTCGAGAGCGATAGCTCGTCAATTGAGGCCATCGCCACGGTTTTCCCATTTATCTTCTTTGTCGTCGCCGTGCTCATCAGCCTTACCACCGCCACGCGCATGGTCGAGGAGGAGCGCACGCTCATTGGCCTGTACAAGGCGCTCGGCTATTCACGCGGGCGCATCCTGTCCAAATACGTGGACTATGCGCTGTGGGCATGTCTGATCGGCGGCGTGCTCGGCAATATCATCGGATTTGTGGGCCTGCCGCTGTTCCTGTTTACGGTGTTCGACGACATGTACTCGCTGCCCCAGATGTTGCTCTCGTACGACATCGTGTCCTCAATCGTCTCGGTGGCGCTGTTTGCCGTGGGCGTGGTGGGCGCTACGATTA
The DNA here is from genome assembly GCA_048430645.1 of Collinsella sp. Taxonomy (GTDB): domain Bacteria; phylum Actinomycetota; class Coriobacteriia; order Coriobacteriales; family Coriobacteriaceae; genus Collinsella. The sequence goes on along the minus strand of DBFOME010000049.1, from coordinate 23,792 downwards.
TCGCCTGCCGCCACGAGATGGCCGAGACCCCAGCCTCGCTCATGCGTCCCAAGGCCCCACGCGCCGGCTCTCGCATCTTGCTTGAGCGCATCGGCTTTATCTGGCGCCGCATGAGCTTTTTGAACAAGGTGGCGGCGCGTAACCTGTTCCGCTACAAAAAGCGCGCCTTTATGACCATCTTCGGTATCGCCGGCTGCACAGCGCTCGTGATCTGCGGTATGGGCATTCGCGACACGTCGGTGGCGCTTTCGCCCAAACAGTACGGGCATATCACGCGCTACGACCTGCTGGCGGTCGCCAATCCCGACGATTTTTCGCAGACGTGCGCGGCATTGGATGAGCGCAGCGCGGCCAATGATTTCAACGTGACCGTGACCTCGACCCTGCCGATTATGACCGACAACGTCACCTTTACGTTTGGCGGCAAGAGCGAGACCGTGCAGCTGATCGTGGTGCCCGATGACCGCACGAGTGACTTGGGCGATTACGTGCGTCTGGAGGATGAGTCCAAAGAACCGCTGCCTTTGCGTGACGGAGACGTGTATCTGAGTAAAAGTTCACAGCTGGTGCTGGGGATTCAGCCGGGCGATACGGCTCACGTCCAGGATTCGTCGCTCAATGTTGCCAAGGTCAAAGTCAGCGACATTTCGCTTAACTATCTGGGCAACACGCTTTACATGACGCAGGGCACCTATGAGCGCGCGTTCGGTCGAAGTGCACGTCTTAACGGCGTCTTTGTGCTGCTTAAGGGTTCGTCGGCCGACCAGATTGCGTTTAGCAAGAATCTTAAGAGTGACGGTTGGCTTACGATTTCGAGTACGGCCGAGCATTGGGAAAACTATGAGGCGAACTTTACGATCATCAATTCGGTCGTGGTGCTTGTGACCTTTATGGCGGCGTGCCTATCGTTTGTGGTGGTGTTTACGCTGTCCAACACCAACATTTCGGAGCGCAAGCGCGAACTGGCAACCATCAAGGTGTTGGGTTTCCGCCGCGGCGAGGTGCACCATTACGTCAACAAGGAGACGTTGATTCTTACAGCGATTGGCGCCGCGCTGGGCGTGCCGCTGGGTGGCTTGCTGGCCGAGAGCTTTACCTACATTTTGCAGATGCCGTCGCTGTATTTTGATGTTGAGGTCGAGCCACTGAGCTACGTGCTCGCCGTGGTGCTTTCCTTTGGCTTTACGTTTATCGTCAACCTCGCTACCAATCGCACCCTCAATAAGATCGACATGGTCGGTGCCCTCAAGAGCGCCGAGTAACCTGCCAAAAAGGGACAGGTTTATTTTGGCAGGTTTTATCTGGGAAAACGCCGGGCACCTACGGGTGACCCGGCGTTTGTTGCTTTGCTATGCTTTGCTATCTTCTGCTCGCAGGCGTGGATGAGAGGCTCTCTTTAGCCTTCGAGATTGGGCTTGAATGGGTCATATGCCACAAAACGGGCCTATCTACTACGTTTAATTGGATACCCTCAACCATGCCGGGATAACGAAAAATAAAACCGCAGGTAGAAGGTCTGTCGATTTTCGAAAAAGGCGGTCATGGTTGACCTCATCGAGTTAAACGTAGTAGATGACCCCTTTTCGTGGCGGACCATCAAACGAACGCCGACGCTTGTGCTGTAGCCGCTCCGATCATTCGTAAGTTGCGGTGGAATAGTTCCTAGATTCAGCCATTTGCGGGCTAAGCAGGAACTATTTCACCGCAACTGAATTTCAGGCCAGGCACCCGCAGCAAGAAGACGAATAGCCTCGGCGAGTGTGTAAACGAAGGGCCCTCCGCCCCCGCCCGACGATTTCGATTGGCGACCTTTGACGGAGTCAAGGGAGGAGCCATATCGAAATACGTCGGGCGGGGTCGGAGGGCCCGATGGGATGGATTTCGGCCGAGGCTATTCGTCGCCGAAGCTGATGCCCAACGCCTTGGCCTCGCGCACCAGATCGCTCTGGGGGTCGACAAACTTGAGCTTGCCGGCGACATCCTCGAGCGGCATGTGGCACATTTTGCCGTCGCGCAGGGCAATCATGTAGCCAAACTCGCCGCGCAGGCAGCCGAGCGCTGCCTCGACGCCGCACTGAGTCGCAAAGATGCGGTCCTGGGCGTCGGGCTGGCCGCCGCGCTGCGTGTGGCCGGGGATGGCGACGCGGGTCTCGCGACCGGTCTTGGCCTCAATCTCCTTGGCGATGTCGTACACAATCGACGGGCTCGTGCGCTCGGCGAGCTTTTTCTTGTACTCCTTCTTGGACAGCGCTGCGTCCTCCTTGGAGATAGCGCCCTCGGCGACGGCTACGATGGTAAAACGGCTGCCGGTCTCCATGCGATGCTCGATGGTCTTGATGACGTTATCCATGTCGTAGGGAATCTCGGGAATCAGGATGACGTCTGCGCCGCCCGCGACGCCGGCATACAGCGGGATCCAGCCAACCTTGTGGCCCATGATCTCGATAACGAACACGCGCCCATGGCTCGAAGCGGTGGTGTGGATGTCGTCGATGCACTTGGTAGCGACGTCGATGGCGCTCGTAAAGCCAAACGTCAACTCGGTGCCCCAGGTGTCGTTATCGATGGTCTTGGGCAGGGCGATAACGTTGAGGCCCTCTTCGCGCAGGCGGTTGGCGGTCTTGGTGGAGCCGTTGCCGCCCAGCATAAACAGGCAGTCGAGCTGCAGCTTATGATAGGTGTGGACCATCGCCGGCACCTTCTCGACGCCGTCGGCCTCGGGGGTATCCAGGCGCTTGAACGGCGTGCGGCTCGTGCCTAGGATGGTGCCGCCGCGGGTGAGGATGCCGCTAAAATCGGCGGGCGTCATGACGCGGAACCTGCTGTAGATAAGGCCCTGGTAGCCGTCCTCAAAACCATAGATCTCGATAGGCTCTTCGCTATTGGTTATAAGCGTTTTGACGATGCCGCGCATGGTGGCATTGAGCGCCTGGCAGTCGCCGCCACTGGTAAGAAGACCGATTCTAAGCATGATGAATCCTTCCGGGCAAGTTATAACATGCGCATAAGTTTACCCCCGCACACTGTTGATACGGGGGTAAAACGTGTTAGCCCAAGCGTATAGAAATGTAAACAACGTCAGGTGAGCGTAAGATCGACGGACCTGGCTCCTTACAGTGCGAAGGCATCGACGTCGCCCCAGTGGCGGCGCAGCGTGATGGCGGCGGCGGGTTCGGTATTGTCAAAGGCGACCGACCATTGCGTATTACTGGTGATGTCTTCCGGATTGGGCTCTTGTGCTGCGGCGCGCAGGGCTTCCCAGGCAATCGTTTCGTCCTGGGCACCGACATGGGCGTCAAGGACATCGGCGATTGCGACGGCGCGCTCTTTACCATGACCCAGCTCACCATTCTTTTGGTCGGGCAGCACTTCGTCGCCATAGCAGGCGTAGAAGTTCGTAACCTGGCGTACAGGAGTCGCTTTGAAAGCGCGGTCCGGATCGCGCGGATCCCACTCTACTACGCGCGCGTCACCGGCGGCGTCGTTGATAAAGAAGTGGTAATCGCGTCCTGCCATGGCGTGCATGTCGTAGGCGGAAAGCAGGTCGACAGCTTCTTGCGTGGTGGCGGCACGTTCGAGCACCAGACGGATGGCGAGCGAGGTGTTGATGATGGGGCGTTGCGTGTCCTGGTCACAGGGCTTGGAATCCAGGGTGAGTACGGCAATGGACACGCCGCATTCGTTAACACCGTCGAGCTGGGCAAACGGGCCCATGAGTGCGGCGGCGCGTCCGGCGACGGAGTCAAGCGGAGTGTTATCGCCCAGGTTGTTGAGGGCGGCAAATCCGATGGAGGCATAGCCGCCGCGTGGGTGATTGCGCACCAGCAGCGCCGAGGTGTCGTCCTTAAAGTCGTAATTGCGACCGGTGCGCACGCGGCCTTCGGCATCTACGGCGACAAAAGCGCTGCAGGCAAACTGGGGCGCCTGGACATGTGCCGGCACACCGGGCAGCACCTGCTCCACCACGGCATCGATGTAGGCCTGGTCGTCGCGCACGCCAGCGGCGATGATGCGATCAAGATCGTAGTCGTAGGCGATGTCGATTGCATACAGGTCATAGCCATCCGCGTAGCCGGTCAAGCGTTTGAGCGATGCGGCGGACTTGATTTGCTTGTGATAAACGATGCCGGTGGCAGCGGCAAGGCCGACAGCGACTCCCGAGACACCGCAGGCGATGACAATGTTGCGTGGCTTCATGACGGCTCCTCTCGTCCTGTTAGCGCAATTGTCGCAAAAGGAACGCGGGCATGATGGCTCAACTTGGTGAGCGGCGCGGAATTAAGCACGGAATGAAGAGTGCGGCGCTGGCGTGGCGGGGTATGCTGGAGGGGACCATCAACCCAGCGAAAGGGGAGAGCATGACGGATCAGGAAACGCCCGAGCGCGCGCATGTGACGGCCGACGATATCGAGGCCGCCAACGATCTTATCGACTTTATCGAGGCGTGCCCCAGCATGTTCCATACGGCGGCGACCATTATGGCCGAGCTCGACGAGGCGGGCTTTACCTATCTGCCCGAGAATGCGGCGTGGGATATCGAGCCGGGCGGGCGTTATTACACGCAGCGCAACACCTCGAGTGTTGTTGCCTTTAAGGTGGGCGAGGACCTGGCCGCGACGTGGGGCGAGGATGGCGTTGCCGGTGACTATCATTTTCAGCTCACGGCGTCGCACAGTGATTCGCCGACGTTTAAGGTCAAGGCTGTGCCCGAACTCGACGGCGCGGGCGAGACGCTGCGCCTGAACACCGAGGCCTACGGCGGCATAATCGACTACACCTGGTTCGATCGCCCGCTGGCGCTCGCGGGCCGCGTACTGGTGCGCGAGGGCGACCGTATCGAGAGCCGCCTGCTTGCCACCGAGCGCGAGGTCGCTATCATTCCGAGCCTTGCTATCCATATGAACCGCGGCGTTAACGAGGGATTTGCTCCCAACCGAGCCGTCGACCTGTGCCCGCTTATTAGCGCCGGCGAACTCAAGCAGGGAGATTTTGATGCCCTGATTGCCGATGAGCTGGACGTCGAGCCCGAGCAGATTTTGGGCCGCGATCTGTTCCTGGTCAATCGTCAGGATGCGCGCATTTGGGGCTGGGCCGACGAGTTTATCTCGACGCCCAAACTCGACGACCTGGTCTGCGCCTACACCTCGCTGCAGGCATTTTTGGGTGCCGAGAATGCGCACGACGTCTCGGTCTTCTGCTGCTTTGATAACGAGGAGGTTGGCTCCGAGACCAAGCAGGGCGCCATGTCGACGTTCTTGGCCGACGCGCTGCGCCGCATCAACGGATCGTTGGGCTTTGACGACGAGTCGTACCATCGCGCCCTTGCCGCATCGATGCTCGTGAGCTGCGATAATGCGCATGCCGTGCACCCCAACCACGCCGAGAAGTGCGATGCCCGCAACCAGGTGGTGCTCAACGGCGGCATCGTCATCAAGGAAGCCGCCAACCAGCACTACTGCACCGATGCCTTTAGCCGCGCGGTGTTCCAGGCCATCTGCGATGACGCCGATGTGCCCACGCAGGCCTTCGCCAACAAGAGCGACATGGCCGGCGGCTCCACGCTCGGCAATCTGTCCAACATGCAGGCGAGCATGCACGCCGTGGACGTGGGCCTGCCGCAGCTTGCCATGCACTCGAGCTACGAGACCGGCGGCGTGCGCGACGTGATGTGTGCCATCCGCGCCCTCACGGCCTTCTACGAGCGCAACCTAACCATCAACGGCGCCGAAAGTGTGGAACTCTAAAATCTGCCAAAAAGGGACAGGTTTACTTTGGCAGGTTTTATCTGGGAAAATGCCGCAATGCCAACAGCTGGACAGAATTGTTATGACACCGCAGGTTGAGCAAACGTCAGCGAGCGATGTCCAGAGCGAACAAGTTGGCATGAAAAAGGCAAGGCATAGACCTTCTGGTCATGCCTTGCCTTTTGAATGGCAAATTGTCGCTCTGGGCGGCGCGCAGCGTCGACCGGTCCGCCGTTCGTAAGAACGGCGGAACCCTAGTGTTCGATCCAGCAGCGAAGCGTCTCGCCAGCTTGCAGGTGACGCAGATTCTCCGCGGCGATGTCGACCACGTTATTGAGCGTGGCGGCTAGGTGGAACCAGCCGGAGACGTGTGGCGTGATGAGCATGTTGGGCGCATCCCACAGGGGGCTTGTCGCAGGCAGTGGCTCGGGGTCGGTGACGTCGACCGCGGCGCCGGCGAGATGTCCCGACTCCAGAGCGGCAACCAAATCGTCGGCAACCACAAGATCGCCTCGGCCGCCGTTGGCAAAGAACGCGCCCGGCTTCATCGCGGCAAAGAACTCGGCGTTCGCCAGACCGCGTGTCTCGGGTGTGCTCGGCATAAAGGACGCGACGATGTCGGCCTCTGCCAGGCGCTCAGGTAGGGCGTCCATGCCGTCCATGTCTTCAAACACAATGGGATAGACGAGCGGATGGCGCTTGATGCCGCGGACGTGCGCGCCCATGTTGCGGCAGAGCGTGGCAAAGTGGCCGCCGATATCGCCCGCGCCCAGCACCAGCACGTTGGCGTTTTTGAGCGAGGTAACCGGGCCTAAATCCTCCCAGCGATGCTCGCGCTGCAAGTCGTGATAGCCGGGCAGGCGCTTCATCATGGAAAGAGCCATGGCAAACATATGCTCGCTCACGGCCTGACCGTAGGCGCCGATTGAGCAAGACAGCTTGGCTTCAGCCGGCACGGTGCCGGCGGCAAGGTAGTCGTCATAGCCGGCGGTCTGCAATTGCAACAGCTGGAGATGCTCGCATGCCGTGAGCATGTCGGGGTCGATGTTGCCCAGGATCACGTCGGCGTTGGCGACCTGCTCACGCGTGGCGGCGTCGGAGCTCGTGTAGATAAAGTCCTCGCCCGGAGCACTCGACTCAAGAATTGCGCGATGGCGGTCGTTGACAGGCAACAAAACCAGGATGTTCAAAAGCAATCCTCTCCGCTCAACCTGCCAAAAAGGGACAGGTTTATTTTGGTAGGTTGTATCAGGCAAAACGTTCAAATAAAACGCCGGATACAAGACGAGCGTGCCCGTCAGCATCCGGCGCATCCACGGCTACCAGCTCAGCAGCTCGTAGCCATCCTCGGTCACCACGAGCTGTACCTCGCACTGGGCCGAATCGCTGCCGTCCTTGGTGCGCACGCACCAACCGTCGCCCTTGCTGATCTTGATGTCGGGTGCTCCGGCGTTGACCATGGGCTCGATGGTAAAGACCATGCCCGGAGCCATGATGGTGTCCACATCGGGTGCCTCGGTGGTAAAGCCCACAAACGGGTCCTCGTGGAACTCCTTACCGATGCCGTGTCCGCCGTACTCGCGCACCACGCTAAAGCCGGCGTCCTCGACGGTCTTTTGCACGGCCTCGGCCATCACGGACAGCGGCAGCCATGGTTTGACGGCAGCCAGACCCGCCTCCACGCTGGCGCGGGTGACGTCGACCAGGCGCTGACGCTCGGCCGAGACCTCGCCGATGCAGAACATGCGGCTCGAGTCGCTAAAGTAGCCGTCCAAAATCGTGGAGCAGTCCACGTTGATAATATCGCCCTCGTGCAGCACATCTGTATCACAGGGGATGCCGTGACAGACCACGTCATTGATCGAGGTGCACACGCTCTTGGGGTAGCCCTCGTAGTTGAGGTCGGCCGGCGTGCCACCGTGCTCGACGGTGTAGTCGTAGATCATCTGGTCGATCTGGTTGGTGGTCATGCCCGCGGCGATGTGTTCGCCTACGTAATCGAGCACGCCCACGTTGATAGCGGCCGAGCGCTTGATGCCTTCAATATCGGCGGGCGTCTTGTAGAGCGTGCGGGGCAGGACCTCCCAGCCCTCTTCCCACAGGCGCTCAAGGCGCTCATCGAAGGCGCTATGGCATTTCTTATATTTTTTGCCGCTGCCGCACCAGCAGACGTCGTTGCGGCCGGGCACGGGTCCATTGTCAAACATGGCTAACTTCCTTTCATCCGCAGCTAGTATAGCCCACCCGCAGAGCAGCTCATTTGGGACGGGGCTAATTTGGCTGCTGGCGGGCGGCCGCGCTAGTAACTCACCTGGCAGGGGATGCCGAGGGCGCGCACGCGTGCAGCGATCGTGTCGAGCACCTCGGGTGCTGCCTTGGCAAGGCCGGCGACCGGTGTCTCGCGCGCTACCGTGTAGATGGTTGCTTCTTGTGGGCGAATGCGCTCAAGCGCCGCGAGCCAGGGGGCAATGTACTCCTCGCCGGTGTTGTCGATGAGCTTGCCCTGATACTCGCCGGTCAAAAAGATCGTCTGGATAATAACGTGACCGTCAAAGCTTGCGAACGTCTCAATCTGGTGCTCGACGTCGTAGGGGCCAACAGGCTGGTCGAGCAGCTGGATAAATGCCGGGTCGACGGTATCGAGCTTAAGAATGTTGTCGTCGACCATCATGAGCGTGTCGTGCACCTCGGGACGGTCGGCGCGCGTGCCGTTGGAAAGCACGGCGATCTTGGAGTTTGGGGCAAGTTCGTCGCGCAGCGCGACGGCGCCGGCGATGGCCTGCGGAAACTCCGGTGCGGCGGTGGGCTCGCCGTTGCCTGCGAAGGTGATCACATCGGGGAGCTCGCCCTCGGCTGCCATCTCGCGCAGCTTTGCCTCGAGCGCGTCGAGTACCACGGCGGCTGTGTTGTACGGCTCATGACAGGGGCGCTCGGCATTGAGGCCGTTTTCGCAGTAAATGCAGTCGAACGTGCAGATTTTGCCGCTGGCCGGCATCATGTTGACGCCGAGCGAGAGACCAAGGCGACGGCTGCGAACGGGCCCAAAGATGGGGCTGGCATTCAAAAACGTAGACATAGGCATATGCTCCTCAAGACAATTGTGCCTAAGCATAGCATCGGCTCCAAAGCAAGGTGCGGGCTCTTGCTTTACAAGTTTCGTTTTTTCACGTCGCTCATGATGCCGTGCCATGAAAAGCCTCGGGTCGGGTACAGTTAATCTGTTAACAAGGTGTAAGGCAATGCGGGTCCATCCAACCGTACTAACGTGCAACTGGATGGGCGTTGATGATGGGGGCACAACATGGATTTTACGGTCGAGAATGCGGGCACCACGATTGCCTGTCGCGAATATGCCGGCCCGGATGTGTCGCCTGATACTCCTGCCTTGGTGTGCGTGCACGGCGCTTGTGTCGACGGCACATTTTTCGACGGCATCGCATGTGAGCTCAGTCGCAACAACCGCGTAATTGCCTACGACCGCCGCGGCTGCGGTGGCAGCAGCGATGCGGCAGACGGCAGCTATGATCTTGCCGCTCAGGCCGCCGACCTGCAAGCCGTGATCGAACACGTTGGCGCTCCGGCAAATGTGCTTGCGCATAGTGCCGGTACGTTGGTTGCGCTGGAGCTTCTTCGCACCGAACCCCATCTCGTCGCCCGTGCGATTCTGCATGAGCCGGCTGTGTCGGCCAAAGGCGTCGGTATGGGCGCAGCTCCGGTTTTGCTCGATATGATTGCGGCGGGAAAGGTTTCAAGGGCGCTCCGGCTTTTCTTGGGAGCCCTCGGCGACTTGGACCCCGAGGCTCCTGGGACGACCGAAGCGGAAGTCAAACATGCCCTGCGCAATGGTCGTTGCTTTATGGCCAATGAATACGGAACAAATATGACATATGCTCCCGACTGGGAGCGCGCTCGCGCGTCAAAGGCGGTGTCGGCCGTGTTCTTGGGCGAGCTCTCGGTTGGCACGCCCCGCGAGGCTGGCACGCGAGCGGCTGCCGAATATCTCGATTGCCCCCTTGTGACGATCCCGGGCGCGCATAACGGTCTGCGCGATCGCCCCGTTACGGCGGCAAACGCCGTTCGCGATGTCTTGGAGCGTTAGCACGCTCGATGACCTGCGGGGAGAGGGGCTGTTAGCGTTTCGTCATTGTTAACGAATGCGCCCATAACCGCGCGCCCGCGGCTCCATTACCGCCGTTTGCCAGGTCATAAAAATGTAACGATAATCGCGCGTTTGCCTTCAGCTGTTAGATGCTACCCTTGTACCAATTGATATGCACCGTTGCCGTGCGTAACGATAGGAAGGGCCCCATATGCTCAATAATCACGAGGTCAATCTAACCGACGAGGAGGCTGCCGCCGAGGTCGCCCGCGTCGCGAAGACCTACCCCGTGGTGCGTTTGTTGTCGGCCGATCAGATTAAGAGCGAGCCTAACTGCTTGCTCGCCGGCGATCGCTGCCCTTGTCTGCGTCAGTCGAGTCTTGAGGCCTTGGCAGGTTCCGATGATGTATCGGAGCAGCTGCTCAATGATGGTACCGAGTACCGCGCTCGCCTGCGCCCTCTGAAGGTCGAGGGCGAGCCTCACGTCCTGCTGATGGTGCGTCCGATCGATGAGCAAGAGGCTGCAGAAGAGGACCTCGTCTACACCGACGTGCTGACGAGTGTGCGCAATCGCCGATATTACGAGGAAAAGCTCCGTAGCGCCCGCATGAATGCCGGCGTTGCGGTGATCGACCTTGATGATTTTAGGGTCTTCAACGATACGTGTGGCCGTCATGCCGGCGACCTTGCGCTCGGTGCTGTGGCGACAGCCATACGCAGCGGAATTCGTTCGACTGACGAGCTTGTACGCTATGGCTGCGACAAGTTTGTGGTCGTCATGCCCAATATTCCCTCCGATGACTTCACCCGTCGCCTGCATCAGGTGTCCGATGCCGTTCATGCCACGATTGTTCCGGGCCATGAGTACGTGAGCTTGACGGCATGTGTTGGCGGTGTTCGCATTCATGGCGAGACGGTCGATGAAGGAGTTGGCCGCGCTGTCCAGTTATTGAGCCGCGCTAAGGCAAAAGCCGGTACGGTCGTGACCGATGCCGATTCCATCGAAGCCTTCCAAAGCGAAAAGCCTTTGGTGCTTATTGTCGATGACTCCGAGATGAACCGAGCCATTCTCAACGAGATGCTCAAGGACGAGTATTGCATCCTCGAGGCCGACAACGGTCGTACGGCGCTTGACATGGTCGACCGCTATGGCGATGAGTTGTCGCTCGTGCTGCTGGATATTGTCATGCCGGGCATAAGCGGCTTTGAGGTGCTGGCCGATCTGTCGCGCCGATCGGGTATCGACAATCTGCCTTTCATCATGATTTCGAGCGAAGATTCCGATGATATGGTTCTGCGCGCGTACGAGCTGGGCGCCTCGGACTATATCAACCGCCCGTTTGACTCCCGTGTCGTGCGCCGGCGTGTAAGCAACACCATCCGCCTATACGCCAAACAGCGCCGCCTGACGAGTTTGCTGTCCCAGCAGTACAACGAGCGCGTCAAGAACAGTCGCATGCTCATCGACATCATGGCCGGCGTTATGGAGCTTCGCAATGGCGAGAGCGGCAGGCACGTTACGAACATCGAGAAGCTGACCGAGCTGCTGCTTGGCTGTCTGGTCCAGCGTAGCGGCACGATCTCCCTCGACAATGAGGAACGCTCTACGATTGCCCTGGCTTCGGCGCTGCACGATATCGGCAAGATGTCGATTGACGATGCAATTCTCAACAAACCCGGGCGCCTTACGCCCGAGGAGTTCGAGATTATGAAGACGCATACCACGATGGGCGCCGACATGTTGCTTGAGCTGGGCCGCCATCACGTCGGCAATGCGCTTATGGAATATGCGTACCAGATTGCGCGTTGGCATCACGAGCGCTGGGACGGCAAGGGCTATCCCGATGGCCTTAAGGGCAACCAGATTCCCATCGCCGCACAGGTGGTTTCGGTGGCCGACGTGTACGATGCGCTGACGAGTGTGCGTGTGTACAAGGATGCTATCCCGCACAAGGAGGCTATCCAGATGATCTTGGACGGTAAGTGCGGTGAGTTTAACCCGCTGTTGCTCGACTGCCTGCTCGAGGTGCAAGACCGTATTGCCGAGACGTTGGCACGCCCCGCCGACGTTGTCGCGTTTCCCACGATTTAGTTTGACCAAAGGAGTTTTAATCCATGATTTCCATGCGTGAGGCGTATGAGAAGATCGGCGCTAATTATGATGACGCGTGTGCTCGGCTGATGGGCGGGGAAATGCTTGCCCGCTTTGCCCTCAAGTTTTTAGATGACGAGAGCATGGACAAGCTGGAGGCTGCCATGGCGGCGGGAGACGCCGAGGAAGCGTTTATGGCAGCGCACACGCTCAAGGGCGTGAGCCAGAACCTGGGATTCGATAATCTGTACGAGCCGGCGGTCGTGGTGACCGAGGCGCTGCGCGGCGCCGATGCCGTTGACGGCGCTCGCGAGGGAATGCATGCGTTGCAGCAGCAATATGCGGTTACGATGTCGGCCCTGCGCGAGGCGGCCGAATAAGAGCTTGCGAGCCTTGATGACTATGAGAGTGGATAATCTCCCGTTTTAGGCCCGGCGGTGGCCTCGAAGTGGGAGATTATCCACTCTCGTTCGATACGTGTCCAAAAATCCACTCTCACCCCTTCTGATTAGTGAATGGGCTATGCGCACTGGCGGGGCTTTCCGCATGCAATCAATATCGTTGTTCGATAAACTGTTCGAATAACGATAGAGTCGATGAGGGTGAGTGTATGTCTAACAGCGTTCAGCGTATGGCCAAAGCGGGCGAAAATATCAGGAAGCTTGGCTTTTGCATGGCAGCCGTTTTTGCAGGGATGCTCGTCGCTTTTGCCGCGTTGGTTGTTTACGTGATCTGGTATGCGGTTGCAAACGTTGCTTCTGTCGATTCTTTCGGCGTCGTGACGCTTCTCGATGGCGGGTGCATCGTTATCCCAAGCGGACTGTGCCTGGCACTCGTCGTGGGTATTTCGCTTGTCGTTCTGTGTGGGATCAGCCGTAACATCTCGCGAGGCGTCTCGCCCTTTACCAAGACGCATGTGCGGCTTATCCGTGTTCTTGCGCTTGCCTTTGCTGTTAACGCCGCGGTTTCGCTTATTGGTGCCTACGGATCGGTCAATCTTACCATTGGTGGGCTGGAGCTTTACGTCGTGCCTCATTCCTTCGTTATTGAGATTTGCCAAGGCGTTGCCTTTGATGCGGGGTCGCTTATCGGCGCGGCTGTCTGTCTGTGTATCTCGGTGATCTGGAGTTATGCCTCGCTGCTCCAAGAGCAGTCTGACGAGCTTGTGTAGGAGGAAGCATGAGCTATCTCATCATCGAGCTTGAGACGCAGCTGCTTAAGACCGGAAAGACCAGTGCTGATCTGATTCGTGCCACGGGGCATACTCCGGCTAATATTTCTAAGCTAAGAAACGGAAAAATTAAAGCTATTCGCCTTAAGACGCTTCTCGATATTTGCGATGAACTTGACTGTCAACCGGGAGATATTATTCAGCGTGTGAGTGAGAAAGAGCTTGAGGAGCTGATTGTCGAGCGCGCAAAAAATGTCGTGAGGCAGATGCGGGACGGCGGAGACAATGAGGCGTCGCTTCCGACATCAGTCTTCGCTGTAGATTTGAGCGACGAGTAGCATATAAAGAACAACTATAACGAAATATCAGTGTAACGGAACCCGTGTCTAACACGGGTTCTTTGTTTATTAATTATCTTGACAAATATAAGTTATCGACAAACAATAACATTTAGAACGAACGATAAAAGAAAGGAGGAACGATATGAGCTGGATTGTAAAGCCGAGTTATGTGGACCCCGGTGGTGGGTGCAACGGTTACTGCAAGGCATTCTGTGGAGCACGCGTCTGCGTCAATAACTGCAGTAAAAACTTGTGTGTTGTTAATTTCTAGCAGTTGCGGCTGCTGCCAGGCGACAGTCTGGCAGCAGCGGTTTTGTTATCAAGCAGAATAGGAGGCCAATGAGCGCATCAGCGATAAAGCTATCAAAGGTGTCAAAGCGCTATGGAAAACGGCGTGTGTTGCATGACGTTTCCTTCGAGGTGCATCAGTCTGAACTTTGCGCCCTTGTTGGTGCAAACGGGGCGGGCAAAAGCACGCTTATTAAAATAGTGCTGGGCCTCTGTGAGCCATCGTCGGGGAGCGTGGAGCTCTTTGGAGGCAAGTCGAAAAAAGAGCTGAGCCTGATGCGGACGCGTGTCGGCTATGTGCCAGATTCCAGCGGAGCATACCAATCCCTCAGTGCGGTGGAGAATCTTCGGATCCGATGTGCGGAATGGGGGCTCGATGAGAAACGTGAGGTTCCTCGCGTCTTGGGCCTAGTCGGGCTGGACGTCGATGAGAAAAAGAGCGTGAGCAGTTTTTCTCTGGGAATGAAACGGCGACTGGATATAGCTACGGCTTTGTTGGGCGACACCGACGTACTAATTTTCGATGAGCCGGCAAATGGGTTGGACCCGCTGGGCATCGAGAGTATATGGGCCCTTATCGGCCGATTGAATCGAGAACAGGGTAAGACCATGCTCATCTCTAGCCATGATTTGGATGAGTTGGCATCGGTTGCAACAAGTTGCGTGTTTATTCATGACGGTGAACTGCTGAAAAAGGAATCGATGGATGTCATAAGGGATGAGGCGTCGTCCCTAAAAGAATATTACAGGCGCTTGATGAACGCGGTCTCGCTATGAAGCGGGCGATCCATCCCATAAAGGCAGATATGATGCGTCTACACAGGATGTTTCCGGCGCAGTTTGGTCTTACGCTTATGTTGGCGTGCGGTCTTCTCTTCGGTGTTTTTCTAAATAACGGAGCAACGTTGCTAGGCTTTGGCTATGGCGTTTGTGGGGAGGATATTGGTTTCTTCTGGAATGCAATCGATCCTTCTGCGCCTGATGAGTCCCTTGCGCGCAGCGCTTTTGCCGGTACATCCCTGTTCGTTCCACTCATCGTTTGTTTGGTGCTTTTACAGGAGCATGGCTATAAAGAGGGATACCGAATTTCTTCAGCAAGAGGTCTCGCCCGCTTTAATGGGGCCTTGGCACATGTGCTTTCGTCTGCTTTAATAGTCGGCGCAGCATATAGCGCACTTTGCCTTCTTTTGTTTGCAATAGCCATACTGCGTGGGGGGCAAAACTACACGCACGGCATGCTGACTGCATTTTTGTCTGCGATGATAATCAACGCCGTATTGGTGATATCGGTTGCGTTGGAGACGATGACCATCTATCGGATTACAGGCAGCGCTGTATTGAGCGGGGCTGCAATCATAATTGGATTTGTCATGAGCCTGACGCTCTACGGAAGCTTCCTTCAGGTGCCTATACCATCCTTGCGATGGGTCTTACTCCTTCCGGGGCCGTACCTTGGAGTCGGATGTGCCCTTGGGTATAGCGATATGGGACAGCTGACGCTTCTGGGATATGGCGTGGCAGCCAGCTGTCTATCGGTATTGATTTACGCTCTCGTGAGCTTTCGTGCCGGGGGTGTGTTCAATGACTCGTCAGATTAGAAGATTCCTCCATTCAGAATGGAAGCATGTGAGCAAATGGGCGTACGCCTTAATCCTGGTAATTTATGCGTACATGGTGGTATTGCAGCTTAATTCTTTCCCGATGTGGTTCTGTAGCCTCCGTGAGAACAGTTTCTTGGGCTTTTTCCCAGACCCGACGCTTCGGCTATCGGCAGAGGACGTCGTTCTATTTGGTAATGCAGAGGTTTTTCGCGGTCTGCTGTTCAACGTAGCCCCGTTGGCTCATGCATTGTACTTTCCGTTTGTCGCGGCTTGTATCGTGCCGCGCTTTGTCAGTTCGGACTTTATTGAGGAACCGTGGGGGCTGTCGGAGGCTCGGGGAGGGAAGCGTGTGTGCGCTATCGTTGCGCGAGTGGTGCTGTCTTCTTTTGCCCTTTTGGGCGCGTTTATCCTGACGAGTGTCGTTTTGTACTGTCTTAACTGCGTAATCGTTCTGGATGCTCAGCAGTATTTCAACCTGCATGTATTTTGCTATCGACTTGTTCTTGCTGCCGCTGCCTGCCTTGCATACGTGGTCTCTTGCGTGATCGCTGTTTCCTATTTTGGGTCCGGCTTCGGTCCGATTGGCATGCTGTTGCTTGTCAACGTTGTAGCGATCTACATACAGATCGGGGCCAATTCCATGCTTCCGCTTCCAGCCTCGATGCTCATGTGGATTTGTGGCGTGACCCCGTTGGGGAATAGTCAATGCATTTCGATTCTAATTGACTGCCTAATAAACGTAGCAAGCGTTTTTGCCATTTGCTTTACCGTCGACCGATTGCGGTCGAGATTTCTTTGATTGTTTGTGAGGGAAAATCATACCGAGCATACCAAATACAGGGGGGGGCGGGTACCGTGGCTGGTGTCCGCCCCCCCGGCATGGAAGGTTTAAGCCTGCGTGATTCGCGAGCTAGCGGGCCTGCTTAACCTTTGCTGCTGCCTCGACAAACGACTTCCACAGGTTAAAGTCGGTCTCGAGCGTCTTCCACGTGTACTCAGGGTGCCATTGCACGCCTAGACAGAATGGCTGGCCTTCGATTTCGATGCACTCGGGAACGCCGTCGGTTGCCTTGGCGACCAAGCGCGTGCTCTTGCCCAGACGATCGACGCAGCAGTGGTGTGCGGAGTTGGTCTGGATCAGCCTGTGCCCGCCAACTGCGCGCTCCAGCAGCGAGCCCGGCACGACCTCGACGGGATGCACGGGGTCGTTGAGCACGTGGGTGTGGCGCCACTGCGTGCGGCCCTCGCGAGCGCCCCGGCTCGGCACGTCCATGCACAGGGTGCCGCCAGTGGCGACATTGAGCAGCTGCGTGCCGCGGCAGGTGGTAAAGAGCGGCTTTTTGGCGCGGAGCACCTCGCCGACCAGCTTAAACTCAAAGCTATCGCGGATCTCGCAGCAGAGGGTGGGGTCGTAGGGTCGATCATCGCCCCAACGTTTGGGATTGACATCGGGGCCGCCGGGAATGGCGATGCCGTCGGCGATTTCCACGTAATGACGGATAACATCGACGTCTTCGGTAATGGACATCTGCAGCGGCAGGCCACCGGCGGCAAGAATGGCATCGACAAAGACACTTGCGATTTCCTCGTTGGGGGAGAGCGTCTCGCTCAAATAGGGCTTCGCTTCTTCCCAACGCGGCGCCACTAGGATGAGCGGACGGTTGGCGGGGGCAACGTCGACGTGCGGGGTATAGGACGAGGAAGTACGGGTTCCGATCATAGGTGTTGCTTTCGAATCTGAAGGTGACAGGGCACATGAGAGACGTGGGACAACACTCTCAATGGATTTGTCCCACGGGGTGGCTGGCTAGTGCCCCTTGATGGAGTTGAGGAAGTCCTGGGCGCGCTTGGTCTGGGGATGGTCGAAGAACTCGTCGGGTGTGCCGGTTTCCACGATCTGGCCGTCGGCCATAAACACGACGCGATCGGCAACGCGGCGTGCGAAGTTCATCTCGTGCGTGATGACGATCATCGTCATGCCCTGCTGGGCTAGACGGACCATGACCTCGAGCACCTCGTTGATCATCTCGGGGTCAAGGGCGCTCGTGGGCTCGTCAAAAAGCATGGCCTTGGGTTGCATGGCAAGCGAGCGGGCGATGGCTACGCGCTGCTGTTGGCCGCCCGAAAGCTGTGCGGGCACCTTATCGGCCTGCTCGGCAACGCCCACGCGGCCCAGCAGGTCCATGGCGCGCTCGCGGGCCTCGTCCTTGGAGACACCCAGTACGTCGACCGGTCCCAGCATGACGTTCTGCAGGACGGTCATATGTGCGAACAGGTTGAACTGCTGAAACACCATGCCCAGCTCGGCACGCATGCGGGCAAGATCCTTGCCTTCCTGCGGCAGGGGCTCGCCCTCGATGAGGATCTCGCCCGAGTCGATGGTTTCCAGACGGTTGATGGTGCGGCACATGGTCGACTTGCCCGAGCCCGAGGGTCCAATCACAACGACGACCTCGCCGCGGTCGACCGAGAGATTGATGTCGTTGAGGACGTGCAGATCGCCATAGTGCTTATCGACGTGTCTGAGCTCGATCAGCGGCTGATTGCCGGTGGAAGAGGTGCTCTGTGCCATGGTGCTCGGCTCCTTATGACTCGAAATGGTAAAGCGTTAGCGGATGATGGTCGCGCCGGTCTTGTGCGAAACATAGACAGCGGCCTTGTTGATCGCGACGTTGATGAGGATGTAGATGACCGCGATTACCAGGTAGACCGACACGAGGGCGTCGTAGTTGGTAATGAGCACGCGGGCGTTTTGCATGAGGTCGGGGTAGCTCACCACATAGGCGACGGTGGTGTCTTTGACTACGACCACAAGCTGCGAAATCAACGACGGAATGATAAACCGAATAGCCTGCGGCAACACGATTTTAAAGGTGATTTTGGCCTTGGAGAGACCGAGCGCCTGGGCGGCCTCGACCTGGCCGCGCGGCACGGCATTGACGCCGGCGCGGAAAATCTCGGCCAGCACGCCGGCTGCAGCGAGCGCGACGGGAAGCGTGAGCATCCAAAACGACGGCAGCGAGATCTTGTACTGGGGCAGCACCAAAAAGAAGAAGTAGATAAACAGCAGGCTCGGCACACCGCGGAAGAAATCGGTGAGCACACGGCAAACCAGCTGGAGCGGCTTAATGTCGCTGGTGCGGCCGAGCATAAGGGCTAGGCCCAGCACCAGCGCGATGGCGCCAGCGGTGAGTGCGACTTTAACGGTGCCCTCAAAGCCGGCAAGCAAGAACTTCCAGGTGGTGAGGTGCGTAAAGAAATACCAATAGTGGACCGAAAGCTGGCCGGTCACATAAAAGCGCTGCAGTACCAGGACGACGAGCACGGCGACGGCAACGAGCGAGATAGCGGTGCCGATGCGAATCTTGGCGCGCATCTTGGGGCCGGGAGCCTCGTAGAGCGCATCGCGCATGGTAAGTGCAGGGGAGGAATGCTTGCTCATCGGAGGATCCTCACCTTCTTATCGATGTAGTTGCCAATGTGGCTCACCACAAAGGCCGTGCCCAGGTAGCCGAGCGCCGAGATAAAGAACGCGGCGACGCCGCCGAGCGAGCGCGTGTTGATGTAGCTCACCACGCCGGTAAGCTCTTGCGGCTTAAGCGGCACCTGGCTGCCCAAGGCGGTAGTGAGCATGACGGCGATAAAGAGGTTCGTCATGGGCAATACGCTTGAGCGCAACGCCTGCGGAATCACGATCTTGGCGAGGATACGGTTAAAGCTCATGCCGAGCGAACGGGCGGCTTCGACCTGGCCGACGCCGACGGTGTTGATGCCGCTCATAAAGTTCTCGGAGCCAAAGGCCGAGCCCAAAAGGACCGTGGCGACGATAACGCAGGTGCGGTAGGGCAGAACGACCTTGAGCGGCGGCAGCGCATAGACGACGATGATGAGCAGTGCGATGCCGGGGATGTTACGGAAGACCTGGACATACAGGTCGCCAAAGACGCGCAGCGGCTTGAGCGGCGACACGCGCATCACGGTGACGGCGACGGCCAGCACCATGGCGATGACAAACGACTCAAGCGTCATGCCCCAGGTTGCTAGCAGCGCGTCGATATAGTTCTGGCCATAGAGCGACCAGAGCTCGGAGAGACTCATGCGGACCTCCCGCCGATAAGGAAAGGGGCTCCCGCGTGTACGGAAGCCCCGACAACTCAGTGAGGAAACAGTTTACCGCAATAAAGCGCATCATGCGTTTCCGTATGGTTTCGTTGCGGTCGTTACCAGGCTCGCTGCCTAGGCGCCGATCTCGGGCAGCTCGGGAACATTGGTGTCGCCCGTACGGTCGCCGATGCAGATCTGCCACAGCTCAGTCCAGGTGCCGTCGTCCTCGATCTTCTTAAGGAAGTCGTTGACAAAGGCGACGCCGTCGGAATCGAGCGGCAGGCCGATGCCATAGGGCTCCTTGCTGCCGAAGGGCTTGCCGGCGATCTTGTACTTACCGGGCTCGCGGACCAAGGCGCTCTGCTGCATGTTGTTATCGATGACGTAGGCGTCAACGCGGCCCTGCTGGAGTGCCTGGCGGGCCTCCTCGTCGGTCTTGAACTCCTGCTGGCTGGCCTTGGGAGCGAACTCCTCCAGGATGGCGGGGCCGTTGGAGCCGGACTGGACGGCGACGTTCTTGTCGGCCAGATCTTCGACGCTCTTGATGTCGTCGTTATCGGCAAGCACCAGGATGGCCTGCTGGGTGTAGTAGTAGGGACCGGCAAAGGAGACGAGCTTCTTGCGCTCGTCAGTGATGGTGTAGGTGGCAAAGACGGCGTCGACCTGGCCGTTCTGCAGGACGGACTCGCGCGTGTCCGAGGTCACCTGGGTGATCTCGACCTTGTTCTCGCCCAGAATGTAGTTGGACAGGAGCTGCGCGATGCCGGCGTCGAAGCCACGGGTCTTGCCGTCCTTCTCGTTGAGGAGGGAGAAGAGCGTGGAGGTCTGAACGCCACCGATCTTAAAGACGCCGGCGTCCTTGACGGCCGTGGCCCAGGTGCTGGCAGCGATGGCATCGTCATCGGCCTTGGGGCCGTTGTCGACGAGCTTGTCGAATGCCTTAGCGTCGAGCGTGGTGGAAGCCTCGGTATCCTCGGAGCTCTTGGAGGAACCGGCGGCGGAACCCTTGTCGGCCTCGGCGCTGGTGTCGGAGCAGCCGGCAAGACCAAGGCCGGCGACGGTTGCGAAGGTGGCGGCAACGAAGCCGCGGCGGTCGAGAACGACCTGCTGGGAGAGGTTCTTGCTCATGGTAGAACACCTTTCTCAATAAAATCCCTAGCGGTTGAGTAGAGTTATACCCCATCGCGCTCAAATGGGTCAACACGAAATAACTCAGAAACATACTTACCTTATGGGTAATTCTACCTACCAAAAAGGGCAGGCACCTTTGTGGTGGTTCTGGCCGATGCAGCGGCATGCCTTACTGTTTTGTCTCGATCTGTAACATCTGCAGCCATTTTTGCCGAGTAACTGTTACAGATTGAGATTTTCTCTTCAGGGGAATTCGAATGTCTCGATCTGTAACATCTGGACGGACAAAAGGTCTCTATCTGTTACAGATTGAGACAAAGGCCAGGGACTAAGACGTCTTATTATCTAGATCTGTAACAGTTAGACGGGAATTCGGGCCATAGATGTTACGGATCGAGATATTCGCACCGCGAAAAGAAAAACCTCCGCAGGGGGTGCTTCCCTTGCGGAGGTTTTTTACTCGTTGAGTAGCCTTACGGCTTCGGCGGCCATGTTCTCGACCGTCATGCCGTTCTGAGCGAGCAGTTGGTTGGGGTCGTAGCGGTCGGGGAAGCCCTTGGCGATGCCGAAGGTGCGCGTGCGCACAGGTGTGCAGGCCAGATAGCACGCGACGCGCTCGCCCCAGCCGCCGTCCAAGATGCCGTCCTCGAGGGTGACGACAACGCGATGCTCGGCGGCAAGGCTATCGAGGAACTCGCGGTCGAGCTCGGTTGCAAAGCGCGGGTTGACGAGCGTGGCCTCGATGCCGTACTCGGCAGTCAGACGGTTTGCCACGCGCTCACCCAGCTCAAAGAAATCGCCAAGCGCGAGCACGGCAACGTTGCGGCCCTGACGCACCACGTTGTAGCGAACGGCGCTGTAGTCGGTGTCTTCGGCGGGCGCAAGGTCGGGGCGGCTTACCAGGCCGATGCCCGGTACGCGAATCGCCACAGGATGCTCGCGATGGTCGAGCGACCAGCTCAGCATGGACAGGTATTCCTCCATGCAGGAAGGCGCCAGGTAACGCATATTGGGGAGAGCGCCCAGCATGGAAATATCAAAGAACGAAAGGTGCGTCTCGGACGTGGTGCCAAAGATTGACGCACCAAACACCAAAATGGTTGCCGGGGCGTCGTTGAGGCACAGGTCGTGCCACAGCTCGTCGTAGGCGCGCTGCAAAAACGTGCCGTACACACCAAAGACTGGCTTGGCGCCCGAGCGCGCAAGCGCGGTGGCAAAGGTCACGGCGTGCTCCTCTGCAATGCCCACATCGACGAACTGTTTGCCGGCGGCTGCGCGAAGTTCGGGTGTAAAGCCCATGATGTAGGGTGTGGCGGCCGTGATGCCAACGACCTGTGGATCGCGTTCAATGGCGGCGCTGAGCGCCTCGCCCGTAATGTCGGCATAGGTGCGCGGTGCGGGCTCGCTCGGATGGCCCGGGCAGAGCTTGCGGCCAGTCGCCATATCAAACGGACCCACGTGGTGCCAGCG
Source organism: Collinsella sp. (assembly GCA_048430645.1). Taxonomy (GTDB): domain Bacteria; phylum Actinomycetota; class Coriobacteriia; order Coriobacteriales; family Coriobacteriaceae; genus Collinsella. The sequence continues at coordinate 1,751 of DBFOME010000049.1, read as the reverse complement.
CTCGGGGTCGCTCTGGGCCGGCTCAAAGCCCTTGCCCTTGGCGGTGGAGACGTGCAGCACGATGGGATGATCGATATTGCGTAGTTCCTGCAGCGCGTCGACGAGGGCCAACACATCGTTACCGGCGTCCAGATAGCGGTAGTCGAGCCCCATCGCGCGGAAAACGTTGCGCTCACAGGTGCCGTTGCTGGCGCGCAGCTCGGCCAGATTGCGATACAGACCGCCATGGTTCTCGGCGATGGACTGGTCGTTATCGTTGACGATGATGATCAGGTTGCTATCGAGTTCGGCGGCATTGTTAAAGCCCTCAAACGCCAAGCCGCCCGAAAGCGATCCGTCGCCAATGATGGTGATGACGTTGTAGCTGTCGCCCGCCAGATCGCGGGCGTGTGCCAAGCCGCAGCCCAAGCTCACCGATGTGGAGGTGTGGCCCATGGCGAACAGGTCGTGCTCGGACTCGTCGGGATTGGCAAAGCCAGAAGCCTCACCATAACGCTCCGGATCGATATAAGTGTACGCGCGCCCGGTCAGCGCCTTGTGGGCGTAGGTCTGGTGCGACACGTCAAAGACAATCTTGTCGATGGGGGAGTTAAACACGCGATGGAGCGCGACCGTGAGCTCAACGACGCCCAGGTTGGGGGCAACGTGTCCGCCGACAGCGGCGGAGCTTTCGAGGATGGCGTGGCGAATCTCGTCGCAGAGCTGCGGGAGCTCGGCACGATTAAGAGCCTTGACGTCCTCGGGCGTTGTCGTTTGCGTAAGCAGCATCGTTGTGGGTTACTCCATGCGAATCGAGCGTCGGCGCTCCCTCGGCCGACACAATTGCACAAGACAGTCTCGCACATTTTGGCGTTTGATATGTGACGGCGGCGCGGTAATTCGCCAACTGGTGGGGCAAAACGTTTTGTCCGATGCCATACTGATGTGTTCCATGATGTTTTTATCGATTGTGCACAGGCCGTGGCTTGCCGCCGTGAGCCGCTGGAAGGAGGCAGCATGTCCGATGCCGTTCGTGCCGAGAAAGTCGCGCGCGAAGTAGACCATGCTGCCCGTCAACTGGCACAGGCGGGCCGTCTGGACCTGACGCGCGAGTTTATCCAGCATGGCGACGTGACGGTCTATGCACATGTGACTTCGGTAGCGCGGGCGAGTCTGTCCTTTGCCGAGCACTTGGGCCGTGCTGGCATTTCGGTCGACCGTGCTTCGTTGTTGCGCGGGGCCCTGCTGCACGATTACTTTCTCTATGACTGGCACGATCCCGACCCAAGCCATCGGCTGCATGGCTTTCGCCACCCGTTTTTTGCTCTGGCGCGTGCCGAGGAAGATTTTGAGCTGACGCCGCGCGAGCGGAATATTATCGTGCGGCATATGTTTCCGCTGGTGCCGGTGCCGCCGACGTGTCGTGAGGCATGGATTGTGTGTCTGGCAGATAAATGGTGTGCTCTGCGCGAGACGGTCGCCGGCCGCCTGCCGCGCAAGGACGAGACGGACGATAGTGTGAGTAAAGCATCGAGTGAAAAGAGGAGAGGGTAGACGGTGGAAACCGCGATCGATATGGCGTTTGGCGACGCGACGCTTGCCGCCTGTCCGCTCTCGGCGCTGGTACTCTCGTTTGCCTTCTACGGTTTTTGCGGTTGGGCATGGGAATCGACGGTCTGCGCCATGCTCAACCACGGACGCTTTGCCAACAGCGGCTTTTTGCTGGGGCCGTGCTGCCCCATCTATGGCGCGGGCGGCATTGCCTGCTGGCT
>DBFOME010000048.1:0-3678 GCA_048430645.1 Collinsella sp. | reverse complement strand
CGCGGGGCATGGGGCACGGGCGGGCGCTCAAGGCCGTCGCGAGGAAGCGGCTCAGGGCGATATACGCCGTGATGCGCGACCGGGTGCCCTACCGGGAGTAGCCCCGACGGTTGACAAAACTATAGGAACACCCAATGACTACCTTACAGAGCTTCCAGCGCGTTGGCGATGCGCTTCATGGCGGCATCGGCGGATGCTTGGTCGGGCGCCTCGGCCAGCACGCGGATAACCGACTCGGTTCCGCTCTTGCGCACGAGCACGCGGCCCTCGCCTGCCAGCGCAGCCTCGGCCTCGGCGATGGCGTTCTGCACGCCCATATTCTCGAGCGCGGCGTCCTTGTCCGCCACGTGCACGGCCACCTGCGCCTGTGGCAGCAGCTTGCACGGAGCCGTGAGCTGCGAGAGCGTCTCGCGCTCGGCACGAATCACTTCCATCACGCGCAGCGAGGTCATAATGCCGTCGCCCGTGCGCTCGATATCGCCAAAGATCGTATGGCCCGTCTGCTCGCCGCCCAGGCTGTAGCCGCCCTCGCGCATCTTGGCATACACGTGACGGTCGCCCACGCCGCTGGTCACGGCGCTCAGTCCGGCAAGCTCCAACGACTTGATCAGGCCAAAGTTGCTGGCGATCGTCGGCACCACGGTACCGCCCGAGAGACGCCCGTGCTTGTTCAGGTACACACCGCACACGTACAGGATCTGGTCACCGTCGACCACGCGGCCGCGCTCGTCCACGGCCAGGCAGCGGTCGGCATCGCCATCGTAGGCAAAACCCACATCCAGGCCCTGCTCCACCACGTGGCGCTGCAGACGCTCAATATGCGTAGAGCCGCAGTCGACATTGATGTTAAAGCCGTCGGGCGCGGCATTGATCACGCGCACATCGGCGCCCAGTGCGTCGAACACCGGCTTGGCCACCGAGGATGCCGAGCCGTTGGCGCAGTCGATACCGATCTTGACGCCCTGCAGCGAAAAGTTCGCGCTGGCGATGAGCGAAGCAATGTAGCGGTTGCGACCCTGCATGTAGTCCACCGTGGCGCCGATGTGGTTGCCCGTTGCCAGCGGCACCTCGCTCTTGCCATCGATATAGTCCTCGATGAGCTCCAGTACGTCCTCGTCCATCTTAAAGCCGTCGCTGTTGACGAGCTTAATGCCGTTATCGCAAAACGGGTTGTGGCTCGCGCTGATCATGATGCCGCAATCGAAGCAGCCTTCCACAGTCTGATGCGCTACGCCCGGCGTCGGGATCACATGCAGCATATAGGCGTCCGCACCGCTCGCGACCAGGCCGCTCACCAGCGCCGCCTCAAACATATAACTCGAGCGACGCGTGTCCTTGCCCACGATCACGCGTGCCTTGCGCTCGCGGTTGGCGCCGTAATACCAGCCCACAAAACGGCCAATCTTATAAGCGTGCTCTACCGTCAGCCCAACGTTGGCCTCACCGCGAAAGCCGTCGGTGCCAAAGTACTTCATGCGCTCTCCTTACAAAATAGGGGCGAACAGATTGCCTGTCCGCCCCAAAATGGTACTCGATTATCTGCGCTACCAGAAAAACCCTACGCCGACGCGCTGTCGCGAGCCGCCTGGCATGTAGGAGTCTGACGCAGCGTAAGCGGCTTGTCCCCCGCCTCGGCCGACGTGGTCAGCGTATACGTGATCGTCGTCGTCTCGCCAGCATGCAGGTCAACGGTGCCCGAATAGAAGGGGATTCCATGCCACGTAGCGGCGCCAAGACCAAACTGTGTGCCCTCAACCGTAAGGTCACTGATGTTGCCGCCCGTCGGGGCAAACAACGAGACATTCAGGCGTTCGTCGTCACGCGCGGCATCGGGTGCGCTCGCCGCAACGTAGTCGGGCAGCTTGCCTGCCTCCTCCTGCGTCATGATGTTCGTCAGAGTAACGGTGATGCGATACGAGCACGTGCCGTCGCCGTTCTTGATGCCCTGGCCGATCTGCGTGTCGGCGTTCAGATACCAGTCGAGCTTGGAGAAGCTCAGGTTGTTAAAGTAAACGCCGGCAACAGGATCGGCACTCGGGTCATCCGGATCGGGCAGCGAAGCGTCAATGCCCGTCTCTTTGATGGCACTCTGCTCATCATCGTTTCTCATCCACGCGATCAGGCGGCCCTCTTCGGCACCGCGCTCAACGGCGCTGACAAGCTTCGTAACATCGACATCGCCGATACCGCCAAGGATCTTGTCGAAGGCAGCGCTGGCGACGGATGCAAAGATGCCGTCAGACTCCTCGACCGGATAGTTCCAGTACACATCGTGCATGAGGACCTTTGCGGCGTTGGTGCCGTCGACAACCGTTCCGTCGGGCAGTGACACGTTACCGACCAGGCCCAGCAGATACTGCAGGAACACCGGGTCGATACCGATGACGCCATCAGCGTCCTGTCCATACTGGGACTTCCACAGCGCGGCGACACGCTGCGAGTTGCGGGGCCAATCAGGCGAATAGGTATTGCCCGAGTTGTACAGGTTACTGTGGTTGCCGAACAGCGCCTCATCCTCTTCGTCGACGCTCTCGACTGCCTCATCCTCGCTGAGTCCAATGCGGGGAACAAACTCGCCAATCGACATCTGGCCGTCAGTGACCGAAATCAGGCCCTGCGAACCGCCAAAGCCGCCGCAAGCACGAATCTCGACGTTGTTCATGGCGTACATAAGGTAGTTGCGCGTCTGGCCGTTGGCGCCGAGCATCTGGGGAAGGACGGGGGCGACCTTCTCCGCCGCGTCAACCGCACCGTTGAGGGTGGCAAAGCCGTCCTTGGCCTTATCGACCAGCTCGGTCACCTGGGAAATATGAGTATCGCCAATGCCCTGGACCTTCTCGTTGGCGCTCTTGAACACCTTCGAGCTGCTGGAAAGCGAATCGGCGACCGCCTGCAGCGCGGACACGTTAATCATGCCGTCCTGGAACAGCTTGCCGGGCGTGGCCTGCGAAAGGTTGTCGGCCATGGGAACCAGCGCGTTGCTCGAGACATCGGACAGGGCGTCGATCATGGTGCGGGCTGCGTTGATGTCACTGCCATACACCGGGATAAACGATGCCGCCGTCCACAGCGGGCTCGAGGTCTCCGCCTTCATGCTGTCGCAGAGCTCATCGATCTTCTTCGCGTCGTCAGGCAGCGTCGAAAAATCGCCCGACGTGACCTTGTCCTTAAGGCCACCGACGATCTCGACAGCCTCCTTCGCTTCGCTCTTTACGGTCTTTGCCGAGTTAAGCAGCATAAAGCCGCTTGCGCCAAGCGCAACGAGAAGCACCGCGACTACAACGGCAATAATGGCGCCGGTGTGACGCTTTTTGCGCTCGCCCTTGCGATGGCGATGACGGACCAGACCGTCAGAGGTCGAACTCGGCGAAGCGTCGCCACCGTAGTTCAAGCCAAAATCGTAATAATCTTCCTTGGAACCCGAGCCCGCAAACTCGGCACCGCCATCATCCAGGCGGGCGAACGTGCCAGTCTCGGAGGCGCCGGTGTAAATCGTGCCAAGGTTACCCGTAAGCCCCGCGCCACCGGCAGAGGGAGTATTGTTGGCGGCCTTGTCGGCATTAACGTTGCCGGCGGCATTCGCGGCGTTGGCAGCACCTGCGTTGTTCGCGGGTACCGAAGGAGCCCCGCTCGGCTGCGACGTGGAGGTTGCACCGCCCGCAAAGACATTCCCTCTTG
>DBFOME010000047.1:0-16060 GCA_048430645.1 Collinsella sp. | reverse complement strand
GAGAACCCCGAGATCATGCAGATTTGGGACGACGAGACGGGCGACCGCATGACGAGCCTGTGCATCATCGGCCGTCACATGGACAAGGATGCGCTCATCGCCTCCCTCGATGCCTGCCTGACCGACTGGCACCGCGCCTAGGTTTATCCAAGCGGGCATTTTTCCGCCTATGTAACCGCCAAACCACCACGAAGGTGCTCTTCGTGGTGGTTTTTCGTTCTGAGCCAAGGAGATTCATGTTCAACATTGTGCTGTATGCGCCCGAGATTCCGGCCAATACGGGCAATATCGGCCGTACCTGCGTGGTCACCGGCGCCCGCCTGCATCTGGTGGAGCCGCTGGGCTTCTCGCTCGACGACAAAACGGTACGTCGCGCCGGCCTGGGCTACTGGCAAAACTTGGACGTGACGACCTATGCCGGCTGGGAGGATTTCCTTGCACGCAACGGTCTCTCCCCTGCCGACGAGCGCCTACATCTGCTGACCAAAAAGGCACGCCGCACCTATGCGCAGAGTACCTACCACGACGGCGACTACTTGGTCTTTGGCAGCGAGAGCTCGGGCATTCCCGAGCCACTGCTCGCCGCGGCGCCCGAGCGCTGCGAGCGCATCCCTATGCTGCGCGATTGCGACTCGCTCGATAACGCCGAGGCTTGGGAAGCCCACGAGGAATCGCTCGGACATACCGAGGACAGCCACGAGGCTATCCTTCAACAGGACATCTGCGGCAACTTCGTCAACCCGGACGACTACCGCATCAGCGCCCTCAACCTCTCCAACAGCGCCGCCATCGTCCTCTACGAAGCCCTGCGCCAAACAGGCTTTCCGGGAATGTGACAAAGGAACTGTCCCTTTGTCACATTCAAGCGCCGCGCCGATGGCGCACACGCCTAATTGATGCTCTAGATAAAAAGCCCTCACTTTTAATCAGAATTAACTAAAGTAAAATGAAGTTAAACGGCGCTGTGAAAGGAGAGCTTTGTGGAATATCTCGAGAACCCGTTTACCCCTAGCTTTGGCGAGGTTCCTGCCCATCTCGCTGGCAGACAACAGATTATTCGGGATTTGGACCGTGCCTTCTTGAGCCAGCGCAGGCGCCCAGAATTGACCTCGATCTTCTCAGGCGCACGTGGAACCGGTAAAACCGCTCTCATGTCGTCGCTCGCGACAAGGGCGGAATCCCACGGCTGGATTGCCGTAAAGACAACCGCGCTCCCGGGAATGCTTGAGGAAATCGAGTTCGGGGCGAAACGTGCTGCCGGCCATCTTATCGACCCGTCTAACAACTTCGAAGTCACCGGTCTCGGAATTGCACCGCTCGGCAGCATCGAGGTCAATCGCGTTCACGATGCCTCAACCTGGCGTTATCGCATGAGCGACATCATCGACCAGCTCAACGAGGCTGGCACCGGTCTGCTCGTTACGGTTGACGAGGTGGACCCGACACTCGACGAGATGATTCAGCTCGCAGCGTCGTATCAGCACTTTGTGACCGATGGAAAACGCGTCGCCCTGCTCATGGCGGGACTTCCCAACAACGTATCGACGCTACTAAACCACAAGACGGTCTCGTTTCTTCGCCGCGCCCAACAATATCATCTGGGTCGCATTGCCGACTATGACGTGCGCGAAGCCTTGATTCGCACAATTCAGGAAAACGATCGCCTGGCAGATGCTGAGGGAATCGATAGAGCCGTTCGCTCGATCTCTGGTTTTCCCTTCCTATTGCAACTCGTAGGCTACCGTGCCTGGGATCTCACAAGCGATTCGAAGGAAATCTCGTCACGCGACTTTGACCTGGGAATCAAAATCGCGCGCGACGAGATGGACGACCGAATTCTCGCGGCAACCTATCGGGAACTCACTGCAGAAGACAAGCGATTCCTCATCGCCATGCTCGATGACGAGGAAGAGTCCACCACCGCCGACCTTGTCGAGCGCCTTAAGCGTTCGCCGCAGCAGGTCTCCCGCTACCGACGCCGCATGATAGACGCCGGCATCATTGGGGAACGTGGGCGCGGAATCGTCGCTTTTGAATTGCCATTCTTCCGCGACTATCTCGCCGCTCAATGCGTGAAATAGAATTCAATGTGACAAAGGGGCAGTCCCTTTGTCACATCGCCTATAGGTAGCGGCCGGTAATGCTCTTGGAGCAGGCCGCGATATCCGCCGGCGTGCCGGCGCAGACGATTTGCCCGCCGGCGTCGCCACCGCCTGGGCCCATGTCAATCACATAATCGGCGTTACGGATAAGATCGAGATCGTGTTCAATCACGATAACCGTGGCGCCCTTGGCAACAAGGCCGTCGAACACGCTCAGCAACACCTGAACATCGAGCGGATGTAGTCCAATCGTGGGCTCGTCGAACACAAATACGGCATCATCCTGCACGCGGCCCATCTCGCTCGCGAGCTTAAGGCGCTGTGCCTCACCGCCCGAAAGCGCCGGTGTGGGCTCGCCAAGCGTAAGATAACCCAGGCCCAGGTCGTGCAAGGTCTGCAAGCGCGCCTGGACTTTCTTGAGTCCCACCGTGGCGTCGAGGGCCTCGTCCACGCTCATGTCCATGAGCTGCGGCAACGTAAGCAAGCTCCCGTCCTTGCCCTCGCGATGGATATGCGAAGCTGCGTCTGCATAACGTGAGCCGCGACATGCCGGGCAGACGATCTCGACATCGGGCAAAAACTGCACGTCGAGCGATATCGATCCCGTGCCATCACACGTAGGGCAGCGCAAGGCGCCGGTATTGTAGCTAAAGGCACCCGCCTTGTAGCCGGCCGCCTTGGCCTCGAGCGTACGGGCGAAGGCGCGACGCAGCTCGTCATGGATGTCGGCATAGGTCGCTACCGTCGAGCGAACATTGGCGCCGATGGGCGTGGCGTCAATCAGGTTTGCGCGGCCAATGCCCTCGGCATCGACCCAACACACGTGCCCCGGCAAGCGCTCGCCAGCTGCCTGCGCCTTAAGCGCCGGGATGAGCGTCTCGAGCACCAACGTCGTCTTGCCCGAACCCGAAACACCCGTAACCGCGACCAAGCGACCGCGCGGAATATCGACTTCGAGCGGCTTGACGGTATGGATGGTATCGGTCGCCATGCGGATATGGCCCTGGTCGAACATTTCGTCGTCAGTCACCTGCGGACGCAAGCGCTTGGGCTCGGCGCGCAAAAACGGCGCGATACGGCTGTCCTGCGATTGCTCGACCTCGTCCACCGTGCCCGCGGCGATTACACTGCCGCCGCCTGCTCCGGCAACGGGGCCCATCTCGACCAGATAATCAGCCTCCACCAGCACACGTGTATCGTGGTCGACAACAACCACGGTATTGCCGTCATCCACCAGGTCGCGCATTACGCCCACCAAGCCGTCGACATTGGCAGGATGCAAGCCAATTGAGGGCTCGTCCAGCACATAGAGCACGCCTGTCGATCGGTTGCGCACCACGCGGGCGAGTTGCACGCGCTGGCGCTCACCCGTGGAGAGCGTGGCACCAGCGCGGTCGAGTGAAAGGTAATCGAGACCCAAGTCGACCAGGCGACGGGCCGCGCCCAAAAATGAATCGCAGATATCCATCGCCATGGGCCGCATCTCGACCGGCAAGGATGAGGGCACCCCGCGCACCCACTCGACCGCATCACCAAGCGTCATGGCCCCGGCCTGTGCCAGATTGATACCGCGCACCTGAGGCTGGCGCGCAGCCTCGGAGAGACGCGTGCCGCCGCAATCGCGGCATGCCCCCTCGCGCAAAAAGCGTGCAACGCGTTTGAGGCCCTTGTCGTCCTTAACCTTGGCGAGCGCATTCTCAACGGTATAGACGGCGTTGTAATAGGTAAAGTCGAGCGGCGTGGCGCCCTCGCCGTTTTTGGGAACGTAGAGAATGTGCTTCTTAACCGCCGGACCGTGGAACACGATGTCGCGCTCTTGAGGCGTGAGCTGGTTAAACGGCACGTCGGTGCGCACGCCCATCTCGCCGGCGACCTGCTTCATCAAATCCCACATGAGCGTACCCCAGGGAAGCACCGCACCTTCGTTGATGGTCTTTGACTCGTCGGGCACCAGGCTCGCCTCGTCCACCTCGCGCATGACACCGGTGCCGCCACAGGTGGGGCATGCACCGCCACTGTTAAAGGCAAGGTCCTCGGCGCTCGGAGCGTAGAACTCGCGGTCGCACGTCGGACACGTGAGCGACAGGCCAGCCGCTACGTTGAGGCTTGGCTCCACACGCGCCCCGCAATGCGGGCACACGTGATGGGCGCAACGGCTAAAGAGCAGACGCAGGCTGTTGTTGAGCTCGGTCATGGTGCCAAAGGTGGAGCGCACGCCCGGCACGCTCGGACGCTGGTGCAGCGCGAGCGCCGCCGGTACGTGCAACACCTCATCCACCTGAGCGTGCTCGGCCTGCGTCAAACGACGGCGGGTATAAGTGCTGAGTGCTTCCAAGTAGCGACGCGAGCCCTCGGCATAAAGAACCCCCAGCGCCAGCGAACTCTTGCCCGAACCCGATACGCCGGCAATGCCCACGAGCTTTCCCAGCGGAATATCGATATCGATGTCCTTGAGGTTGTGTACGCGCGCGCCGCGCACCTCGATAGCCTGCGGGCTCATCTTCTGTTCCGTCACCTTTATCACCCTACTCATGCCATAAAATGCGGTCGCGGATATACTCGCCCAGCATGGGCACGGTAAACCGGACGAGGCCGTATCCGGCAGCCTCGATGACGCGCTCGCGAATCAGGCTTGCGCGATATTTACTCGCCCAGCTTTGGGTTCGGTCGCAACGCTCAATGATGTCCGCCATGCGCGTCGGCTTGTCCTCGTCAACCGCCATAGCCTCGATAAAGAGGCGCTGTGGACTGCGCAGCCCGTAATACAGGGGCGCGTCAACCGCTTCGTAGAACTCGAAGACGGCATCCGCGTGCCCAGCCTCAACATCGCGCTCTTCAATGACCTGCGAGCCACGCCGGACAGCAGAGCGCCACATGTAATAGCCCACCAGCTGAACCATATAGGGATGCCCCATGCTCTTGCGCGCCGCAAGGTCCGCCGTCTCCGCATCAACGTAAAGACCAGCGTCTTTGACCGTCTGGATATACGAATCGCGCACTTTGGGCAAAGAAATCGCCCCCAGCGTACGCTGCTGAGCACGCCGCAAAAACGTCACGCTCGGCTCTTCGAGCAAGTCATCAACCATACTGGGTAAGCCGGCGAACACCAGCGCAAGACCACGCTGGTCGCTATCGGACAAGCCCGTGGCATCCTGATCTCCGAGCACCTGCTGATAGAGAACGGCAAGTGCCGCCAGTTCCTCGATAGACGCAGATTGCGCCTCGTCAATCGCAAACAGTATGCCCTTGCCCGGACCGAGCTTCTTGAGGCGCTCGTTGACCAGCCCTCGCAACGTTTCGCCCTTTGCTCGCGCCGCCTCGACCGACATCCGGCCAAACGACGGACCGAACTCCATTGACGTCACAACCGGCCTATTCGAGCGAAGCGCATCGGCCAGGCGGTCGCATAAGCCAAGCGAGGCGGAATCGGAGACAACCGCCCATCCGCGCTCATTGGCTAGACGTTGCAGCTCCCGCAGGAGAACCGTCTTGCCGCAGCCGCGGTTTCCCGTAATGAGCATGAGCCTGCCCGGCGCTCCAGCGCCGTTATCGAGCCCCTCCTCGAAATCTTCGATGACCGACTCTCGACCGATGAGCATCGGAGGCCGCTTGCCTGCCGTTGGCTTAAAGGGATTTGGATTCATGTCGGCCTCCTCGGATCGGTAAACCCTGGTAATAGTTATACCAACTTATACCGAGTTATACCAATAGCATGTGACAAAGGGGGTGTCCCTTTGTCACATGTGGCCGAAAAACTCTGCGTCTGCCGCTCGCCAAGGGCGGAAGGTGGCGGGGTCGACCTTTACGTGCGCCGCGGCGGGTACGTCGTACCATTTGACCGTGTAACCGGCACCGTGAGAGCAAAAGACTGAGTCGGGCGTGTTGGGCAGATCGGCCTCGGGCTCATAGGCGGCCGTCTCGATGACGTGCTCGGCATCATGGCAAGCCGCATAGCCGGCGAACTCCAGGTACAGATGACCGCGACCGCTCGTGTAGGCAGCCACCTCCAGCGCGTAATCCTGCACCTCGGATGCCGGCACGCGACCCACAAGCTTCGCCCGGTCGCCCGTCATCGTCGGCGGCTCGTACTCGGCACCCATGCGCGTGGCATCCGAGAGCGCCCGGCCCACGCACTCCCCCGGCACCTCGAGCTCAAAGCGGTACCACGGCTCCAACAGCACCGCCGCGCCAGCCTCACGTGCCTGCATGAGCCCCTGGCGAATCGCGCGATACGTGGCCTGGCGAAAATCGCCGCCCTCGGTGTGCTTGGCATGCGCACGGCCGCCCGTGAGCGTAATGCGCACATCGGTGATGGGCGAGCCGGTCAGCACGCCCAGGTGATCGCGCTCCATAGCGTTGGTGAGCGCCAAACGCTGCCAGTTAAGATCGAGCTCGTCGGTCGAGGTCACGGTGCCAAACTGCACGCCCGAGCCCGCCGACAACGGCTCCAAGCGCAGATGTACCTCGGCATAGTGGCGCAGCGGCTCAAAGTGGCCCACGCCCTCGACCGGCTGCGAAATAGTCTCCTTATAGAGAACGCCGCCAGACTCAAACGCAACCGAAAGGCCAAAGCGATCGGCCAACACCCGCTGCACGACCTCGAGTTGCACGGCGCCCATCAGCTGCAAATGAATCTGCTCAAGATGAGTGTTCCAGCTTACGCCGAGCATGGGATCTTCATCCGCCAGCTCAGTCAACGCTTTGAGCACCGTATGAACGTCGTGTTCGCCCGGAAGCACCGTATAGGTGAGAACTGGCGCAATGACGGGCACATCGCACGCGGGTTCTGCGCCCAGGGCGTCCCCTGGGCGAACGTGCGCAAGACCCGTCACGGCACAAATACCGCCAGCAGCAACTTCTTGGGCAAGCTCATACTTTTCGCCGTTATAGATGCGTACCTGATCGACCTTTTGCTCCCATGCCTCGGCGCCGGAACGTCCGTCAATCATCTGCTTGGCACGCAGCGTGCCGCCGGTCACTTTAACCCAAGCCAAGCGCTCGCCACGATCCCCGCGGCTGACACGATAGACGCGCGCGGCAAACTCCGGAAGCCATGCCCGTTCACGCATCAGCGCGCATATGCCGTCCAGCAGCTCGTCCACGCCTTGGTCCTTGAGCGCCGAGCCGGCAAAGCAGGGAAAGAGCTTGCGCTCGGCAACCATGCGTGACAGCGTTGCAACAGAAAGTTCGCCCGCCTCAAGAAACTCCTCGAGCGCCGCCTCGTCCAACGCAGCAGCGTCCTCCTGAACGGCGCCGCCCGCCAACAGTTCGTTGGCATCCAGGCAACCTTCGGAAAGACGTTGCCCAAGTTGTGCCAGCAAAACATCGCGGCCGGGATTCTCCAAATCGATTTTGTTGATATAGATGAACGTCGGGATGTCATAGCGCGCAAGCAGGCGCCACAGGGTTTCGGTGTGCCCCTGCACGCCGTCGTTGGCGCCCACAACCAAAATCGCGTAGTCGAGTGCGCGCAATGTGCGCTCCGCCTCGGCAGAAAAATCGACATGCCCTGGTGCATCCACGAGCATGACATGGGTATCACCGTGGTCGAGCACGGCCTGCGACGAGAAGATCGTGATGCCGCGCTCGCGCTCGATCTCGTTCGTGTCCAGATGCGAATCGCCATCGTCCACGCGGCCGCGCTTGCGAATGCGACCCGCGTTGAACAGCATGGCCTCGGCCAACGTGGTCTTGCCGGCATCGACATGCGCCAAGATTCCAACGACCGCTTGCTTCGACATGGCTCTCCTCTTATTACAAGCCCATCGCACGCGGCAACGGGCACCCTCGTTCCACACCGGATGATACAATGTACGGGCCGGCGGGCGAAGCGGGCCCTATCCCCCGGCCGAGCTCATCGCCCTGCGTTGCCGCGCGGCGATTTTCGTAGGTTCGCGCCTTGCGAAAGCCGGCACCTCCCCTTTTTGTCTGCCCGGGCTCATCTGGGGCGATAACAACGCGAGCCCCACAACAACGCGTTTTACCAAAAATGGCCCCACTCGGGGCCACTTTCATTTCGGTGAAACGCTGGTATGTGACTCGGCCTTTATGCCTCGCGCAGCCAATCAAACGCGACGCGCGGCGTACCGTCCGACACATATACGATACCGGCGCGCTTAAACCCGGCCTTGGCGATGGCGCCCTGCATAGGCAGGTTATCTTGGTGCGTGTCGATACGCAGATGGTCGATACGTTCCTTGGCAAAGGCAAACATCGCGGCCGCAATGCCATGCGTGGTGCCGTCGGACGCCACACGGTGCAGCACGGCGTACGGAGTGTCGCTGCGCCATCGCCCGTCCTCAATTACGCCATAGCACTCGTCCGGGCCCGGTAAAAAGGCAAACGTCGCCACCACGCGGCCGTCGACTTCGCACACATAGCTGCCACCGGCGGCGATATCGGCAGCCAGTTGCTCGGCCGAAGGCGTGCCCTCGGGCCACTGCGTGGCGTTGCCATGCGCGCGCATAAAGTCGCGGGCCGCGTCATAGATAGCCATGACGGCGGGAATGTCGGTATCGAGGGTTTTTCTGATCATCACGCGGCGACCTCACGTTTATTGGTATCACTTTGATTGAGCAATGATACCAGCGTTTGGAGAGGGGCACGAAGCAGATGGGGAGCAAAAAGCGAGCCGCTTGGTCAAAAGCCAAAAGCGAGTTTTTGGGCGCTGCCACGGGCGGCGATATGAGCGACCTGTTTGCGCGCGAAGACGAGCGCCGCGACGCCCTGAACGCCGAGCGCGATGAGGTCTGGCGCTACAAGTCGTGTGAACGCAAAAACCGTTACGACACGCGCGCCGAGGCCGAGGCCGTTATGGCCGACTGCGAAAACCGCGGGCGGCGCGGTTTGGCCTGCTACAAATGCGAATACTGCGGTGGATGGCACCTGACATCGCACCCTTGGAAATAGGCGCCGCATCGGCACGGCATTGACGGAGCGCCAGCCATCGCACGCAAGCTACGGGCGCGGCGGCACCAACACATCGTAGCGAACGGCCTTGCCCGCAAGTTGATAGCTCGGCTTAACGCCGGCGAGCAGTGGCCCCTTCACCGGCCGTTTGATAACGACCTTGCGCGGGTGCACCGCAAGCGCCGCCTCGACCAGCAATTCCTCGTCGGCGCATGGCTGCTCCAGATGATGTAGGAGCTGGAACTTCTTTTTGACCGCCGCACTTTTGGTACGCTCGGGAAACATGGGGTCCAGGTACACCGCGTCGGGGGCGGCGAGCTCGCCCCGCCCGATCAACTCAGCTGTATGGCGAAGGCCGGCAATGCTGTCCTCGCCCGCATGAAGGCGCATGCGAGCCACGGCAGCCGCAAGCGCCGGATCATCTGCCGCGCGATCCAAAGCATCCTTGAGAAGCGCCGCGATCACGCAATCCTGTTCATACAGATCGACGGTAAAGCCCGCAGCCGCCAACAGCAGCGAATCCTCGCCAAAGCCCGCCGTGGCATCAATCGCCCATGGTTGCTCGATGCCTTTTGTGCGCGCAGCCTTCACCAGTAGCTCTTGCTGCAAACGGCCCTGCTTGAGTCGTGGAAGCATGCGGCCAAAATCGGCGCGCAGCTCCATCGTGCCGTCGGTGAGCGTGAGGCCCTCGGACTTCCCGGTCAGCTCAAGCCCCGCGGCCCGAGCAACAGAAAAGGGATCGACGACGCCCATGGGTACTCCTTAACAAGCAAAACGAATACGTGGGCGCCGTTTATGCCAGCACCCAACCGTCCGCTATTGTCCCACATGCGACATGGCCCACAGCATCGCAATACAAAGCACCGCCATCAATCCCGTGCACACGACAGCGATCACAGAATCACCCATGCGCCTTCCCAACGACCGCGGCTCACCCACTTGCTTGACTCCGTACATCATGGCTCCTCCTTCGGTCCAGCTCTTACCATGGCCCCATCATCGCAGCGCCGCGCATACGCTGCCATCGATTTGGCTTACGCCCAGCTTTCCTTTTTGAAAGGTTGGACCGTGCAGGCAAGAGACGCTTTCAAACGCATGCATCGTCCCGTTGAACTACAATGTGCTTCACGATATGTGCCGCAACCTGGGTGCGACAGATTCTCCGCGCCCGCATCGAAAGGACCAGCTATGAGCGCCGCTCGCAAGACACTCAAAATCCTTGCCCTGATTTATTTTGTTCTGGGCATCGCCAGTCTCGTCATTGGAATCGCCGGCATCGCGACCGGCAACCTCGATTCCACGTACGGGTCGAATGCCATACTCGCCGCGGTCGTGCTGGTCGCCAAGGGCCTCATCGATCTCGCCGCGGGCGTTGCGGGCATCAAGGGCGCCAACAAGCCTTCGCAGGTGGATGGCGCGTTTAAGCTCGGCATCGTCGCCGCAATCGCCACGCTCGTCCAGGCCGCGCTCACGCTTCCCGCGCTCGGCGGCAGCTCCGTCAATATCGTCGCCTTTGTCATCGTGGTGTACGACCTGTTCTTTGTTCAGCAGGCACACGCCGTTAAGGCCGAGAACAAGGACCGCCTGTAAGCGCTCGCTTCTCATAACCTCTGCAGCCAAGCAACAAATAAGGGCCGATCGCGCATCTCCGCGGTCGGCCCTTTACGTTTGCCAGATAAAACCTACCGAAATTAACCTGTCCCTTTTTGGCAGGTTGTTAGCTGTGGCGGTACTCGGCGATGATGAAGTCGATGGCGGTTTGAAGGGTGTCCAGATTTGCCAGGCGCTCTTTGTCGGCGGGGCGCGTGCGGTAGTAGTACGGCGTCATCTGGAACACCGCCTCGATGTCGGCCTGGGTCTGGAGCGTAATGTTCGCAGACACCCGCTGCGTTCCGATTAACTCAAGCTCGGTAGTCTGCGGCAGCTTCTCATCGTTAAGGTACGGTGTGTCGTAGAGCACCTCTTTAAGCCCAAAGAGATGACGGGCACCCGGCACCACGGTATAGAGCGAGCCCTCTGGCGCCAGCACGCGGGCAAACTCACGCTCGTTAAAGGGAGCGAAGAGCTCGGTCACCATATCGAAGGCGCCATCGGCCACGGGGATGTCCTTCATGTTGGCCACGAAGTAGGTCGCATCGCCGCGCTTGGCGGCAAGGCGCACCATCTCTTTGCCCAGGTCGAAACCGTAAGCATCCACGCCCGGCACCGCGCCCATGGCGCTGGTGTAATAGCCCTCGCCACAGCAAATATCGAGCAAGGTCATGGGGCCGTTCGCAGACGCGGCACGTCCAGACACCTGCTCGCGCACCAGCTCGACCATCGCATCGCGCAACGGTGCATAGTAACCGCGGTTCAGAAAGTCACGACGGCTGCGCGCCTGCGACTTGGGATCGCCCATGGAGTCGCCGCTCTTGGACGAGCGCAGCAGATATAAATAGCCCTCGCGCGCACGGTCAAACCGGTGTCCGCCCGCGCATGCAGCACCGCGTTCGTCATCCACCAACGGTTCATGGCAAACAGGACACAACAACATGGCAACTCCTTAGCGCGAACAACACAACGCCCACCATTGTCGCACGCCTTCCCTACCTAGTCATAGAAGAGACAAGGAGTGTCCCCAGCTGCCGACAGAAAAGGAACGTCCCTAAGTGCCGACTGGTTGCATTAGGAGTATCATCGTCTGCGCAAATAAGCACGAAAGAGCATGTTAGAGATTGAGAGCGTATGGCTGATACCGCATCTAAGCACATTGACATGACCACCGGATCGCTGTGGCGCAATATTCCCCTGTTCGCCTTCCCCGTGGCCGCCACGAGCATCTTGGAGCAGCTGTCGAACCTCATCGCCACCGTCATCATCGGTAATTTCTCGGGCGACCAGGGAACCCTCGCCATGGCGGCGGTCGGCTCCAATGTTCCGCTTACCAGTCTTATGCTCAACCTGTTTATTGGCATGTCGCTTGGCTCCAACGTGGTCATCGCCAACGCTATCGGCCGCAACGATCAGAACATGGTCAAACGCGCCGTCCATACCTCGATTTTAATGGCGCTTGTGGGCTTTGTCGTCATCGCGCTGGGCGAGATCTTTGCCGAGCCCATGCTCGCCGCGCTCAACGTTCCCGCCGAAACCATGCCGCTCGCCTCGCTCTACCTGCGCGTCTTTTTGCTCAGCCTGCCCTCGATCTTGCTCTACAACTTTGAGGCCGCGATCTTCCGCTCCGTCGGCATCACCCGCATGCCGCTGCAGGCGCTTGCCGTGTCCACCGTCCTCAACATTGGCCTGGACCTCATCTTTGTCCCCGTTCTCCACTGGGGCGTCGCGGGCGTCGCCATCGCCACCGCCATCGCCTACACAGTCAGCGCCGCTACGCTCTTTATCCGCCTGCTCAAGACCGACTCCGTCGTCCGTGTCACCCCGCGCGACCTGGCTATCGACCCCGTCGCCCTCAAGCGCATCGTCAAGATCGGCCTGCCCGCCGGCATCCAAAGCGCCGTCTTTGCCGTCGCCAACATCATCATCCAGTCCGCCATCAACAGCCTGGGCACCGAGGTCATGGCCGCCTCGAGCGCCGCTATGAGCTTGGAGTACGTATGCTACAACCTGCTCAACAGCTTTAGCCAGGCGTGCACCACCTTTGTGGGACAAAACCACGGTGCCCGCCAGATCGACCGTTGCACCAAAACGCTTAAGGTCTGCCTGGTCGAAGGCGGTATCGTTGCCCTCACCACGATTATCGTTATTGTCGGTCTGGGGCGCGAGATCCTATCGCTGTTCAACAGCGACCCCAACATCGTCTCGATCGGCTATATCCGCGTGTGCTCAATTTTCCCGGCGTACGCCTTTAGCATGTTCTACGAAAACATGTCCGGCTACCTGCGCGGCTTTGGTATCTCGCTCATGCCCGCCCTCATCACCATGATCTGTGTCTGCGGCATCCGCTTCTATTGGGTGTTCTGCGTGTTCCCGCACTTCCGCACCTTTGCGAACATCATGATGGTCTACCCCATCAGCCTGGGCACCACAGCGTTCTTTATGGTCGTGGCGGTATTACTCTGCCATCCGGCACGCACCTATCGCGCCACCAAAGTCAAAGCGACAGCCCGCTAAACACCACACTCAACGCCACACCAGTCATTAATTGACAATATGCGAGCTCATATAGTCGATAAAGCGCCTCGTGGCGATGGGCATGGTGTCCCAGCTGCGCCAGGCGGCCACCACGTCGCGCGAGGGGGCATGCACGATGGGCCGCACGCGAATATCGTCTCGCATGCCCTCCACAGTACGACGGTAGAGCATGCTCACGCCCAGGCCCTCCTCGACCATCGCCATGATGGTGTAGTCGTCGGTCACCTCACTCGTCACATGCGGCGACAGCCCATGCGCCGCAAATGCATCGAGCACCAGGCTCTGTTCGCCTTCATCCAGCAGCACAAACGGCTCGGACGCTAGGTCAGCGAGTGTCACCTTTTCCTTTGCCGTCAGCGGATGCGCCGCCGGCAACAATGCCACCAACTCGTCGTGATAGACCACACGCTTCTCGAGCCCAGCGGTAAATCCGCGTGCCGTAAAACAAAAATCAACCACGCCATCGTGCACCCACTGGGCGTTGCGCGTGTAATCGCCCTGCTTGAGGGTAAAGTGTACGCCCGGGTGCAGGGCCCCAAAGTCGCGGATCACGCGCGGCAACACGGTTCGACTCACGTTAGTAAACGTCGCAATACGAATATCAGTCGAGGAAAGTCCCAGCAGCTCCTGGCGCTTGCCCTCGAGCTCGGCCTCGGCGGTCACGATCTGGCGCAGGTACGGCAGATACTGCTTGCCGTCGCGCGTAAGCGAAACGCCCTGCTTGCCGCGCTCGATAAGCGTGGTGCCTAACTCGCGCTCGAGCGCCTTGACGGCCTGGCTCACCGCACTTTGCGTATAGCCCAGCTCATCGGCCGCGCCCTTAAGACTGCCGCGATCGACCACCATACAAACAATCTGATACCGCGATGCCATCGTGCCTCCACATCGATGTAGCCGTAAAACGTTTTGCCAGGGCTTTTTCTGCCAACATTAGTATTTCTTAATCATACTGAAGATACATTCGCTTTACTACATCTACATCTGGGAGCAGAATCCTTTTTACGAAACCGTTCTGTAACAAAAGGAGTCCCATGGATCGCAAAAAAGCAATCGCGCTCTCATTTTCCGTTCCCGTCGCATGGGGCTTTTCGTACCCCCTCATGAAGATCGGCATGGACAGCATGAACGCCACGAGCATCGTTGCGTTGCGCTGCATCATCGCCTTTGTGGCCTGCCTGCTGCTCTTCCACAAGCGCGCGTTCCGCATCAACCGCGACCTAATGGTCCGCGCCGCCATCATCGGCGCCATTATGGCAACCGAACTCACCTGCATGTGCCTGGGCTCCAGCCTTACCTCTGCCTCCACTGCCGGCTTTTTGCAGAGCCTGACGGTCGTGATCGTGCCGTTTGCCAACGCCGCCCTGCTGCGCCGTGCCCCCGAGCGCAAAGTGCTCGTCGGCACCGCCATCGTCACCTGCGGCATGCTGCTGCTCTCGGGCGCCGACTTCACCAGCCTGAATCCCGGTGCGATCATCATACTGCTCTCGGCCTTTATCTATGCCAGCCACATTATCGTGGCCAAGCACTTTGTCGAAGAAGTCGACCCGCTGGCTCTGGGCGTTTGGCAGCTGGGCTTCGGCGGCTTATTCTCGGGTATCGCCGCATTCACCTTTGGCGGTTTCACGCTTCCCGGCACACCCAGCGAGATCGTGGTCGTCGTCGCGCTCGCACTCATCTGCTCTGCCTACGGCTTTATCACCCAGACGCTCGTGCAGCCCCACGTGCCTGCCGAGACCACCGGCTTCGCTTTCTCGCTCGAGCCGGTCTGCTCCGCTGTCTTCTCGTTCTTCCTGGTCGGCGAGGTCCTGAGCCCCATCGCATTCTTTGGCGCCGCCCTCATCCTCACCGGCGTCATGGTGGCAACCGTCGAGCTTCCGCGCCTTCGCGCACATGGACAGGCTCGCATGGCAGGAGCGCCCGAGCACGTCTCGTAGACCCCGCTCTTCATACAGCCGTGGCATAAAGGCAACCGGTGCGCCTTTACAATAGATGCCAACAGAGCATCTGCCATAAAGGAGCCCCATGGACACCGTAACCCGCGACCGCAACATAGCAACTTGGTTGGGCGATGCGCCGCAGCCGGTACGTGACACTACGAACCAGCTGCTCGAGCGCATCGCCCTTTTGCGTGTCGAGCAAACTATCTACCCGGCACAAGACGACATCCTCAATGCCCTCGCCTACACGCCGGCCGACCAGGTCAAGGTTGTCATCTTGGGTCAAGACCCCTATCACGGACCCAACCAGGCCATGGGACTGTCGTTCTCGGTCCCCACGACGCAAACCAAGTTGCCGCCGAGCCTGCGCAACATCTATAAGGAACTCAAAGCCGATCTGGGTTGCCCCATTCCCGCCACGGGAGACCTAACCCCATGGGCACAGCAGGGCGTTCTGCTCCTCAACACCACGCTCACCGTGCGCGAGCATGCTGCCAACTCGCACGCCAAACTGGGCTGGAGTACCCTGACCGACTACGTTATCGAACGCTGCTGCCAGCTACCCCAACCGGTAGTCTTTTTGGCATGGGGCCGCTTTGCCCAGCAGATGGTCGAAGGTAAGCTCGCCGCAACTGGCGCGGGTAAGGCAACCGGCAAGTTCTGCCTGGCCTCCACGCACCCCTCGCCGCTTTCGGCCAACCGCGCCACGGCAGAACTCCCCGCCTTTATGGGGTCGCGTCCCTTCTCGGCAGCCAATCAGCTACTCGAACAGCACGGCTCGACCCCCGTCAACTGGACTTGCCTCGGCTAAAAATCGATACATCAAAAACGCGCCCGACGGCTTTCTGAACTGCCTCCCATTTCTTGGACACGAGAAATGGGAGGCTTTTTATGCGTGTCGACTTGAGGGTGAAGCACGACATCGAGGCCAGGAAGGCGGCGATCGGGCTCTTCGAGCGAGGCCACGGCTACAAGTCTGCGGCG
>DBFOME010000046.1:0-27034 GCA_048430645.1 Collinsella sp. | reverse complement strand
GTTTGCCTTCTACGGTTTTTGCGGTTGGGCATGGGAATCGACGGTCTGCGCCATGCTCAACCACGGACGCTTTGCCAACAGCGGCTTTTTGCTGGGGCCGTGCTGCCCCATCTATGGCGCGGGCGGCATTGCCTGCTGGCTGCTGTTGCGCGGAATTCCTGACGCGTCGAGCCAGTTTGTCGCCGCAGCGCTCGTATGCAGCGTGATTGAGTACAGCGTGGGCGTGCTGTTGGAAAAGACAACAGGCGCACGCTTTTGGGATTACTCGCACCTGCCGTTTAACTTGCACGGACGTATCTGTCTGTACTGGGCCTGCGCGTTTGGCTTAGGCGCGTTGTGTATTTGCCGCGTGGTGGAGCCGGCGGTGTTGGGCCTGCTTGCCCATCTGCCGGTGCTGATTGTGCGGCTGTCCGCGTTTATCGTCGCGGTCGCGATGATGGTCGACGCGGTGTGCTCGTTGGCGAGCTGGCGGCGTCTGTCTGATCAGCTGGAGCGCGTCCGGGCCGACCTTGCCGACCGCATCAACGAGTCGCTTGCCGATGCGTCCGACTCTATGCTCGAACGTATTCCCGATTCGGCAATCGACTCGGTGGCACAGACGCATATCCGCAGCCGTGCCGTTAACGCGTGGCTGGCCGAGCTGGGCGACGCGACGCTCGATGCCCTTCGTGAGAAGGCTTCGATGCCGACATTTATCTCGGATGGTGCTCGCGGCCTGGCACTTGCCGCCCGCCGCGTGGCCGATGCCGCGCCGAGCATGCCGCGTCCGTCGCTCAGTCGCCGCCTTGCCGGCAAGCGCATGAGCCGTCCGGTGCCGAGCGTGTCACTCAGCCGCCGCGACCTACGCTTCTTTAACGCCTTCCCGCGCCTGCGCATCAATCGCTACGAAGGTGTCATTCGAGCAACTAATCTCCGCGACCGCGCCCACGAGCTGTTTCGGCGCTAGCCGGGACGGGCGCGCTCACGGCTCCCTTGCTCGCGTATTTCCCGTCCGTTTCGCGTCCGTTGCCGTGCCGTTTCCAAGATTGCGGCACCGTTTCCATTCGACAACGCAGCGTTTAACAACGCCGTGTCTGGTCTACACCAGTTGCCCCTCGGCCGCATTATGGGCGCCGACAACGTTTATGCTCATCTGCACTATGCTCGTGTTTTTAATGACACCGGGTCTGGCGTTTTTCTATGGCGGCCTGTCCAGGCGCAAAAATGTCATCAACACCATGCTCATGTGCTTTGGCGCCATTGGCCTGGTTGGTGTGCTGTGGATTGTTGCCGGCTGGTCGCTGGCCTACGGCGGCGACGGTTCCAGCCCGTTTATTGGAGGCCTTGACCAGCTACTGTGCCTTCCGGTGCTCAACCAGGTGCTGCAGGCGGCCGAGGGCAATGCC
This sequence comes from Collinsella sp., assembly GCA_048430645.1. Lineage (GTDB taxonomy): Bacteria > Actinomycetota > Coriobacteriia > Coriobacteriales > Coriobacteriaceae > Collinsella. The sequence continues at coordinate 25,649 of DBFOME010000046.1, read as the reverse complement.
ACTGACAGCGCCGTCTACCCTCAGATCATCAACATCGCCTTTCAGATGGCATTTGCCATGATCACTGCTGCTATCGTCACGGGCAGCCTGGCCGGCCGCGTTAAGTTTGGTGCCATGACGGCCTTCCTGGGCATTTGGCTGCTTGTGGTCTATGCGCCGCTTGCCCACATGGTTTGGGGCGGCGATGGCTCCTTTATCGGTGACATTATCGGCGCACTCGACTTTGCCGGCGGCGACGTGGTGCACATTTCGTCCGGTCTTACGGGCCTGATTCTCTGCTTAATGCTCGGCCGTCGTCGTGGCTTTGGCATGGTGAGCTACCGTCCGCATAACGTGCCGTTTGTGGCGCTGGGCGCCGGCCTGCTTTGGTTTGGCTGGTTTGGCTTTAACGGCGGCAGCGAGTTTAAGGCCGACGCCGTGGCGGCACTCGCCATCCTCAACACCGTGACGGCCAGCGCGGCGGGCATGGTCTCGTGGCTTGCCGTCGAGCGCGTGCACACCGGTCGCCCCACGCTGGTGGGTGCCAGCACCGGTTTGGTTGCGGGCCTTGTGGTGGTCACGCCGGGTGCGGGATTTGTCGAGCCGTGGGCGGCGCTGGTTATGGGCTTGATCGTATCGCCTGTCTGCTACCTGGCCATCAGCCATCTTAAGACCAAGTTCGGCTACGACGATGCGCTCGACGCGTTTGGCTGCCACGGCATCGGCGGCATCTGGGGCGGCGTGCTCACGGGCCTGTTCTGCGTTCCGGAGCTCTCGTGGACCGGTAAGGGTGGTCTGTTCTACACGGGCGACGTGTCGCTGCTCATCTCGCAGATTTTGGGCATTGTGGTGACGGTCGCTATTGTGCTGGTGCTCGACTTGGTAATCGCCGCGGTGGTCAAGGCGCTGTTCCACGGCAGCCTGCGTGTTGACGAGGCCGATGAGGCGCTGGGCTTGGATGCGAGTCAACACGGCGAGAGCGCCTACCCTTCGTTCTCCGGACTCGATTAGCAGCTTCCCCAAGCTCCGCACCTTGTCGTTCAATCGTCGTTTGCGTACCTTAAGTACGCGGCACTCCTCTTTCAGGCCGATCTGCGGCACTTGGGAAACCTGCTAAGACCAGTCAGTTGAACTTTTTGATCTCTGAGGTTGGTTTGCGACACCTGGGAAACCCGCGTCTCATGTAAAGGGATACGTTGATTATTGAGAGGAATTCATTATGAAAAAGATCACGGCTATCGTGCGCCAGGAGAAACTTGAGGTTCTTAAAGACGCGCTGTTTGCTGCCGATGTTCGCGGTATGACTATCAACCAGGTGCAGGGTTGCGGCGCACAGCATGGCTGGAAGGAATACGTGCGCGGCAACGAGTTGCTTGTCAACACGATCCCTAAGGTACAGTTCACCCTTATTTGCGCCGACGAGCATGTCGACGGCATTGTCGAGATTATCTGCAACGCCGCACGCACCGGAGCCGTCGGCGATGGCAAGATCTGGGTCGAGCCGGTCGAGGAAGTCATCCGCATCCGTACCGGCGAACACGGCCCCGCCGCGGTGTAGGACAATCTTTCGCCTGACGGGCGCGCCTCTCTCGGGGCGCGCCCGTTCTCGTCTACAATATCGTGCAGACGAAGGAGAGGCATGCCCATGATCAAGATGTTTGCGAGTGACTTAGACGGAACGCTGCTGAATGCCCTACACGAGGCCGACGGAACCATCCGCCGCGCCATTCGCGAGCTGACCGAAGCCGGGCTGCATGTGGTTCCCGCGACCGGACGCTCGACGCTGCCGATCGGCGAGCATGGCTTCACAGGTCTGGCACTCGACGCCTGCTGCTCCAACGGATCCATCGTGCGCGACAGCCATGGTGAGGTGCTCAAGACCTGGACCATCGACCCGCAGGTTACCGAGGAGCTGCTCAAAGCGTTCCCGGACATTTGCTTCGACTGCTCCTCGCCCGACGGCATGTTCTCGAGCGGTTCGTTCGAGATGCACCAGGCGGGCTTTAAAAAGGACAGTCCTATCAAGCGCATCGTGATGCGCGGCATGCGTGCACGTGGCGGGTATCACGAGGAACAGTATTTCGACCAGTCGATCGGTGACATCCTGCGTCATGACGTGTGCAAAATCAACTGCCGCGTGACCTCGCCCGAGCTGGAGCGCGACCTTAAGGCATATTTGGCTGAGCGATCGGACCGCGTGGTCAACGCGCCGTTCGATCCGGTGATGTTCGAGATCACGGACGTGGCGTGCAACAAGGGCGAGAGCGTGGCATGGCTGGCGGGCTACTACGGTATTGCCGAGGACGAGGTCGCGGTCTACGGCGACGGCGGCAACGATATCGCCATGCTCAAGCGTTTCCGTCACAGCTACGCGACCAAAAACGGCAGTGACGCGGCCAAGGCCGCCGCGAGCGTGACCATCGGCAGCTGCATGGTCCACGCCGTCCCCAAACACATGCTTGCCACCATGCATAAGCAAAACTCTCGCACCGTCATCGAATAATGTGGCAAAGGGACGGTCCCTTTTTCACGAGGATCCTGCACCTTTGACATGCGAACATATATTCGTATATATAACTAAGTTTTGATAGAATCGGTATCGTTGACGGCAGTTCCATGTGCCGGGCAGCGCCCTCCATCTGATGGGAGGTGATGCCCATGACCGATCTGATTGATTTCGTGAGACTTCTGACCGCTTTGGTCTCGTTCTCCACGGCGCTCGTCGGGCTTTCCGAGGCACTCAAGCAACGTTCGAAGCAACGTAAGACGATATGAGAAAGCCATTTGGGTCGCCTCCCCCGCGGCGCAGCTTCTTTCCGCGGGCTCGGGATGCCACAATGGGCTTTGAGTATCGGCCCGTGCGGTAGCCCTTACCGCACCTGCGGGGAGGAGGCTTCCCATGCCCCATGTTACCTCCATCGGCCTGGACGTCCACGCGCGATCGGTCGCCGCCGCGGCGTTCAACCCCTTCACCGGCGAGGTGGTGCACCGTGACTTCGGGACGGACGCCGCCGAGATCGCGGAGTGGGCCCTCGGGTTCGAGGAGCCCAGGGCCTGCTACGAGAGCGGCCCCACCGGCTTCCACATGGCGCGCGAGCTGCGCGCGCTCGGCCTCGACTGCGCCGTGGCCGCCGTCTCCAAGATGCAGAGGCCGGCGGCGGACGCGCGCCGCAAGAACGACCGGCGCGACGCCGAGTTCATCGCCCGCATGCTCGCCACCCACAACATCGTGGAGGTCCCGCTGCCCGATGCGGCCGTCGAGGCCGCCCGGGACCTCGACCGCGCCCTCGACGACGCCACGGTGGAGTACCGCCGCGCCAGGCAGCGCCTCAACATGTTCCTGATCAGGCTGGGCCACGTCTGGGACGAGCGCAACGCCGACGGGACGAGGAAGGGATCCTGGACGCGCGCCCACTGGAGGTGGATATCCGGGATCGGGCTCGAGGGGCCCCAGCGCGACGTGCTCGAGTACTACGTCACGGCCGCGAGGTGCGCGGAGTCGGACCGCCGGCAGCTCGAGAAGAAGGTGCTCGCCCTCGCCCGGACCGACCGGTGGCGCCCGGCCGTCGAGGCGCTCTCCTGCATCAAGGGAATCGACACCCTGACGGCCTTCAGGCTCGCAGCCGAGGCGGGCTCCTTCACGAGGTTCCGGACGGCCCCGGCCTTCGCGAGCTGGTGCGGGCTGGTCCCGTCGGAGCGCTCGAGCGGCGAGACCGAGCGGCGCGGCGGGATAACCAAGACGGGCAACCGGCTCGCCAGGACGGCACTGGTGGAGTCGGCGTGGCACTACCTGACGTGCACGCCCCGCCCGAAGGCCCCGGCCCCCGGCGCGGACGTCCCCGCGGCGATCCGGGCGCGCGCCGACGACTGCACCGCCAGGCTCCGCCGCCGCCGCGAGGCGCTGGCGGCGGCGGGCAAGAGCTCGTGCAAGGCAAATGCCGCCGTCGCGCGCGAGCTCGCCTGCTGGGTCTGGGAGATCGGGCGCCGGGCGGAGGGGACCCTCGCCTGACCCCGTCGGACAACAAGCCTCCCGCCGGGAGGGCCCGCGCCTCGACGCATCGCCGGCGCGCGTTCACGAGCCCTTTTTGGGCAGCCCAAGGGCCGCGCCCGTGAACAAGACTGGTTTCGGACGAGCGCGCCGGACGGAGAATCGAAATGCGGTGGGGTGCGCGGACATACCGGGCTGACCGCCGGCAGCGCGCCCACAAGAGCCCGCGGATATTAGCTTGCCAGGCAAGCGTCGACTAAACGTGCAGCGTGCGCGGGCCCTCCCGACGGGAAACGAAAAAGCCCGGTTTTAAACCGGGCTCGAACAAACACGCCTATTGACAATGGCTTTCTCATATTAGCAGGGCTCGAAGCCTAAAAAGAAAGGCCACCGTCGCTAAGACGATGACCCAACTTCATTAAGCAACGGCTCTGCCCAGCTCTCTACAACTTGGGCTGCCGTCGGCATCGTTCTACCCTCCTGACAAGGAATTCGTCCATATTTCAAAAACCAAATTGCGTTTGCTATCGAAGTTCATTCATCGTCCATGTACATGAGCGGAACAGCGGAAACCGTTCGCTATGCTCCTGACCGTGCCAAAGAATTACTCGAAACGGGACCACGAGAGTACGATCGTTTGCCGGATAGCCGCCACTACGACGGATATCCTTGATAGTAAGCGCTAGAATGATTTTGCTCTTATGGAGCTCAGCCCCGGCTGGTAAACCTGACGTTCGGCGCGGTGTACGTGGACGCGCCTGGAGAGCTTGACCTCAAGTACGTTCAAGACTAGGGGCCTAAGCCCCCCCCCGCGCGCTCAAGCCTAGGCTTGAGAGGGCAGACTGGCAGGCAGCAACCGGGATATAAACGATTTAGGGGGAGTACTGGCGTACTCCCCTATTTTTTACTGAGTAGCCGAAAAAACGAGGCAACGAGAGGCGATTTAAGGTGCCTGAAAACAGGTACCCCTAGCGGGTATCCAAGTAGGTCTTTTTGGGGTCGTATTCGCGATTGTGTTAAGCCGTTTACCTGGGCGTTTGGTTTCGAATGGGCGTTTTGGCTATTTTTGCGGTGCGCTTGCCGCTGGGGTGTCATCGTCTGGGTCGTGAACGACATACCAGCTGTTTTGGTAATGGCAGATGTCGCGGCACGTACCGTCCCCGACGATCACGCGCCAGGACTCGGACCGCTTGTTCCTGCCGAGCGCCCACGAACGGGAGCTGTAGGACTCGATGCGGTCGAACGGGTAGACGGTGCCGTCGTACCATTTGATGCCCCACGGGGCGTACTCGCCGTCGGGGCGGCACTCGACGAGGGCCGTGACCAAACGTATCGACTTATCGCTCTCCCCCACGACGGCACCCCTCTCGAATCAATAACGAACGCGTGTTCTATAATAGCGTAATCACGATTGTTGACCATCGGTGCGGTTGCCGCTGCGGCAAAACCGGAGCAGAATTATGGAATAGCCCTACGCTCGGCAATGTATCTACAAACCCTGAGCGAAGGGAGTGTCGCAAATGCATGCAGCGGCAGTTAACCTTCGGGGGGGGGGGTATCTCCTAGGAGTACCCGCCTCCGAGGACAGTCAATCATCGAGTACGTCCTGATCATCGCGATTATCGGCCTGGTGATCGTGTTCGCGGGACCCGGCGTGGCCGGGGCCATCCGTAACCAGTTCAACCTGGTCGGCAACACGGTGAACAGCGGGACGGCCGGCGGCGTAGAGGGCGGCGGCGCGTCCGGTGGAGGCTCCGCCGGGGCCGGTTCCGCGACCGTCCAGGCGGCTATCGCCAAGGACGCGAAGGACTGGACGCTGGATGAGCAGAAGGCCGTGGCCGAGGACATCGCCGCGAAGGGCGAGGCGTCGCCCGCCTACGCGAAAGCTAAGGCCGCAATGGATGCAGGGACGAAGTTCTCGATGAAGCTCACCGACGGACAGACGTTCAAGTACCGAATCATCGGGATCAACCATGATGACTTGGCGGACGGGTCTGGTAAGGCTGGACTGACATTTCTTACGACATCAACAGGCATTCGGTCTCAAATGAACGCAACGAAAATGAACGAAGGCGGCTGGGAGAAGTCCGACTTGCGCCGGAAAATGAATTCCGGCGAGATTTGGAATCTAATGCCCTCCGAGTTCAAGTCCAAAGTGAAGCCTGTGACGAAGCTCACAAACAACATCAATGGTGACTACACCGGTAGGAATGTCACCGCAACAAGCGATAGGTTATTTCTGCTCAGCTGCTATGAGATCGTGCCGCAATCCTATGGCTGGGGCACTCACTATCCATGGACTTTCTCTGAGGGCTTCCAGTACGAGGCCTTTAAAGACAAGGTGTCTGGCAGCGGGACGACCAACGATTGCCTGAACATCGGCGTTTCTTGGTGGGAGCGTACGGTCTATATCAACAGTGAAAGTACCTTTAGCTCTGTTTGGAGTGGCTCCGGCCACGCCTCGTATAGCATGTATGCATCGGATTCGTTATGCGTCTGCCCCGCTTGGTGTTTCTAGCCTGTCTTCTAGCATGGTTAGTGAAAAGCCCGCACGATTCCGCGCGGGCTTTTCTTTTGGCAACCGAGCGAACGGTTTGAGGCACGTGGCGCAGGTAATCGAATTGAGGGGAAATGGGGCCCTACAGCGGCTCTCAGAGCGTCTACTGCACTCCCCCACGAGCTCCGTTGCCGCTGCGGCAAGACCGGAGCAGAATTTTGGAATAGCCCTACGCTCGGCGATGTATCTGCAAACCCTGAGCGAAGGGAGTGTCGCAAATGCATGCAGCGGCAATTGACCTTCGGGGGGGGGGTATCTCCTAGAGGTACTCTTCTCCGAGGGCAGTCAATCATCGAGTACGTCCTGATCATCGCGGTCATCGGCCTGGTCATCGTGTTCGCGGGACCCGGCGTGGCCGGAGCCATCCGAAACCAGTTCAACCTGGTCGGCAACACGGTGAACAATGGGACGACCGGCGGCGTCGAGGGAGGCGCGTCCGGCGGCGGCTCCACAGGGGCCGATTCCGCGACCGTACAGGCGGCTATCGCCAAGGACGCGAAGGACTGGACGCTCGATGAGCAGAAGGCCGTGGCCGAGGACATCGCGGCGAAGGGCGAGGCCTCGCCTGCATACGCCAAGGCGAAGGCCGCGATGGATGCCGGCACCAAGTTTACGATGAAGCTGACGAACGGCAAGACGCTCGAGTACCGCATCATCGGCATCAACCATGATGACCTCGCCGACGGTTCGTGCAAAGCCGGTCTTACGCTCGAGGCAACCAACTCTGTTATGGGCGCTCAAAGAATGAACGCCACGTTCACCAACGTCGGCGGCTGGGAGAAGTCGGAGCTCCGCAGTCGTCTCAATACCGGTGACCTTTGGAGCCTCATGCCGTCCGATTTTCGGTCCAAGGTGAAGTCCGTTACGAAGAAGACCGATAACAAGGGTGACAGCAACCCCGGCACCTGCGCCGGCACCCCCTCGGCTACGACCGACAAAGTCTTCCTGCTCTCGTGCACTGAAGTCTACGGGGATCTCGCCTCCGATGGCTCCCAGTACGAGTATTTCAAATCCAAAGGCGTGACGAAGTCGAACCATTCCGGGGCTAGGCCCGAGTCAATCGTTAATTACTGGACTCGCTCCGTGTTCCCGGTTTTCGGTTACCCCGCTTACCCCGGGTACTTTTGCTATGTCGTTAACTACGGTGACTGGAGCTGCGGTTTTGCGGAGAGCAGTTACACAGTGTTCCCCGCTTGGTGCTTCTAATCCCATCGGCATCTAATGGAGGCCCGTGCGATTTCGTGCGGGCCTTTCTTTTGGCAATCGCACGAATGATTTGCGGTTCGTGGCGCAGGTTATCGAATTGAGGAGAAATGGGGTCACACAGCGGCTCTCAGAGCGCCTGGCGCACTCCCCCGCCATTACCTCTGCGGCGTCCTCATATAGAGTCCATCCTGTTTGGCGTTTCGTTGCTACAGCGCGCTTGTCCACCAATCAAGTGAAGTACTGGACTAAATACAGCGACACGCTTGTTCGTTACAGTCGCTATATCTGTGTAAATCGCCGCGATAAGTACAGCTCGTAATCGGCTGTATACGAGCTACGCGTATGTAGATTCGTACCGCGTTAATAAATCGGCTCAAGCGCGTGCAAAACGCGCAAGTAACCGCAAAAAGCGAATATCGCGTAGGTAGATTTTTGGCACCCCGTTGCTTACTGAAAATTAAGCAATTGCTTAAAACAAAAAAGTCAGGCACTAGGTGCCTGACCTGCGAAACTTCTGGTCGGGACGACTGGATTCGAACCAGCGACCCCTTGACCCCCAGTCAAGTGCGCTACCAAGCTGCGCCACGTCCCGAAGCTTTTGTTTGTTGCTCTGCTCTCGCTCGCAACAGGAAGTATATTAACCCGAAACTTTGGACTTGTGCAAGAACTTTTTTAATTATTTTTGAGCAAGTCCAAAATTGTATCTGCGAGCTGGGGTTTTGTCAGCACGGGAAGTTCTTGAGTTCCTGTTGTGCTTACAATCCAGGCCTTATTGGTGTCGGTTCCAAAGCCCGAATCGGCGCGCGAGACATCGTTGGCGACGATCGCATCGCAGCCCTTGCGGGCCAATTTACGCTCAGCGTACTCCACGACGTTATCGGTCTCGGCTGCAAATCCGATAACACGGCGCTCGCCCTTCTGGCGCGAGAGCTCAGCCAAAATATCAACGGTCTCGACGAGCTCGATGCGATCGAGGCGTTCGTTGGCCTTTTTGAGTTTATGGTCCGCCGGGGCCGCAGGTGTGTAGTCGGCGACAGCGGCCGCGCAAATGGCCGTATCGGCCGTCTGGAAGGCGCTCAGCGCCGCCTGGAGCATCTCTGCGGCGGTCTGCACGCGCACACACTCCACGCCGCGGGGAACATCGAGCGATGTCGGTCCCAACACGAGCGTGACCTCGGCACCGCGGCGTGCGGCCTCCCCCGCCAGGGCGATGCCCATCTTGCCCGATGAACGGTTGCCAATGAATCGCACCGGGTCAATTGGCTCGTGCGTGGGGCCGGCGGTGATGATGATACTTTTGCCTGCTAGGTCCTGAGGTGCCGGGTTGAGTACCTCGCAGACGGCCTCGACGATGTCCTCGGGCTCGCTCATGCGTCCCGTGTCCACGTCGCCGCAGGCAAGGTAACCGCTGCCGGGTCCCACCACATGGACACCGCGCTCGCGCAGCGCGGCCATGTTGGCCTGCGTCGCCGGCGCCTTCCACATGCCGTTGTTCATAGCGGGTGCGATCACGATGGGTCGCGGCGTCGCAAGCAGCGTGGTGGAGATGAGGTCGTCGGCGATGCCGGTGGCCATCTTGGCGATGATATTGGCCGTCGCGGGCGCCACGACCACCAGGTCGGGTTCCTGCGCCAGCGAAATGTGGTGGATGGGGTCGGAGGGATCGTCGAATAGGCCCACGGCAACGGGCTCGTTGGTGAGCGCACGGAAGGTGAGCGGGCCCACAAACTCCGTGGCATGCTCGCTCATAACGACCTTGACGCGCGCACCGCGCTTTTGCAGCAGGCGCACGATATTGCACGACTTATAGGCGGCGATCCCGCCGGTAATGCCCAGCAGGATCGTTTTTCCCTCAAGTTGCATTGAATTGTTGGATGCCGCCGTCATCGCTAAGCTTCCTTGCTCGGGAGTACCAGGAGGCGGTGGCAGTATGGGCAGTGCGTAATCTCGCTACCGTCGTGGTTGAGGTCGCTCATGGACGATGCCTGCAGCGCGGTGTGGCAGACCGTGGGGATGTTGCCCTGGATGGTCTCGACGGCCAGGCCGCGGAACTGCTTGAGCAGACGCTCGTAGTCGGTGAGCACGTCGGCCGGCAGCGTAGCGGCAAGCGCGGTGCGCTCCTTGGTGGCGGAATCAATCTGAGCCTGCAGGTCGGCGGCCTTGGCGCGCGCGGCCTTGGTATCGGCCTTCACGCCCTCCTCAAACTTGGCGATGATTGCCTGCGCACGGGCCTCGCGGTCGAGCGCCTCCTTATGGGCGATGACGACATCCTTGCGGGTGTGCTCAATCTTGTCCAGACGCTTGGCCAGGGTGGCGAGTTCATTCTCCAGGTCCTGAACCTCGCGGTAGTCGGAGCCGTCGACGTGGCGCTTCTTGGCAGCTTCGATGGCGTTATTGGTCTGAATCTCGGTGGTGTTGAGATCGTCGAGCTCAATGTCCAGATCCTTGCGCTGGGCGTAGAGCTTGGTCATCTCGGACTTGAGCTTCACATAGGTCTTGCGCTTGGAAGCGAGCTCCTTGAGCTCCGGCATATTGGCAAGTTCGCTCTTGTTGCGGGCGAGCTCCAAATCGATCTGTTGCAGCTTGAGTAGCGTAGCGCCGGCGCTCATAAGTTCTCTCCTTTTGTCACAGTCCACCATTGGCAAGGGTTCAGTATTTTAATCGCATGACGGGGGTTGACCCCGGCGTCAACTGCAGAGTTCATCAATATATCAACGAACGGCTCCTCAGAGCGGTCGTGGCCGAGCAAGATCACCGGCAGCCCGCGCAAGGCAAGGTCTTGCGCCACGTGGTAGCCCGCCTCGCCGGTTACGATGACATCTGCGCCCGCGGCGATGGCGAGCTCTCCAAAGTCGCCCAGGGAGCCGCCTAAAATAGCGACGGTACGGCATGCGTGCTCGGCTTCGCCCCACGCACGCGGGTCGCTGCCGAAGGCCGTGGCAGCACGGGTGGCAAGATCGCGCAGCGTGCACGGGTCGTTGAGCGTTGCAAGCGCGCCCAGGCCGGTGGTCTCGGGGTCGTCCACGTGCTCCAGTGAGCTCACGGGTGCGGCACCCAGCAGCTCGCTCAGGCAGATGCGGGCTTCTTGCGAGCGGTCCAGGTTGGTGTGGAGCGAGATAATGCTCACCCCGCAGCGGGCAGCTTCGTAGAGGGCCGCGCTGCACTGGGGTCGTGTGGCATCCGCCGGGCAAAAGGCCTCGGGTGCCTTGATGTATATGGGATGATGCGTCAGCAGCACGTTGGCGCCGGCTTCTTGGGCGCGGCGAACATTAGCCTCGGTCGCATCGAGTGCGCAGGCAACGCCGGTGATCTCCGCGGCCGGATCGCCAACGGAGAGTCCTACGTGATCCCAGCCCTCGGCGTCCGCTTTGGGATAGCGTGCCAGCAGCGCGCGCTCAAGCTCGGCGACGATCATGCGGCACCCACGATCGAGAGCAGCGTCTGGGCGAACTCGTCCAGATCGCTCGGATTCACGCGGTCATCAAAGGAAATGCGCAGTGCGCCCAATGCCTGCTCGCGACCGATGCCCATCGCGCTCAAAACGTGGCTGGGGTCCATACTGCCGCTCGAGCATGCCGAGCCTGCCGATACCTCAAAGCCGGCGGCGTCGAGCTTGATGATGAGCTCCTCGGAGTCCATGCCGTCAATGTAGATCGAAACCATACCCGGCAGACGATCGGCCTGCGCGTAGTCGCCCATCGTGGCGTGAATGCGAGGATGGGCCGTAAGCGTGGCGTAGAGCTTATCGGATAAGGCCTGTAGCGTTGTGCGCTCCTGGGCCACATGGGGCGCCAGCGTGCGGGCGGCGGCGGCAAAAGCCAGCTGTGTACGCAGGTCCTGCGTGCCCGCGCGACGTCCGGCTTCCTGTCCGCCGCCAAAAATGCGGGGGCGCAGTGGCGTGCGGGTCTTAACGTAAAGCGCGCCGGATGCCACAGGACCGCCAATTTTATGGGCGGCGACGGACATGGCATCGACGCCCAGCTCGGCGGCATCGAGCGGAATGTGCAGATACCCCTGGATGGCATCGGTGTGGAACAGGGCGCCCACGGTATGCGCGGCCGCGGCAAGCTCGCGGATGGGCTGCACCACGCCGGTCTCGTTGTTGGCAACCATGATGCTCACGAGCGCCACGTCGTCGCCTAGCAGCTCGACAAGCGCGGCAGGCTCAATGTAGCCCGCGCGGCAGGGCTGCACCAGGTCGACGGTAAAGCCGGCGGCACGCAGCAGCGGGAGGTTGTCCAGAATCGAATCGTGCTCGATGGCAGATACGATCACGCGGTTACGCATGCGATCGCGCTGACGAGCGCCCTCGGCAAGACCGAGCAGCGCCAGCTGGTTGGCTTCGGTGCCGCCGTTGGTAAGGATGATCTCGGACGGGCGAACGCGTGCGCCAAAGCTACGGGCGATCTCGCGACGGGCGACTTCCAGGCGTGCGGCGGCCTTGCGGCCAAGCGAGTGCAGCGAGTTGGGGTTGACGCCGGCAAGCTCGCTGTCGTCGTACTCGCGCTGCGCAAGGAGCGCCTCGGCGCGCATAGGCGTCGAGGCGGCGTAGTCAAGATTCACGGGTATGCGGTTTTGACCTGCGGTCATAAGGGTTTATGCCTCCTGTGCGGCCTCGTTGCCCAGCTTCTGCAGCAGCGCAACCTCGGCAGCGGGATCTTCGGACTTAAATACGGCGGAGCCGGCCACGAGCACGTTGGCGCCTGCCTTGACGACCTCGGCAATGTTCTTGGAAGAAATACCGCCGTCGACCTCGATGAGGGGCGACACGCCGTGGCGCTCGCACATGGCTTTGAGCTCGTGGAGCTTATGCAGAGTGCCCGGGATAAAGCTCTGGCCGCCAAAGCCGGGGTTCACGCTCATGAGCAGCACCATGTCAACAATGTCGATGATGCTATCGAGCACGCAGACGGGCGTGGCGGGGTTGAGCACCACACCGGCCTTGACGCCGCGCTGCTGCAGATGCGTGAGCGTGCGGTGCAGGTGCGTGGAGGCCTCGTAGTGCACGGTGATCATATCGGCACCGGCATCGGCATACCAATCGACCGTCTCGTCGGGATTCGACACCATCAGGTGCGCGTCGACCGGCACGTCGGTGGAGCGCTTGACGGCCTTGAGGATGTCAACGCCAAAGGTGAGGTTGCCGGTAAAGTGACCGTCCATAACGTCGAAGTGCACGTAGTCGGCGCAGGCGATTTTGTCGAGCTCGCCCTTGAGGTTGGCCATGTCGGCCGAAAGGACGGACGGAGCGATTTTGATGGAACCCATGGTGGAAGCCTTTCTGCGTTAGTCGGTGAGTCCGTAGAACTCTTGGGAGGGTACGCGGTCGGTAAGAATCTCGAGCGCCCTATCCAAAGTAACACCGTTGTAGAGCGTTTGCTCCACGGCAAAGGTGAGCGGAATGTCTACGCCCAGTGAACGGGCGAGTTCGCTGACGCTGCGGGCCGCGACGGCGCCTTCGACCACCATATGCGTGCGCGTCTGATACTCGTTGAGTGACACGCCGTGGGCAAACTCGTAGCCAAAGGTGCGGTTGCGCGAATGCTCCGAGGTGCAGGTGGCAATGAGGTCGCCCATGCCGGCGAGTCCCATGCAGGTCATAGCTTGACCGCCGCGGGCGTGCACCAGACGGCTGATCTCGGCCAGGCCGCGCGTCATGATAAGGGCAAGCGTATTGTCGCCGGCACCGGTGCCGGCGGAGATGCCGCACACGATGGCGATAACGTTTTTCATGGCACCGCAAACCTCGACGCCGGTCATGTCCTGCGACAGGTAGATGCGGAAGGCCGTGGATAGGAGCAGGTCCTTAAAGGTCTCCCCTATCTGCGGATCTTTGCTTGCGATGACGGCGGCAGAAAGTCCGCCGCGGCAGATTTCCTCAGCATGGTTGGGGCCCGAGAGCGCCGCCACGCGCGACTCGTTGCCGATCTCGCTGGCGATGACCTCGCTCATGAGCAGGCCGGACTCGGGCTCAATGCCCTTGGTGAGGCACAGAACCGGCGTCTCGTCCGCGATGTACGGCGCCGCCTGGTGGCAGACGTCGCGCAGGTGCGTCGAAGGCACGGCAAAGATGATGGCCTCGGCACCGTCGAGCGCCTGCGCCAGGTCCGTCGTGGCGACGACGTTGCCGGGCAGCTTGTAGCCCACAAGGTAGCGGGGGTTGCGGTGCTCGCCGTTAATGCCGGAGGCCGTCTGCTCGCTGTGGGCCCACATGGTCACGCGCTCGGCCCGCGCGGCGGCAAGGCCCGCGACGGCGGTTCCCCAGGAGCCGGAGCCAATCAGCGCAACATTCATGACTCTCTCCTACTTATCGTCGGGCTCGGTGACGCGCTTGGTAAACGAGAGCTTGGACTCCTTACCCGTCATGAGCTTTTTGATGTTCGCACGATGCGCCCACACCACAGTAATGCCGATCAGCGCCATGCAAAACTTAAGTCCGAGGCTGCTGTACGGAAAGACCGCGCAGACAGCGATGGGAAGACCGATGGCCGCGGCAAGCGAGCCCACCGACACAAACTTGGTGATGGCGACGGCCACGATAAACATGCCCAGCAGCGAAAGTCCGATGGGCCAGTACCAAGCGAGGATGACGCCCAGACCAACTGCGATGCCCTTGCCGCCATGGAAGTTGAGGTAGGGCGAGAAGATATGGCCCCACACGGCTGCCAGGCAGATGACGCCGAGCATCCAGTCGCCGGCGGCACCGGGGGCCATAATGCTCACGGGGAAGCCATAGCCCAAGTCGGCAATGAGCGGACGCGCGATAAGGACACAGATGGCGCCCTTAAGGCAGTCGAGCAGCAGCGTGAGCGCGGCCACCTTGGGGCCGGCCACGCGCAGGGCGTTGGTGGTGCCGATGTTGCCGGAGCCCGCCTTGCGAATGTCGGTGTGGTTGAACACGCGGCCCAGGATCAGGCCAAACGGAATCGCCCCGATAAAGAACGAGACCACGGCACAGATGGCGGTCAGAAGAATCGGATTATGCATCCTTTTGCTCCTTCTTCCTAAAGAAGAGTCGAATGGGTGTGCCGGCAAAGTCGAAGGTCGAGCGCATGCGGTTCTCCACGTAGCGCTGGTAGGTGTCGTTGACCAGGTCACTGTGGTTGACGAAGAACGTGAACGTCGGCGGGTTGACGCCCGTCTGGGTCACGTAATGCATACGCAGGCGGCGCTTGCCGTCCACCACGGTATGACCGAACTCGCGCAGGTCGGTAAGGAACGTGTTGAGGCGTGAGGTACTGATCTTTTGCGAGCGCGTCTTTTCGGCCGCGTCGACCATCGACCAGATCTTCTCGACGCTACGGCCGGTCAGGGCTGAGATGCGCAGGTACTGGGCCCAGGGAGCCATGACGCCCAGACGGCGGTCGACGGTCTCCATGCAGGCCTCGCGCTTGCGGTCATCGTCGAGCAGGTCCCACTTGTTGAGCAGCACCACGATGGCGCAGCCGCGCTCGATGGCAAGACCCATGACCTTCTGGTCCTGCTCGGTAACGCCCACGGAGGCGTCGACGACGAGCAGCGCCACGTCGGCGCGGTCGATGGCGCGCAGGCCGCGGACCATGGAGTAGTACTCGATGTTCTCGTACACGGTGCTCTTCTTGCGAATACCCGCGGTGTCGACCATGCGGTAGTGCTTGCCGTTGCGCTCCACGACGGTGTCGATGGCATCGCGCGTGGTGCCGGCGATGTTGGACACGATGGAACGGTCGGCGCCCAGGATGCGGTTGAACAGCGAGGACTTACCGGCGTTGGGGCGGCCGATGATGGCCACGTTCAGCGCATCGGGGAACTCGTCGGCGACCTCGTCCTCCTCCTCGGGCAACAGGGCCACGATGTCGTCGAGCAGGTCGCCCGTGCCGTGGCCGTGCAGGGCCGAAAGCGGCGTGGGCTCACCGATGCCGAGCGAATAGAACTCCCAGATGCTGTCATTTTCGCGGTCGGGGTTATCGAGCTTGTTCACCAGCAGAAAGACCGGCTTGTCGCAGCGCTTGAGCATGCGAGCGACCGACTCGTCCTCCTCGGTGACGCCGGTGCGGCCGTCGACCACAAACAGGATGACGGCGGCTTCCTCGGCGGCGGCGAGGGCCTGGTCGCGGATGGACGTGGCAAAGACATCGTCGCTCTTGAGCGGCTCGATACCGCCCGTGTCGACGATGGTGAACTCGCGGCCGTTCCAATCGGCCGTGTGATACGAGCGGTCGCGCGTGACGCCGCGGGACTCGTGGACGATGGCGTCCGAGGTCTGGGCCAGGCGGTTAACGAGCGTGGACTTGCCCACGTTGGGGCGTCCGACGACGGCGACGATAGGTTTCATCTGCTCTCCTTTAATGGGTAGGGTCAGTGGAATTAGTAGAGTCGGCAGGCACAATGCCAAGGATGCGCTCCAGGGTATCGAGCAGCTCATGCGGCATGGTCGACACCACATGAACCTCGGCGCCGCGACTGGTAAGGCTTGCGAGTAAATCGTCACGATGATACTCGTCAAGCGTCATGCCGTCAGCGTTGAACATGAGCTTAGGCACAAAGAGCATAACCCCCGACAGATCTTGGGGCAGCTGCTCCAGAATGTCACACGCGACGATGAGGCCGGTCACGTCCACGTTGCCGCCAAAGTAGCGGTTCTTGATGGCCGTGACAGTGCCGGCGAGACCATACGGCGACTCCACAAAGCGCGCCACGGTGTCGCGCGCGCTGTCGCCGGAGAGGCACAGCAGGCGCTGGTTGCGCTCGGCGATGCCAGCGCGGACGCGGGCCAGACGCTCGGCGTCGGCGGCAAGCACGTCGTCGGTCTCGTCCAGATACGAGCGGATCATGCCGATGCCGTCGTAGTACTGCGGGTAACCGTCGTAAAAGTCCGCCTCGGGAGGATCGATGCCGGCGTCCAGATAGAATTCGTCGCTCATCTGGAAGGTGTGGCGGCCAAAGCGCTCATAGGCACGATCCTGGAAGGGCCTGATCATGGCGATGGTCTCGCGCGCTAGCTCGGGTTTGTCGCTGTAGGACCAGCTAAAACGGTTCTGATGCTTGGTAAAACCGAGCGGCACAATGCCCAGGCTGGTGATTTGCTCGTGCTCCTCGCAAAAGCGCAGGGTCTTTTCCAGCTCCTCGCCGTCGTTCATGCCGGGGCACAACACGATCTGCGCATGAATCTCTATGCCGGCGGCCATGATGGCCTCGAGCACATCCATGCCGCGCTGGGCGTTACGGCCCATCATGCGGCGGCGGACGTCGGGGCTTACGGCGTGGACCGACACGTTCATGGGGCTCATGTTGCGTTGGATGACGTTTTGCACGTCCTCGTCGGTGAGGTTCGTGAGCGTAACAAAGTTGCCCTGCAAAAAGCTTAGGCGATAGTCGTCATCGCGAATATAGAGCGTGGAGCGGCCGCCCTTGGGGAGCATCGTCATAAAGCAGAACACGCAGGCGTTCACACAGGTGCGCATGCCATCGAAGATAGGGCCATCGAACTCAAGGCCCCAGTCCTCTCCTGGGAAGCGGTCGAGCTCGACGGAGGTGACGGTGTTGTCGCGCGGGTCGAAAACCTCGAGGTCGACGGTATCATCGTCGGCCTCCCAGAGCCACACAATCATGTCGGTAAGCTGCTCACCGTTGACCGTGAGCACGCGCATGCCCGGCTCGATACCCACATCCCACGCGGGCGATTCGGGACGCACGTTCTTAACGAGCGCGCCCTCACCCGGCTCGGGATCGCGGCTGCGCCCGTAATCGGCCACCTCGGCGGCGTATGCGGGTACGGTCTGGTCCATGATTAGCGGCAAAGCTCCTTGATGCGCGTGACCGCGCGCTCGATGTGTTCTTGCGGGGTGGAAGCTCCGGCGGTGATGCCGATGTGGTGAGCGTCGGTAAACCACGCGGCCTGGAGCTCGGAAGCTTCCTCGATATGATACGTGCGCTCGCAGGCGTCTGCGCAAATCTGCGCCAGGCGGCGGGTGTTGCCCGAGTTCTTGCCGCCCACCACGACCATGCAGTCGCAGCGGTTGGCAAGTGTGGCTGCTGCCTGTTGACGCTCACTCGTGGCGGCGCAGATGGTGTTGATCACACGCAGCTCCTGCACGCGCGGGGTTATGGCGGCCACGACCTCGGCGAGGTTCTGCGCGGTCTGGGTGGTCTGCACGACGAGGCCTACCTTGCCCTTGAGCGGCAGCGCGTCCGCATCGGCAGCGCAACTCACGACCTGCGCGTCATTGCCGGCGTGGCCCAGAATACCCTCGACCTCTGGGTGGCCCGGCTCGCCCACGACGATCACGCGGTAGCCTTCGCGCACCAGGCGCTCGGCCGCCACATGGACCTTCTTCACGTAGGGGCAGGTGGCGTCAACCACGGTAAGGTCGCGCTTGCGGGCAGCATCGATCACCTGCGGCACCACGCCGTGGGCGCGGATAATCACGGTGCCGGTTGCGGCGTCATCCAGGGTTTCGGCCAAGCCAACGCCCGCCTGAGCGAGCTCGCGTACCACGATGGGGTTATGGATAAGCGGACCCAAGGTATGAACCTGAGTGCACTCCCCTGCCTGCGGCGCGGCGGCCAGCGCCATATCGAGCGCACGCTGTACGCCATAGCAAGTGCCGGCGTGGGCGGCGATCTCGATGGAAGGCGCGATTGCCTGGTCGGACGCAGTCGCGGAGGTGTTCGTCACGTTCTCGCTCATGGCTAGAACCTGCCCGGATGCTCGTCGCACAGCTCGTCTCGCATGGCGTAGACGCGGCTCATGGCCTCGGACTCAAACCATTCCAGGCGCTCCGTGCGCTTAAGCCCGGCCGGTGCGTCGGAAAGCGAGACGGCCTTGCCGGCGCGGATCCAGCACTTCTTAGGGCGCATGATCTTTTTGCCCGCGGGCGTGATGTCGGACCAGCCGCAGATGGCGAGCGGGTTCACGGGTGCCTTGCCCATCTGAGCGATGAGCGCAAAACCGCCGTGGACCTCGGGCTTGATTTCGCGCGAGCGGATGCGCGTGCCCTCGGGGAAGATCAGGACGTCCTCGCCGCGCTGCAGCGCATGCTGGGCGGCGCGCAGGCACTTCATATCGGCAGTACCGCGCTCCACGGGGATGCCGCCCACGCGGCTAAAGGCCCAGCGCACAATCTTGGACTTGGCAAATTCGGACTTAAAGATGGGGCGGATGCGGCGGCCGCCAAAGAACAGCGCCGTCTCCACGGCCAAGAGTTCGGCCATCGAGGTGTGGTTGCAGATGACTACGCTACCGCGGCCTTCCTGGCGCTCAAACAGCAGGTCGGCGTCCTCGACCTTCCAGCGCCACATGAGCTTGGAGAAGGTCCACAGGATTGCCATGACCACGACAACGGTGCCGCGGATGAGCGCCGGGAACTCGGCGTAGGGGGCGTTGTAGTAATCCTCGGGCGTCTGTTTAAACAGGCGCATGGGCTACCTCCTTTGGTTGATGAGGTCTTCGATGATCGAGACGACCTCGTCGATAGTGTGAGCGGTGGAGTCGACGTGCACGGCGTCCTCGGCGGGCACGAGCGGGGCGACCTCGCGGCTGCTGTCAAGCTTGTCGCGCTGCTTGAGGGCGTCGAGGGTCTCGTCGACCTCGGCTTCGAGCTGCTCGGACGTGAGCGGCTGGGCATCGTTTTGGTGACGCTGAAGCACGCGGCGGCGGGCGCGCTCACGCGGGTCGGCAGTCAGGAACACCTTGACCTGTGCGTTGGGGAACACGACGGTGCCGATGTCGCGACCCTCGGCGACGATGTCGCGGTCCTCGGCGGCGCGGCGCTGATGGATGAGCATGGCGGCGCGGACGCCCGGGTAGGCCGAGACCTTGGATACGTTGGCGTCGACCTGCGGGGTGCGGATGGCGGCTGAAGCGTCCTGACCGTCAATGGTCAGGCGCGTGTCCTCACCGGTGCCGTTGGTAAAGCGGATCTCGATCTGCTCGGCGAGGGCGTCGATTGCCGCCTCGTCGTCCAGATCGATGCCGCGGTCGAGCGCGGCGAAGGTGACGGCGCGATACATGGCGCCCGTGTCGAGCTTGTTAAAGCCCAGCTGGCGGGCGATCTCCTTGGCGATGGTGGACTTGCCGGAACCGGCGGGGCCGTCGATGGCGACGATCATGCAATGCTTCCTTTCGATGATTGACGTGCTGGTATGGTTCGCGGGCGTTGGGGCGCGGCGGATTGCCTAGCCCGTGTAGCGCTCGCGGTAGGTGTTGCGCTTGGGCGCGGAGCCGTGGCTGCCGTGGTGACGCGTGCGGCTGGCGGTGTTGGTCGCACGCGCGGCGACGCGCTTGGAGCTGGCCTGCTTGGGCGGGATGCCGCCGCTTTTTAGGATCTGCACCTCGCGGTCGGTGAGCTCGCGCCACGAGCCCTTGGCCACGCCCTCGAGCTCCAGGCCGGCAAAGTTGCAGCGATGCAGACGGATTACCGGATGGTGAATCTTGCCCAGCATGCGCTTGACCTGGTTCTTGCGTCCCTCGCGGATGATGACCTCCACGGCGGTGGTGCCGGGCTTGACGCCTTGCGGAGCCACGGCCTCTGCCTCGCGCGCGTTGATGACGCGGCAGATTGCCGGCTGGCACAGGCCGTCGTCGAGCTCGATGCCGCGACGTAGCGGGGTAAGATCGCGGTCGGACAAGTCTCCGTCCACGAGCGCCTGGTAGGTCTTGTAGACGTGCTTGCTCGGGTGCAGCAGGTCCTGCGACAGGTCGCCGTCGGTGGTAAAGAGCAAAAGGCCTGTGGTGTCGCGGTCCAGACGACCCACCGGGAAGAGTCCCGGAAAGCGGTCGCGGGGGACCAGGTCGGCCACGCAAGGGCGCTCCTGCGGGTCGCTCATGGTGGTGAGGTAGCCGGTCGGCTTGTAGAGCATCAGGTACACGGCGCCCTGGTTGAGCTTGACGGGCATGCCGTCGACCTCGATATGGTCGCGGTCGACGTCGACCTTGGTGCCCAGTTCGGTCGCGACCTCGCCGTTGACGGTCACGCGGCCGGCGGTCATCAGGTCCTCCGAGCCACGGCGGCTCGCCACGCCCGCGCGCGCTAAAAAGCGCTGCAGGCGCATGGTGTGCGGATAGACGGGCTGGGCGTCGGTGGCGGGTACTGCGTTGCCCATGGCGCGCGTCTCCCCTACTTCGTTAGTCCTCGTCATGCAAATCCTCCGAGGTCTCGTCGACGACCAGGGTCTCCAAGTTCTCGACTGCCTCAACATCTACAACATCGGTATCGAGCAGTTCGCGCTCTTCGTCTAAGTCCTCGGCTTGCTCCTCGAGCGTGGACTGAATACTGCGGCCGCTCAGACGCTCGCGGATAAACTGGCGCGACTGCTCGTCTGGGGCAAACTGCTCCAGGTCGGGCAGGTCGCGGGTGGAGCGCAGGCCGAACTTTTCCAAGAAGGCGTTGGTCGTGCCGTAGATGATGGCTTGACCGCGCTGGGGATCGCGGCCGAGCTCACGCACCAGACCCTTGTCCACAAGCGACGCGATGACGCCGTCGGAATTGACGCCGCGGATGCCCTTCACCACCTCGCGCGTCACGGGCTGGTGGTATGCGATCACGGCCAGGGTCTCGAGTGCCGCTTGCGATAACTTTTGCGTGTCCCAGCTCAACACATAGGCCTCGACCACGTCGTGGTAGGCGGGGTGCGTAAACAGGCGCCAGCCGCCGGCGACCTCGCGCAGCTGAAAGCCGCGGTTGGCCTCCTCGTACTCAACCTTGAGCTCGGCGAGCAGCGACGCGCACTCGCCGGGGGCGATATCCAGTGCGCCGGCCAGCGCGGGCGCACTCACCGGGTCGCTCGACACCAGCAGCAGCGCCTCGAGGGCGCCTTTGAGGCTGTTTGCCTCCAGCGTGGAAAGGGTTGACATGGTTGCGGCTCCTATTCGGT
The DNA here is from genome assembly GCA_048430645.1 of Collinsella sp. Classification (GTDB taxonomy): domain Bacteria; phylum Actinomycetota; class Coriobacteriia; order Coriobacteriales; family Coriobacteriaceae; genus Collinsella. The sequence continues at coordinate 4,065 of DBFOME010000046.1, read as the reverse complement.
GAGCTCGGGGCCCTCGCCGGGCACATAGGCCTCGGCGCCCTCGACGCGGTTGATGCGGATGGTTCCAAAGATCTCGTCCTGGCTCAGCGTGAGCGAGCCGCGCTTGGCGAGCTCAAGCATAGCTAGGAAGGTGACAACGAGCTGCTCGGTGGTGGCATCGCCGTCCAGTAGCTCGCGGAAGGTGCAGGTTTGGTGCGCCATGGTAAAGCGGTCGACTGAGGCCACGGTCAGGTCGAGCGGCACGCGATGCGGCGCCACGTGCTCGGCCTCCAGCAGGAAAGTCTGGCGCTTGCCGTCCAGGTCGGCACAGATGACGGCGAGACCGCGCAGCGTGATGCCGGCAAGGTAGTCGGGCATAAGGCCTAGGAACTCCGGGTCGGGACCGGCCACACGCGGGTGCATGCGGCTTTCGGCCTGCATGCGCGCGCCAAGGGCCGCGGCCGCGCCCTTAAACTGCTTGTAGGCAATTAGGCGCTGGATCAGGACCTCGCGCAGGGCGTCGCCGTCGAGCGCGCTGAGCTCCTCGAGGTCTTCGTCGAACTCGTCATCGTCGTCATCGACTTTGCGCGGGGCCTCCTGCGGCACTAGAGAGGCAGCCTTGATGTCCAAAAGGGTTGCCGCCACCAGCAAAAAGTCGCTCGCCACGTCCAGGTCCAGCGCCTCAATGCGCTCTGCCTCGGCAAGGTACTGTTCGGCCACCTCGCTGATGGAGATGGCGCCGATATCTACTTTTTGGCGGGTTACCAGCTGCAGCAGCAGGTCGAACGGTCCGCTGTAGACCTGCGTCGACACGCGATACGACATCTTCGACCTCCTTTGACGGCGCCTTCGCGGCGCGGTTTGGGCGCATGTTCTGACCGTTTTGCACGGTCGACCTGTAAGTTTACCTTAGATGCCGGCGATTGCGAAGTTGAGCAGCTGCTCAGCAAGCGGATACACGGTAACGTCGAAATAGCGGCCGATCACGTCGATGCCGGTCCACATGGGCAGCAGGTACAGCACTAGGATGAGGATGGGCATAGCGTATTGCTGCAGACGATAATAGTTGTTGAGAGCCTTGCCTTTAAGGAACGGCACAATGATCGAAGAGCCGTCGAGCGGTGGGATCGGGATGAGGTTGAAGAACGCGAGTGACAGGTTGACTACGATAAACGTGGCGCCGAAGTTCATGATCTGTGACGCCAGGGCAAAGGACATGCGGGTGTAGAGGTTGCCGTATGCCGTGTGCATGAGGGCGGCCGCAAGGCACGCGAGGGCGATGTTCGATGCGGGGCCGGCTGCGCTAACCAGGACCTCATCGCGCTTGGGGTGCTTGAGGTTGTTGAGGTAGACGGGCACGGGCTTGGCGAAGGCGAACACCGGGCCGCCGGCGGCAAGCATGAGCAGCGGCAAGATGATGGTGCCAAACGGGTCGATATGGTTGAGCGGGTTGAGCGAGACACGACCGCGCGAACGGGCCGTCTTATCGCCGAGTGCCCAGGCCGCGGCGGCGTGCGCACTCTCGTGGATCACGATGCCGACGATGACGGCGACCGCGCTGGCGAGCAGGTTCATGAAGTAGCTGCTGGACATAACAATCCCCTAGCGGACGCGGCGCGAGGCGCGCGTGAGCAGGTAGTCGGCCACAAACAGGATGACGGCCACGATGGCGTAATCTAAGCGGAACACGCCGCCAAAGGGCGAGGTGATGACGCCGTAGCCGGCGATGGCACTCGGCAGTGCGCGCGAAAGCTCAACGACAAAGCCGACGATCTGCAGCTTGGCGGTCAGGCCGCTAAAGCACAGCAGCACGGTCATCGCGCTCATAAAAATGCCGCAGATGCGACAGGCGATGGCGATGATGCTCATCGCCACGGCAGCGGCCTTACGAGAGTTCACGCGCGGTCTCCTCTTCGATCTGGGTGGAAAGCTCCAGCCATTCGTCCTCGAGCTTGGGCAGCTCTTGCTTAAGGCCGTTATATTCCCCCAGCGCGGCGTTGAACTTGTCCTGATCGGCATAAAGCTCTTCGCTGGCCATCAATTCCATAAGCTCGTCATAGCGGGCGCGTTTTTTGTCGAGCTCACCCTCGATCTTCTTGAGCTGGTTGCGCACGCCCTTGAGCTTTTTGTTGAGCGCAGCGCGGGCCTGGGCCTCGGCGCGCTTTTGCTCCTTGGTCTTTTTGCCCTCGGCAGGCTTGGAAGCAGCGGCGGGCGTATCGGGCTGGGCTGCGGTGACCTTAGCGGACTTGGTCGCGGCCGGCGTACTCTCCCCTGCTGCTTCGACGGCGGCGCGGGCTGCGAGGTCCTCGCGCTTGTAGAGGTAGTAGTCGTAGTCGCCGTCGTAGACCGTGACCTTACCATCGCGGATGTCGATGATGCGGTTGGCCACGGCGCGTACCAGGTGCTCGTCGTGGCTGATCAGCACAATGGTACCGGGGAAGTTTTGCAGGGCGTTCTCGAGCATGTCCACCGAGTCGATGTCCAGGTGGTTGGTGGGCTCGTCCAGGCACAGGAGCGCCTCGGGGGCCACGAGCATCTTGGCGAGCGCTAGCCGCGCCTTTTCGCCACCGGAGAGGACGCGGACCTGCTTCTCGATGGAGTCGTTGTCGCTAAACAGGAAGGCGCCCAGCAGGCTACGCTGTTGCGGCACGGTCCACTTGGATGTGACGGTGTCGATCTCTTGCAGGACGGTGTTGGACTCGGTCATGCCTTCGAGCGCGTGCTGGGCATAGTAGGCGACGCCGACGTTGGTTCCCAGGTCGCGGGTGCCGGTGGTGGGCGGCTCCAGGCCGGCGAGGATCTTCATGAGGGTGGACTTGCCGGCGCCGTTAGGGCCGACGAGTGCCACATGCTCGCCGCGGTAGAGTTTGAGGTCGATGTCGCTGTAGATGTGCTTGTCGCCGTAGGACTTGGAGACGCCTTCCAAGCCCACGACCATGTCGCCGGAGCGCGGTGGGTCGGGGAACTTAAAGTCGATGTGCTTGTGACCCTCGGGCAGGATGACAAGCTCCTTTTTGATCTGCTCGATCTTGCGGATGCGCTCTTGGGCCTGGGCGGCCTTGGTGGGCTTGTAGCGGAACTTGTCAACGAAGACCTGCATGTGGGCGATGTCGCGCTCCTGGGCGGCGCGCTTGGCACGCATCTGCTCCAGGTTGTCCTCGCGCTGCTTGAGGTAGCTACTGTAGTTGCCGGTGTAGGTGGTCACGCGGCGGTTTTCGAGAGCGGCGACATGGTCGACGCAGGCGTCCATGAAGGCGCGGTCGTGGCTGACGATGAGGACGGCGCCGTCGTAGTTGGCGATAAAGCCGCGCAGCCATTGGACGCTCTCGAGGTCCAGGTGGTTGGTGGGCTCGTCCAGAAGCAGCAGGTCGGGGTGGCGCAGGAAGAGCTTGGCAAGCGCGATGCGCATCTGCCAGCCGCCAGAGAACTCGGAGCACGGGCGCTCAAAGTCGGTGACCTTAAAGCCCAGGCCGGACAGGATTTTGCGCGCGTTGCTCTCGAGCTCGTAGCCACCCAGGTGCTCAAAGCGGTCCTGGACCTGGCCGTACTCGTTAAGGAGCGCATCGACGTCTTTGCCCTGTTCGGAGAGCTCGGTGATCTGAGCCTGCAGCTCGTTGGCGCGCTCGCCCATGCAGCGGATTTCCTTGGCAGCGGCCATGACCTCGGCGAGGATGGTGGTGTCCTTGTGCTCGAGGTTGGTTTCCTGCTCTAGGTAGCCTACCTGGCAGTCCTTGGCGTACTGGACCTGGCCGGCGTCGGGGCTGTCGATGCCCATGATGATTTTGAGCATGGTGGTTTTGCCGGCTCCGTTGGGGCCCACGAGCGCGAAGCGCTCGCCGGGGTTGATCTGGAAGGACGCGCCGCTAAAGAGGACGCGCGCGCCGAAGCTTTTTTCGATCTTGTCGACCAGGAGGATCATGCTGCCGCCTTTGACCTTGTGTTCCTATATGAAAAAAGGCCCCAACTTGCGTTGGAGCCTCATTCAATGCTCGGGTGGAGACGAGGGGGATCGAACCCCTGACCTCTTGACTGCCAGTCAAGCGCTCTCCCAGCTGAGCTACGCCCCCGTGCGAAGAAGTACTATAC
>DBFOME010000045.1:0-24555 GCA_048430645.1 Collinsella sp. | reverse complement strand
CGAGCCCGGTACCGCTACGGTGCCGGGCTCTTCTGGTCTAAGGGCAGGATTCGAGCCGTCGACACCCGCGTCACTCATTTCCCCGCGGGGGAGTTTTCGAATCCGCCCGGGGGCACCAGAGGAATATCGAGCCCGGTACCGCTACGGTGCCGGGTTCTTCTGGTTCAATGCCATGTCAAAAACGAAGCGCCCGCTTGCTGGGGGAGCAAGCGGGCGCCTGTGAGCGAATATGTTTGCGGCGAGAGCCGTGATGAGCGGTGGGGTGGCGACTAGTTGGTCGTACCGGAATCGTCACCCGTGCCCGAGCCAGAGCCCGAACCCGAGCCAGAAAGTGCGACCGTCAGCGTAATCGTGCTGTCGGTGGACTGCTTGCCAGTGGGGGAGACGCCCGTAACGGTGGCATCCTCGTTACCGCTTACGGGATTGCCGTTCTGGTCACAGAAGCCGATGTTATAGAAACCGGCGTTGTTGAGCGCGGTGACGGCGGCGGAGATGCTCTTGCCGTACAGGTTGCCCGGAACACTGGCCTTGCCGGACTTCTTGGCAATGACGACGGTAATCGTGGCGCCGGGCTTCTGCTTGCCACTGGGGTTCCAGCTGATCACGGTGCCCTCGGTAACCGAGTCGTTCTCCTGGTAGCTAACGTCGACGCCAAAGCCTGCCATATCGAGGGCGTTGCGCGCCTGGGCCTCGGTCATGTCGGTCAGATCGGGGACGGACGTGGTATCCGGGCCGCTCGAGACCTTGTACGAGATGGTCGTGCCCTTCGCGACTTCCTTACCGGCTTCGGTGCCCTGCTCAAAGACCTGGCCCTCATCGGCCTCGTTGGCCTCCTCGGAGGCGTTGCCCTTCAGGCCAACGCTTGCCAGCGCGGCCTCGGCCTGGTCCTTGGTCAGGCCGACAAGCCGGGGAACCTCAACCTTCTCGGAGGGCTTGGGACCCTTGGAGATTACCAGGTTCACCTTGGTGCCCTTGGCCTTCTTGGTGTTGCCGTTGGGCGTCTGCTCGGCGACCTTGCCCTCGTCGACATCGTCGTTGTAGCTTTGGTCGATGGTGCCGACCTCGAGGCCGGCTTCCTTGATCAGCTCGACGGCAGTCTGCTGGTCCTTGCCCAGCACATCGGGCACGGTGACCTGCTCGCCGCCAAAGAGTCCTGTGGCAAAGGCCACCACGATGCCGATGACGGCAACGGCTGCCACCACGGCGGCGATGATCTTGTTCTTGTTGGATTTGGGCTTTTCGACCTCGTAGGAGCCGGTGGAGCCCGAAACCGAGCTACGGGCGGTATTCTGGCCGCTCACGCCCGAGACGGGACGCACCATGGCGCGCGTCTGATCGGAAAGCTCGCGAGTCTTGGTGGCGCCCAGCTCACCGGGGGCACCGATGATGCGCGTGGGCTCCGAGACGTTGACGGCACGGCCCGACAGGTAGCTGTTGAGCACCTGACGAAGCTCGTCGGCGGTCTGGAAGCGGTTTGCCGGGTCCTTCTCCATGCACTTGAGGATGATGCGCTCAAGGTCGGCGTCGACACCGGAGTTGATCTGGCTCGGCGGAATAGGCAGCTCGTTGACTTGCTTGAGTGCGACCGAGATGGCGTCGTCACCGTCAAAGGGAACGCGGCCGGTGGCGCACTCGTACATCACGACGCCCAGCGAGTAGATATCCGAGGTGGGGCCGAGGTCCTGACCGCGGGTCTGCTCGGGGCTGACGTAGTGGGCGGTTCCCAGCACGTTGTTGTCTTGCGTGAGGTGGCTGTTCTTGGCGCGCGCGATGCCAAAGTCCATCACCTTGATGTTGCCGTCGGGCAGCACCATGATGTTCTGCGGCTTAATGTCGCGGTGGATGATCTCGTGCTTGTGGGCGACCGAAAGCGCGGAGCTGATCTGCGAGCCGATCTGGGCGACCTTCTTGGGGTCGAGGGCGCCGTGGCTCTTGATGCCGCTCTTAAGGTCGGTGCCGCGCAGGTACTCCATGACGATGTAATAGGTGTCGCCGTCCTTGCCCCAATCGTAGACGCCCACGATATAGGGGGAGGAGAGACCGGCTGCTGCCTGGGCCTCCTGCTTAAAGCGTGCGGCGAAGGTTGCGTCGCCAGCATACTGCGGCAGCATGATCTTGACGGCAACCGTGCGGTCGAGGACCTGGTCCTGTGCACGGTAGACGGTCGCCATGCCGCCTGTTCCCACCTTATCCTTGAGGAGGTATCTTCCCCCGAGGACCCTCTGTTCCATTCCTGCTCCTAACATAACTATTCGCTCAACGATGTGTGTAGTACCTACGATGTGGCCGCTGGGGCCGTGTGGCGCGTTGCCGCTAACTCTTCGGCCGCGGCGCGCCTCGGGTGTCCGATTCGATCATGGGCATCACGCTCCCTGTGCGGCAAGCGCCGCGGTCAGGACGATACCGGCGATCTTGGCGGCCTTGACGTCATGCTTGTCGAAATCCTCCAAGGCCACCGAGATGGCGACCGTGGGTGAATCGTAAGGTGCAAAGCCAACGAACATCGAGTTGACGTTGGTGCCGCCGGTCTCGGCCGAGCCGGTCTTGCCGGCGACCTTGACGCCGGGGATCTGGGCATCGGTGCCGGTGCCGGACTGGACGACGGCAAGCATGGCCTGCTTGACCTGGTCGGCCGTGGCGGAGCTGACGGCCTGACCCAGCGAGCGGGACTGCGTGGTCTTGACCACGGTTCCGTCCGGGGCGAGTACCTGGGCTACAAAGTACGGGTCCATGACCACGCCGCTGTTAGCGATGGCGGCGGCAATCACGGCGTTTTGCATGACGGTGGTCTGCGGGCCGGGCGTGTGGTCCATGCCGACAGGCTGGCCGGCGCCGGCCCAGGCGGTCTCCCACTCGGTCATGAGCGACGGGTCGGCCATGATGGAGGCCGCGGAGGTCAGGTCCTGGCCGAGCTTTTGGCCGTAGCCAAAGGCGTTGGCAAACTGTACGAGCGTGTTTGCGCCAACTTCGTTTGCCACCTGGCCAAAGACGACGTTGGAGGACACGGCAAAGGCCTGCTGCAGGCTGATGGTGCCGTAGCTCTCGTTGGCATAGTTGGTGACCGGTGCGTTGCCGATGTCCATGGAGCCGGGCGCCTGGTAGGTGCTGGTAAGGCTGGCGGCACCGGTCTCGAGTGCCGCGGAAAGCGTAACGACCTTAAACGTTGAGCCCGGCGTGTACAGCGCGTCCATGGCGCGATTGTACATGGAGCCGTCCTCGCCGCCGCCCGTCTGCAGCAGGGCATCGATGTTGGTGTTGTCGTAGGTGGGCGAGCTGGCACATGCGAGCACCGCGCCGGTACGCGGGTCGATGACCACTACAGCGCCCTTAAAGCCCTTGAGTGCCTGCTCGGCAGCCGTCTGGATGCGCGAGTCGATGGTGAGCTTGGCGGTGTTGCCCGGCTGGGTCTGGCCCGCGAGCGACGCGATGGCGTTGTTCCAGCTGGAGTAATCCTTAGAGCCGGTGAGCGTGTCGTTCATGACGCTCTCGATGGCGGTGGTGCCATACTGCTGGCTCACGTAGCCAACCACGTGCGCTGCCAGGTTACCGTTGGGGTAGGAGCGTACGTAGGTGCCGTCCTCCTGTTGCAGCGACTCGGCCAGCGTCACGCCGTCGGACGTGATGATGGAACCGCGCTGGATGTACTTGGAGCGGGCGATGGTGTGGTTGTTGGTCGGCATGTCCTGATAGTCCTTGGCCTTGATGACCTGGACATAGGTGAGGTTGCCGATAAGGATGGCGAACAGCGCCGTAAAGGCGAGCACCGCGCGGGTTAGACGGTTGGCGAGCGCCACGCGGCCGAGCACACCGGATTCAGGTGTGTCGAGCAGGCGACGGCGCATGCGCGAGCCGACGGAATGGCTGCCGCTGCCGTAGGAAGACGAGGTGGCAAAGCGCGTGCCCGTCGGGGCGGCGGCAGATGCGACCTGATCATCGGTGATGGCGGCCATGGTGCCGGTGCCGGTAAGCTCGGCCTCGCGTCCGGTCGCCTCGTCACCGGCGCGCAGCAGGAGCGCGACGATGATAAAGCTCGCCAGCAGCGAGGAGCCGCCCTGGCTCATAAAGGGCAAGGTGACGCCGGTCAGCGGGATCAGGCGGGTAACGCCGCCAGCGATCAAGAAGGCCTGGAAGCTGATGGCGGCCGTAAGGCCCGTGGCGCTAAAGGCGGCGAGGTCGGATTTAGCGCGGGCAGCCGTGGTGAGGCCACGCACGGCAAAGAGCATAAACAGGATGAGCACGGCGCCGCCGCCCAAAAGACCCATCTCCTCGCCGATGGCCGAGAAGATAAAGTCGGACTCGACGACGGGGATGTTGTTGGCCATCCCGTTGCCGATGCCAACGCCGACCAGACCGCCGTCGGCAAGCGAGAAGAGCGACTGGACGATCTGGTAGCCCTGGCCCTGGGCGTCCTTAAACGGATCGACCCAAACCTGGAAACGCACCTGAACGTGCGACAGGAACTTGTAGGCGCCCACGGCTCCAACGGCTAAGAGCGCAAGGCCGATAACGACATACGAAAAGCGCCCCGTGGCAACGTAGAGCATCAGCAAGAAGATGGTGTAGAACAGCACGGCCGAACCCAGGTCGCGTTCGAAGACGACGACGAGCAGGCACACACCCCACACGGCAAACAGCGGCAGCAGCAGTCGCAGGCGAGGGATCTTAAAGCCCAGGATCTTGCGGTTGGAGATGGAGAGTAGCTCGCGGTTCTCGGCCAGGTACCCGGCCAGGAACAGCACGATAAAGACCTTGGCGAACTCGCCAGGCTGGATGGTAAAGCCCGCGATGCGAATCCACAGCTTGGAGCCCGAGATCGTGGTGCCGATAAAGATAGGCAGCATCAGCAGAATGATGCCGATGATGCCAAAGGTGTACTTGTAGCGCATGACCACGTCGAGGTTTTTGACTAGTGCAAGCGTTCCCACCATGAGCGCCACCGAGACAAACAGGATGATGAGCTGTGAGATGGCGAGAGCGGGGGCGAGACGCGTCACGAACGTGATGCCGATGCCCGAAAGTATAAATACGATGGGCAGGATGGCGGGGTCGGCACCGGGCGCCAAGATGCGCACGGCGATATGTGCCGCGGCAAAGGCGGCAAAGAGGCCGATCGGTACGGCGAGCGTCTCAAAGGAGATGGCAGCGCCCGCGGTGAGGACGTACATCGCATACAGCAGGATGACGGGGAACGCCGAGGCGATGAGCAAGAGCAGCTCGGTGTTGCGGCGACTCATAAGCGGCACTCCCTTTCTAATTCTTATCGGAGGCTTCGGCCTCGGCGGACTGTTCGGCGGTTTTCTCGGAATCTGATTCGGAGGTTGATCCCTGATTGGTGTTGTCGCGAATCGTTTGCGCGTCGATCACCTGGCGGGTCTGCTCCTCGTCGATCTGGTGGCGGTACTTGGATATCGTGTCCTGCGCATCGTCGACACTTGTTTGCGGAATGCCCGCCTTGAGGCGGTTTTGCGTGTCTTCGGGCAGGTCGGACAGCTTAATGCTGGTTTCGCTTTCGAGCCAGTGGAGCTTGAGTCCGAGCGGCTTGCCGGGCAGGCCGCGCCAGACGGCGACATTGCCCTGGTAGGTACCCAGGTAGTACGAGCCGGTGACACCCGTGTAGGCCCAGATGCCAGCTGCCAGCACAAAGACGAGGGCCAGGATGGCGGCGATAGTAACGTTGCGGCGACGCACGCGTTGCGCCTCGCGCATGACGCCATCGTCAACCAGGTCAACGACTACTACGGTCACGTTGTCGTGGCCGCCGGCGGCAAGCGCCGCGTCCACTAGGTTGTCGACGCAGATTTGCGCGGTTGAGGACTGCGTGGCGATGTTCTCGATATCGCTATCGGGAATCATGCTCGAGAGGCCGTCGGAGCACAGGACCAGGCGGTCGCCTTCCTCGATATGCAGAGTGAAGTGGTCGGCATACATGGCGGGGTCCGAGCCCAGCGCGCGGGTGATGACCGAACGGTTGGGGTGGACGCGAGCCTCGTCTGCCGTGATCTCGCCGGCGTCCACGAGCTCCTCCACGTAGGAGTGGTCGCGGGTCACGCGGATGAGCGTGCCCTCGTGGAGCAGATAGGCGCGAGAGTCACCCACGTGGGCGATGGCGAGCGTGTCGTTTTCGATATAGGCGCAGGTGGCTGTGCAGCCCATGCCGGGCTTGCCCAGGCCGTTCAGGGCCGCCTCGATTACGGCGGCGTTGGCTGCCTCGACGGCTGCGGCCAGGCGTGCTGCGTCGGCGGACTGTGGGGCCGTCTTGGCTATAGTCTCGACAGCGATATAAGAGGCTACCTCGCCGGCGGCGTGACCACCCATGCCGTCGCATACGCAAAAGAGCGGCGACTGCACCAGGTAGGAATCCTCATTGTGCGGGCGCACACAGCCAACGTCGGAGCGGGCGCCCCACATGAGTTGCGTGGTGGTGCCGGCATCATAGGTCGAGTCGGTCTCGATGCGCTCCTCGGTCAGGGGTTCAAAGCTCATGGTCGAGCCGGGGTCTTTGAGCTTGGCTTCAACGGCGGCAACGTCGATTTCGGCTGTGTCACCGGGAGAGACGGTGTCGGTCTCGGCGTTTGATTCGGAATCGCCGGTGTCCGGGGAGTCGGGCTCCTCGGAAACGCGGGCGGTCGACTCGTCATCTTGCGGGCTGACGTCTATAGGCTCGGGCGCCGGCGTAGACGCGGGCGCAACCTCGGATGCCGGGGCTATGGGAAACGCCGGCGCGGCGGGCTCGGGTGCCGCAAACACCGCAGTGCTCTCGTTGATTGCCGCGGCGACGGGCTCTGCAAAGTGAGCCGGCGCCGGGGTTGCTTCGGGCGCTGTGGGCTGTTCCGCAGCATGTGCGCCGATGGGCGCCGCTACGGCATCCTCTTCGTCCTCGTTATCGGCTAGATCCGAAATATCATGCGTTACATGCGAAAGAGGCAGGGAGAACACGGTGTCCTCGGGCTCCACGGGTGCGGAGCCCGCCGGAGCGGCGTGGGCCGGCGCAGCTGTGGCGGCGGCCGGTGCCTCGGTCATAGTTGCGGACTTGTTCTCCTCGTCGATCATCGACGGTTCACCTTCATGACCACGTCGCCAATCTGGACTTCGTCGCCCTCACGCAGCGTCGCGGGCTCCACGAGCTGGCGGCCGTTGACGAGCGTGCCGTTAAGCGAGTTGAGGTCCTCGATGATAAGCGCCGGGCCCTGCAGCGAAAAGCGCGCATGCGAGGCCGAGACGAACGGTTCGTTGATGCAGATGTCCGAAGACGGCGAGCGACCGACGATGACGGGGCCGAGCATGTCTACGTGGATGCCGCGGATACCGCGCGGACCCTTGTCCACATCAATCGTCCAGATAGCCGAGTCGCGGCGCTGCCCGCGCACAAGTCCCACGCCGGTCTTCATGACGGCGAACAGGAAGATATAGAGCAGGGCGACCAGGACGATGCGGCCTGCAAAAAGGACGATATCGATGTTCATAAGCGACTATCCCCTAAATTCAAAGGTACTCAGGCCAAACGTCAGCAGATCGCCGTTGCGCAGCGGGCAGCGCGTAATGCGGCGGTTGTTGACGAGCGTGCCGTTGGTGGAATTGAGGTCCTCGATCGACCAATCCGAGCCCGTAAAGGTGAGCTGGGCGTGGCGGCGCGACACGTTGGGGTCGCGCAGGGCAATGTCGGAAACTGAGCGCTCGCGACCGATGGTCACCTGTGCGGAGGTGATGCTATGGCTCTCGCCGCTCACGACGTCGACGAGCTGGGCGAGCGGGCGCTGCGGGGCGCGAGTGCTCGCCATGTTGGAGGCGATGCCGGCTGCGGCGCCTAGGCCCACGGCGGCACCGGTCGCGGCGGCTCCGCCCATGCCGGCAAGCGAGTCGCGCGAGACGGTCTGCGGCACCGGGATGGGTGCGGCGGCGGGGTCGGGGACGCTAGGCGCGAAGGGGTCTGCCACGGCAAGCGGGTCGGGAGCGGCGGCGCGAGGCGTCGGCTGCTGCTGGGGCATGGCGGCGGGGCGCTGCTGCTGCGGGGCAGCAAACTGCTGCTGGCCGGCGCGCGGGGCGCTGGCGGCACGGCTTGCCGCGGAGTTGTTCTGGCCCAGGCCGTTTTGATAGGCGCGCTCTTCTTCGTACAGGCGGCCGAGCGTGGGGGCATCGACGTTCTCGGCAAAGACCGAGAACTTGCCGGCGCGCAGCTGCGGATCGATCATAAAGCGCACGAGGGGCTCGCCGACAAAGACATAGCGGCGCTTTTCGGCCTGCGCCTTCACAAACTCGCGGACCTCGCGCGAAAGCTCGGGGTAGAACGGGGCGAGCATGGGATCGTCGTCGGCGGCGATAAGGATGGTATAGAGTGCCGGCGCCGTGTTGACGCCGTTAATCACCAGAGTCTGATCCTCCATGTCGCGAGCGGCCTGCTTAGCAAGCTTCTTAAAGGAGAACGGGGCACGGGTGGCACCGAAGATGCCGGCCACGTGGTCCTCGAAGATGTTCAGGAAGTTCACGAAAGATCACTCTCCGTATAGGTTCTTTGGTATCCGAGCAAATATAGGCATATCCCAACGATTATAGAGGATAGGGTTCCCGCAACCGCCGCCTTGGCGACGACCGCGGCTGCAAGGCTGGCAATTTCCATATGGTGTGCAAGACAGGACGCCGCTGAGCAGCCGATGCCGGTGACAGCGATGGCGGCGATTGCGGCAAGGTTTGAGCCCTGATCGGCACGCTTGGCATGGGCATTGAGCAGCGCAGATGACGCCGCGGCAGTTGCCGCGACCAGCACAAAGGCAGCCCAAAGGAGCGGGTCTCCCAGCGCTGCGGCAACGTTACCGAGCCCCAGCACGCCTCCGGCTGAAAGCGCGACCGTGGCCAGACGGGCAAAAAGCGCGCCCATGCCCGTTGCCGCGGCGGCGCTTGCCGGGCCGAGCCAAAATGACGCGACGCCGGCGGCGACCCCAGCTGCCAGGAAGGTATTGCCGGTCAGACAGCCAAGCGCGAGCGCACAGGTGAGCGCGGCGCTCGCGGCAGCCTCGGTGCGACCCCAGGCGATCCACCAACCGGACATGGCGGCGGCAAAGATCACCGCGACGGGCAACATCGACAGGATACCCTGCGCCTGCATGGTGGCGTTGGCCATGAGCACCAAAAAGCCCACAGCCGAGATGGCCGAGCCAATCTGGGGGGCCAGGCCAGCCGCCGCTCCGATCGCGATAGCCGCAATGACCAGTCCGGGAAGCGCCGCGACCCCGGCCGTCTGCATCAGCAAAAAGCTAAAGGTGCCGCACGTTAGCGCCGAGATAGCGCGCATGGTGTAGTCGCGCGCATGGCTCCAGCGCGTGCCCGCCCAGCCGAGTGCGGGGTCGACCTCGATGGCGTCGTCCTCGTAGTGCGACGGCTCGATATCGTCGAGCTCCTGCTCGTCATCCGAAAGCTCGCCAACCATTTGCTCCAGGCTGCGACGGCCTTCGCGCACGCTGCCCAGACCGGCAAGGAGCTGGTCGCAAAATGCCTCGATGCTGTTGGGGCGGTCCTGCGGCATGGGGGAGAGCGCGCTCATGAGCGCAGCCTCGGCTCCCGGGGGAAAGTGTGGTATCAGCTCGCTGGGATAGGTGGCGCTGCCGATGATGCGGTCGAGCGAGTCGGCGGGCGTGGCTGCCATAAAGGGGGCGCTGCCGCACAAGCCCTCGTAGATCACACAGGCGAGGGCAAAGACATCGGCGCGCTCATCGACCGTGCCGGTCTCGATATCGAGCTGCTCGGGCGGCATGTAGCCGATGGTGCCGCCGCGCGAGCCGCCAAAGCCACCGGCGGACGACAGTCGCGCCATGCCAAAGTCGGTGAGCTTTACATTGCCCGAGTGGTCGATGAGCACGTTGGCGGGCTTAATGTCCAGGTGGAGTACGCCATTACTATGGGCGAAGGTGAGCGCCTGGCCCAGGGCATCGGCAATGGCTGCGGCCTCGTCAAAGGTAAGTGAGTGGCCGTCCACGCGATGCAAAAACTCGGCCAGCGACATGCCATCGACATATTCCATAACCAGGTAGGCATAGGCTGTGTCGTGCGTAAAGTCGATGACCTGCACGATGTTGGGATGTTGAAGCATAGCGGCAGTGTGCGCCTCGCGCAGGACATCCATGATGTCGCTGGCGGGCATGCCGGCACCGTTGATAAGGGGGATGCGCTTAATGGCGACGCGGCGGCGCAGGTGCGTGTCGCGGCAGATCTCGATGGAGCCAAAACCGCCGGTCGCAAGTGTCTCGAGCGGCTGGTACCGCTTGAGCAGCTCGCGAGAGCTGGTGCCCTCCAAAGGAACGTCTGGCGAGAACCGGGCGGTATGTTGCGAGAAAAGCGGCATGGCCAACCCTCGTGCGTTTAAAGTTCGTTTGCGAGCGGCGGGCGCGGAGCCGAGCCGTTCGCGGTGGCATAGATGCTGCTAGTGTAGCACGCGCAGGTGGGCGACATTCAATTTAAGCTCCGTCTGGGGTCTGGACCTTGCGTCCGGCCTAGCGCTTCTTCTTGTTCTTCTTCTGCTTGCGCTGCTTGCCCTTGGTCTCCTGGGGCTTGTCGCCCTGCTTGGCCTCGGCGGCGGCCTTCTCGGCCTTCATTTTCTTCTTCTTGGTCTCGATGCGGAGTTTTTTGTTGATGCGGGCCTTGAGGAAGGGACCGAACTGCTCGGCATCGCCACGGACGAAGGTGTCCTTGGGAATCGTCACGCCCTGGTCGGCGAACATGGCCACAAAGATGCGCTCGCCGTCGAGCACGTGGTCGAGCTTTTCAAACGGGAAGAACTGCGACTTGCCGCTCTTGCCCCAAACCATCAGGCCGTCCTCGTTGGCGGCGACGCGGCGATAGCGGCCACCCATGGACTCGTCGGCCTCGACGGCGTCGATAAAGTCGCGGGCGAGGGTGTGGTGCAGGTTTTTGCTCCACCAGGCCAAAAAAGCGCCGAATACGATCAGGACGACGCCAAACTTGATCCAGTTGCCGCCGGCCACCAACATGCCGATGCCGATGAGCGCGGCAATTGCCGCGGCGACATACAGCGAGCCGCGACGCCTGGGCGAGGCGACCAGGCGGGCGAAGTCGGTGACCAGGTCGTTTTCATACTGGTACTCGTTGAGGTACAGGATGCCGTCGTCGGCTGCGGCCTGCTCCTCGAGCGCGACCTCGACCTGGTCGGCTGCTTCGGAGGGGACGAGGTTGCTCTCTGCGTCTGCCATGCTCTTTGGACTCCTATCGCGGCGGGCTCGCCGTACGGGTATTATGGAATGCAGTATGCCGTGCGACCGCATGGCCGCCGCGGCAACAAGACTCAGTATACCCGGGGGAGCACCCATGGAATCGTTGTACCGAAAGTATCGCCCGCTCACCTTCGACTCCGTGGTGGGCCAGCAGCATATCGTCTCGACGCTCGAGCACGCCATCACCGAGGGACGCCTGTCCCACGCCTACCTGTTCTGCGGACCGCGCGGCACGGGCAAGACCACCATGGCGCGCATTCTGGCCAAGGCGCTGCTGTGCCGCAATGCCGAGGCGGCGCGCGCCGAGGGTGCAAGCGGCTGCATGCCCGACGGTACTTGCGAGGAGTGCGAGCTCATCGCCGAGGGCAACCACCCGGATGTCTACGAGCTCGATGCCGCAAGCCGTACCGGCGTGGACAACGTGCGCGAGGAAATCATC
The DNA here is from genome assembly GCA_048430645.1 of Collinsella sp. GTDB lineage: Bacteria > Actinomycetota > Coriobacteriia > Coriobacteriales > Coriobacteriaceae > Collinsella. The sequence goes on along the minus strand of DBFOME010000045.1, from coordinate 12,897 downwards.
AACTCCGTCAACTTTGCCCCGGTGCGCGGCAAGTACAAGATTTATATCATCGACGAGGTCCACATGCTCACGACGGCGGCGTTCAACGCGCTGCTCAAGACGCTTGAGGAGCCGCCGGCGCACGTGATCTTTGTGCTGTGCACCACCGACCCGCAAAAGATTCTGGAGACCATCCTCTCGCGCTGCCAGCGCTTCGATTTCCACCGCATCGGCAACGAGGATATCGAGCATCGCCTGTCCTACGTGTGCGAGCAGGAGGGCTTCGATTACGACGACGAGGCACTCGCCATTGTGGCGCGCCATGCCAAGGGCGGTATGCGCGACGCGTTGTCCACGCTGGAGCAGCTGAGCGTCTTTGGCAACGGTTCTGTGCATGCGGACGACGCCCGCTCGCTTTTAGGCGAGGTTTCGGACCAGATTCTGGGCGAGTTTTCCCGCGCCATTGCCGATCGCGATGTTGCCGAGCTATATGGACTGATCCGTGCGCAGGTCGAGGAAGGAAACGACCTGCTGGAGCTGACGCGCGACCTGGTGGCGCATGTGCGTGACGTGTACGTTGCCTGCGTTGCCGGTGCCCGTGCCGAGCTGTTTGAGGGCGGCTCCGAGCAGGCCGAGGTGCTTGCTGCCGAGGCCGCTGCCTTTGGCGAGCATCCTGCCGACCGCCTGGCCCGTGTGCTGACAGTGCTTGACGATGCCGCACTGGAGATGAGGGGCGCGAGCGACGTGCGCCTGGTGCTCGAGATTGCCTGCACGCGTCTGGCACGTCCCGAGGCTGATATAACGATTGAGGCATTGGCCGAGCGCGTGGCACGCCTGGAGGCCATGGTTGCCAATGCCGCCGTGCCGGCGAGCGTGGCTGCTGCTCAGGCCGCCGCGCCTGCAGCATCCGTACCCGCTGCTGCCCAACAGCCGACGCTCATTTCGGGCGCCCGTGCTGCCGCTCCGGCGGCATCCGCTGCCCCTGCTGCTACGTCCGCGCGCCAGGGTGGCATGCCTTGGGACCGCGGAGCTGCTGTTCCGGCTGCCCAGCCTGCGCCCCGTCCTGCGTCCGTGTCAGCTTCCAAGCCTGCAGCGCCTGCACCTCAGCCTGCGCCGGCCCCCGCGCCTCAGCCCGTTGCGGCTCCGGCTTCCGCGCCTGCTGCATCGACCGTGTCGGTGTCCAAGCCCAACAACGCCGCCCAGGTTGCCGCCGCCGGTGCTGCCGAGACCCCCGCGGTTGAGGACGCCGGCGAGCTCCAGCGCAAATGGGCCGAGGTCGTCGAGCGCGTCAAGGCTCGTCAGGCCTCCTACGCAGGGCTTTTGCTCAACGCCCGCGCCACGGCCGACGACGGCTCCAAGCTCACGGTCTCGTTCCCCGCGGGTTCGACTTTTGCCATCAAGATGCTCGGTCGCGCCGATACGCAGTCGGTGGTCCTGCCGACGGTCTGCGCGGTCTTCGGTCGTCGTACCGTCGACTATGTCCTGGATGGGGGTGGCGCGCCGGCTCCTCAACATGAGGAGCATTCTCCATCTGCACGGGCTGCGGTATCTGCGGACCCGCAACCCGTGTCCTCGGTGCCCCCTGCATCCTCGAGCGCCAGCGCGACGCAGCCAAAAGCGGCGCCGGTAGCGGCACCGACCCCGTCGGCGCCTGAACCCGCTGCGCCCAAACCGGCTGCTCCGATCCCCGCGCCCAAGTCCGCTGCCGCGCCTGCGCCCAAGTCATCCGACCTGGCCAAGGCCCCTTGGCTGCGCTCCGACAACCCTGCCGGTGCTCCTGCCACGGGCAAGCTCCCGACCGAGCCCGCGCCCCGAGCGCCCGAGCGCGCGTCCGTCCCCATGGCTCAGCCGCCTGCGCAGGCTGCGCCATGGGAATCCGAGCAGGTGCCCTACGACGATGCTATGGTCGGTGGTTTTGCTGCCGATGCCGGCGGGGACGATCTGCCCCCGTTCGACGTGCCGGGTGCGGCGTCCGCGACCAAGGCCGCTGCTGTGGCACCCGCAGCCTCTGCAAACGACGACGTCCCCGCCGCTCCCTGGGAATCCAATCCCGGTGCTGGCAGCCCCTTCGGCCATCAGGGCGCAGCCCCGAGCATCCCGCAGACCGAGGACGAGGCCAAGGCCCTCATCCGCAGCGTCTTTGGCCAGGCCACCATCTTCAAGCCGGTGGAGTAGCTGCGCAGGCGGGTATACTGCTCAAGAAGAGGACCCCTTGTCCGGGCGCATCTGTATTTCGGACATGTGTAGTGTGGTGCCGCGTATGTCGCATTTGAGCAGACAGGTGCGTGACGGTCGGCCTAGGATGCTGAGGTCGATACGATACGTCGCATGGCTGTCCGTGTACTCGACTTGCTCGGCGTTAATGGTTGCTCCGATTGCCAAATAAACGCCTAGCTCGGCATCGACAATCTTGAAGTCCTTTATCTTGACCTTGAACTCTTGATAGAGGGACGGGCTGTTGTAGTAGACGGTTCGGGTTCCGTCGGTGCACTCATCGGTCGTCTCCCATTTGACGACGGGCTGGTCCGAGCTGGCTATCAGCAGTTCTGCTCCAAAAGCTATGGCATGGGTGATGACAACCAGCAATGCCCAGCCGACAAAGAGATAGAGAACCACATATGCAACGGGGTGTTTTGAGCGGATGTTTTGGAGCGCGTTGGGGGCATTCATGGGGCACCTCCAAATTACTATCTATGGCAATCAAATTATACCCTGCCGCCATGTGCGCCGCCTCGAGCAGCGGTTCGGCATTTAGCTATTTAGTGGCGCACATGAAATGCCGGATTCGGCTCTACTAGATTGAGTGTGCGATATTATGCAACCTTGCATAATTCGACCTTGCATAATCTTTGAGTGCGGTTTGTATTGGAGGACATGTATATCGACTGAGGTAACACGTCCGCCCCGCTCTCTCGCCGCGCGCCGTGGTACGATTTTTGAGTTTGAAAGTCCCGCCGTGCTCCGGCTGCCCTTGCAGCTCGGCGTGCGGCCGCACGTAAAGGAGCCATCATGGCCGGTATGAACATGCAGCAGATGATGAAGCAGGCTCGCAAGATGCAGGAGCAGCTTGCCGCCGCGCAGGAGAACCTCAAGTCCCAGACCGTCGACGCCTCTGCCGGCGGCGGCATGGTCAAGGTGACCGTTAACGGCGAGATGGAGCTCGTCAACCTCACCATCGATCCCGATGCGCTCGATCCCGAGGACGTCGATATGCTGCAGGATATGATCATGGCTGCCGTCAACGAGGCCGTCCGCGGCGTCAACGAGCTCGCCAACAAGCAGATGGGCGCCATCACCGGCGGCCTCAACATCCCGGGCATGCCGTTCTAAGACACGCATATATATGAGTGCCAACCACAGTCTGCAAAAACTGCTCGATGAGCTGGGCCGTCTGCCGGGCATTGGTCCCAAGTCGGCCCAGCGCATCGCCTATTACCTGTTGGAGGCCGACGCCGAGGAGGCGCGCCGCCTGGCCGAGGCCATCCTGGAGGTCAAGCAGGAGGTCCACTTTTGCAGCCGCTGCTTTAACTACGCCACGGCCGACGAGTGCTCCATCTGCCAGGACCCGATGCGCGATACCACTCGCATTTGCGTGGTGGGCGAGCCGCGCGATGTCCAGGCGATCGAGCGCACGGGCAGCTACCACGGCCTCTACCACGTATTGGGCGGCGTGATCAGTCCCATGGACAAGATTGGCCCCGAGCAGCTGCACATTCGAGAGCTGCTGGCACGCTTGGGCCACGAGGACATCCACGAGGTCATCATCGCCACCAACCCCAATATTGAGGGCGAGACCACGGCGAGCTATCTGGCCCGTACCATCAAGCCGTTGGGCGTCGAGGTGTCGCGTCTGGCAAGCGGCCTTCCCGTGGGCGGCGACTTGGAGTATGCCGACGAGCTTACGCTTGGCCGCGCCATCGAGGCCCGCCGCGCGATTTAGGTGGCGAGCCTGCTCCTGCCGTATGTTTTCCTCGCGACGCACGGGGTAGTCATAATTTCCCCGTGCGACTGTGAGTTTGTTGTGCAACAAAGATGCTTCGTATCCGCTTATCGCATGGATGCTTCCGCTCGCATCCTTAATTTGTCCATTCGTTGCGCAACCTTTTTGGTTCGCTGATACACTCAAATATGGATTCGAATGAATGCGCCGCTCCCGAGCGGCGTGTTTTTGTTGGAGGAGAACGCATGCGGCCCGGTGGCACTCAGACAAAGCGCGGCGCCGCGGTGCGCATACGACGCCGACTGGGCTTGGCGCCGCGGGCGTACGCACTGCTATCGTGCTCGCTGGTGCTGGTCATAGCTGGCGTTTCTGCCTATGGCATGACCGTGCCGTCCATGATGCAGGCGCATGCCGCACGCGAACCGCGCGTGGGGCATGAGGTCAAAAGCGATCTGGGCACCACGACTGGATATGCTTGGGCAAGTGTGGTCGGGCATATTGTGTTTGGCACCGACGATGCGGACGGCGCCGAGGCCCCGGACAACGAAGTCACGCTTGCCAATGGCAAAACCATCGTGCTCACCAACACCAAGATCATCGATCGATTGTCCAACAATAGCGTGGCGGCAACGGTGAATAAGGTCGAGCAGCAAAAGGAGCAGGACGCCCAGCAGTCCGGAAAGCCCGGTAGCTCGGATACTTCTGGCTCCGGCTCGGATTCATCGAGTTCGGGCGGCGGCTCTGGGTCGGGTTCCTCTACCGGAGGGCCTGGAAACGGCGGCTCGACGGGCGGCAACACTGACAACGATGCAAACTCCGGCGGCCTTTCCGCTGCTGAGGAAGAGAGCATTCACAGTTGGCTTGTGACCAAGTACAACATGCTCGACGGCTATGTTTCTCGTGCCAATGACGTGGTCTCGACCTATAACTCTACGGGAGATCCCAGGCCGTGCGACAGCCTGGTCGGGGAGATGTTTGTCATTCGAGCCGAGTTCGGTCGTCAGACATTCTCGCCCCGGTCAAGGTGGTATCAGCAGTATGCCAATCTGTGGGGCTGTTACACCAACCTATGTCAATGGGTCGGCCATTACGGCGATGATGACGTCGCGCTCGGTAACTTCAACAATAACGTGGCGGCGCTTGCCCTATGATGACCGATCTTGCATCCACCACACCACAATCGCTCGGTCGCGATCCCATGGTCGGCCTGCGCCTGGCGCGTGTCGACGGGTTTGAGCCGGCCATTGCGCTCGGTCAGGACGAACTGCCTGCCTATCTGCGTCGTTTTACGATACTGTTTGCCGACGATGCCACCATGCGCCGTGGCGGTATCGGCCGCGTGACGCGTGCTGTCAACGCCCAAGGCGAGGACGTAGCACTCAAACAGCTCATCTTGCCGACGCGCGATGAGTTTGACGACGATGCCGCCCATGAGTCGCTGGTCGCCAAGTTCAAAGCGGCATTTCGCGAGGAATATGAATGCCATCGCGCCCTTTCGGGCCTTAAGGGCTTTCCCCGCCTCTATGGCTGGGGCGAGGTTGATGGTATGCCTGCAATTGTCATGGAATGGGTCGAGGGCGAGACGCTCGCCCGCTTGCGTTCGCGACTCGCCGTGGACGATGCCGGACGCCTGTCGCCGCTTGTGGCGGCGCGTCTGGGTCGCGACCTGTTCGATCTGCTCTGCCGTATGAGCCTGGTGGGTGAGGGCTTTGTCCATCGCGATATCTCGCCCGCTAATATTATGGTGCGCACGGCGCGTCTACCGCTTGACCGGCAGCTTGCCGAGGGCACCTTTGACCTGTGCCTGATCGACTTTGGCTCGTCGCTGGCGCTTGAGCCTGCGTCGGCCGTGGCCGGTACCGGCGGCAAGGCATCCTTTACCGAGCGCTATGCCACGCTGCGTCGCGCGACGGTTGCCTATGCCCCGCCCGAGATGCTCACCGACGATATTCCCGATCTGCGCGCTTTGCGTATGTCGCCGGCGATCGACGTCTATGCCGCGGCAAGCACGGTTTACGAGCTCATTGCCGGCGTCGCGCCATACGAAGCCGCGCCGAGCACTTCGGGCACCTCGGGTTCGCGCAAAAAGACGCGCGACATCGCGAGCCCCTACCGTCTCAAGATGGACACGCGGCCCGACTATCCCATTGGTGCCCATGCGCCCGGTTGTGATTTGACTCAGCTGCTTCGTCGTGAGCCCGATGTGGCGCTCGCCGCGGCCGAGCAGGCCCAGCAGCTAGGGCTTGAGCCGGATTCCGAAGAGCTACGCGATGCGCTGGCGTTTGTCGATGCCCAGCTGTTCGACGTGGTGATGGCCTGTCTGTCCAGCCATCAAAAAGATCGTCCCGAGCCGGCGGCGGTCGAGGCGGCGCTCTCAGCGTTTTGTGACCACTATGCGCAAAATGTCGGCCGTTCGCTCCGCGGCGAGCCGCTCACGCCGTGCCCCATGGATGCGTCTGGCCGCGCGGTTCGTCGCGCGCTGATGGTCGGCGCGACGGTCGTCTGTGGCGTGGTTTGGGCTGTGATCGTGGTTTCGGCCGCGCTGCTGGCGTCGGGCGCTCGCGTGACGGCGACTTTGGGATCGCTCGTGTGGTCTGGGTCGCTACCGGGTATTATTGCCGCACTGGCGTTGGCGCTGCCAGGCATAGCCGGCGTTGCCGCGGGGGCGCTTGCGCGCGATCGGCGCTCGGGCTTCCTGCAGGGTGTGCTTGCGCTTTCTGCCTGCGAGGTTCCGGTGCTGGTTGTGGCTGCATGTAGCGTATTTTCCCAACGCGCCGTGATGGGCGGCCTTGTTGCCGCTCTGGTTGCAACCTATACGCTTACGTGGTTTTTGCTTGCGATGGGCTTTGCCTTTGAACTTCCCGTTTCGGCACCACGACGCACAAAAGCCCAGATGGCGACTCCGCTTGCCGGTGGAGCCGCAGCTGCCCGTACTTTTGGCGGACCTGTCGAAGTATCGTCCGATTCTATTTCTACGACTAAGGAGGCCTAGGTCATGGCATCTCAAGTTGAGCTCACCCCATGCGGGGCCATGTTTGACATCTTTAAGCGCGCGGCGCATCTGAGCCATATCGAGCTGTGCGGCTTGGTGCTTTCGTCCCGTCCGCTCGCCGACGGCCGCAGCCCACAGAGCCGAGCCGCCGATCGCTCTTGGGTTTCCCGCTTTATCGTTCGCGCGCCGGTCGGCACGCTTCAGCATCGCTACTTTGCCGAATACGGTACCTCGGCTGCGCGTATTATGTCGCAACTGGCCCTGCGCCAGCGCAATCCCATGGACTCCACGGCTGTGATCAATATGGTGTGCGGTCCTGCAGGTGAACCGATGGTACGCGCGCTCGAAGAGTGCCACCAGGACACGAATCTCTATCGCAACGCGCTCGATCGCCTGTCCCAGGCGGCGGAACTCATGCCCGCCGAGCGCGCCGAGGCCGTGCTGGTGCTGTTTGTCGCCGTCGGTTGTTCGGCGGATGTGCGGTCCTCGGTGAACTATGCCATCGACTACGCGCACGCGACCTGTGGCGGAGGCACATCCACGCCGCGTTCGCTTGGCATGTCGATGACCGCGGGCGAACGCGAACCCGCCCCGGCGCACCCCTTGGGCTTGCTGCGCGTACAAAACAGTTTTGTCGTGAGCGCCCCGCGCTGGATTCAGCCGAGTGAGCAGGGTGTTGAGATTGGCGCGCTGGCCACTGGCGAGGGCGATATTACCGACGTCGGCGACGATGTCTCGGCCCGCCATGCCCATATCTGGTGCGATGCTCAAAATATCTGGCACGTCGAGGACTTGTCGTCCACCAACGGAACCGTGGTGGTAAACGGGGCCACGCGCGTCTGCATTCAGGTCGAACCCGGCCGTTCCGCCCAACTCAATCCCGGCGACGAGCTCAAGCTCGGCGAATCCACTACCTACGCCATTCTCTTCGGTGCCCTCTAGCCGGCAGATAGGGACGTTCCTTTTCTGCCGGCACTTGGGGACACTCCTTGGCGCACCAGAGCCGGTCGCCCAGGGATGGAGGGGCCATTTTGGCCCTTGGCAGTCACCCAAGGTAAACCTTTACCGCCCGCCTATATTTGCCGAAATTACACTTGACGGCGGGGTACAATAAACCCGCATGCGGATTTCCGTTGCGGGCGCTTCCCATCGCCGGGGCGTGCCCGGGAGCATCCGGCATGCGGCCTTTGCGGCGCTCGGTCATGTGCAAGACGGGTAGCTGGGCTTGTGGAGCGCGTGCAGCCCTCCTCGCCTCGGCATGCCTTCTCTCCACGCCATGTACCTGCTGCTGAGCCTGCCTGCCAGATGATTGGAAGCAACAGCGAAAATCCCATCACGCCAACATCCCGGCGATCGCCGGGGCCTGTATACCTATATGAGAGGAGAGGGGTATATGGCGCGTAAGTTTAAGTCTATGGACGGCAACGAGGCGGCCGCATATGTTTCGTATGCGTACACCGAGGTAGCGGGAATCTATCCCATTACGCCGTCCAGCCCGATGGCCGACCATGTCGACCAGTGGGCGGCCCAGGGTCGCAAGAATATCTTCGGCACCCCGGTCAAGGTCGTCGAGATGGAGTCCGAGGCAGGTGCAGCCGGTACCGTTCACGGTTCGCTGGGCGCCGGTGCTCTGACCACCACCTACACGGCTTCTCAGGGTCTGCTCCTGATGATCCCGAACATGTACAAGATCGCGGGCGAGCAGCTCCCGGGCGTCTTCCACGTCTCCGCGCGTTGCGTCGCTTCCCACGCCCTGAACATCTTTGGCGATCACTCCGACGTCATGGCCTGTCGTCAGACCGGCTTCGCCATGCTCGCCGAGGGCAACGTCCAGGAGGTCATGGACCTCTCGCCGGTGGCTCACCTTGCCGCCATCGAGGGTAAGACCCCGTTCCTTAACTTCTTCGACGGCTTCCGCACCAGCCACGAGATCCAGAAGGTCGCCATGTGGGACTACAAGGATCTGGCAGAGATGTGCGACATGGACGCCGTCCAGGCTTTCCGCGACCACGCGCTCAACCCTGAGCACCCGCACACCCGCGGCAGCCACGAGAACGGCGATATCTTCTTCCAGAACCGTGAGGCCTGCAACAAGGTCTACGACGAGCTTCCCGCCGTCGTCGAGGGCTACATGAAGAAGATCAACGAGAAGCTCGGCACCGATTACGGCCTGTTCAACTACTACGGCGCTCCCGATGCCGATCGCGTCGTCGTGTGCATGGGCTCCTTCTGCGACGTGCTCGAGGAAGTCATCGACTACCTCAACGCTCACGGCGAGAAGGTCGGCCTGGTCAAGGTTCGTCTGTTCCGTCCGTTCTCCATCAAGCACTTCGTCGACGTTCTCCCCGAGACCGTCCAGAAGATCGCCGTCATGGACCGTACCAAGGAGCCGGGTTCCATCGGCGAGCCGCTCTACCAGGACGTCGTCTCCGCTCTCTACGAGGCCGGCAAGACGGGCATCAAGGTCGTCGGCGGCCGTTATGGCCTGGGCAGCAAGGACACGCCTCCCGCGTCCGCGTTCGCTGTCTTCGAGGAGCTCAAGAAGGACGAGCCCAAGCGCGAGTTCACCATCGGCATTGTCGATGACGTGACCAACCTGAGCCTGCCCGAGGCCGAGGATGCGCCCAACACCGCAGCCCCCGGCACCATCGAGTGCAAGTTCTGGGGTCTGGGTGGCGACGGTACCGTCGGTGCCAACAAGAACTCGATCAAGATCATCGGCGACCACACCGACAAGTACGTCCAGGCCTACTTCCAGTACGACTCCAAGAAGACCGGCGGCGTCACCGTCTCGCACCTGCGCTTTGGTGATTCTCCGATCCGTTCGCCGTACTACGTGACCAAGGCCGACTTTGTCGCCTGCCATAACCCCAGCTACATCGTTAAGGGCTTCAAGATGGTCCGCGACGTCAAGCCGGGCGGCACCTTCCTGGTCAACTGCCAGTGGAGCGACGAGGAGTTCGCCGAGCACATGCCCGCCGTGGCCAAGCGCTACATCGCGAACAACAACGTCAACGTCTACCTGATCGACGCTATCGACCTGGCCGCTAAGGTCGGCATGGGCAAGCGCACCAACACGGTGCTCCAGTCCGCCTTCTTCGCGCTGGCCAAGGTCCTGCCCGCCGAGGACGCCCTGCAGTACATGAAGGACGCGGCTACCAAGTCCTACATGAAGAAGGGCCAGGCCATCGTCGACGCCAACCACAAGGCCATCGATGCCGGCGCTACCGCCTTCCGTAAGTTCGAGGTTCCGGCCGACTGGGCTACCGCCGAGGACGCCGCTCCCGTCGAGCTCTCCGAGGAGACCAAGTCCGCTATCGCCCAGCAGGTCAAGAACCTGCTCGAGCCCATCGATCGCATGGACGGCGACAGCCTGCCTGTTTCCGCCTTCGTCGATTGCGCTGACGGCCAGTTTGAGCTGGGCGCCTCCGCATACGAGAAGCGCGGCGTCGCCGTGGTCGTTCCCCACTGGGACGAGACCAAGTGCATCCAGTGCAACCAGTGCGCCTATGTGTGCCCGCATGCCACCATCCGTCCGTTCGCGATGACCGAGGACGAGGCTGCCGCCGCGCCCGAGGCTACCCGCACGCTCGACGCCATGGGCCCCAAGGCCAAGGGCATGAAGTTCACCATGGCTGTGTCCCCGCTCGACTGCATGGGCTGCACCAACTGCGTCAAGGTCTGCCCCAAGGGCGCCCTCGAGATGGTTCCCACCGAGCAGGAGATGGACCAGCAGCCCGTTTGGGACTACATGGTCGAGAACGTCTCCGAGAAGAAGGAGCTCATCGCGGCCAACGTCAAGGGCAGCCAGTTTAAGCAGCCCTACCTGGAGTTCTCCGGCTCCTGCGCCGGCTGCGCCGAGACCGCCTATGCACGTCTGGTGACCCAGGTCGCCGGCGACCGCATGTTCATTTCCAACGCCACCGGCTGCTCCTCCATTTGGGGCAACCCCGCTGCCACCGCTCCTTACTGCAAGGACAAGGACGGTCACGGCCCGGCGTGGAACAACTCCCTGTTCGAGGACAATGCCGAGCACGGTCTGGGCATGGCCGTCGGTTACGAGGCCGTCCAGAAGAAGCTGATCGCCGCTACCCAGGACATCATCGCTGCCGATGGTCCGTCCGATGAGCTCAAGGCTGCCGGCCAGGCTTGGATCGACTCCGTCAACGACACCGAGGCTTCCAAGACCGCTGCCGCTGCCTACGTTGCCGAGCTCGAGAAGTGCGGCTGCGACGCTTCCAAGGCGATCCTCGCCGACAAGGCTTACCTCACCAAGAAGTCCTTCTGGATTTTCGGCGGCGACGGCTGGGCCTACGACATCGGCTTCGGTGGCCTGGACCACGTCCTGGCTTCCGGCCACAACGTCAACGTCTTCGTCTTCGACACCGAGGTCTACTCCAACACCGGTGGTCAGGCCTCCAAGGCCTCGAACCTGGGCCAGGTCGCTCAGTTCGCCGCTGCCGGTAAGGTGACCAAGAAGAAGTCTCTGGCCGAGATCGCCATGAGCTACGGCTACGTCTACGTGGCGCAGGTCGCCATGGGCGCCAACCCGGCTCAGACCCTCAAGGCCATTCACGAGGCCGAGGCCTACGACGGCCCGTCCCTCATCATCGGCTACAGCCCCTGCGAGATGCACTCCATCAAGAAGGGCGGCATGCAGAACTGCCAGGCCGAGATGAAGAAGGCTGTCGAGTGCGGTTACTGGAACCTCTTCCGCTTCAACCCTGAGGCTGCTGCCGGTAAGAAGTTCTCGCTCGATTCCAAGGAGCCCGCGGGCGGCTATCAGGAGTTCCTGATGAACGAGGCCCGTTACGCTTCGCTGACGCGTTCCTTCCCCGAGCGCGCCGAGGAGCTCTTCAAGGAGAACGAGCAGGCCGCTATGGACCGCTACGCTCACCTGCTGAAGCTCAAGACGGTGTACAACGAGGCCTAGGTCTCCCACCGCAGGATCTGAGGGCTGACCTTCGCGGACGCCCTCGGACATGAAAGAACCCCCGCTGCGCACTACGTGCGGCGGGGGTTCTTTCGTCCTGTGGAGTGCGCCGGAAAGGAAGGTCGCCCTCGGGCCTGTGTCACCCTAGCGCTGCCGTACGGGCAATGATTAATCTGAACAAAGATGGCGCGCGGCCTTTTAGGCCGCGCTTTTGTTTTGGTTCGCGCCATGTGGGGGTGATGGCGACGTGCATTTTTGCGAGTATTCTGCAATCGAAGGCCCCTGCATACCGACCTCGGGCAAAAAATCGGGATTTCTCGATGTTTTCTACGAATGATGGGCGGGGTTATGGGCTGACAGTGTTTGATTTGCAGGGATATTCGCGGTCTTTGGCATTTATCGTAGCGCCCGAAGCTCTTGGTTATGTTGAATACTCCTAAAAATGCACGGCGCTTAGAGGGGGACCTTCGCGAAAAAGGAAACCGCCCCGTCGAAGAATGCGTTCGACGGGGCGGTTTATACATTTGGCCGATTAAGGATGCGCTGCCAAACTACTAGAACTTGACGGTCGGGGCCTGGCGGGCGGCTTCGGCGGCCTCGAAGCCCTGGCGCTCCTTAAACTGGAAGATGCCGGCAAAGATGACAGCCGGGAACGTCTGAATGGTGTTGTTGTAGCTGAGCACGCAATCGTTGTAGCTCTGGCGTGCATAGCTAATCTTGTTCTCGGTATCCTCGAGCGATGCCTGCAGCTGCGTAAAGTTGGTGTTTGCCTTAAGATCGGGGTAGGCCTCGGCCACGGCAAAGAGCTGGCGCAGCGCACCGGTCAGCACGTTGTCGGCTTCCATCTTGGCCTCGGGCGTGGTGGCCTTGACGGCGGTGTTACGCGCACTGATCACGGCGGAGAGCGTCTCTTGCTCGTGCTTGGCGTAGCCCTTGACGGTCTCGACCAGGTTGGGGATCAGGTCGTTGCGGCGCTGCAGCTGCGTATCGATGTTCTGCCAGGCGTTATCGATGCGGTTACGCTTGGTGACCATGTTGTTGTAGATGCCGGCG
>DBFOME010000044.1:0-33585 GCA_048430645.1 Collinsella sp. | reverse complement strand
TTGTGGAATAGTGCTTGAAGGTTCGGCTGCCTCTTATGCGATGATTGGACTGATGATTCTGTTCTGTGCGTTTGAGATTGTGTCACAGGTAAGGGATAGCCGGTCCTTATGAGTTGAATTACGCGCGTGCGGATATAAAGGGTGGCATGTTAAATTTGTTGAAAGCTCTGACATGCGCTGTCGACTTCATTAAAATCGATTGCCGATCAAGTCTTCCTATATATGCGAGCCCCAAGAAACTGCGCTGTGAACCTGAGTCCTCTATCGATCGGCCCGGTGCACCGGGCCGCTGTCCTCGAGCCGGCAACAGCTTGCCGGTCTCAAAACGTATGCCGTCCGGCACGACCGACGGCCGAGTCTTGCGCCCCGTTCGGGCAGCGCCAGAACCCCGTGCCGGAACCCATGCGGTCGATTGCAGGGGAATTCAGCCGAGGCCATCGAGGAGCCGACCTAGGGACGGCGCCCTCAGTCCTCGAAGGATTTCAACCGCCCCTTAAAGGCTCGGATTGATTTAACGGTTGATTCAATCCGGCAGAATATGCCGGGCATGGACCGGTTGACACAATGTAAGGTAAAAAGCAGATGCGGCCGTACGCCGGTGCGGGGTTCGGGTGATGTGATAGAAAGAAATATACGTATTACATCTAACCAAGAGGTGCGTCATGGCAACCGCCACCGCAGCCCTGAGAATCCCCGAGGACCTTGCGAACAGGTACGACCGCCTGGCGAAGTCGACGGGCCGCACGAAAAACTTCTACATGACGGAGGCGCTTGCCGCAAAGATAGGCAGGCTCGAATACGAGTACGGCCTCATGAATTATCCGGGAAGCGTTTGGTTGCGAGCCACGCCGGTGTGAGGGCCTGAGTCGTCAGGCCCCGCACAGGGGGACCGCGATGGTGGCCACCGCGCCGCCCGAGGGGCTGTTGGCGAGCGAGACGGAGCCCCCGTGGGCGCTCGCGGCCTCGGAGGCGGCGTGGAGGCCGAGCCCGTAGTGGCGGCCTCCGTCGCGCGAGGAGCGGGAGGAGTCGTCTGTGAAGAGGCGCTCGCAGCCGCGTTCGAGGGCGGCGGGAGAGAAGCCCGGTCCGTCGTCGGACACCTCGATGACGAGGTGCCCGCCCGCGACGTCGCAGGAGACCGCCACGCGCGAGCGCGCGTGCTCGGCGGCGTTGGCCACGAGGTTCGCGGCGGCTCGCGTCAGGGCGGTTCGGTCGAGCGGGGCCTCGGGCGCGCCCGCGACAGCGGGGCCCGTGGCCGCGTCGAGTGTCACGCCTCGCGACCGGGCGATCTGGGCGGCCTCGGCGAGGACCTGCTCGCAGAGCTCGGCCGGCCGCATGGGGGCCCTCTCCGCCCCGCCGGACCCGCGCGAGGCCTCGATGAGCAGGCGCACGTAGCCGTCGAGCCTTTCGACACTGCCGGCTATGTCGCGCGCGGCGGCCGCGAGGTCGGCGTCTTTCTCGTTTTCCAGCTCCTCTGCCACGAAGTCGGCGTTGGCGCGCAGCACGGTGAGCGGCGTCTTGAGGTCGTGGGCGAGCGACGCCACCTGCTCGCGCTGCCCCCGCTCCGCGGCCCAGCGGGCCTCGAGCGACTCGGCGAGGGAGGTCCGCATGGCGTCCATCGCGGCAAGGACGTCGTTCACCTCGCGCACGTTGGTGCTGCCGACCGCGAAGTCGAGCTCCCCCGCGCCGACGCGCCCCGCCGCCTCCGCGAGCGGCGCCATCTTGCGCGAGATCACGCGGCTCGCGCGGCGCGCCACGAGCGCGAGCGCGAGCGCGCTTCCCGCAGCGGCGCCGACGAGCATGAGGTTCTGCGGGTTGGGAAGCAGGCCGGCGAGGTCGCGCGAGACCCACTGCGGCAGGTACTCGCTGACGAGTGCGCAGGCCCCGCCGCCCCTGAGCGGGAACGCGGCGTAGGTGAGGCCCGAGCCCCCGCCCTCGATCTCCACTGTGCCCGGATCCGCGGCGAGTGCCGCACGGGCCATTTCCGTCGCGTCCTCGAGCCGCGTGCCCTCGAGGTCTGTCATCAGCACGTGTCCGTCCTTGTTCAGGATGAGGTAGCGGTACGCCGTCGGCACGTCCTGCTGCCCGCAGACGCCGTCGCGTGCCAGGCCCTCCGCGACCTCGCGCGCATTGGCCGGCCCCCAGCTTGCCTCGTAGACGAAGCCCGCGTTGATCGCCGCGGAGAGCGCCATGAACGAGGCGAGCCACGCCGTGGCGACCGCCGCGAACGCGTAGGCGAAGTAGCGCGCGATGACGAAGGAGAGCGGCATGCCCCCGCGACCTCGCGCCCCGGTCCTCAGAGCTGCCACTTGTACCCCATCCCCCAGACGGTCGCGATCGGATCGGCGCCGGCCTCGGAGAGTTTCCTCCGGGCGCGGCTGACCTGCATGGATATGGCCGCGTCGTCGGCGTCGCTCTCCCAGCCGAGCACCGCCTCGCGTATCTGCGCGCGGCTCATGACCTGCCCGGGGTGGCGGGCGAGGTACTCGCAGATGGCGTACTCGGTAGGCGTGAGCGGCACGGCCTCGCCGCCCACCGCGAGGCCGCGCGCGCCGAGGTCAATCCGCACCTCCCCGAAGGAGAGGGCGTGCGAGCGCGGCCGGCGCTCACGGCGCAGATGGGCCGCGACCTTGGCGCGCAGCTCCGCGGCCCCGAAGGGCTTGCGGACGTAGTCGTCGGCGCCCAGGCCGTAGGCGGCCACGGCGTCCTCCTCGGCCACGCGCGCGGTCAGGAAGACGATGGGCCCGTCGAAGTCCGGGCGGATCTGCCGCACGAGCTCGAAACCGTCGAGCCCCGGCATCATGACGTCGCAGAGCACGAGGTCGAAGCGCGAGAGGTCCATCCCCGGGACCGCCGTCGGGTCCGCCGCCCTGACGACCTCATGGCCGTCGCGGCCGAGGACGCGCGCGAGCGCGTCGAGGATCGCCCGTTCATCATCCACTGCCAGTATCCTCGCCATGTTCGACCTCCTGAAACTTCCGTCGAAATTGTACTAGCGCCGCGCTCAGCGGTCCAGAGCCCTGCGCGCAGCGCCGACCCCCAGCCGGCGTCGAGCAAGTCATTCCCGCCCAGGACGGGCGCTGCGGAGAGGAGGACGAGCATGGCGGCGAGCGGCCTCCTACGCATCCGCCCTCCCGTCCTCGAAGCGGCAGAACCAGGCGAGAAGGACGGCGTCGGCTAACAGGGTGAGCACGAGGCCAGCGAGCGCAGTCGTGAGGAGAGGGCCCGCCGCGCGTGCTGCGTCGATGAAGGCCTCCACCCCGAGCGACCCCAGGCGCGCGGGCCAGGCGAGCGGCACCCAGCTCAGGGGCGTCGCCAGGGCACCGGTGAGCTCGCCGGTCATGAGGCCGTGCGCAAGTCCGCCCACTGAGAAGAACGCGAGGAGCATACCCGCCGCGCCGGCGCCGATGGCGGCGTTGCGGCCGAGGCGCAGGGCCACGCCGAGCCCCAGCGCGTAGAGGGGCAGGCTGCCCAGCACGATGCCCGCCCAGGCGGCCGCAAGCGGAGCGGGCCCAAGCGGCAGGCGCCCGGCAACGGCGAGCACGGCCCCGAACACGCCAAGCGCCACGGCCAGCGCGCCCGCGCCGAGCGCCGCAAGGGCGAGTAGCTTCGCCGCGACGGCGCGCCCGCGCGAGGGGACCGCCGTGAGGTTGGCGAGACGCCCGGCAGCGCGCTCGTCGTCCACGGTGAGCCCACAGACGATGGCGGACATGAGCGGCATGTGGGCGCCGAGGAACTGGGCGTAGGCGTCCGCGCCCAGCGCCGGGTCCCATCGGGTTACGGAGAAGTACTCGCCGCAGGCAAGACCGGCTGCCAGGCCGCAGACGAGGTGCACCGCCGTGAGCGGGGAGCGCGCCAGGCGCAGGGCCTCGGAGAGCAGGGCCCGCGGGAGAGTCATGCGCGGCGTCGGGTCGGAGAGTCGTGTCATGGCCATCACCTCTCCTCGGAGCGCGCGAACCAGGCCGCGCCCGCCGCCGTGAGCGCGGCGAACGCGAGCGCGCTGACCGCAAGGCCCGCTAGCGTGAGCATGCCGTCCGCCGCGAGCGCCCCGCCGAGCGCCATGTCCGCCGCGAGTGGCTCGCCACTCGGCAGCACGGGGATGAAGCTCGTGGGTATGACCATGCTCGCCGACGGCGGAAAGAGCTGCGGCAGCGGCACCAGCGACCAGGCGAACCCGCCCACGAGCTGCGCGGCGAGCGGGCAGAAGATGCCCGCGAGCATTCCGAGCCGCGCCGTGAGGAAGAGCCCTGCGGGGATCATCCACGCCGCGGTCACCGTGTTGGCGAGCGCGCAGAGGAGCATCGTGAGGGTGCCCGCGGCCGTGAGGCCCTGCGAGGAGAACGCCGATCCCGCGAGGTAGATGCCGAAGACCACGAGGTTCGAGAGCGTGCAGAGAGCGAGGCACCAGAGCGCCTTGGCCCACCAGGCGCGCCCGAGCGGGAAGCCCAGGCCCAGAAGCCCCCGCATCCGCGTGCGAGCGTCCGCCCGCGCGACGCACGCCACCACGAGCGAGAGAGACACGGGCAGGAAGAGCGCGTACCAGTAGTTCCACGCGCTGAAGATCTGCACGCCCCGGTAGGGCATCGCGCCGAGCAGCGGCATCGGCAGCGCCATGAGCACGGCCAGGCGAACCGGTGCCGCGTGGCGCGACTTCAGGGCCTCGGCGCGCAGGCCCGCGAGCAGGCCGCCTTTCTCGCCCGTCATGCCGCCACCTCCCCGCGTGCTCGTCGCCCTTCCCGGCAGAAACTCATGAAGAGTTCCTCGAGGTCCTGCCCGGGCCGAAGCGCATCCTCGTAGGCGAGGCGCCCTCCGCAGATGATGCCGATGGTGTCCGCCATCTGCTGCACCTCGGAGAGGATGTGGCTCGAGACAATCACCGTCGTGCCCGCCGCCGCGAAGCCGCGGATCTGGTCGCGCAGCTCCTCGATGCCGATGGGGTCGAGGCCGTTGGTGGGCTCGTCGAGCACGAGCAGGCGTGGCCGGGCGATCAGCGCCAGCGCGAGCCCCAGGCGCTGCCGCATGCCCATCGAGAAGCGCCCGGCGCGCTTCTTCCCAGTGTCTGCGAGGTCCACGGCGGCGAGCACCTCATCTATGCGGCTCTCGGGAAGGCCCAGCAGCGTGGTGCGCACGCGCAGGTTCTCGCGCGCGGTGAGGTTGGGGTAGAGCGGCGCCTCCTCGATGAGGCTGCCGATTGCGTAGAGGTCCTCGCGGCGCCAGGCGTGCCCGGCAAAGAGGATCTCCCCGGCCGTCGGCCGCAGCATCCCGCAGATCATCTTGAGCGTTGTCGACTTGCCGGCGCCGTTGGGGCCGAGCAGCCCGTACACCTCGCCCTCGCGGATATGAAGGCTCACGTCGGCCACGGCGTCCTGCGCCTGGTCGCCGCGGCCGAAGCGCTTGGTGAGCCCGCGCGTCTCGAGCATGTAATCCATGGGCTTATCCTTTCTCTTCCGGGCGCGCGGGCCGAGTCGCCGTGCCCGCGCGCCTTACCTTTCGGGTTCACCATCCATGATGGGGCGCGTTTCTAACGAAGCCGTAACGGCCGTTGGGCTCTTTTGGTGCCAGCCCTTCTCGACCCGTACGCATTTGCTTAAAGCAACAACTTTCCCGATCGATGTAATCACCGAATCAAAACGTGTACACCAGCCACCAAAGATGCCGAAAAATGTCGCTTTTGGAGGCTGATGTACACAAATGCAGAATCCAGCGCAGCCCAGAGGCGCCCTCCACATGTCTGGACTCTCTATGGCTGCGCTGGATAGACATCGCTGGAACGGGTATAGTATCGAAAGTTTTGTCGTTAACCAGCGGGGGAGTCCTGTGGACATCAAAAAGAAGATCAAAAAGGAGCTTATCGGCACTTCCGATTACCCGTCGAATAAGATCTTTACGATCTCCAATTTCATCACCTTTACGCGCCTGATCCTCACCCTGGTATTTCTGTACCTGTTTGTGACGGATAACAACCGTGTCATCGCCATCGTTATCTACGCCGTTGCCGCCTCCACCGACTGGATGGACGGTCAGATCGCCCGCATGACTAAGACGGTCTCGTGGCTCGGCAAGGTCATGGATCCCATTTGCGACCGTGCGCTGCTGTTCACCGGCGTACTTGGACTGGTGGTCCGCGGAGAGCTGCCCATCTGGGTCTGCGTACTCATTATTGGCCGCGACATCTATCTGGGCATCGGCACGCTTATCGTGCGTCATTATCACCGTCGCCCCATCGATGTGGTCTTTCCCGGAAAGATTGCCACGGCGCTGCTCATGACCGGCTTCTCACTCATGCTGCTCGGTTTCCCCGTTATTGACGGCCTGCACCTTTTATCTTCAACCCTTACGGCCTTCCCGGGCCTCAACGGAAGCTCGGTGCCCCTCGGCATCTTCTTTGTGTACGGCGGCGTGATCTTCTCCATGCTCACGGCTGTCATCTACTCCATTAAGGGCGGAGTGGCCATTAAACAGGCTCTCGCGCATCCCGAGGACGAGGACATCGACTTTCTGAACCCTGAAATCGAAGACTGATTCGTTGGGGTATGATTACGTACGGTTCATTATTTGCGGCACGTCCGCGATAAGTTAGGGGTTGTCATGGACAACATGGTTAACAATATGCCTCAGAATGATAAGACTGCTGACGCTACCTGCGTATTCCGCGTGCCTTCAAGCGACGTCACCGTTCCCGACCTCATGGCCAACGTGCGCATCACCGCCCCCGTCCTGTCCATCGTCAAGGGTCCGCAGACTGGTGCCGCCTTTGAGCTCGAGGACGACGTGACCACCATCGGCCGCGATCCCGCGAACGGCATCTTCCTTAATGACATGACCGTTTCGCGCAGCCACGCGCGCATTATTCGCGAGGGCCTCGGCGCTCGCATCGAGGACCTGGGCTCGCTCAATGGTACCTGGGTCGACGGTGCCATTGTCAATGCAGCCCCGCTGCACGACGGTTCTTCCGTTCAGATCGGTACGTTTACGCTCATCTACCACGAGAGCACGCCGGAGCGCATCGAAACCGGTGAGTAGGGCATGGCCGAACGCAACTATCTGAGTATCGGCCAAGTCGTCAACCTACTTCGAGGCGCATACCCCGATCTTTCGAACTCAAAAATTAGATTTCTAGAGGATGAGGGGCTCATTACCCCTCATCGTACGCCTAAGGGATACCGTCAGTACTCTAAGGAGGACGTTGATCGTCTGGAGGTCATCCTGCACTTGCAGAAGACCCGCTACATGCCGCTCAACGTGATTAAGCAGCGCTTGGAAAACGCCACGGACCTGTCAACGCTCGCCTACGAGGTGGGCTTGCTATCCGATGTTCCGCTCAAGACGGAGCCCAAGGAGACTAAGCAAAAGCTGCATCCCATCGAGACCATTCCCGATATGTTGGGCGTCGAAATTTCGTTTATCCGCTCGCTCGCCGAGAACGACCTCATTCGCATCATCAAGAGTCCGCAGAATCGCGAGCTTGTCGATGGTCGCGATTTTCCGATCATCCGCTACTGCTCCGAGCTGTCGCGCTTCCATATCGAGCCGCGCAACCTGCGTCAGTACGTGTCTTCCGCCAACCGCGAGTCCTCGATGTTTGAGCAGGTGCTTGTGAGCATGCTCGGCATGGATACCTCCGATGACGAGCGCGACGCCAAGCTCGAGCGTGCGTTTAAGAAGCTTCACGACCTGACGGAGGGCGTGCACACCGCGCTGCTCAAGAACCGCGTTTTTGAGTCGCTCAACGCCGTGGTCGAGGACGCCGACATCGATGCACTCGATGAGGAAATCACTCGCTCCGAGTCCACCAAGGCCAAAAACGAAGAGATAGCCGCGCCGGCTTCGCACAAGGATTCTCTCGTCAAGCCGCTCAAGGTCGTCCCCCCTTCGCAATCCGGCACCGCCACCGCTGGCAAATAACCGCTGCTGAAATTTCGGGAACCCATTGAAAGGTCATGCAATGTACGACTTCGAATCTCAAATCGTCGACATCCCCGACTATCCCGAGCCCGGAGTCATCTTTAAAGACATCACGCCGCTCTTTGGCAATCCCGAGGCGCTCAAAGCCATGACCGATGCCCTCGCCGAGCACTTTGCCGGCATGGGAATCACCAAGGTCGTGGGTCCCGAGGCTCGCGGCTTTATGGTTGGCGTACCGGTAGCTGTAGCCCTTGGCGCCGGCTTTGTTCCCGCACGTAAACCGGGCAAGCTACCGCGCAAGACTGTGAGCCAGAGCTACGAGCTCGAGTACGGAACGGATTCCATTGAGATCCATGCCGACGCTATCAGCTCTAAAGATACCGTGTTGATTCTGGACGACTTGGTCGCGACGGGCGGAACCGTCGAGGCAACAGGTAAACTGGTGCGAGATATGGGCGCAAAGCTTATCGGTTACGGTTGTATCCTTGAGCTTGCGTTTCTCAACCCGCGCGAGAAGCTCACGCCGTCTGATGACGATGTGGAGCTCTTTAGCCTGGTGACGGTGGACTAGCCGTTACCCTTAGTTACTGGAAAGGAAGCTACATGCGCACAGCAAACACGCACAAAAACATGGCACGCTGCGCTGCTACGGCAACCCTCGCTTGTGTTTTGGGCTTGGGCCTCGCGGCTCCTGCCTACGCCGATACCGCATCCGACCTTGCCGCTGCTCGTACGAAGCTCGAGCAGATCGGTACCCAAACTCAGCAGATTTACGATGAGCTCGCCACGCAGACGCAGGCGCTCGATCAGACTGCCGGCGAGATCACGCAAAAGCAGCAGGAGATCGCCGATGGTCAGGCTAAGCTCTCAACCTATGTCGCCGGCGAGTACAAAACCGGCGGTCTGAGCCTGCTTCAGGTTCTGACGGGTGTCGATGACCTGAGCGATATGCTCAACCGTCTGTTCTACTACGGCAAAGTTTCCGATAAGCAAGCTCAGACCATTCAAGAGGTCAAGGAGCTTAAGCAGCAGCTCACCGATAAGCAGGCCGAGCAGGAGAAGAACGTCGCCGCCACGCAAAAGAAGGTCGACGAGCTTAACGCCCAGCAGGCTGAAGCCCAGAACGTCGTAAACTCCCTGGATTCGCAGCTGCAGGCCGAGCTTGCCGCCGAGGCCGAGGCCAACGCCGCGCTGCAGGCCGGCATCAACGCCAGCACCGCCGAGAAGGCCACGGTGAGCAACGAGACTGCCGGTACGACCGAGAACACCAACAACGGTGGCCAGACCAGCAATAACAACAACCAGGGCGGCAACACTCCGGCTCCTACGCCGGCACCTGCTCCGACGCCGCAGCCCTCCACGCCTGCTCCGGCTCCGACGCCTTCTGCTCCGAGCCAGTCCGTCGACGGCGGTTCTGTTGTCTCGCGTGCATACAGCAAGCTTGGTTGCGCCTATTCCTGGGGCGGAATTGGCCCGAACAGCTTCGACTGCTCTGGTTTTGTAAGCTATTGCCTTACTGGTCGCTATTGCCGCCTGGGCACCACGGGCACCTTTATGGGCTGGACGCGTGTGTCCGATCCGCAGCCCGGTGACGTTGTAGTCAACTCGTACCACACCGGCATTTACATCGGTGGTGGTCAGATGATTCATGCTTCTGACTACAACACGGGTGTTATCATCAGCTCCGTTGCCGCCGGCATGAACAACAACTACATTTTCGTGCGCTACTAAGTATTCAGATAAAGCAAACGGATATGGACCTCGTGGCTTTGAGTCATGGGGTCCATTCTTTTGCCTTTAGTGCAGTCCGCTATCTAGTTTTGAATACTAGATAGCGGCCCAATCGGTCTGCAAGATGGCTATAATTGAATGGGAACGATTAGAAAGGACCCTCTATGAGCTGGGCACTTATCTCCGATTCAAGCTGCAACCTCCGCGATTGGCAACCGACCGCGCCCCATACCACCTTTGCATTTGCGCCCCTCAAAATTCGAGTGGGGGAGCATGAATTCGTCGATGACCTTTCGCTCGATGTTCATGAGCTCAACTGCGCTGTTCAGGCGGAGACGAACGCTTCTTCGAGCGCTTGTCCCAGCGTAGGGGAGTGGGCCGAGCTCTTCAAATTGGCAGACAAGACCATCTGCATGCCGATCTCTGAGGGCGTGTCGGGCAGCTACAACGCGGCAGCCACGGCTCGCGATATGGTTCTTGCCGAGGAGCCCGACCGACAGATTCATCTAGTCAATTCACGCGCAGCTGGCGGCAAAATGGACCTCATTTTCTTGCTGTTCGACCGCTATCTTGCAAGCAATCCGAATGTCTCATTCGAGGATGCTTGCGCATACTTCGATAGCCTTGAACAGAACAGCAAAATCCTCTTCAGTTTGTGCAATTACGAAAACCTCGCCAAAGCCGGACGTATCCCTAAGGCAGCCGGCGTCATTGCCAACAAGCTCAATATCCGCATTTTGGGCACAGCGAGTGAGGCCGGTAAAATCGAACTCGTCGGGCACACGCGTGGCGAAAAGAAGATGCTCAACAAGATCATCGACACTATGGAAGCCGAGGGCTTTACGGGCGGTGAGGTCGTCATCGATCACGTTGAGAACGAAGCTGGAGCCCAGGCGCTTACTGACCGCATAGTCGAGCATTGGCCCGGCTCCAAGACCATCATCATGCCCTGCAACGGCCTGGATTCCTATTACGCCGAGATGCACGGCCTCATCATCGGCTACGGCATGGGCGTAGCTTCGGGCAAATAGAGTCAGGTGGGACAAATTAGTCAGTAATTCTTTGTCCCACCACCTTTCAAATCAATTAACTACTAAACCCGTTGAACTTGAGATAGCTCATCAGGTACGCCTTCGAAACGAAGGACGATACCGCGCTGCGCACAAGCAGCGACTCACGCGTTACCTGATGCGCCGTATCGGGCACGGGAGTCTGCTCGACGGAAAACGCCGCACGAATCGATGCCTCGAGCTGATCGACCACATAATCAAAGGCCGTCGGGGCATCGTAGCTCAATCGCTGAATGTTAAAGAGTGCCTGCACCGCAGCAATAGGTAGCACCTGCTTAAAGATGCAGATAGCGATCAGGCGGGCAATCTGCTCGCGGCCATATTGCTTTTTGACCGGAGCAGGCACCAGGCCAACCTTTACGTAGTTATTGATCATCGATGGCGTAATGATAGGCTGCTCAACGCAAAGGGACAGCGGCTCCATCCACAGCGCAAAATACTCAATGACCTGGTCGCGGTAGAGCGTCACATTGGGCAACTGGTCATAGCGCGGCAGGCTCAACGTATTAAGTTTGCGCACGATATCGGACTGAATAAATGCATCGGGCAGCACAGTGGGCTGAATATCCTCAGGCTTAATGCTGACCGACGAATCGGACATCGGAATAACGTGTTTAACGTGGTTCATAAGGTTCCTCCGTTCATTTTCTATATTGTATTCTACGTTATCTAGTTTTGCATACCACATAGCAGACAAGAAAATTGGTGGGACAACGCACTGATGCATCGTCCCACCATTTAGTTAATTGATAACAACCTTACATAAGATATATTATCGTACTTATCTACGGAGAAATGCGTATGCGCTGGTTGCCGCTATGGCTCCGTCAGAAACCGCGGTCACAACCTGGCGCAAACGCTTGGAACGGATATCGCCAGCGGCAAATAGACCTGGCGTGCGGGTCGCCATGGATTCATCAGTCAGAATGCCGCCATCAGGCGCCAGATCGACTAGATGCTCGACAAGTTCGGTATGGGGTTGCGTCCCGGTATAGACAAAGATGCCGAAAAAGCCGGGCTCAAATGACTCGGCATGAGTCTCGCCGGATGCATTGTCCTTAAAGGTGATCGTCGTTGGCATGGCTTCGCCCGAGAGCTCCACAATACTAGTTTGGTACCTAACTGAAATATTATCTTTTGCAAGAACTTTTTGAACCACACCATCGGAGGCACGGAACTGATCGCGGCGCAAAACGATGGTCACGCTGCTGGCGATTTCTGACAAGAACAGAGCTTCCTCGCAGGCAGCATTGCCGCCGCCGATGACAAAAACCTGCTTGCCGCGAAAGAACATGCCGTCGCACGTCGCGCAATACGAAACGCCGCGACCGCGATACGCATCCTCGCCAACAAAACCAGCAGATCGCGGCGTGGCACCCATGCAAGCGATAACGCTCGAGGCCGACGTATCGCCCAAATCGTGATGCACCGTAAACAGCGCTGTATCGGCATCGTAATCGATACCCGTAACCATGCTCCATGTAACCTGTGCTCCCAGGCCTTCTGCATGCTGCTGAAAACGCTCGCCGAGTTCGGCGCCACTCAAGAGCGGAATGCCCGGATAGTTCTCGACCTCATTGGTTGTGGCGATCTGTCCTCCCGACATGCCCTGCTCAATCACAGTCGTCGTTAGGTTGGCGCGCGCCGCGTAAATGGCTGCAGCATAGCCCGCAGGGCCGCCGCCGATAATAGCAACATCGATCGGCTGATGGGTAGTCATGAAGAGACCTCCTGTCGAAAGATTGGCGTTCTTTGCGCTCATACCCAAATTTACGTGAACATGACACTCATGCACTACAATGATAAATCGCGTAACAAAGCTGAAGGGGAGTTATCGATGGATCAAACGCAGACGAGCAATAGCGCTCCCCTGCCCATGCAAGCCACTCCCCAACCGGAGCTAATGACCGTTTCACCTGCACAAAAACCCCTAGTAACCATTGTGCACGCATCGGTTGGATCGGGCCACAAAGCCGCCGCCAACGCGATTGCACAAGCATTTGATCTTATCCGCGGCACCAAGGGAATCCCTGAGGATGTTGAGATCGAAGTCCTGGATATCCTCGATTTTGGACGCATTAGGTTCGATGGTAATAAAACAGCGGCTTCGTTTACCGGCGCCACGCGCCCCATATATGACCTAACCTGGCGATATACGTTTACGGGACATCTGCTCTGGGGTGGCGGCACGGCATGGTCACGTATTATGTTCCCCGCCTTCAACGAATACGTCCGCACCCGCAGGCCCATGGCCGTGGTTGCAACACACATTACGGCAGCCAATGTTGCTGTGGGCGCCCGCGTCATCACGGGTATCGATTACCCGGTCATCTGCGTACCAACAGACTATGAAGTCGAAGGCTTTTGGCCCCACAAGGACACCGACCTATTCTGCGTAGCCAACGAGTTTATGGCCGAAACGCTGCGCCCGCGCAAGGTTCCCGAGTCAAAGATCCGCATAACGGGCATCCCCATCCGAGCCGGTTTCGATTCAGATTACAAACGCGAGGATGAGCTGAGCAAGTTCAATCTCCCCATAGACAAAACCGTCGTATTGGTGATGGCCGGCGCCAGTTTGCCCCAACCATACGTGCGTTTCCGTGCCGCGATGGACCACACGCTCCCCTTCTTACGCAGCTTTGAGGACATGCACTTTGTCTTTTTACCGGGCAAGGATAAGGAATACGCCACCCGACTCAAAACGCTCTTCGACGCCATGAAGCTCGACAACGTCACGGTTCTGGACTACGTGAACGACATGGCGGCCCTCATGCACGGCTGCGACCTGGCAATCCTCAAATCGGGCGGACTCACCGTCACCGAGTGTCTGTGCGCGCATCTGCCGATGATCCTGCTGGGCAAGTCCTATGGCCAGGAAAAGGCCAACACCACGATGCTCACCGGAATGGGCGCCAGCATGCATGTCACCACCGCACGAGAACTCATCGTAACCCTGCGCCATCTGCACGATCATCCCGAATCACTCAAAGCCCTACTCATCAACGGCGAAGTACTACGCCGCCCCCACGCAGCCGAAGATATAGCCATCGCAACCATGGAGCTCGTAGGCAAACCCCAAAAGCGCAAACGAGCCTTCTGCCGCTTCTACTGGGGAGGAAAGCCCGCGCATATCCGCTAGTCGAATGTCCGCCGCTCTGCCGGAGCCGCCCTTATATCATTCCATGCTCAAACATTCTCGCTTCGCTGCGAAACTGCGCGTGGAACGATATAAGGGCGGCTCCGGCAGAACGGCTGCGTTTACTTACTAGCAGCTACTTCGGTTTCCCCTCCATTAGAACCTGCAAAGGCAAAACAGGAAAATATAAATACAGTAAGCCGATGCGACAAAGGAGGCGCCCCTTTATCGCATCGGCTTACTAGAAAAGTAAATATTGTTTCAAGCGAGTAGCCGCCCGCCCGGGGCTTACCTATATCGTTCCACGCGCAGTTTCGCAGCGAGCGAAGCGACGCGAGAATGTTTGAGCATGGAATGATATAGGTAAGCCCCGGGCGGGCGGGATACGAGCGCCCCTAGGCGACGCCGCTGGAGCCGAAGCCTCCTTTGCCTCGGTCGGTTTCGTCTAGTTCTTCTACTTCTACGAGGTTGACCGTGGGGACTTCTTGGATGACGAGTTGGGCTATGCGGTCGCCTTTGTTGATTTGGATGTTGTTGGAGGGATCCAAGTTGATGAGGATAACCTTGAGTTCTCCTCGGTAGTGGGCGTCGATGAGGCCCGGCGTATTGACTATAGACAGGCCCTGCTTGATGGCCAAGCCGCTGCGGGGCTGGACAAAGCCGGCGTAGCCGTCGGGCAGGGCGATGGCCAACCCAGTAGAGACCAGACGGCGTTCGAAGGGCTTCAGAACACAGTCCTCGTTGGAGCGCAGATCCAAGCCGGCATCGGTGGGATGGGCGTATTTGGGAAGCTCAACGGTGGGGTCGAGACGCTTTATGTTGACGGTAATGTTGGACATGGAATCACCTTAGCTTGTCGAGCTCTTGCAGAAACTCATCGACGTCTTTGAAATCGCGGTAGACCGAGGCAAAGCGGATGTACGCCACCTTGTCGATCTTGGCCAAGCGCTTGAGCACCATGTCACCCAACTCATGGGACGTGACGGCCGTCAGCGTACGAGAACGCAGCTCGACCTCGATATCGTCGATAATCTCATTGAGCTTCTTAGTGTCGATATCACGCTTGATGGTGGCGCGCATCAAGCCGACGAGCAGCTTATTGCGATCGAACCGCTGCTTGGTTCCGTCCGACTTAATGACCTCGATTGGGTCTTCGCATCGCTCGAACGTTGTAAAGCGGTAGTTACACGAGCAACATTCGCGACGGCGCTTAATGGTGTTATTTGACTCCTGCATACGGGAATCAACGACGCGGGTATGTGCCTTGCCGCATTTGGGACAGCGCATGGTACCTCCTCTTAAACGATAACAAGGGTACCATGCGCAGCGCGATAATGATTACGAACGAGCAGGAACCTTAAGATGCGCACCGGCGGCGAGCGAACCATGCTCCAGATGATTGACGTTACGGATCATGTCGGAAGTCTCTTGCGTGGAAAGGCCTTCGATTGGATATTCCTCGGCAAGAGACCAAAGAGAATCGCCAGGCTGAACGCGAATGGTCTCGTAGGTAACGTTGGAAACGGACTCGGCATACGCGGCGTGACGAGCGCTAAAGACCGACGTAGCGAGGACAAAGAAGAGCGTAAGCGCAACGGCAACGGCGACAATCGTCGGAACCTTCAGGGCAACGCGAGCTGGCGCGAGTACAGCCTGCTGATTGCGGGCAGGCTTTACGGTCAAAGGCTGAAAGCCGGAGCGGCCACCCTGAACAACCGTAAAAGTGGGTTCTGCAGGCGTCTCGAGCTTAAGGGCGAGGTTTCCCTGGACCATATTCGTTGCGTTCATCATGTTCTCCTCTCGCGTGTTTTGCTGAGAACAGTTTTATCAAGCCGCGCGGACAAAAATGTCTAGCGCGAGAACGAATGTTCGGTTATTATTATCTTCGAACAGTTGTTCCTGTCAAGCAAAATTCGAACATTTGTTTGACATGGGTAGAGAGGATGCCCTGATGGCTCGCAAAATTACCAAGCGTCAGCAGCAAATTTACGACTTCATCAAGGAATATCAGCAGGAGAAGGGTTATCCGCCCAGCGTGCGCGAGATGGCTTCTGCCGTGGGCCTTTCCTCCCCCAGCACCGTGCACGCCCATCTATCTGCCCTGGAGGCGCGCGGGCTACTCAAGCGCGATGCCACCAAACCGCGCGCCCTGGAACTCTTTAACGAGGACGGTTCCTCTGTCTCAATTTCTAAATCTGACGAGCCCACCGCACCTCGCGGAACGGTCTCGCTACCGCTCGTTGGTCGCGTCGCGGCTGGGATTCCCATTCTGGCCGAGCAGAATATCGAAGACACGTTTACTATCCCGACCGAAATCGCCACTGATCAGGGTTCCTTTATCCTTGAGGTGCATGGGAGCTCAATGATCAATGTCGGCATCTTCAATGGCGATTACATCATCGTCCGTGAACAAAAGAGTGCCATGAACGGCGAAATTGTCGTGGCCATGATTGATGGTTCAGCGACCGTCAAGACGTTCTACAAGGAGCAGGGACGCGTACGCCTGCAGCCCGAGAATGACACCATGGAGCCTATCTATACAACAAATCCCGTTATTTTGGGCAAAGTCGTCGGCTTGATGCGCCGGTTCTCGTAATGCAAAAACGCATCACCATCTTTGATACCGTCCGCGGGTTTACGATGATTTCAATGGCAGGTTTTCACGCTTGCTACGATCTCGCCTACCTGTACGGTTGGGATATGCCCTGGTTTACCCAGACTGTCTTTCAAGACATCTGGCGCGCCAGCATCAGCTGGGTATTCTTGTTTATCGCGGGTTGGATGTGCACTCTTTCGCGCAACAATATCAAACGTGCCGCCAAATACGCCTTAGCAGCACTCGTCGTCTGGTTGGCAACAACACTTGTCTCAGTAGACGATTCGGTTAATTTTGGCATCATCTACTGTATGGCCGCATGTACCGGCATCGTCGCGTTGACCGATCCCGTCCTTAAAAAGATTTCGGCGAGATGGGGCATGTCCCTATGCCTTGTGTTGTTCGCCCTCACCTGGAGCATCCCCAAGACGACCTACCCTGTCCCATACCTGGCGTGGCTAGGATTTCCGAGCCCTGGATTTATCTCAGGTGATTACTACCCCATCATCCCGTTTATCTTTATGTATCTTGCAGGATACTTCGCCGCACACATAGCGCAGGGAATCGGTAAGACCGCCCCAAGCTGGGCCTACGCCAACCCCCTGCCGGCGCTCGCCAGCCTTGGACGTCATGCACTCCCCTTTTATCTGCTGCATCAGCCCATCATTCTGGGCATTTTGGAGCTCGCCTACTCGGTGCGGTAACGCTCTAGACGCGGCGCGATTCGGGCCGGCAACTTCGCCACAATGCGAACTCCGTCCTCTAGATATTCCTCATGCAGAAGGGTTCCCTGCTCATGCACCAGCGTGATGAGGGCGCCCTCACGATACGGGATATCAGCAGAGAGCAACACATCGGTGGCAGCCGCCTCACGAGCAATGCGGTCGACGAGATCGACGAGTCCCTCGCCCGTCTGGGCCGAGAACAGCACGGCCTCGGGATAGCGACGACGGAAGCTCAATCGATCAACGCTATCGAGAAGATCGATTTTATTGAATACGGTCAGCGTTAAACGCTCTCCAGCGCCGATCTCATCAAGCACGCGATCGACCGCCTCGAGCTGCCGCTCATAGTCCTCATCAGACGCATCTACGACTTTGAGAATAAGATCGGCACCTAACACCTCGGAAAGCGTCGATTTAAAGGCATCGACCAGACCATGCGGCAGCTTTTGAATAAAGCCGACGGTATCGGTAATCGTCATGCCGCGACCGCCGGGCAGGCGATACGAACGCGTCGTCGGGTCGAGCGTAGCAAACAGCTTGTCCTGCGAAAGTACCGTAGATCCGGTCAGACGATTGAGCAACGTCGATTTACCCGCATTAGTATAACCGGCCAACGCGACGCGAAACGCCGGTGACTCAATGCGGCTCTTGGATTGAACATCGCGACGCTGTTCAACCTGCTTAAGCTCACGACGAAGCGCGGCAATCTTATTGCGAATGAGGCGACGGTCGACCTCGAGCTGACTTTCGCCCTGACCAAAGCGTGAGCCGATGCCGCCGCGCGTCTGTTCCTTGGCGAGATGACTCCACATGCCACGCAGACGGGGCAACAGATATTGAAGCTGTGCCAGCTGTACCTGTAGGCGCCCCTCACGCGTCTGAGCATGCAGGCCAAAGATATCCAAGATCAATGCCGTACGATCGATAATCTTTACCGGCTCGCCCACGGCTTTCTCCAAATAGGATTGCTGCGAGGGCGTCAGGTCGTCGTCAAAAATAACGACATCGGCATCCATACGATGTACCAGGCCGCACAGCTCTTCAACCTTACCGGAACCGATAAACGATTTAGGATACGGCTTTACCAAACGCTGAGACAAGCGAGACACGCACTGGGCACCAGCCGTATGGACAAGGCGCTCCAGCTCATCGAGCGATCGACCGAGTGGCCATGCATTGTCGCGCCACTCAACACCAACTAAAATGGCACGCTCGGGCTCGGGCGACGTGGGAACAAGGGGGAAACGGGCCATTAGGCAGCCTCAATACGATGCAGGATATCCTCAACGACCTCATCGATCGTACATTCATCCATATCAAACCACACGATGCGGTCATCGCGCTTAAACCACGAAAGCTGACGCTTGGCATAGCGACGCGAACGCATCTTGATGAGTTCGCGAGCCTCATCCATAGAAATCACGCCGTTAAAGGCATCGATAATCTCTTTATAGCCAATTGCCTGCATCGACGTCAGGGCATCTCCCAGCCCCTGCCCCATAAGACCGCGGACCTCATCGACAAGACCCTGCTCAAACATCATATCGACACGCAAGTTAATGCGCTCGTAGAGCACCTCGCGATTACGCGTCAGACCAAACCATAGGGCATGATAATGCTCGCGCGGAACACTAAACTGACTTTTTTGCTGTGCATAGGAGATACCATCATCATGCATCTCGAGCGCGCGAATCACGCGACGAACATTATGGGGGTGGATGACCGCAGCGGACTCGGGGTCACGCTCGGCAAGCAGCGCGTGCAGCGCTTCCTCGCCAATGCGCTCGGCAAGCTCCTGATACTCCGCGCGGCGATCGTCCTCAAGCTCGCCCGAGGGAAAATCCATCTCATCTAGGGCGGCCTTGAGATACAGCCCCGTACCTCCGCAAAAAACCGGCAGGCAACCCGAACCAAGGAGACGTTCAACATGCGCGCGAGCGTCAGCCTGATAAAGCGCAGCAGAATATGCCACACCCGGCTCTACAATGTCGACGAGACGCAGCGGCGCCGTACACTCATCGGGCGCCATCTTTGCGGTACCGATGTCCATGCCGCGATAGATTTGCATCGCATCGCACGACAGCACTTCGGACGAAAGACGAGCGGCCAAACGGTCGGCAACATCACTCTTACCAACCGCCGTCGGACCGACGATCGCAACGGCGGAAAGACCTGCCTCGGAAGAAACCATTAGCGCGGCTCGCCCACAACGGAACCGGACAAATACCAGGTCTTGGCAACGTCAACGTCAACATCAACGATCTTGCCAACAAGCTGATCGATGCTGTAACCCTCGGGGATAGGCGCATGCACGGTCTGATTCTTGGGACTCTTGCCAAGCAGGACCGCGTCGTTCTTTTTACTCGTTCCCTCAATGAGCGCCGGCACCACAGTATGAAGCTCACCCTGGTTATACTCATGTGCCGTGGTCTCGATAACCTTAACCAGGCGGTTGAAACGCTCGAGAATAACCTCATGCGGCGTAGGATCGTCAATCTCGGCGGCCGGGGTACCGGCGCGCTTGGAATAGATGAAGGTATAGGCCTGGGCATAGCGGACCGTCTCGGCAAGCGAGAGCGTCTGCTCAAAGTCTTCTTCAGTCTCGCCTGGGAAGCCGACGATAATGTCGGTCGAGAGCGCGATATCGGGCATACGGTTGCGAATGCGATCGACCAGGCCCAAATAGTCCTCGCGTGTATAACGGCGATTCATCTCTTTGAGGATCCGCGTCGAACCTGACTGGACGGCCAAGTGCAGCTGCGGCATAACGGCAGGCGTCTCGGCCATGGCGTCGATGGTCTCGGGCAACAGGTCCTTGGGATGCGAAGACGTAAAGAAGATGCGTTCCACACCCGTATCGCCCACGGCACGCAGCAGATCGGCAAAACGCGGCTTGCCAAACAGATCGCGACCATATGAGTTAACGTTTTGGCCCAGCAGCGTAATCTCACGCACGCCCTGGCGCACCAAACCGGTCACCTCGTCGACAATTTCCTCGAAGGGGCGGCTCTTTTCGCGACCGCGCACGTACGGCACGATGCAATAGGTGCAGAAATTATTGCAGCCCGTCATGATGGGCACCCAGGCGTGATACTGGGTCTCGCGATGCCACGGCATGCTCATGGCATCCCTATCCTCATGCTCATTGGTGCGGATATGACGCTTGCCGTCAAGGAACGCCTCGGCAATGAGCTCGGCCACATGTGCGATGGAATGCGTACCAAAGATGACATTGACGTTATCGACGTTGGTGAGCAGCCCCTCGCCATCGCGCTGCGCGATGCAACCACCAACGGCAACCACGCGCTTGCCCGAAGGCGAAGGCGGTAGGCTTTTGCAGGAATTGCACTGACCGTACAGGCGAGTATCAGCGGCCTCGCGCACGCAGCATGTCATGAAGACAACAATATCGGCATGCTCGGGATCGAGTGCCATAAGGCAACCATACGAATCGAGCAGACCGCTCACGCGCTCAGAGTCGTGCTGATTCATCTGGCAGCCAAAGGTGCGGATAAAGTAGGTTTTACCGGCAAGAATATCGCGTACGGAACGCTGGTCCATGTGCATAAGTCCTAACGATGGAAGGGAGGCGAATCGAGGCAAGCAGAAGCTATGCCACAGGCTTAACATCATCCATGACGACGTTATCCATTGCAGCTCGATTGATCTGGTGAACGTAGATAGAAAGGCGGATGGCCGTGCGCGACTCCCCATTAATGAGGATGTCGGAGAACACGGGCGCGCAGGAAATATCAAAACCGGTTGGAATCAAAAAACCGCGCGCGATAGCCACGGCCTTAATGGCCTGGTTAACCGCACCGGCGCCGACACACTGGATGTTGACGGGTACACCATCCTTGACCATGCCGGCGATGGCGCCGGCAACGGACGCGGGCGATGATTTGCTTGATACCTTCAGGCAATCCATGAAGAAACTCCTGCGTTTAAAAGTACGTTTTAACTGCAATAACTTTATCGTACCGAGTGGACTCGGTAAAGGCACTATTCCTCTTTGGCAAGATCGAAGGTCACGGTGATTCGATCACGCGAAACGCGAATCTTTGGGTCGCCGCAAAGGTTGAGATAGTACCGGGCGGCAAGGTCATTAAAGTCGCGCTCCACAGCACGCGAAAACTGTGCCATGTCATCCTTGGCAATACGTAGCCCGCGACGATCCTTCGCGAGATCGACAGGAGCCGGCGCATGCGAGGACGAATCACGCTCGCGCAGCAGACGCGCAGTCACACCGCGAACGGGCTTAATCTGCCCTGCCAAAATGCGATGTGCCGTGCGCTCGGACATCTCAAGACCCAAACCCGAGCAGATACGGATAAAGTCCTCGGCATCAGAGGCAAGGCCTAAACGATCGACAACCGGAAGCTCGCTCTCGTCATCAATAAACAGGAGACGAGACGTATCGAGCCGACTTGACGCCTGAGCATAAAGGGTCGCGGCAATCTCAGACGGAGAACCAAGATAGACATCGCAACCACGCAGCTCCTCGAGCGCAAACTCACAGGCAGCGCGAATAATATTATGCGGGCCGCGAGCACAGACATAACGTCCGTCCTCATCCTTGACGGCCTGGGGCCAGCTGGACTGATCGGCACGCTCACTGAGGCGGTCGGCCGCAACGCTCACCTTAAAGGCTGAACCAAGATCGACACCGGACGTGACCACACGGGCCTCGTCGGTGTTCTGCTTGATCGAAAACAATGCCATGCCACGACCGTGAACGCCCCAACGGTCCATCTTCATGCTCTCGAGCTTGGAGGTAACGCGAGCATCGAAGATTCGCTCTTGCATATCCTGCGGAACGCCCGAACCGTTATCCAGAAAGACAAGCGTGCGGACGCCATCTTCCTTGGTCGTAGCGAGATAGACTTTGTCGGCGCCAGCATCGCGAGCATTACGGAGCATTTCGATGACGATATCCTCGACATGCTGAATGTCGTGCTTTGCCTGGCGACGCTCGGCCTCCGAAACGCGGAGGCGGACATACCCCTCGCCAAGGTTCTCCTCGACGCGAAGGTTGCCCTCCCCCGACATCGACGCGATAAATGAGATGAGCTCGTTCGCGTCGCTCATGTTATTTAGCGATATCGACAGCGCGGCTCTCGCGAATCACGACGACGCGCACCTGACCGGGATACTCCATCTCTTCCTCGATCTGATGGGCGATGTCGTGAGCCAGGACCGTGGACTGGGCATCGGAGATCTTGTCCGGCTGAACCATGACGTGGACCTCACGACCAGCCTGCATGGCATAGGTACGCTCGACGCCTTCATGGGAGTTGGCGATCTCCTCGAGCTTCTCAAGACGCTTGATGTAGTTCTCGGCAGACTCGCGACGGGCACCGGGGCGAGAGGCAGAGACAGCATCGGCGGCCTGTACCAGGACATCGAGCACCGTGTTGGGATCGACGTCGGCATGGTGAGCCTCGATAGCGTGAACGATAACGGGCTTCTCGCCATAACGGCGGGCAAGCTCGGCGCCGATGACGGCATGCGGGCCCTCGACGTCATGGTCGATTGCCTTGCCCAGGTCGTGCAGCAGGCCGGCGCGCTTGGCGGTCACAACGTCCAGGCCAAGCTCGGAAGCCATCACGCCGCACAGGTCAGAGACTTCGAGGGAGTGCTGAAGCACGTTCTGACCAAACGAAGTACGGTAGCGCAGGGCACCAAGGGTCTTGACGATCTCGGGGTGCAGGTCGTGAATGCCGGTATCGAAGGCAGCCTGCTCGCCAGCCTCGCGCACGCGCTGTTGAACCAGGTCGGCAGCCTTGTGATACATCTCCTCGATGCGGGCAGGGTGAATGCGGCCGTCGGCGATGAGGTTCTCGAGGGCGACACGGGCGGTCTCGCGACGGACCGGGTCGAAGCTCGAAAGAACGACGGTCTCTGGCGTGTCGTCGATCACGAGGTTGACGCCGGAAACCTGCTCGAAGGTCCGGATGTTGCGACCCTCGCGACCGATGATACGGCCCTTGAGGTCATCAGAGGGAATGTGCACGGAGGTAACGGTGACCTCGGCTGTGTGGTCGGCAGCGCAGCGCTGAATCGCCAGGGACAGAATCTCCTGGGCGGTCTTGTGGCACTCGGCGCGAACCTGCTGCTCGGACTCGCGAATGATCGTGGCAGCCTCGTGGGTGACCTCGCCGCGAACCTTATCGAGGAGCTCCTTGTGGGCGTCCTCGCGGGTAAGGTCGGCGATACGCTCGAGCTCGGAGGTCTGCTTGGCGCAGAGCTCCTCAAGCTCGCGGGAGCGCTTCTCGACCTGACCGGCCTGGCTGGACAGCTGGTGCTCACGCTTGTCGAGGGCATCGTTTCGGCGATCGAGGGACTCCTCGCGCTGCATCACGCGGTTCTCGAGCGTACGAATCTCGCTCTTACGCTGCTTGTCCTCGGCCTCGGCGGCCTGCTTGTTCTTGATGATCTCCTCTTTAGCCTCGAGCAGAGCCTCTTTTTTGAGGGTCTCGGCCTGACGCTTAGCATCACCGATCAGGGACTCAGCCTGTGCGTGTGCCGACTGGATCTTTTCGTCGGCCTCGTGAAGACTACCCTGCTTGGCGGTGCGCATGTAGGCAATGGCGGCGATGGCACCCAAAACGATGCCAACGAGCGCTGCGATGATAGGCATGCTCACTCCTTTTTATGGATTCGTTACACAACAAAGCGAACCGTCCTTACGAACGGCTCGCGACATTTGAGTAATATGGGCGCAGCTTATGCGGGTCGGATACAGATAAACATATAAACAAACTCATCACAGATGAGCACATATCACAAAGCAAATGACAGTGTTTATCGTACGTTGAACCACAACAACTGTCAAATAAATGGCCCCGGCACGGCGGCTAAAACGCGGTGAACGGCAGGGCAACAAAGCGCATACGCCTAAACTGCACATTCCTCGCGTTCGGCATCGAGACGTGCCTTAACGGCATCGGCGGCGATGTGATACGAGAAGCCCTTGCCCATCAAAAACCGAACCAATTTTTCGAATCCGCGCGTCTCTGGAACACGACGCTTGGCGAGCAGGGCTGACGCACGCGTCAAATCGTCTTCGACGGCAAAATAATCCTCGGGATAACCGGGAATGTCATCGAGCACGACATGACGGCGCTTGAGCTCGGTCTCGATTTTGCGCTGTCCCCAACCGCGCCGCTTGCGCTCCTCGATAAAGTACGAGCAAAAGCGGCTCTCGTCTAAAAAGCGATACTCGGTGGCGCGCTCGACGGCGAAATCGATCGCAGGCTGGTGAAAGCCGTAGCGAGCCAGCTTGTCACGGACCTCACCCGTCGCATGGTCGCGGCGCGATAACATCTCGGTCACCATGGTAAGTGCACATTTACGCTCAATGAGCTGCACCGCCTCACGGAAGTTGTCCCAATCACAGGGAAGATCGGGGCGGTTTTTGACATACAGCCGCGCGACCCGCACGGGAATCCAAATGGACCGCTCAAAACCGCCCTCAAGCTCACAATCGATATGTGCGCAAGGCTTTTTGGACGCATACCCGCTCGAGAACGAGGAGGCCGCCTTCTTATCGGGAAAGACGACCGTGGCCTCGGTCACCGTATACGACATGAGCGTAACCGCTACTCGTCGTCATCATCGAGCATGGCGGAACCATCGATGGCGTAAAGCTCGTCAAACTCCTCAGGCGCAGGCTGATCGGTCAGCTCGACCTCGGACGGAGCATCGTCATCAAACTCAAGTCCGCAGGCAAGGCGGACCTTATGCTCAATCTCGTCAGCGCAATCGGGGTGTTCGCGCAGGAACGCCTTGGCGGCCTCGCGACCGTTGCCGAGCTTGTCCTCGCCATAGGCAAACCAGGAGCCCATCTTCTTGCAGATGCCGCACTCGACAGCCATGTCCAGAATCGAGCCCTCCTTAGAGATGCCCGTACCGTACATGATGTCGAACTCAGCAGAACGGAACGGAGCTGCCACCTTGTTCTTAACGACCTTGGCGCGCACGCGGTTACCGATAACCTCGTCCTTAAGCTTAATGCTGTCGATACGGCGAATGTCGATACGCACCGAAGAGAAAAACTTAAGGGCGCGGCCGCCCGTCGTAGTCTCGGGGTTGCCGAACATGACGCCGATCTTCTCACGCAGCTGGTTAATGAAGATGCACGTCGTGTTGGACTTGGACAGCGAGCCGGCGAGCTTGCGGAGCGCCTGGCTCATCAGGCGAGCCTGAAGACCGACCGTAGTGTCGCCGATTTCTCCCTCGATCTCGGCACGCGGGGTCAGCGCGGCGACGGAGTCGACGACGATAGCATCGATGGCGCCGGAACGCACGAGCATGTCAACAATCTCGAGCGCCTGCTCACCCGTATCGGGCTGGGAAATCAGTACCTCGTCGATATCCACGCCGATGCGCGCGGCATACGTGGGATCAAGCGCGTGCTCGGCATCGATAAATGCCACAACGCCACCCATTGCCTGGGCCTCGGCCAGGATCTCGAGCGAAAGCGTCGTCTTACCGGAGGACTCAGGACCGTAAATCTCGACGATACGGCCGCGCGGCACGCCGCCGATACCCAGCGCGGCATCGAGGGCCAGGGCGCCCGTGGGAATGGCCTCGACCTCGAGCTCGGGGCCACCGTCGCCGTACCTCATGATGGAACCCTGGCCGAATTTCTTCTCGATCTCGGCCTTGGTGGTGGCGATCATCTCATCGCGCTCTTTACCCGTCGTGCGAGCATGAACGGTACGTACGGGACCTGAATTCTTGGCCATGAATAGCCCTCCTCTTAACAACCTGCATCGATAATAAACGAACGGCTGTTCGTGGTCAACCGTTCAGGCCAATCATATGCAGGCGGTCTTTCCAAAACCCAACCAAACGCCGACCAAACACTGACCAAATACTTGACCACAAAGGACCAAATATGAACAAGGCAGGCAAAAATACATCTACAACCAGCACAAACGCTAAATTTGTCAGAGGTCCCTATCTCCACAATTAAGGGGCCCTAAGGCCCCTTAAAACATGTCTATTCCATAGAGTTGAGCACAAGGGCAATGCGCCCCAATGCCTCCGCGACCGCATGGGCACGAACACACGAACGGTCGCCCTCATAGTGGCAGCGCACAGAGTCCACGACCGGCACGCCCCCATCGGCGGAACGATGCGCCCAGCCAATATAGAAAGTGCCCGCCGGATCGTCCTCAGTGCCACCGCCGGGGCCGGCATAACCCGTTGCGCTCACTGCAATATCGCTCTGGTACAGCTCCAGCGAACCCACCGCCATCTCGCGCGCGGTCTGATGCGACACCGCGGTATAGCGGTCGAGCGTCTCCTGCTCAACACCAAGAACACGATGCTTAATCTCATCGCAATAGGTCACCGCACCGCCACGCAGCACCGCCGAGGCGCCCGGGATATCGGCAATCGTCGAGGCGATCATACCCGCCGTCAGCGACTCAGCCGTCGAAACCGTCACGCCCCGAGCGCTCGCGCGCTCGACAATATCACGCGCCAGCTCCTCGTTATGTGCGGAAATCTGCTCAAAAGAGTCCGTCATACCCACCAGGACCTAGACCGAAAAGACGATCTTGCGGCAGTTCCAGAAGTACTGGGCGCCCGAGATAACGGTCAGGACAACGGCAACGGCGTACAGGAAGCGCGACACCGAGTAGATGCCGAGCGTCAGCGCCACCGGGCCAAGGTGCAAGCCGGCCATAGCAAAAACGCACAGGTAACCGCAAATGGAGACCATCGTGGTTGCCGTCTTGTACTTGCCGAGCTTATCGGCCGCAACGACCACACCGGCCGCACTCGCGACCATGCGAAGGGCGCTCACCAGCAGCTCGCGGAACAGGATAATGAACACGGACCACACGGTCACCGCGCCAAAATCCAAGAACAGCAGCAGGGCCGAGAACACGAGCAGCTTATCGGCGATGGGGTCCAAGAATTTACCGAAGTCGGTGATCTCGTTGCGCGAACGCGCCAGATAACCGTCGACCTTATCGGTGCACGACAGGATCACATACAGAATGAAGGCAGCGGCGGCGAGCGGGCCGTCGAAGGTGCTCCAATCCGTACCGGCAACACTCGTGTGAGAAAGCGCCGACACGATCATGAACACCGGGATAAAGACGATGCGAACGCACGTCACGATGTTGGCGGGCGTCCAGACACTCGTCAGTTCCTTATTGCTCTCGTTAGCCACGACGCTCTCCTACTCCACAACATGACCGATAAGCTCATAGCAGAAGCTATCGGTAAACTCGACGGTCAGAATATCGCCCATGGACGCCTCGCTGGCGTCCAGATGCACCGCGCCATCGGAATCGGGCGCCTGGAACCAGGCATGGCCGATCAGCTCGGCGCCATCCTCGGTCTCTTCGATACCGTCGACGATCACCTGGGCGCGCTCGCCCACATGTGCGGCAGTGGCGGCAAAACCGAGCGACTCGGCCAGGTCCATGGCCTCCTGGGCGCGCTCGAGCTTGACCTCTTCGTCGACCTGACCCTCCATCTTAGCGGCCAGGCTGCCCTCCTCCTGCGAGTAGGCAAAGACGCTCGTGTAGTCAAAGCCGACGGTGTCCATAAAGTCGATAAGGTCGCGGAACTCGTCGTCGGTCTCGGTCGGGAAGCCGACCATGGCCGTGGAACGGATCACGATGCCGGGGATACGCTCACGCAGATCGCGGAACAGGTCCTCGAGCTCCTGGCGCGAACCAGAACGGCGCATGGCCTTGAGAATGCGCGCGTCGCAGTGCTGCACGGGGATATCGATATAGGGCAGCACCTCGGGCGTATCGCGAATCGTCTCGATGAGTTCGTCAGTCATGCCCTCGGGCTGCAGATAGAGCACGCGGACCCAGACGTTGTGCGGGCGCACGGCCTCGGCGACGGCACGCAGCAGCTGCGCCAGATTGCGCGGCGAGCCATCGGCGACGTCCTCGTCGGCAAAGTCGGTACCCCAGATGCCCGTGTCCTGGCCGATCAGCACGATCTCGCGCACACCGCCGGCAACCAGGTCGCGCACCTCGGAGATGATGCTCTCGGCATTGCGCGAATGATAGCGGCCGCGGATGTAGGGAATCATGCAGAAGCTGCAGAAGCGGTTGCAGCCATCGGAAATCTTGACGTAGGCGACAGCACCCTCGACGGTACGTTTGACCTGCGGGATATAGGCTGCAATCTCGCGCTCGACACCCAGCACGCCATCGATGACCGCCACGATGCCGTCCTCCTCGTCGGCCTTCACAAAGGCAGCGACCTCGGGCAGCTCGTCAGGCAGGTCGTCGCCATAGCGCGACGGCACACAGCCGCACATAACGATGGGGCAAGAACGAACGCCGTCCTGAACCTCGTTGGCGAGCTCGAGCGTGGTCTCGATGCTCTCGGACGTTGCGGAGGCGAGGAACGAGCATGTATTGACGATGGCGATATCGGCATCCTGCGGGTCGAATGCCTCCTCGTAGCCCGCAGCAGTCAAAAGAGAACGCATGCGGTCGGTGTCGACCTCGTTCTTAGCGCACCCGAGGGTGATGTAGAGCACGGAGCCCAACGGTGTATCCATGTTGGAGAGCGGTCCTTTCGAATGATATTAGCGGTAGTTGGTGAACTGTAGCGGCTGGCCGTAGTCCTGGTCGCGCAGGAACTGGATTACGGTCTGCAACGCATCCTTCGAAGCAGAGGAAACACGCAGCTTGTCGGCCTCGATGGTCACCTTGACCTTGAGCTTTTGGTCCTTGATGTCCTTGTTGATCTTCTTGGCGGTCGCCTGGTCGATACCCTCGACAATATGGCCGAGCACGCGCACGGTGCCGCCCGATGCCGCCTGAGGAGCATCCCACGAGACAGCCTTGAGGTCAATGCCGCGCTTGATGAGCTTGGAACTCAGCACGTCGATAATCTGCTTAGAGACAAAGTCAGCCGGGGCGCTGATCGTAAAGAGCTTGTCGCCCTTCGAAAGCTCGATCGTGGCGCCGGAATCCTTAAGGTCATAGCGCTGGGAAATCTCGCGCGTGGTCTGCTGGAAGGCGTTGTCGACCTCTTGCATGTTGACCTCGGACACGACGTCGAAGCTGGAATCTTTAGCCATGATGTTTCCTTTCGCGTACGAGCGGCTTAGTAGCTATCGTACGAATAGTCAATAGAATCGGTGGGTGTCTGACCGTCAGTTGCGGTATCGGCGCCATCCGTGGACTGGGCATCGGTAACGTCGGTGGTATCGGCACCATCGGTGGTATCGGTACCATCAGAACTTTCACCATTCTCGGAATCAGTCGTCTCCTTCTTGGGAACGGTGATCGTCACACGCGCCACGCCCGAGGTCTTGGTATCGTAACGAACCTTTTCACCGTTCTTGGTAACGGTGACATCGGAAGGCTTGGACGTGGTGATCTCGATCGAGGACTCGGGCGAGTACTCCTGCTCAAAGGGGCCAGTCGCTTGGGCGCCATAGACCGACTTGCCGTCGACCTTGACCTCAATCCACGCGGTCTTTCCCTTGGCAACGGAGACTTTGACCTTCGTGACCTCGTTCTCTTCCTTCTTGGCCGTCGTCTTGGTAGCGTCCGAGTCAGTCGACTCATCCGTCGCCTCATCGGTGTCTTCGTCCTCGTCGACCGTTTCGGTCTTCTTAGAAGACTTCTTGGTCGTCGTCTTGGTAGCAGTGGGCGTCTCGGGCGTGGTCTCGGGCGCCGAAGATGCGCAGCCGCGCAGAAGCACCACGATGAGCACAATCAACAACAGCGCAACGGCACCGATGCCGGCGTAGACGATACGCGGATCGAGCCCGTTGTTTTGAGGAGTACGTGATCCGCCGCGTCCACGATTGGAACTGCTGCGGCCGCCTCCCTGAGGCATACGACCACGATTGCTATCGGAACGGCCGCGATAGCCACCCTGGCCCTGAAGGCTGCGCTGACCCGAGCGGGGCGCAAGTTCACCGCGGCCTTGATAGCCACGCTGGCCCGAACGCGGAGCCGAAGAGCGCTGGCCATACGGCTGTGATTGAGAGCGAAGACGCGGCGTCACCTGCGTGGTATCGGCATCCGCATAGCCACCGCGAGAGCGACCAGAAGAGACCCCACGGTAACCGCGATCGGAATAGCCGCCGTCGCCGTAGCCGGCACGAGGGTCACGAGCCACGCCGCGG
This sequence comes from Collinsella sp., assembly GCA_048430645.1. Taxonomy (GTDB): domain Bacteria; phylum Actinomycetota; class Coriobacteriia; order Coriobacteriales; family Coriobacteriaceae; genus Collinsella. Next base: position 3,293 of record DBFOME010000044.1, on the reverse strand, counting down.
GCAGCGGGAAGTGCACGGTCCTCGGGCATCGGCGTACTGCGGAACCGGTCACGCTGCGAACGAATCTCCTCGCCCGAACCCGTCTCGGTAATATAACCGGCCTGCTGAGGACGCTGTCCATAACGCGTCGAACGACCGCCCTGAACCATCAGGAAGCGCCCGTTATCGACCGAGGAACGCGAATTGACGTAGCCAGCGGCGTCCTGAAAACGACCGCCCTGCTGCGACGTCTCGCGCTCATATGCCATCAGATCGTCAAAGTAGGCATTGACGACCTCGCGCGGATTGAGGCCCAAAAAGCGAGCATAGCTCGAAATCATGCCCTGCGCATAGCCGCGCGGCGGCATCGAAGCAAAGTTACCAGTCTCGAAAAACTCGATGATCTGCGGCCTGATTTTGATGGTGTTGGCGACTTGCTGAATGGAAAGGCCCATTCGGCGACGCTGCTCGAGCAGCATGTCACCAAAGCGTGCAGCCATCAGAATCCTCCAAACTCACGATCTTCACGTGCCATCTCGGCGTCGACAGATTCCAGCGCGGCAAGCCCCTCCTCGTCCAGCAGGACCTCGCGCGGCTTGGAACCGTCGGGCGGACCGACGACACCCTTTTCTTCCAGCATGTCCATAATACGCCCGGCGCGCGCATAGCCAACCTTAAGGCGGCGTTGCAGGCCAGATGTGGAGCCCAGCTGCGATTCCACCACAATATGGGCGGCTTCCCAAATGAGCGGATCATCGTCTTGCGGCTCGGCAACTCCGGTGCGGACAATGCCGCCACCCGCCATGGACATGGAAGCGGGCGCCACAGCCGACAGGATCTCCTCATGGTAGTCGGGCTCGCTTTGCGACTTGACGAACTCGACAATCTCGTTGATTTCATCGTCCGAGACAAAGCAGCCCTGAATACGGCGAGGCTTGCCCCAGTCGACCTTGGAGAACAGCATGTCGCCCAAACCGGTGAGCTTTTCGGCACCCATCTGGTCGATGATGACGCGCGAGTCGATGCCCGTGGCGACGTTAAAGGCGATGCGGTTGGTGATGTTGGCCTTAATGAGGCCCGTCACCACGTTGGAGCTCGGGCGCTGCGTGGCCACGATAAGGTGGATACCGGCGGCACGGCCCAGCTGAGCAATACGCACGATCGAGGCCTCGACATCCTTACCGGCGACCATCATCAGGTCCGAGAGCTCGTCGATGATAATGACCAGATAGGGCATCTTTTGCGGCGGGTTATCGTAATGTTCAAACTCGCCGGCGGCCTGCTTTTCGTTATAGGTCGAGATCTTACGTACATTGAGACGCTCGAAGACCTTCAGGCGACGCTCCATCTCGGACACGGCCCATTGCAGAGCGCTCGCGGCCTGCTTGGGCTCGGTCACTACAGGCACGTAAAGATGCGGCAGACCGTTATAGCCCGCAAGCTCGACGCGCTTGGGGTCGACCATGATCAGGCGAACGTCCTCGGGAAGCGCGCGCATGAGCAGGGTCGTGATGATGGAGTTGATCATCACCGACTTACCAGAACCGGTCGTGCCGGCGATCAGCAGGTGGGGCATCTTGGCGAGGTCGGCGACGACCGGCGTACCCTCGGCATCGCGACCGATGGCCAGCTCGAGCGGACCGCCCTTCACATAGGGCAGCACGTCGCCCAGGTTGACGTTCTGGCGCTTGCGATTGGGGATCTCGATACCCACGAGCGACGTGCCGGGGATCGGGGCAAAGATACGTACCGACTGGGCAGCGAGCGAAAGCGCGATATCGTCCTCGAGGCTCGAAATCTTGCTCACGCGCTCGCCCTCACCAGGTTGCAGCTTAAAGGTCGTCACCGTGGGGCCGGCGATCCAGCCGACCACGCGGGCACTGCGGCCAAACTCAAGCAAGGTGGATTGCAGTGACTCAGCGGTCTGCTCCAACTCCTTGTCCGAAGACGCGGCGGAAGCCGACTGCGGGTTGGCATGCAGGATTTCGAGCGGCGGAAGCTTGAGGCCGTCCTCTTCTTCGCCCTCGTTATCTGCGGCGCCACCGTCCGCTCCCCCATCGCTAGCCGCAGCCGATTCGACGGCACTCGAGGCAGGCGCATCGGCAACCTTGGGATGCTTCAAGAAGTCGGGAATCTGAGGTGCTGCCGAGACAGGATTCACGGCAAACGGCGGCTCGAACTCGTCGATCTTATCGGGGTCGTCTTCCATCGAAAGCTGGCCGGTTACCTGGTCGCGCTTTGCATGGCGACGCGGCAGCAAAGTTGTCTTTGCGGTCTCAATCGGAGCCTCGTCGTCCTCGTCATCGCCCTCGGTGAGCTCAATCTCGCTATCGGACCAAGACGGGTCGGGCTCGCTTGTATTGAGCTTAGGCGCAGCCTTGCCCTTCTTGGCATGGCGGCGCGGCAGCAGCGTCGTCTTAGCGCGCTCAACCTCAACCGACTCGGACACGTCGACAAACGGATTCTCGTCCTCGTCGTCATCGTCCAAAACCGGGTCCACATCGTTGTCCATGACCGTGGTCACGGCAGCATCGGAGCCCTTTTGACGAAGAATGCTCAGGTGCGGACGGGCAACGCCGGGCACCGACAGGGCTTCGTCGTCACCCCACGGGCTGGCGTTGACATCGGCACGACGGCGCTCGGCAAAATCGGCCGCACGGTCGCGAGCAGAGCGCAGCACGCCACCCACCGAAAAGCCGATGATGACCAAGCCCACGACGACAAGGCCCAACAGGACTACCATCGCGATAGGCTTACCCAGGGCATTCTGCAGCGCACTCGCAATAAACGCACCGATGTAGCCACCCGAGGCGGACAAATTTTGCGGCGTGAACATAAGGTCACACGAGACACTCGTACCCGGCACCATCAGCGAAAGAATGGAGACGACGGCGATAAAGACCACGGCTCCGCCCGCAACAGAGCGCACGTTGAGCGGCGAGTCCTCGCCTAAAAAGAGCGTGGCGGCAAACAGCAAAATAACGATCGGCAGCACGTAGGCGCCCAGACCAAAGCCCAGGTGGTAGAAACCGGCAACCGCAGCCGTAACGGGTGCAGTCGCCGGCGAAATCACGGCAATGAAGGACGCAATCGCCAAAACGGCGATGACCACGCCGGCGATATCGCGGTTGGCCGAGGGCTCGACCAGGGGCTCAAAATCGTCGAAGTCGGTCTCGTGGCCCTTATTGGCACGAAGATGGGAACCGGCACCCTTAGCAGATGCCGGTTGGTTGTTGGCTTTATTGCCTTTGGCGTTTTGTGCAGATCCGCGCGCCAAACTAAACCTCCATGACGACCGGGATGATCATCGGACG
>DBFOME010000043.1:0-50281 GCA_048430645.1 Collinsella sp. | reverse complement strand
TAACCCAGCATATAGCCGCGACTTGTGACCTGCAGACGGCTGTCCCACGTGCCGATTTCCTTGGCGGCATCCGAAACCGCAAAATATGCCCCCACATCCTTGATTTTTGCAGTCTTAAGCCATGTTTTTGCGATCATCTTTACCGCCGTCCGATTGGCAGCATCAAAGACCAGCACACTGCCGGTGAAAGCGTCCGCCATCCCCCGCACCAGTTCCCGGACCTGCTGGGTCAGAAAGTAATAGAACACCCCGGAGGCAAAGAACACCGCCCCGCGGGAGGCATCGATTTTGCTAAACCATGCGGTGTCTTTCAGGTCGCAGGGGATATTTTGTTCTCGATCCCCGGCGGGCAGTAGCTGCTGCCGCAAGGCAATCACATCCGGGAAGTCCAGATTGTAGATCTTGCATCTACCGTTGTCGCAGGTTCTGCCGGTGTTGTCCAGCCCGCAGCCCAGATTGACCACCGCCGCATTGGGGTGGCCTTTCAGGTAATCCCGCACCTCGAAAGCAAGATCACCCTGCCGCATGGCCACCTCCAGCGCACCAAAGCGCTGCATCAGGCTGCGGGAGTTTTTCTCTGCCTCTGAAAAGTCGTAGTCGATCTGGTCGAGCAGACGAACCGCTGTTTCATCCCTGTAAAGGTTCGGGTACAACTCCGTACACAGCTTCCGGGAATACAGCGGGAGGATCAGCGTCTCCTGCACGGTGTTTTTCTCAATTTTACATTTCATAGGTTTCTTCCTCAGTGAATAAAAATTGTCACAATTGCCGCCAGCACAGCCGCTATGACCGTCATGCCTATCGCCATGCGCAGGATGGATGCAAAAATACCCGTGCTTGATGCCCTTACTTCCGCGCCGTGACGCAGAGCCACTTTTTCTTTTTGTGTATCTGCACCTCGTGAAAACCCGCCTGCTCCAGACATGCCTTTAATTCGATGTCCTTGTAGATGGTCATGCCGCCGATGATCTGCGTCCACCTCTCGTCCTTGTCCGTATCGCCATTGCTCTCGTTGCAGATAAGAATTGTCCCGCCTGGCTTCAGCGTCCGCCAGACCTCACGGAAGCATTGGGGCAAATCAGGCCAAAATAGACGGTCTCAAAGGCCGTGACAGCATCGAAGTAGCTATTCTCAAACGCCATATCCGCCACACTGCCTTGCAGAACGGCGCAACGCCCCTCCTGAATTGCAGTTCGGTTGAGCTTTCTAGCCTTCTCCACGCTGACGGGCGAATAGTCGATGCCCTTGACGACGCCATGCGGGCATTTTTTCAGCAGCCGTTTTATGTTTGCCCCGCCGCCGCAGCCGCAATCCAGCACCTTGGCATTTGGCGCAAGTCGTAGAAATTGAAGTCCCCACTGCGCCACAGGGCTGTGGCCCAGATTCATCATGGCAACCATGAGTTTTCCGCCGAGGCCCACGGGCTTGCGGGTGTTTTCAAAGAACGACATCTGGTCCCTCCGATTTCGTGCATTCCGCATAGGTCAACGGGAACGAAGCCTTCAGCACCGCGCTTTTCTGCACCGCCCAGCCGTTTTGACGCAGGAAACACAGGTATTCCTCGCTTGTCCACCTGCTGTGGAGGGGGAATCCCGCCATACTCATGAAAAAGGCTTTTACCTTGCCGGAAACCGAGTTTCCCGCGTGGGTGAAGGTTGGCGCGATGAGCACGCCGTCGTCCTTCAGCACCCGCCTGATTTCTTGCAGGGTCTTTTCCGGATGCGGCACTATGTGAAGCGCGTTGGACGCGATCACCACTTCGAAGGACTTCTGTGCATAGGGCAGGCAGAACATATCTTGTACGGAAAAGTGTAACTTTGCGGATTGATTGTCCCGCTTTGCTTCAAGGATCATCTGTGCAGAGGCGTCCGTAGCCTCGATATGCTCCGCTGTATTCACGATGCTCTTTGCGATAAGCCCCGTGCCGGTGGCAACCTCCAGTACGGTTTTTTCTTTCACCACCGGCCGGATCAGCCCATACATCTTCTCATACGCCGCCCGGTCGTTTCGCATGAAACGGTCGTACCGACCGGCGTTCTTGTCCCAGAAGCCCTTGCGTTCGTGCATGGCTATCGCCCCCAAAAAGTTAGAGCAATCTAACCATAACACACGAATCATGCAGTAAGATAAGGCTAACCTTATTTTCTTGGCAAAGATGCATCTCTCCGACCCTTTGAATCGCCCCTTTTCACGCCGCCCGCTACGAACCCCGGCGGAAACCAGGGAGTGATTAAAGGAGCGACCTGCGGTTTTGCGAATCAATCGAGTCATTCCCGAAATCGCGAATCAAGGGCCTGATTCGCTCAAATTGCGCACGAATCAGCCCTCGGGCGGTACGACGCGACACGCATCGACAACACTCGGACTGGATTAGTCATCGAGTGGGAGTAGTAATAGAACATTTGCTCTTGTTTTTCATACGGTTTCGTACGGTTCCGATGGCGACCGATGGGGGCGTTTCGCAGCCGCCGCACCTGCAAGCTGCATGGTCTCACAATCGGGCAAGAACTCAGAAGGCTCCGCGTGAAAAACGTGGAGCCTTCCCGTTTCCTTCGGTGCAGGCGGATCGGGATCTACCGCCGATCTAGAGGCACTCGGTCAGAATCTGGAACACCTCGCTGCGCTCCAGTTTCTTGGCGCAGCCGCCGGTGAGCACGCAGGTGTCCGCAACCTTGTGCAGCGTCTCCTCGGACGCGTCGGAGCCCATTTCGGCGAAGCTCGCGGGAAGCCCCATCTCGCCGATGAACGTCTGCAGACGGTCGATGCCCTCCAGCGCCACCGTAAGGTCGTCTTTGCCCTTGGCGTCGACACCCCACACCTCGCGCGCCCAGCGGGCGAACTGCGCGGGCGCCTCGGGGGCCAGGTGGCGGTAGAGCGCAGGGTGGATGACCGCGAGGCCCATTCCGTGGTTGGTGTGGGTGTACGCGCCGTACTGGTGCTGGATCATGTGCGCCTGGAAGTCCGTTGACTTGCCGATCTTGAGCACGCCGTTCTCGGCCATGGCGGAGTCGTATACGAGCTCGCTGAGCGCCTCGAGGTTCTGATTGTCGTCCGCGATCACGCGCATGTTGCGGATGACGTTACGCTGGATGGCGAGGTTGATGTCGTCGGTGACGTTGCGTTCGCGCGGGCTACCGAAATAGCTCTCCATGCAGTGCGAGAGCGTGTCGAACGCGCCGCTCATGAACTGCGCGTGCGGTACGGTGAGCGTGAGTGCCGGGTCGAGCGCCGCCCACATGGGCATCGCCCCCAGATAGGCGCCCTTCACGTGCGTCTCCTCGTTGGTGATGACGGCGCCGTTGTTCTGCTCGGCGCCCGTGCCGGAGAGCGTCACGATGCATCCCATGGGGATGAACGAGCTCGGCATCTTGTCGTCGGCGTGCTCGAACGTCTCGATGTCCTCGTCAAGCATCGCCTGTGCGGAGACCACCTTGCAGCAGTCGAAGACCGACCCGCCGCCGACGGCGAGAATGAAGTCGACCTGCTCCTCGCGTGCGAGCGCGGCACCTTCCTGGCACTTCTCGTAGGTCGGGTTGGGCATGATGCCGCCGAAGTCCACCACGCGCTTGCCCGCGCTCGTGAGCTTATCGACCACGTGGCCGTAGACGCCGGTTCGCTTGACCGAACCTCCGCCGTAGGCGAGCATCACTGTCCTGCCCATGGCACCCATCTCGGCGTCGAGTGCCTGGTCCATGGCCCCCTCGCCGAAGTAGTTCCTGACCGGGTAGTCGTACGTGAATGAGTTCATGGCAATTCCTCCTAGTAAGTTATCAGTGCGGTCTGATCGCTCGTCTACACGTTGCGCACGAGCCCGGACATCCATTCGATGGTGGCGGGGTCGTGGTGGTCGAAGAACGCGCTGCGACCGGTGTCGAGCGCGGCGATGGCGACCATCTCGTCGTCGCCCAGCGCGAAGTCGAAGACGTCGAAGTTCTGCTCCATGCGATCGCGGTGCGTGCTCTTAGGGATGCAGACCACACCGCGCTGCAGCAGCCAGCGCAACACGACCTGGGCGACCGTCTTGCCGTGCGCCTCGCCGATGCGAGCGAGGACCTCGTTGCGGAAGAGATCGTTTCTGCCCTCCGCAAAGGGCGCCCAGCCCTCCATGGCCACCTCCTTGCCGGCCATGTACTCCTGCGCCTCGCGCTGCTGGAAGAACACGTTGCACTCGACTTGGTTCACGGCGGGGGCGATGCGGTTGAACGAGATGAGGTTTGCGAGGTGATCGGGGTAGAAGTTAGCTGTACCTATGGCGCGGATAACGCCCTGCTCGTAGAGCTCCTCCATGGCGCGCCACGCGCCGAAGACGTCGCCGAACGGCTGATGGATGAGGTAGAGGTCGACGTAGTCGAGTCCCAGCCGCTTGAGCGACGCGTCGAAGCCGCGCTTGGCCCCCTCGTAGCTCACATCCGACATCCACAGCTTGGTCGTCACGAACACCTCGTCGCGCGGCAGGCCGCTCGCACGAATGGCGGCCCCGACCGCCTCTTCGTTGCCGTAGCTCGCGGCCGTGTCGAGCAGTCGGTAGCCGACCGAGAGCGCGTCCTCCACGGCGCGCTGGCATTCCGCGGCGTCCGGGATCTGGTACACGCCGAAGCCGAGCTGCGGCATCCTGACGCCGTTGTTCAAGGTGATGTAGTCCATGGTGCCTTCCTTTCTCGCAACTTGACATATCCACCATACGAGGGGCGCCGCGCCGGCGGAAGTTTCCGTTGGTGAGGGTTCTATAACGCTGGGGTGCGCACGGGGTTATAACCCGCAGGTTCTAGGCGCCACCTCAAAGAGATCGGCGCCGAGCTCGTCGGCAATGGTCTGAGCTACGACAGCGGTGTGGCTCTGTGCCGAGTAGTAGGCCACGAGGACGTTGCCGTCTGCAGCGGGCACTGCGGCGGGCTCATCCTCGACAGTCGACTGGTCCTCGGCGGCGGCTTGGTTGGTCCGTTGTCGTCTGAGTGCTACTCCTGCGCGTTGAAATCGGGGCGTATGGCCAGGTAGCCCGCGAGTGCTTCCTCAGTGGCGGTGTAGTAGGTCATGGTCCCGTCGAGCTTGGCAATCTCGGCCATCTCGTCTTCGGTGAGGGAGAAGTCGAAGATGTTCGCGTTGTCGGCGATGTGGGCGGGGTTTTTGGAGCCGGGGATGATGGAGGTGCCCATCTGTACGTGCCAGCGCAGGATCACTTGGGCCGGGGTCTTGCCGTACTTCTCGGCGAGAGCGACGAAGACGGGCTCCTCCAGAAGACCTTTGTCGCCGTGGCCGAGCGGGTACCACGCCTCGATCACCGTTCCGTACGGCGCAAGGTAGGCGCGCAGGTCGCGCTGGGCGTGGTAGGGGTGGCACTCAACGGTCACGAGCTGCGGCTTGATGTCGGCGACCTCGATGACCTCGGCGATCTTGTCTTGCGGGAAGTTGGAGAGGCCGAGGGCGCGCACCTTGCCTGCGCGGTACGCCTCTTCCATCGTGCGCCACGCGGCCAGGTAGTCGCCTACCGGTTGGTGCAGGATGAGCATGTCGACGTAGTCGAGCCCCAGGCGCTGGAGCGTGGCGTCCACCGCCGGCATGCCCGCGTCGTAGACGCTCGGCCAGAGCTTGGTGGAGACGAAGATCTTGTCGCGCGCGATGCCGCTCTTGGCGATGGCACGGCCCACGGCGCGCTCATTCATGTAGGCGTTGGCGGTGTCGATGTGTTCGTAGCCAGCCGCAAGCGCGGCGGTTGCGGCTGCCTCGGCCTCGGTCGGGGTCATGAGGAAGGTGCCCAAACCCTCGATGGGCATCTCTACGTCGTTGTTGAGCTTCAGATACTCCATGGTCTCCTCCTTAATGGTGACTTTTCGAATACAAGGCTACGGCGTTTGCTGACGTGCGAGAAGTTCACGTTGGAATGATGGATATAACCATGGGGTATATACGGCACATAATGCGTGACAGGAGGATCGATGTACAACCCACAGCTTGACACTTTCATCCGCGTGGCGGAGGCGGGCAGCTTCTCCAAGGCGGCACAAGAGTCCTTCATCACGCCCACGGCCGTCATCAAGCAGATGAACCTGCTGGAGTCGCGGCTAGGCCTTACGCTGTTCCACCGATCGCATCAGGGGCTTTCGCTTACGCGAGCAGGCAGGTCGCTGCTCGCCGACGCCCGCCATATCGTGCAGTACTCTCAAGAATCAATCGCACGCGCCCGCGTCGCCGAGCGTGGAGAGAAGCGCATCATCCGCGTGGGAGTGTCGCTCATGACGCCCAGCACGCCGCTCACGAAGCTGTGGCCGAAGGTGAAGGAACGTTGCCCTGGCATGAGCCTTCAGGTGGTCACGTTTGAAAACACACCCTCGGCGGCGCGCGGTTTGGCGAACCTCGGGCAAGACATGGATATCGTGGTGGGGATTTTCGATGATGCCTTTCTTAAAGAGCGCGGGTGCCTGGGCCTCGAGCTTTCGCGCGAGCCGCTCTGGTGCGCCGTTCCCGTCGACAGCGAACTCGCCAAACGCGACATCGTCACATTCGACGACCTCCACAATCACAGTCTTATGCTTATACGCCGGGGTTGGAACGCCGAAATCGACCGCGTGCGCGACGAGATACTCTTGCATCATCCTCAAATCGCGCTCGTAGACTTCCCGCAATATCGGGCGGAGGTGTTCAATCGCGGCGCGAACGAGGACCTCGCGCTTGCGACGCTGCCGTTGTGGGCCAACGTCCACCCCATGCTCAAAACCGTCCCTACCGATTGGGACTGTCTCGTGTCTTACGGACTGCTTCATTCGCCGCAGCCCGCAGACCATGTGCGGGAGTTCCTCGATGCCGTGTCTGCCGCGCTCGAGGCAGAGCATCGATAGGCAATCGCGAGCAGATGCGCTTATGCCTATGAGGACAACGGGAATAACAGCCTCCGAACCTTCTGGTTCGGAGGCTTTCTTTTTCGTTCTGTCCAGAAAGAGCTCCTTGCCGGAGTCCCATGGGTAGCGAACGGCATTATTGAGCGTGGGCGTTATCGTAGGTATCTTTGATCTCTTCTGGCAAATTGTCGGGGATCAGCGCCTTCACTCTATCCTCGTTGCCATCCTGAATCGCCTGCTCGTAGTACCAGCACTTGAACCTTTGGTGCTCATCGCCGGCTACTTAAGTGCTTTCGCCGCCTCGCGGGCGCGCCGCTTGGGGTTCTTCGCGGGCTCGTTCGTCTTGGCGGGATCGTCGCCGAAGAACGAGAGCTTCTCCCATTCGCTTGCAACGAATCGCAGGATCTCCTCATCGGACGGCTCCGCGCCGAAGACGATGCGGGCAGCGCCGTATCTGCCGTCCTCGACGTGCTCCGCCAGCCCGACCTAGAATTGGCCGTCGTGATATACGGTCAGGGTGGACGACATACTGATCTGCATGGTTGGTTCCTCCTTTATGTAGATGACCATGCAGAGAAGGGACAACCAAGGAGGCAGGTTACTGATGCGGACTAGCGCACGCCCACGACTACCCGACGGGGACTGTGTTTTCATCTCTGGTGGTTGGATTGTAGAATGAGCGAATGCGCATTGACCTCGCTGCCGGCATGTTGTGACTGGGGTCGGAATTTCAAATTCTCGATAATCTGCCTACGTGCATCGCCTCTCAGTTTCGAAACTTAAAAACATCTCGAGTTTCGAAACTGAGAGGGAGCTCGCGCCGCTTCTGTCCATCAGGGATGCGTTTCCGAAGGTTCTCATCTGACGACAGGGGTGAGCGTGGTGCCGTTCAAGAAGGACACGTACCTGTACGTCAAGGCCGGCAAGAGCGCATGGGCAGAGGCGCGGGTTCTGTCGCTGGCAAAGGGGACCGTCAGCATCGAGAGCCTCTTCGCCGAGCCGACCTACAGCGCGAAGACCAAGCGGGTCTACGCGGTCCCCAGCAAGCTGAGCTACCACGGCAGGACCTTCAAGGTCACCACGCTCGGTTGCGGCGTCTACCCCAAGGCGAGCAAGGCGCTTGACTGCCGTTGCCTAAGCAGTCTTGTCATATCGTTGCCGCAGTCCCCGGCGCAGTGCGCAGCTCCTGCCGAATCTTCCGAAAGCGTTCCGGGACTTCGGCAAGCTCCATCTTCTGCGGGGCATCGACCGTACCCGCTTCCTTCGCCGTTTCGTAATACCAGCACTTGTAATCCACCATCTCCATGGTGTGCTGCAATTCCGCCATCTGCTGTTTCAGAACTTCTTGTTGGCGCCGGAACATGGCAAGGCGCAAATCGATAGTGTCGTCTCCTTGCAGCGCCATCTCGATGTACTGCCGGATGTCCTTGATGGACATCCCGGCTTTCTTCATGCAGCCGATCACCTGCAGCCATTCGATATCCGATTCCCGGAACATGCGAATGCCGCCGGAGGAGCGCTCCACGAAGGGCAGCAGCCCCTCCTTGTCGTAGTAGCGCAAGGTGGACGCTGCAACCCCCAGCAGTTTCGCCATTTCCCCCACCGTATAGACCATCTGAAAACCCCTCCGAATTATTCCAGAATCCCCTTGACTTAAAGTTAACTTCAAGTTCTAGGATGCACATTAAGTTCAAAGGAAGCATGCTTCCAAACAGAATGCTTGTCAATCATAAGGAGGGGAATCGAACGTGAACAGGCCGTATGTTTTCTGCCACATGATGTGCGCTTTGGACGGAAAGATCATGGGCGGTTACATGAGAACGCCGCAGGGCAGAGCGGCGGGCGATGCGTTCTACGACATCGCCTTCGGGAAAGAGCCCTTTTACCATCACCAGGGCTGGCTGTCCGGCAGGGTGACAACGGACGACAACTTCACCTTCTACGGGAAGCCGGACCTGGACGAAGATGCGCCGGCCGTTCCGGCAGGTGATTTCATCGCGCAGCCGGACTTTGGAATGTTCTATGTCTCCGTGGACCCCCACGGCAAGCTGGGGTGGAAAAGCAGCACCCTGTGCTATGTGGACACCACCGCCCATGTCGTCGAGGTGCTGACAGAGCAGGTCGGCAACGCCTACAGGGCATTTTTGAGAAAGCTGGGAATCTCGTACATCATCGCGGGAGAAGCGGAGCTGGATCACGCTCTGGCCCTTTCCAAGCTGAAAGAAGAATTCAACATCGAGACCCTGATGCTGGGCGGTGGCGGCGTGCTGAACTGGTCGTTCCTGCAAGCGGGGATGTGCGATGAGATCAGCATCGTGTTGGCGGCGGCGGCAGACGGGAGCCCGGATACGCCTCCGGTTTTCCGAGCCGCAGAAGGCATTTCGGAGAGCAAGGCCCTTGGCTTCACGCTGAAAGAGGCGAAGGCCATGGACGGCGGGGCGGTCTGGCTGCGCTATGGCGTGAGTCGATGATCCTTAGCAGGAGGTTTTAATTATGAGGTATGAACGAAAAGAGCAGTTCGAGAAGGTCAACGCATTCGGCACGGGAACAGCGAACACCGCCTATGCCCAGTACTTCACTGGCGATTCGTTCCTGAATCCGCTGACCGATCCGGAAGACGGCCTGTTCGCCGCCAACGTGACCTTCGAGCCGGGATGCCGCAACAACTGGCATATCCACCATGCGGACAAAGGAGGCGGTCAGCTCCTGATCTGCACGGCTGGCGAGGGCTGGTACCAGGAGGAAGGCAAGGCCGCCGTCAGCCTGCACGAGGGCAGCGTTGTGATGATCCCCGCCAACGTCAAGCACTGGCACGGAGCGAAGAAGGGCAGCTGGTTCAGCCATATCGCCGTGGAGGTTCCCGGCGAGAATTGCGAGAACGAGTGGTGCGAGCCGGTATCCCATGAAGAGTACGCAAGGTTGTAGGGAGGAACGAAACATGGCAGTCAAACAGACGGCAGGCAGAGATGCCCTGGGCGAATTCGCCCCGAAATTCGCGGAACTGAACGATGACGTGCTCTTCGGAGAGGTCTGGAGCCGAGAGGGGCAGCTCAGCCTCCGCGACCGCTCCCTCGTGACCGTCGTCGCGCTGATGGCTCAGGGGCTTACCGATGAGAGCTTCCGCTATCACCTGACGACGGCAAAGAAGAACGGTATTACAAAAGAAGAAATCGCGGAGGTCGTAACCCATGCAGCCTTCTACTGCGGCTGGCCCAAGGCGTGGGCGGTTTTCCGCATGGCAAAGGATATCTGGGGCGAGGAGTAGAACGATGATCTTGAATGAAACCTACCCGTTGGCAAACGGAGTTCAGGTTCCCAAGCTGGGACTGGGCACCTGGTTCATCGACGATGCCGAGGCGGCGGAAGCCGTTCGCGAGGCGGTAAAGCTGGGCTATCGCCTGATCGACACCGCACAGGCCTACGGAAACGAACGCGGCGTCGGCGAGGGCGTGCGCACCTGCGGCGTTCGCCGGGAAGAGCTGTTCGTCGCCAGCAAGATTACAGCAGAGCTGAAGACCTACGAGGATGCGGCGAAGTCCATCGATGAGACGCTGGAGAGGATGGGGCTCGGTTACCTCGACCAGATGATTATCCACTCTCCCCAGCCGTGGAGTGAGTTCCGTGTGGAGAAGCGCTATTTCGAGGAGAACAAGGAGGTCTGGCGTGCGTTGGAGGATGCGCGGGCGGCGGGCAAGGTCAAGGTAATCGGCGTGTCCAACTTCCTGCAAGATGACCTTGAGAACCTCCTGGGCTCTTGCCGCGTGATGCCCATGGTCAATCAGATCCTTCTGCACATCACCAACACCGATTCGGCATTGGTGGACTTCTGCAAGGCGCAGGGCATTCAGGTGGAGGCATACTCTCCCATCGCCCACGGCGAGGCGCTGAAGAATTCGGCGATCGTTAAGATGGCAGAGAAGTACGGCGTATCTGCCGCCCAACTCTGCGTCCGCTATGTCCTTCAGCTTGGAGCCGTCGCGCTTCCCAAGACGGCAGATCCCGCCCACATGGAAAGCAACGCAGACGTGGATTTCGCGATCTCCGAGGAAGACATGGAAACTCTCAAGAACATGGAGCGCATCGCCAACTATGGTGAATTCAGCGCATTTCCCGTGTTCAGCGGAAAGCCTCTTGCATGAGGAGAAAGCGTGAAATGAAAACCTTGATTCTGTACTACTCCTACGGAGGCAACACGAAGCGCATCGCCGAGATGATCCAGAGGGAAATCGGCGGGGATATTGCTCGTATGGATACGGTTGTTCCCTACGATGGCGATTATGATGAGGTTGTCAATCAGGGGCAGCGTGAGATTGCCGAGGGTTATTGCCCGGAACTGAAGCCGCTGCACATTGGCTGGAGAGATTACGACACCATCATCCTGGGCTCTCCTGTCTGGTGGTACACCTTTGCGCCCGCCATGCGCAGTTTCCTGGAGCGGGCTGACCTGACCGGGAAGATCGTGTATCCGTTTGCCACCAATGGCGGCTGGCCGGGACACGCGCTGAAGGACTTTGAGGAAGCCTGCAAAGGCGCAATCGTGAAGCCGGGCCTCGATGTGCAGTTCGATGAATCCATGCTCCGTACCTCTGAGAAAGATATTCAGGCATGGATTAATACTATCCGCAGATAATCGATCTGCAGCTTTCGGCATCCGCCACAGAGCTGGCAAGGATTTGGGACGATCCCAAAAATGCAAACAGAGCGTTCCGACTTTCCGACGGAACGCTCTTCGCTCCCTTCGTGCCCTTTTTCCTCGCCTTCACCGGGCGACCCGGGAGCCGGGGCTGGCAGACGCCTCTCTGCTCTTCGTCCACAACGTCCAGGGAAATCTCGCGGTCAACCGCCTGCTCGGTTGGAGGCGAGGGCCCGAGTTTGCCCACGCCCAGGAGCTGCTCAGCGCCTATTCCGAAGGGGGCATGCGAGCGGTATCGGCCCCTTGTACACCGATCGCGAATTAGAACATGATAGCGTCGTCGGCCGTGAAGGCATTAAGGGATCCCTGCTTGACCTGGATGCAGACGTATGTGATGCCCGAGTCGGATGCGGCGCGGAACTGACGGTGTGCAGCGGGGGAGATGCGCAGCCAGTCGCCGGCTGCAAGCTCGATTTCCTCACCGTCGATCGTGACCGAGCCCGCGCCCTCGAGCACGCCATAGATCTCCTCGTTTTCCTTGTGTGCATGGACGAACGGAATGCCAGCGCCGGCGGGAAGGTTGTTGACGCTCGCCTCTGCTCCGGTAAGTCCGAGCACCTCGTGCAGCTCGACGCGGTTCTCGTCGCCGATGTGGGTCTTTGCATAATTGGCCATAATGGCTCCTCTCTTTGAGGTTGATGTACCTTGCAGGCATCTCCTGCGTGAGCTATATTCAACGCGAAGGCGCATGCAAATACGAGTACGCACATATTTGTAACTGCATACCTTTTTGTGAAACCGGTATGGTCAAGGAGGTCGGGTCTCCCATGATGGCGAAAGAGGAGCTTCCGGAGTGTCCGGTCGCAACGGCGGTAGCGCTCATTGGCGGCAAGTGGAAGTTGCTCATTATCCGTAACTTGCGCGTACGCCCCTGGCGTTTCAACGAGTTGCGCCGCGACCTTGAGGGAATCTCTCAGAAGGTGCTTACCGACAGCCTGCGGCAGATGGAGGATGATGGGCTGGTCTTTCGCCATGACTATGGCGAGAATCCTCCCCGCGTTGAGTATGGCCTTACCGAGCTCGGTCGCCAGATGATGCCCATCATGGACTCGCTCGCAGACTTCGGCGCTTATTACAAGACGGTCGTTTCGTAGCGGACACGCTGCTTAGGGGGCAGAGAACCGCTACGAGGGTGCTAACGAAAACCTGTCCTGAATCATCGTGTGCCTGCGGCATGAAGGAGGGAGATTCTTATGAATATCGTTGTATTGAGTGGTAGCCCGCGCAAGGGCGCCAATACCGACACCATGGTCGAGGCGTTTGCTGAGACCGCGCGTGAGGGTGGCCATACGGTCGAGGTCATCCGCGTTGCCAGTAAGAAAATCGCTGGTTGTCTGGGGTGTCAGTATTGCTTCGCCCACGAGGGCACTTGCGTGCAGAAGGATGACATGGCCAACGTGATCGAGTCGCTGAAAGACGCCGACATGGTTGTCTTCGCTTCGCCTATCTACTGGTTTGATATCACTGCGCAGGAGAAAGCCGCCATCGACCGCCTGTACGCCTTCGGTGCCACGGGTTTCCCGTTCACCAAGACGGCCCTTTTACTCGATAGTCACAGTGAGGGCGTCTATGATGCGGCGATTGCTATGTACAAGTCAACCTGCGCGTACTGCAAGTGGGAGGACCAGGGCATTGTCACCATTAGCGGTATGACCGAGCGCGACAGCATGGCATCGTCGCTCAAGTTGGAAGAGGTGCGAGAGCTCGCTCGCAAGCTGGCCTAAGGGCAAGAAGAACGCATGGCAATCAGCGTTGGCGGAAAGCCTACTTCCCTTACCAAGAGGATTACTGATTGCCATGCGTTGATGTCCTTATGGACAATCTCCGCGTGCTAGGAGACTTTCTCGCTCAGGAACTCCCTGAATGCGGGGATGTCAAAGCCAACGAGACCACGCCCACGTTCCCCGATGACGCCGTCCTCGAGAAGGCGGCGTTTGTATTGGCTTGCGTAGTTGCTGGCGACGCCCATGCGTTTGGCTATCTCCGAGACCCTGCTGGGGCCAGAATCGGGCAGCATCGCGAGTAAAAACTCAATGTCTTTATTGGAAAGCTCTCGATAGGTCGTTTCGAGAATGCGATCACGCAGCTCCATGCGTGCGAGTAGGGAACCCTGCTGGACATCGGATGCACTGATTTGGGGCGAGTTCTCCGAAACATCCCAAGTGCGATATCCGACGAGCTGCATCATGTAGGGGAATCCGTCGACGGCCTTCACAGCATTCTCGAGCGCTTCTGGCGTGATTGAGCGGCCTCCGGCCTCAACGGTTTTGCGGAATGCGTTTGCAATTTCAACGTCAGTGATTCGTCCCAACTGATGATATTGGGAACGCCTGAGGAACGAGACGGAATCGTTACGCAGCAACGCCGATACTTTGTAGGGCAGCCCTGCCATGAGTAGGGCAACTTTTTTACCTTCGCGTACAAAGTGCTGGTAAACAGAGGCAAATTGAAGCATTTCTTCGAGATCTACTGTGACTTCATCGATGGTGATGAGAAGTCCGATGTCATGTTTTTCGAGTTGCTTAAAGATGCCATTCATGCGTGTGCGCCAGTTGCCCTGGGCCTCTTGAGCATATGTCCAATCGATGCCCACTGGACCAATTTGAACGCCGTTTATGCGCGCGTGAGGCTGTGAGAGGTAGCTATCTGCGGCTTCTTTGGCTCGCTCGATAATATCTTCGAGCATGCCTGGCATGGCGGAGACATTTGCTGCAATCCATGGTGGCCCCTTTGCAGGTTTTGCTAACTTTTGCAACTTTTGCTAAATTTTGCAAGTTTTGCTAATGGCTTAACATGTCTTGTGCCGTGGGATTGCAGGAGTGAAAAACGGGGAGTTCTATTATTCCGACTACGTTGCAACGAGCGGGGCCCGGAGCGCGATGTTGCTGCGCTCCGGGCCCCGCTGCTTTGTAAACCCATGACGGTTTGGCCACCGTTGTTTTAGTCAAACAGACTCGGCATGTCGTTTTCTTTCATGAGGGCGCCGGCGGAGGGCAGGCTCTGCGCGGTGAATTTCTCGGCCGAGACGCCGGCGCCAAGAATCTCCTCGGTTGTGCCGACGGTGGTGACCGAGCGGCCCTTCTTAGCCGTAAAGGCCTGGACGCCCTGCGTGTTGGTGGTCGTCTTGGTCTTGAGCAGCGACGTGTTGAAGTTCATTAGGCGGTAGTCGCTCGAGACCAGCGCGATGTCGCGGTCCTCCTTGAGCACCTGGGCATACAGTAGCTTGCTGCCACCATAGATGGCGTTTTTGAGGCGCTTGCGGTTGGTCTTGGTGACGTATCCAGAAAGCGCGACGCGCACCACGCGGCCGTTCTCAAAGACGAACAGCACGTCGGCCTTGTAGTCCTCGGGGTCGATGACCCAGATGACACTCTCGTCGGGTTCCATCTCAAGATCGGTGGGCAGGTACGAGCCCAGCTGTGCCGACTTGGTGTCCTCAAACGCCGCAACCTTGCACTTGTATACCTGGCTCTTGTTGGTAAACACGAGCAGCTCGTGGGTGTTGGAGGACGGGAACTCGATAAAGGGTTTGTCGCCGTCCTTGTATTTGAGTGTGGTCGCCTTCTTGAGTACGCGGTCCGTCATCTTCTTAAGGTAGCCATCGCGCGAGAGCATGATAGTGACCGGGTACTCCTCGACTTCGGGCTCCAGGCTTACCTCGATGACCTCGTGGGGCTCGATTCTGCCCGTGCGGCGCGGCATCACGTACTTCTTGTTGACCGCGGCCAGCTCGTCGCTGATGACCTTCTTGATGTTCTCCTCGCTGGAGAGAATCTCCTCAAGCTCAGCGATCTCGCCCTCGAGCTTAGCGATGTCCTTGGTGCGGTTGAGGATGTACTCCTCGTTGATGTTGCGGAGCTTAAGCTCGGCAACAAACTCGGCCTGGGTCTCGTCGATGTCGAAACCCTTCATAAGGTTGGGCACGACCTCGGCTTCGAGCTTGGTGCCGCGGATGATGGCGATGGCCTTGTCGATGTCGAGCAAAATCGCCTCGAGGCCGTGCAGCAGGTGCAGGCGCTCGGACTTTTTGCCCAGGTCAAAGTTAATGCGGCGACGCGTGGACTCAATACGCCACTTGACCCACTCGTGCAGGATCTGGCGCACGCCCATAACACGGGGATAGCCGTCGACAAGCACGTTAAAGTTGCACGAGAACGAATCCTGCAGTGTGGTCGAGCGATAGAGCTTGGCCATGAGCTTGTCGGGGTCGACACCGCGCTTAAGGTCGATGGCGATGCGCAGGCCCGAAAGGTCGGTCTCGTCGCGGATGTCAGCGATTTCCTTGACCTTGCCCTCCTTAGAGAGCTTGACGATGCGCTCGATGATGACATCGGTCTTGGTGGTGTAGGGAATCTCGTAGACCTCGATGATGCGCTCTTCGGGAATCCAGCGCCAGCGGGAGCGGATCTGGAAGCTGCCAAGGCCGGTCTCGATGATCTTCTCCATCTCCTCGCGGCGGTAGATAATCTCGCCGCCGGTCGAGAAGTCGGGCATGGGCATGTACTCGAGCAGGTCGCAGTCGGGGTCCTGCAGGTAGTGCATTGTGGCGGTGCAGACCTCGTTGAGGTTGAAGCCGCAGATGTCGGACGCCATGGCGACGCCGATGCCCTTGTTGGCCGAGACAAGGATGTTGGGGAACGTGGTGGGCAGCAGGCGCGGCTCCTTCATGGCGCCGTCGTAGCTGTCGACGAAGTCGACCGGGTCCTTGTCGATGTCCTTGAAGATCTCGGCGCTGATGGGGGAGAGCTTGGCCTCGGTATAACGCGAGGCGGCGTAGCTCAGGTCGCCCGAATAGTACTTGCCAAAGTTGCCCTTCGACTCCACGAAGGGGGCAAGCAGCGCTTCGTTGCCGGTTGCCAGGCGCACCATCGTCTCGTAGATCGCGGCATCGCCGTGCGGGTTGAGCTTCATGGTCTGGCCCACGATGTTGGCGCTCTTCTGGCGCTCGCCCTTGAGCAGGCCCATCTTGTACATGGTGTAGAGCAGCTTGCGGTGCGAGGGCTTAAAGCCGTCGATTTCGGGGAACGCACGCGAGACGTTGACGCTCATGGCGTAGGGCATGTAGTTGACCTCGAGCGTCTGCGTAATCGGCTGATCGGTGACCTCGGAGTGCAGGCCGATGACGTTCTCGGCGTTGACCTGCTTTTTCTTTGGCTGGTTCTTCGTCTTCTTCTTTGCCACGATTTCCTCTTGAACTTCTTATGGGCCGTCGTTATCGATTTGCTGCTACTGCAGGTCCAGCTGGTCCAGGTATTCCTTGCCGTGCTCGGAGATATGGCGCTTGCGGCCTGCCTCGTCGTTGCCCAGCAACAGGTTGAACATGGTTTCCATCTTGGTGACGTCCTCGGGCTCCACCTTGATCAGACGACGCGTCTCGGGGTTCATGGTGGTGAGCCACATCATGTCCGGGTCGTTCTCACCAAGACCCTTGGAGCGGTTGATGGAGCACTTCTGGTCGCCGATCTCCTTAAGGATGCCGTTCTTCTCGAGCTCGGTGTAGGCAAAGTAGGTCTTTTCTTTGCAGTTGATCTCGTAGAGCGGCGACTCGGCGATATACACGTAACCCTCGTCGATAAGTGTGGGCACCAGGCGGTAGAGCATGGTGAGCACGAGCGTGCGGATGTGGTACCCATCGACGTCGGCATCCGTACAGATGATGACCTTGTTCCAGTTGAGGTTGTCCAGGTCAAAGGCACCGAGGTTCCTGATGCGCTTGTCCTTGATCTCTACGCCGCAGCCCAGTACGCGCATGAGGTCCATGATGATGTCGGACTTAAAGATACGCGGGTAGTCCTCCTTTAGGCAGTTGAGGATCTTGCCGCGGACGGGCATAACGCCCTGGAACTCGGCATCGCGCGAGGTGCGAATGGCGCCTGCTGCCGAGTCGCCCTCTACGATGTAGATCTCGCGGCGGCCCTTGTCCTTGGAGCGGCAGTCGATGAACTTCTGCACGCGGTTGGCCATGTCGGTCTTCTGCTGCAGGTTGGTTTTGATGCTCTGGCGCGTCTTCTCGGCGTTCTCGCGCGAGCGCTTGTTGATGAGCACCTGCTCCATGATCTTGTTGGCGGCGTCCTTGTTCTCGATCAAGTAGGTCGAGAGGCGCTCCTTAAAGAACGCCGTCATGGCCTGCTGGATAAAGCGGTTATTGATGGCCTTCTTGGTCTGGTTTTCGTAGGACGTCTGGGTGGAGAAGCAGTTGGTCACCAGCACCAGGCAGTCCTGGACGTCTTGCCACTTAATACCGCTCTCGTTTTTGTTGTATTTGCCCTGTTGCTTAATGTAGGCATCGATGGCGCTGGTCAAAGCGCTACGAGCCGCTTTCTCGGGTGAGCCGCCGTTCTCGAGCCATGATGAGTTGTGGTAGTACTCCTGCATCATGAAGGTGCGCGAGAAGCACATGCACGCGGTGATCTTTACGTTGTAGTCGGGCAGGTCCTCGCGGTCGCGACCGCGGCGGTCGGCCTCGATAAAGAAGGGCTCGGTAAGGTAGTCGGTACCGACCTTCTCG
This sequence comes from Collinsella sp., assembly GCA_048430645.1. Classification (GTDB taxonomy): domain Bacteria; phylum Actinomycetota; class Coriobacteriia; order Coriobacteriales; family Coriobacteriaceae; genus Collinsella. The sequence continues at coordinate 32,247 of DBFOME010000043.1, read as the reverse complement.
AGCACGTAATCCTCGATGCCCTTGGGATAGCAAAAATCCTCTTCGGTAAACTCGCCATCGTCGCCCTCGATGCGCAGGCGGAAGGTCACGTTGGCGTTGACCACGGCCTGACGGCGCATGGTCTCGCGATACCAATCGTGGGGAATGCTAATCGAGGTAAAGACCTCAAGATCGGGGCGCCACTTGATGGTGGTGCCGGTGCGGTTCTCGTCGCTGGGCTCAATCTCGAGTGCCTTCTTTTTGGCGCCGACGACCTTGCCCTTCTTAAAGTGTAAGGAGTATTTGTTACCGTCACGCCAGACGGTGACGTCCATGTACTCGGAGGCGTACTGGGTCGCGCACGAACCCAGGCCGTTGGTACCGAGCGAGAAGTCGTAGTCGCCGCCCTGGTTGTTGTTGTACTTACCGCCGGCGTAGAGCTCGCAAAAGACGAGCTCCCAGTTAAAGCGCTTCTCGGAAGGGTTCCAGTCGAGCGGGCAGCCGCGGCCGTTGTCCTCTACCTGAATGGAGCCATCGCGAAAGGCGGTAAGGGTGATGAGCTTGCCGTAGCCCTGGCGCGCCTCGTCAACGGCGTTGGACAGGATCTCGAAGGCGGCATGCGCGCAGCCGTCGAGTCCGTCCGAGCCAAAGATGACGGCGGGGCGCAGGCGTACGCGCTCCTCGTCCTTGAGCTGGCGGATACTGTCGTTACCATAGTTTGCGGTGTTTTTTGCCATACTCGCTCTCTCGGTGCTCCTTTGCTGCGTTTAAGTCATATAGATAGTCAAGGTAGCATAGCCCAGCCCATAGGCGATTCCACCCAACACGAAATCCATCGAACAATCGTTCGGAGTTCGTTGGAGATTCGTCTACTCGGAGAAAACCGAGTCGGTTTTGTCCGAGTAAGTTTGAATAGCGAACCGAAGTTGTAATGTCCGCATGGCGATGACGAACATGGTTTTCATAATGACAGATATAGTTGACATCTTTTGATGGATGCAATATATTTCTGTCATGTTGCAACGGATACCTGTCCACATTTACGAAAGGAGCTCCATGCCGGGTAAGAAAAACCTTCGCATGAAGGCGGCGCGCGCGGCGGCTGGCCTTTCGCAAGCCGACTTGGCCCAGGCCGTGGGCGTTACGCGCCAGACCATCGGTCTTATCGAGGCGGGCGGCTACAACCCCACGCTCAATTTGTGCGTGGCAATCTGTAAAGCGCTGCGCGTTACGTTGAACGACTTGTTTTGGGAAGACGAGAGCGACGTCGACCCTGACGCTCTTTAGGAGTTCGCTATGAAATTTGAAGATTTAAAACTCGTGCAAAAGTGGCGTGAATATGCCGGCCCAAAGGATGAGCGCCTGGAGGCTGAGAGCGCGAAGATCTACAAGATTGGTTTCGTGCTGCTTTCGTTTGGCATGTTGATGATCTTTTTCTACCAGTTTATAGCTCGACAGGTTGCGTGGGTTCACAGCGACGCCAGTGAAATGCCGCATGGCTTTGCAACGCCGTTCGAGGCAGCCATGTATTTGTGGCTCGTTCTCGTGATGTTGATTTGCGCAGGACTGCAAACGCGGAAGGGCTATGTCGATACCAACCGTTTTGGGCAAACCGAGCATCTTCCTGTTGGATATTTCCTGCTTGTCAGCGGTCTTAGCGGCGCCGCGTTCGCGCTTGTTATTGCCGCAATGCGCTGTATCGCTGAGGCGCAGATCGTACCGCTCGAAAGCGTCTTTTGGTTGGCGAACCTGGCCACGGGCGTGTTCTGCGGTGCGACGATTTTCGCGGCCACGTTTGCTGCCCTGTGCGCAACGTTTTTCACGGCGAAAAGACGCCGTGCCAAGCTCGAGGCAGAACTCGACTCCACTGACGATATCTAATGCGAAATGGGCTAGCTCTGGGTATCCAGAACCAGCCCCTTTTGGTGTTCGATGAGCCGAGTCGGCGTCTCTCGCAAAGGTAACTGAGAGCTAGTGAGGCCTATCCGAATTGGCCTCATTGGCGGTGTCGGTTTCGAGTGCCGTGCGGCGGGCACTGTAGGCGATAAGGCCGACGCCTGCCGCGGCGAGTGCTGCAGCGGTCGCCGTAAGGGGAGCGTTGACATCGCCCGTGCCCGCAAGCGCGCCCGCTTTTCCGGAGCGCTTGTTATTGCCGTGGTCCTTGCCACTGCCGGAGCCGCCGCCCTCGTCAGTACCGCCGCCGCTCGAGCCGCTATCGCCGTCTGCTGTCATCGGGGCGTCGTGAAGTCCTGTCGTATCCGCGCTGCCGCATACGCCGACCTGAACTTCTGAGCGCTCGCATGCCGCGTCGGGCACATGAAGCTCGTGCAGTACGGCACCCAGCGCCGAGTTTGCGCCCGGTCGAATTTCCTCGAGCGTCACGGGATCGAGCGCCACCAGATCACGCGCCTTCGCATACAGCATTACGCGTTTGCCCACTTCGTCGCTCCAACTCTCGGGGATGGCGAAGCTCATGCGGAACTGTGCCGTGCAACCCGGTGCCAGCACGGCGTTGCCACTGTCGGCTACCAGCGGGTGCGTTGCAAAATGTGCGCCCAGCGTCTCGAGCGTGTACTTCATGTGTGTCATGTCGTTGGCCGAAGCGTCCTCGGCAAGCTCTGGATCGTAGATCGATGCCATGCGTGCGTTCACTCCGAACCCGATGGATGCGCTGGAGAACGGCTGACTGGAGCCCTCTCGGTACAGATCGATCGTGCCGGCGGTCAGCAAGGTGTTGCCGTCGTTTCGCACCGTGACCATGAAGGATTCGCCTGCTGCTCCGGGCACCACCGCGCCCGAGGTAGCGACCGCGCCCGTCGGCGTCGCGCATGCCACCAGAGGCACTTCGATGCCGTGTAGCTCTGCCTCGCTCTTCTCTGCACTCACAATGTGCGTGGCGAGCGCCGAGAGCATGCCGCCCGACGTCAAAAATGTCGTTATCTGATCGACAGGGTGGTCCAGCTCGCACATCACGAACGGCTCCGTGAACAGATCGCCTGCCAAGGTGCTGGCGAAGATGCGGAAGTGCTTGCCCATCACTGCTACCGGGTTGCCTTCTTCGTCGTAGGTTTGTCCCACCTTGCCATCGGTGTTCTCTACATAGAGCACGCACCTGCCGTTGTTGCTTACGCTAAACGATGCAGGGCCACAGCCTGCGGCACCCACGGGCTGCATTGCAAATGCCGATGCGCCTCGCGTCCAAGTAATATGCTGCAGTTGCTCGTTGATGGTTGCCAAAAAGCCCGAATGTTGTGGCCACGGCACCGCGTGGGGTACTGTGGCATCTGGCGACATAACGCCCCAGCCCGCAATGGACTGGCCGATCACGGCGTACGATGCGCAGCCACAACCGCCTGCAGTCTCGTATGCAACGGGCACCACCATTTTGCCGTTGATATTCTCGGGCGCGCCCAGCTCGATACTCGACGGTGCTTGCGGAAAGCGGAGGACCTGACGGAACGTCAGGCTGTCGCCCGAAACGTCCGACCACAGGGTAAAGCACTCCAGCGCAACCTCGGCCTCGCTGCCGAGCGCCTTCTCTGCGGTGGCTCCGTGGCGGTGGAGGTAGGCGCCCGACAGACGTCCGTCGACCAGTGTCTTGCCCACCGTGATACGCGGGCACTGCAGGCAATGGTAGCCATCCTCCTGAAGGCGGCCGCGCGAGATGCTGCGCCACGACGTGTGCGATATCACGCGAACTCCGTCGTTGCTTATGCGCAGGCGCACAACGGACAGTATGCCGGATGTGCTCGCCGTATCGAAAAGGGTGTTGTCGCCGGCGGGGCGCTCGCCCGAGACCAGCAGCACGTAGGCGTCCTGGTTTCCCCTCCCGTCCATATATTCCACCACGTCGAAGTCGTAATCGTATATGCCGTCGCGCTCCACGTCGCCCTCGCCAAACCCAAGGGGAAAGTCCACAGGCGTGGGAGCGGACCACGTGCCGTTCGTCTTTGTATGCACCACCAGGCGCGAGCGACCATTCTCGCCGTAGCGCACCGAGGCGATACGGAATAGGCACTCAACGCCGGCAATCATCGTTAGCTTCATGTGAGCTTCGCTGAGCACGCCGGAAAACAGCACGTTGTCGCTCGAGGGTTTTATGCCGCCACGCTCGTCCTCCGACACGCCGGCAGAGTTGGCGTTCGGGTCAGCAACGGCGTTCGTCGCCTGCCCGATATAGGTGTACTCATACATCGGCGCGGCGTTTTCGTCGTTCTCTATCAGTGCGTGGACGAAATGCTCGATCTGTCCCGTTTCGTCGCTTTCTGCATCCGCCTCGAGCTCAATGCGCGTGACCGACCGGTCCCAATCGCGTACGGTAGGCGCGACATTCCTTGCAGTGGCCTTAACCTCGGCGCGTGCGAGCAGCTCGGCGTTGGTGACGATGGTGGCCGATGCGATAAATTGCGGCACGCCGCCCGCCTCGATGTTGCCGGGCGTGCCGAAGCGGGCATCCAACGTGTAAGGCGTATCTCCACCCAATGCGAGCTCAGAGCGCTGGAGCACATACTGGTCGCCGTTGTTCACCGACATATTCCACGAATCGAGGAGTGTGGGCCACGACCCCGACCAAGCCTTGGTGGTCCACTTGAACATTACGAACTGGAGTATCACATCGACATCGACGTCTGCACCTACGCGCAGTCGCGGAAGCTGGTGTCCATCTGCCTTCTCGTACCCAATGAACAGCGTGAGGGATGCGGCGCCGCGCACGGCAGACGAAGCGACGCCTGCAACGCCGGCGCCAAAGGTGACGGCAAGCCCGATCTGGATGGTGAACGAGCCCGAGGTGTTTGAATAGTCGAGCGAAATGTTTTTAAAAAATGCCGCGCCGCTGCCGTGCGTGTGGGCACCCACGGCGAGCGCCAGCTTCGCCAGCACCCAGGGGTTGACGTTTAGGAAAAACGGCACCGGTCCTAGGGTAAACTGCTCGGTCCAATTGAGGTCGGTTCTTACCTGGAAGAGGGCCTTAATATTGCCGTATGCGGGGTCGTTGTTGTTACCCCAGGTTTTGCCCACCCAATCGTAAGCGAGCGAGCCGTACAGCTGTGTGGCGATATCCATCGTGAACAGCGGCGTGCAATGGTGGCGAAGGAGCTTGGTGTTTCTTGGATCGGTGCCCGAACCGGCACTCATACTTTTGTACTGATTCCACTTCCCCTCCATCTCGTCGAGGTAGCGGTTTGCCTGCTTGGTGCCCGACTCACGCGGCGATTTCTTCCAGTATTCCGGATCAGGGTTGCCCGAATCGTTCATATAGCTGGCTGGTTTGTATCCTCCGCCAAACAGCACGTATCCAGCAAACGAGAAATCGAAGAGAATCGGAAATGTGGGCATCCAGCACGTGAACTTATTGCCGCCGATGCCGGGAAACGCTGCGGGGAAATCAAACGGAGTGATCTCTGGTCCATGGTGGTGGGGACGATAGTGGTCGATCCGGATTCCGCCTTTGCCGCCGGCGCGGTAACAACGGCCATGGGGGAGGAGAGCGTGTAGGTTTTGCCCTGGTAGTCGAGGACAAAGCGCAGCTTGCATCCTTCTTCCAGAAGGCTCGACGCTGCATCGAGGAACTTGTCTTCGAGCGTGAACGTCGCCAGATTATCCGCGCCCGATGCGCTGGCCTTGACTTGGCCAATCTGCGTGACGGTTTCGGATGAGCTGCCCGCAGCGGGCATCATTTTATTGATATGCAACGTTGCCTGCCCGCCCTGCGGCAGATGGGCCTGCACGGTAAAAGCGTGCGTGTCGGGCTGATCGTTTGCTGCTTCGTCCGCTGGCATTGCCATAAACGTGGCGTCGGCGTACTGGATGTCCCATTCGTCGAATGTGAGCTGGCGAAAGTACGGCTCGCCATCGGAGAGCGGACGTGTGGGTGCGGTAATGGCGGTGCCGCCTTGGACACGTGCGAGGGGAATCTCGACATCGCGGTAGCCTGCCATGCTAATGGAGATGCCGCCGTTAAAGTCGTACGCGTCGAGAAGCGTCGCCTCGTCCACGTAGCCTTCCGAAAGCGGCGCGACCTCAAAGATGGCCGTGCCTTCGTCATCGGTCGTGGCGGTGAGCTGCTTGCCTGCGGCATAGCGCGACGTGAGCGTGATCTGGGCACCCGTGATGGGCGTATTCTTGTTGGCGACGTCGACCACGACCACACCGAACATGGTGCGCGAGAGAACGAGCACCCTGAAGGGATCTTTTTCGTCGGCATGGGCTTCGGTGGGCGCGAACGGCAATATGAAGGCGTTTGCGCTTCCCGACACGCGCGGCAACATAATGCTCGCTAACGAGGACGCTCCGGCAACAAGTAACGAACGGCGATCAAGCATCTTGGGCTCCCATCCCGCAAGTATCGGTGGAAATAATCCAATTTTGCGAGAAGGCGCCCCGTAGCGGTAGTGCCGTTCAAGGGTCAAAATGTCCAAATTGATCGAGCGAAGCGCCGGGTTCCGGAATGCGTTCGATGCGCTTGGCAGTCCGGTCGCTAACGTAACATATGCGCGACCAGCTCGGCGCGTGTGCCGATGCCAAGCTTTGCATACACACTGGATAGGCGGTTTTTGACAGTGCCCGGCGATACTCCCATATGGCGTGCGATTTCGGCGTTGGTCCATCCGCGGCAGGCGAGCATGGCCATGGTGAACTCTGTGGTCGTCAGGTCGTCAGCCACGTCCTCGCCCGAATCGGAGTTGTGGATGTGCCGCCAGCCGTAGCTGAAGCGGTACGTGATCTCGATGATGCGCGCGAAGTCGTCAGGGTATTGCGTTTTTAGGCATGCCTCGATGAGTCCCTGCAAAAGGCCGTGGTGTTCGCCGATGAGCTCGATAAGGCCGTCGGGACGCGCAATGTCCCAAGCGGCTCCGAAGTGTGCCTTTGCGGCGTCGACGTCTTTGAGACTCATACAGGCCATGGAAGCTGACAGGTGCAAGAACAGTTCCGAGATGGGATAGCTTCCCTGTTTCATGATCAGGGCGTTTTCCGCCATGCCCAGACTGCGGCCATATTCGCCGCGCAGGTACAGGGCATGCGCCATCACGTAGCTGGCGAACAGGCGCAGGCCTTCGGGCAGATGCGCCGCAAGCGGATAAAACTCTTCGGCGGAATACGGGGAAGGCAAGTGCAGCAGGACGCTCGCAGCCGAGGCGAACAGGATATGTGTGGCGTGGACGGCGGGCGACTCCTCGTCAGCCGGCGTATCGAGAATGCCAGCAAGGCACCGGCGGGCGTCGGCGATACGGTTGAGCGACAGGCTGGCGTATCCGCAGATAAAGCATGCGGAATAGCGCAGCGCGGGATCGGTGGCGTCAAGATAGGGGCGCGCCGTCTTGGCAGCGAGGGCGGCCTGTCCGCGAAAGTACAGCGCTTCTGCCGTGGCGATGGCGCGCGAATCGGGGTCGGAAATGCCTGCAACCGCAGCGTCAATCTGCCCCGGCACAAAGGCAGTGCACATCAACGGCATGGGAACGCATGGGTAGCCATCGCAGTCCATCTTCCATCTCCCAACAGCTGGCAACAATAGCAGCAATTGTACCTCTGTTGCTCGGGACTGGAATTTGTTGGTATCGCCTACGATTATGTCGAACGTATAAAGGAAGACTAGCGGCTCTCTTGAACCCGAGGTCGAAGGGGGCGTTGTACAAGGCATATGGGGCCGAGTGGAAGTGGATCAAAAGAGCGTTACTTGACGTTTCATGCATAATGCCAACCGCCCCGCGACATCACGTTCGCAGCGCGCAGGGGCCGGAGAATCTTCGCGATGAGAGTTGACGTCTAATACCTTGCATCGTATAGTGTGTATAGCATAGTATATGACGAGAGGAGGTGTGCGGATGGAGGCCCAGATGAAGCGCGGCTTCCTGGAGGCCTGCGTGCTCGCGGCCGTCTCCGGCGAGGAGTCCTACGGCTACCAGATCGTGAAGGACGTGCCGGCGAGCATGGGGCTCACGGAGTCGACGCTCTACCCGCTGCTCAAGCGCCTGGAGAAGGCCGGGTGCATCACGGCGCGCTCTGCCGAGCACAACGGGCGGCTGCGCCGGTACTACCGCATCACGGACGATGGGCGTGTGCGCATCGAGGAGTTCCTGGCCGAGTGGCCGTCCGTACGGGAGATTTACGCATACGTTGAGGGGGCGCACCATGACGCGCGATGAGTTTCTGGGCCGGTTGGGCGAGCTGCTTGCCTGCCTGCCGGCCGAGCAGGTGGAGGAGGCCAAGGCGTTCAATGCGGAGGCCATCGCCGACCGCATGGAGGACGGTATGAGCGAGGAGGAGGCCGTGGCCGCCATGGGCGCCCCCGGCGAGGTTGCCGAGGCCACGCTCGACGACCTGCCCGCCGTGCCGCGCGCGATCGCGAGGACGCGCCGGCGCAGCACCGCGCTGCTGTGGGTGCTGACCATCGTGGGCTCCCCGGTGTGGGTGCCGCTGCTCGCCGCCTTCGCCGCCGTGGCCGTCACGGTCTATATCTGCATCTGGGTGCTGGCGCTCTGCGTGTGGATCGTCGCGGCGGCACTCGGGGGCGTGGGCGTAGTTGAGCTCCTGCTTGCCGTAAGCGGCGTCACCATCGGCCACTTCCCGTACGCCCTCGCCTCGGCGGGCGTGGGGCTCGGCCTCGTCGGCGTGGCGCTCTTCGTTGGTGCTGGCGCTTGGGCCGCCTCAAAACAAATTGCGCGCCTCTCGGCGCTCTGGGCGAGGAAGGCCGCCTCGCCCTTCTGGAAGGGTAAGGGCGAGAAGGGCGGCGCTGCCGCGCATCTCGCGGCGTAGAAAGGAGTGAGTACCATGACCAGCGTGAAGAAGATCTACCTCGCCGTGGCGGGCGGGCTCGTTGCCGCGGGTGTTGTCCTCGCGGGCATTGGCTTTATCGCTTCGGGTTTCGACCCGGCCGTGTTCACAACCCAAATCGACACGCGCGACAGCACCATCGTGCTCGGCGGCGTCGAGGTGGACGACCCGACGGGCCTCCCCCTCATCGAGCAGCTCGCCGGAATCGGCGAGGTCGACACCTCCGGCATCACCGCGTCCGAGTCCCCTGCTGCCCCGGAGGCGCCCACTGCTCCCTAAGCATAGCGTGCCCGGACGCCCCGTCCGTCGGGCTGTGCAAGCCTGTGGAACCCGGACCTCAATCCCAACCCAACCGGCCTCGAGCCTGCGTCGATTCGCTCCCCGTCCCGCGCGGGGGCCCATGACGCATACCCAAAATCCATCCGAGGAGAAAGGAACGCAATGACGACAGCCATGCCCCTCCGCCTTCACGGGGTCACGAAGGCGTACCGCGGGAGGACCGTCCTCGGCCCCATCGACCTCGCCCTCGAGGCGGGGCGCGTCTACGGGCTCATCGGCGAAAACGGCGCCGGGAAGTCAACGCTCATCTGTATCGTCACTGGCACCGCCAGCCCCAGCTCGGGCTCGGTTGAGCTGTTCGGCGAGCGCGGCGGGCGCGGGCTTGCCGCCGCCCGGAGGCGTATGGGCTACATGCCCGACGCGAGCTCGGCCTACCCGGGGCTCTCTGCGCGGGAGAATGGATTTGCAACGGTTGCTTAAACATTTTTTACAGGGACAGCCCTGCGTTCCTGAACTCAACTGGGCTCATGTAGACCAGTGTCGAAGGGGCAGTCGCCCCAGTCCGCGTACCAGACCTGTGTGCCGCCGAGGGAATACTTCCTCCAGTAGGGCCAGTGCGGGACGTCCATCCTCTCTTCCTTTCGGGGCGTCAGGCGCCGGGCCCAAGGCCGCACCTGCGCCCCAGCTCCGCCACGAGGGCGTCGTTGTCTCTGACCGAGACGATGGCGTCGCCGTCGTAGGGCGCCTCGATGTAGACGCGGTCGAGCGAGTTGGCCGTCCCCGCCCAGAGCGTCCTGGTGCGCCGGACGCCCCGCACGTGGGCGTAGGGTATCACCGAACGCGTCCCAGCGTACACGACGACGAGGCGGTCGCCGTAGAGCTCGAGGCGATTGCTGCGGACGGGAAGGGCAGCCAGGGCCACGAGGGCCGGGATGGGCAGCAGCGCGAGCCAGCCCCATAGGAGCGCGGGACTCGAGCTCAGGAAACACGCGATACACGCCGCGGATAAACCGCCCGCCACAATCACCATGGCCGCTATGAACCACGGGTCTGTCCTGCCGGGGAACACCCGCTCCGGCCGCTCGCCCTTCTCACCCATTACGGCCCTTCCGTCTCTTGCACCCCCCCGGAACTGTCCGCATCAGTATAGCCAATGCTTTTTCTGATTTGTTGAGAAGCCGGCATTTGGGGGCATTTTGGATAGCGAACAGCTCAAACAAGAAGCTGAGAAAATAGAACAAAGCCTGAGTGCCTTGAGAGTCGCCGAGCGCAATGCAGTGATTCCCTTTATGAACGGCGACTTTACCCAATGGGATCTATATCTGGCATCCTCCTCTGAGTATGCGATGAGACTGATAGACGGATTCATCTCCATGCTCGGGTCGAGGAATCTTGTTTGCGTCGCCCAGCTTCTCCGCGCACAGATTGGAGTCTGCCTGCGGACATTCGCGTTATTCGCCGCCGAAGACCGGGATGACTTTCTCCCAAAAGGCTGCCAAGTACCATGGCGTGAGCGTTGGGGTAGTCATCATTCAGCGTGGATACATCCGGATGCGCATAGATCCAGACGATTCCAACGTTCTCGTATTTCCCGTGCAGGTAATCGAAGAGGGCAAGCGACACCATACAGTTGCCGCCGACGGTCACGACTCTGTCGGGGGTTTTCTGCCGTAAGCTTCCTCTGCGCATCCTGAATCCCCGCCAGGACTTCGTCCTCGGCATAGATGCGAACTGCCTCCCATTTCTCATGTCCAAGTTTTGGGACGCGTTTCACAATGCCGAGTGGGACCCCTGGACAGTCGGATCACGTGGTGGCCCCCTTTGAGAGGCTCACGAGCATGGTGGTCCCGTTCTCGGAACTTGCTTCGACCTCTACCGTGCCACCGTGAAGCGCTGCAATCTCCCAAACGAGCGCTAACCCGAGCCCTGCGCCGCCGTATGCCCTGCTGCGGGATTTGTCTAGACGAAAGAACGGTTGGAAGATGCTCTCACGGTACTGCTTGGGTATTCCCGGGCCCTGGTCCTCGACTCGCAGGAGCACGTGGCTGTCGCTGTCGCTGATGGAGACGTTGACAGTCGAGCCGGAGCGGCTGTAACGGATGGCGTTTTCGGCCAGGTTAAACACCAGCCGATAGAGGAGCGTGTCGCTCCCGATTACTAAAGCGTCTCCAGCACAATTGAGGGCTATGCCCTTATTTTCGGCAAGTGGCGCAAGGTCGGTGAGGACCTCTTCGGACAAGGGACCAAGCTCAACACCGTCCTCGCAAGGAACGCTGCGGAGCTCGCTCATCTCGAGCAATACCTTGGTCATCCGCGACATTCGCTCGGTTTGTTCTTGTAGCAGGCCGAGCAGCTCGGCTGTTTCGGGTTGCAAGCCGGAGTGCTCGGAGATGAATAGTTCAATCTGTGCTTGCATAAGGGCGAGCGGGGTGCGCAGCTCGTGTGCGGCGTTGCCGGTAAACTGACGCTGTGCAGAGAACCCTTCGCCAAGACGGGCGATCATGTCGTTGAAAGAGGCGCTGCATCGTTGTAGCTCGGTGGGCACATCTTCACTGAGTCTGATTTCGCTTAGGTTGTCAGGCTGCACACGCTCAACCTGGGCTGCAAAAGCTCGTAGCGGTTTGAGTGCACGGCCGCTCACAAAGTATGCCAGCACGCCGCCAAGGAGTGTGACTCCAGCCGTGATGCGCCAGGCTGTCGTGCCAAAAGACTCCTGTGCATCGTTTACGACGATCGTGACCCTGTCATCGGGGGTCGCTTTCGTTGGGTCGAACGCCTGGGGCGAATCTTCGCCGGTTGCGTTAAAGGCCGAGATGTTACTGCCGATGGCATCCATGTAGCGCATGCCCGTATAGCCGACCAGGCAGTTCGTCAGCACGCATGCTGCACACGTGAGCAGTGCCGTCATAATCGTTATGCGCCATTGCAGCGAAAGCCTTTTCATTCGCTATCCTCCATAACGTAGCCCTCTCCAATCCGATTGCGAATTGGGTCGTATCCCAAAGCGCTGCGTAGCTTTTTGCGGAGTGACGAGATATGAACGCGGGTTGCGTTGCTAAAGCTGTTCACGCTGCTATCCCAAACGTGCTCGATAAGCTCCTCTTGACTTACCGGACGCCCCTGATTAAGCATCAGGTATTCCAAGATTCCCGTTTCCTTGCGCGTAAGAGATAAAGCCTCGCTGTCCACGGAAGCGATGCGCGCCTTGGTGTCAAAGCGGAGCTTTCCGCAGGTTAAAACTATGTCGCTTTGTGTAAAGCGTCTGAGGGTAAGGCTGCGGATCCTTGCCGCAAGCTCGTCCAGATGAAACGGCTTGGTGAGATAATCGTTGGCGCCGGCATCGAGTCCGGCGACTTTATCGGATACTTCGCCACGTGCGGACAGAATCAGTACCTTGGTCTCGCAGTCAGTTTTCCTAAGTTCCCTGAGCACGGTCATGCCGTCGATACGGGGAAGGTTGAGGTCGAGTACCACGAGGTCGAAGGTCTCAACGTCCAGTAGGTCGAGCGCCTCCTGTCCGTCGTGACAGCAGTCGACGCTGTACGCCAAGTTTCGCAAGCTGCGCGCGATTGCGTCACACAGCGCCTGCTCGTCCTCGACGATCAAAATACGCATAACAGTCTCCTTGCACATTTCAAATCGCGCTTAACACGGATTTTATAGCCGATATGGTCCAATGGTCGCGTAACGAAAGGAGTGGTCAGGTTGTTCAAAGCGGTAAAACCCGTGGTACAGGTCGCTTTGTTGATCGTCGGAATTGCCATGGTGTGCTTTGGCGTTATGCGTGGCGAGGCGGATGCCGTGCTGGCCAAAGCGATTAGGCTGTGCTTGGAGTGTATCGGAATTGGATAAAAGAGAAAACACTGCGTCGCATGTTTTGGCTCGATTTCGCGGATTCATTCAGGCGGCGGCAACGCTCGTCACCAATATCCACCTGCCAAACTTTGCCAAAGGCGGCATCTATCAGGGCGCGGGAAAAACGGTCTGCGTACCTGGACTTAATTGCTATTCGTGTCCCGCGGCATCGGGTGCGTGCCCCATCGGGTCGTTCCAGTCGGTGGTAGGTTCATCCAGGTTCAACTTTTCTTACTATGTTACCGGTACGCTCATTTTGCTCGGCGTGCTGTTGGGACGCTTTGTATGCGGCTTTCTGTGCCCGTTTGGCTGGCTGCAGGAGCTGCTTCATAAGATTCCCGGTAAAAAGTTCTCCACGAAAAAGCTTAAGCCGCTCACGTACATCAAGTACGTCGTGCTGCTGTTTGCCGTGGTGCTGCTGCCCGTCTTGGTGGTTAACGACGTGGGCATGGGCGACCCGTTCTTTTGTAAGTACATCTGTCCGCAGGGTGTACTCGAGGGCGCCATTCCGCTGGCCATTGCCAATGCCGGCATTCGATCTGCGTTGGGACAGCTCTTTACTTGGAAACTTGCCGTTCTCATTGCCGTGGTAGTGCTGAGCGTTTTGTTCTACCGTCCCTTCTGCAAATGGATTTGTCCACTCGGCGCATTCTATGCGCTCATGAATAGGGTGTCCCTACTGGGGATCCGGGTCGATGCATGCAAATGCGTCTCGTGCGGCAAGTGCTCAAAGGTTTGTCAGATGGACGTTGATGGGGTCCGCGCGCCCAATCATGCCGAATGTATCCGGTGCGGAAAGTGCATCGGGGCCTGTCCTGTCGATGCCATCAGCTATCGCTATGGCCTGGATGTGTCGGCGGAAAAGCTTCCCTTGACCGCCGATAAAAAGTAAACAAGCTTCGACAAAACGGAGGAATGACTATGAAGCTTTCTAAGATTGCGGCCCTGTTTATGGTGCCGGTATTGGCCTTGTGCCTTGTGGCATGTTCGGCGCCCGGTGGCAATGCGAGCGAATCTGCGAGCTCCGATCCTAAGATCGCAGAACTCACTGCGCAGAAGCCGGCCAATGCCGACGAGGCCGCCGAGCTGTATGCGAAGCTCATGCAGAAGGAGAACGAGATCTTTTCGAGTGATAACGCGCTGTGGGAAAAGGTATTCAATGCGGCAAATAAAGACTCGGCAATGATTGAGGACGGCAGCAATTACGGCGATTTCCTGCTCAAGACCATCGACGGCGCCAAGGATAAGTTTACGGCGGATGAGCTTAAGACACTCAAGGCCGGTGCACAGCAGATTAAGGAGATCGAGGACAAGCTCGAGAGCTTGGAGAAGGAGTTCCCCGGCTGTGGAAGCACGCCGAGCGCAGGCGAGAGTGTCGACGCTTCGGCTGCGGGCATGACGGCTGGCGCCGATGCTTCGAGCGAGGCGACGAAGTTCCCCAGCTTTACGGGCAAGGACCTGGATGGCAACGACGTGAACAGCGACGAGCTGTTCTCTAAGAACAAGGTCACCGTCATGAACTTCTGGTTCACCACCTGCAAGCCGTGCGTGGGCGAGCTGGGCGATCTTGAGAAGCTGAATCAGGAGCTTGCCGAGAAGGGCGGCCAGGTCGTGGGCGTCAATTCCTTTACGCTCGATGGCAACAAGGGCGAGATCGCAGATGCCAAGGACGTGCTGAGCAAGAAGGGCGTGACATATAAGAACATCTGGTTCAAGTCGGATAGCGAGGCCGGTAAGTTTACGTCAAATTTGTTCTCGTTCCCGACAACGTATGTCATCGATCAGAACGGCAACATCGTAGGGGATCCCATCGTGGGAGCCATTAGCTCCGCCGAGCAGCGCGCAGCACTCGACAAGCTTATCGACCAGGCGATTGCGAATAGCGAGCAGTAAAAAACGCGTAAAGCATGGCGAGGATCGTGCGCCGCTGCGCGGAGTAGTCCGCTGCCTTTCAAGATAATCTCCACCATATAGAGGTCCCGCTCGGGGCCTCTTCTTTTAGGCGCCGTCCTGCTCGTTTTTTGGCGCGGTTCGTTACATTCCTCACTGGCGCCGGCAAAAAATGGGGATAGAGTAGGACAAACGCGTCGGATACGAACGGCGGGGGAGAGCGGGCGGGGTGCCCGCGTGGGAGAGGTTGCCGTCCATGCTGGAGCTCAAAGGTATTTGCAAAAGGTACGTCACGCAGTCGTTTACGCAGGTGGCGCTCGATAACGTGAGCCTGGCTTTTCGCGATAACGAGTTCGTGGCCATTCTGGGTCCCTCGGGTTCGGGCAAAACTACGATGCTCAACGTTATTGGCGGACTCGATCACTTTGATTCTGGCGACCTGCTCATCGATGGCATTTCGACCAAGGACTTTCGTGATCGCGATTGGGATGCTTATCGCAACAACCGCATCGGCTTTGTGTTCCAGAGCTATAACCTCATTCCGCATCAGACCATCTTGGAAAACGTAGAGCTGGCGCTTACGCTCACGGGTGTGGGGCATGCCGAGCGCCGCCAGCGTGCGCGCGAGGCGCTCGAGGCTGTTGGCCTGGGCGAGCACGTTAACAAGCGTCCGAGCCAGCTTTCGGGTGGACAGATGCAGCGCGTGGCGATTGCCCGTGCCCTGATCAACGACCCCGAGATCGTGCTGGCAGACGAGCCGACCGGTGCCCTGGACTCTACAACGTCCGTGCAGGTCATGGACTTGCTCAAGGATGTTGCACGCGACCGCCTGGTCATCATGGTCACGCACAATCCCGAGCTGGCGTACAAGTACGCTACGCGCATCGTCAACCTGGCGGACGGTAAGATCACCGATGATTCCGATCCCTTCGATGTTGCCAAAGCCGCACGTCGCGAGGCCAAGCCCACGCGCAAAACCTCGATGAGCTTTGTGACGGCGCTGGGTCTTTCTGCCCGAAACCTTATGACTAAGAAGGGCCGCACGGCCATGACGGCCTTTGCGGGGTCCATCGGCATCATCGGCATCGCGGCGATTCTGGCGCTTTCCAACGGCGTAAACGACTACATCCAAAAGGTCGAGGAGGATACGCTGTCGAGCTATCCGCTTACGATCTCCAAGCAGGACTACGACCTGTCGTCCATGATGGGCGGACAGGGGGCTGCGGATGGGGAGGCGTCCAACGGCGAGGATTTATCCGACAGTGCCGGCGGCAAGGCTAAGGGAACCGATAAGATTCCTGTGGTCACGGCCGTAAAAGATATGTTTGCAAGCGTTAAGTCCAACGATATGACGAGCTTTAAGGCATGGCTCGATGCCGGTGGCGACGGCATCGATAAAGAGGTCAACGCCATTCAGTACGGCTACGGTGTATCGCCGGTTGTCTATCGTGCCGGCAAGGGCGATGAGAAGCCTGTCCAGCTGGTGCCCAACGCCATGACTGAGGCCATGAGCGGAGGCGCGAGTTCGGCGGCAACGGTGAGCATGGAATCCATGGGAACCTCGGTCTTTAACGAGATGATCGACGACCAGAGCCTGCTCGACAGCCAGTACGATGTCGTGGCGGGGCATTGGCCTACGTCTGCCAACGAAGCCGTGATGGTGCTTTCGAGCCGCGGTACGGTGGGCGACTATACGCTCTACAGCATCGGTGCGCTGGATATCAATGAGCTTAACGACCTGGTCAACAGTGCCATGACGGCCGACGGTAAGATCGAGGCGCCCGAGACCGGCGCCGACTTTACCTACGACGATGCACTGTCCACGACGTTTAAGGTACTGTCGCCGGCAGATGCGTATCGCAAAAACGATGAGACCGGTATGTGGACCGATATGTCTGGTGACGCCGACTTTATGGCGGCCAAGGTTGCCGACGGTATTGACGTGCACATTGTGGGCGTGGTGCGACCCAACGAGACGGCCAACGCGAGCGCGTTGTCTCCGGGTATTGCCTATACACACGCGCTGACTCGCCAGCTTATGGAGCGCGCCGCCGATTCGCAGATTGCGCAGGAGCAACTCGCCCACCCCGAGACGGATGTCTTTACCGGCAAAACGTTCGACGAGTTGCAGGGCGAGGCCAAACAAGGAGTGGATCTGGGCAGCATGTTCAGCGTGGACGAGGCGGCGCTCAAGAGCGCGTTCTCGTTTGATGTGTCTGCACTCTCGGGTGCTGCCAGTGACATGGATCTTTCGGGCATCGATTTGTCGGGTCTGGATATTGACCTTTCGGGCGTTGGCAAGGACGTTGACTTCAGCGACATCATGGCCAAAGCGCCCACCCCAGATTTCTCGGGCGTCTTTGACGGCCTGGAGCTCACGCCCGAGCAAATGCAGCAGGTGGGAACGCTTGCCAACCAGCTGTTTGAGGGCTTTATGCAATCGGAGCAGTTTAAGGCGCTCACGCCCGGCGATCTTAAGGACGCGTCGAAGCTTGCTGCCGCATTCTCGGCGTATCTTGAGAACGATGCCGCAGCCCAGCAATGCCTGGCGCAACTCAAGGCGCTCGGCGGCGATGCCCTGGCCGAGCGCTTGCAGCAGGCGATGACCGACTATGTGCAAAAGCAGCTGGCTTCGTATCTGCAGCAGGCTATGGACCAGGTGATGAATGCAATTAGCGACCAGATCGCAGCGACCGTGTCATCCCAGCTCAAAGCGGGTGCAGCGGGTCTTGTGGACCAGATGGCCGCGCAGGTGTCCGCTAGCTTTGCCAACCTGTCGAGCGCCATGCACGTAGATGCGAGCGCTTTTGCTCGTGCCATCCACTTCAACATGGACGCCGAGGACCTGAGCTCGCTCATGATGAGCTATGCCAAGGCGTCGAAGCTCACCTACGACAACAACCTGACCACACTGGGCTATGCGGACGAGGCAGACCCCATCTCGGTCAAGATCTTCCCGCGCGACTTTGAGGCCAAGGAGCGCGTGCTCGATCACATCGATGCTTATAACAAGCAGGTCAAAGCCGCCGGTCACGACGAGCAGGCAATCTCGTACACCGACTACATGGGCATCATCATGGGTTCGGTGACCGACATCGTGAATACTATCAGCTTGGTGCTCATTGCGTTTGTGAGCATTAGCCTAGTGGTGAGTTCCATCATGATCGGCATCATCACCTACATCAGCGTGCTGGAGCGCAAAAAGGAGATTGGTATTCTGCGCGCAATCGGCGCGTCGAAGCGCAACGTGGCAAACGTGTTCAACGCCGAGACCTTTATCGAAGGTCTCATCGCCGGCGTCTTCGCCATTGTCGTCGTGGTGCTCGTGAGCTTCCCGGTCAATGCCTGGGCGCTTGCGGCCAAACAGGTTCCCAACCTGATGAGCCTGCCCGTACAAGACGCGCTGGTGCTCATCGCGATTTCGGTGCTGCTGACGGTTGTCGCTGGCCTGCTGCCGGCCCGCAGCGCATCCAAGAAAGACCCCGTAGAAGCCCTGCGCTCCGAATAATATGACAAAGGGACAGCCCTTTTGTCATATTGAGTGGCTTGTAAAATCGAGGTCTAATACTTTTCCCGAGAAGTGAACGAGTAAAAACGGACCCCCGAAGCATCGACACTTTTGAAATGCAATTTCCTGCGGTTTTGCCAGCCAAATCCTGCGGGTTTGACGTCTAAAAATGTCGATGCTTCGGGGGTCCAAAAACGGTCGTTCACTTCTCGGGAAAAGTATTAGACCTCGTTATATTGGCGGCGTTCGCGAGCGGCAACCAGAGTGCAGCCTCCTAGCTCTTCTTTGCAGAGAGCATAAGGCTAATCCGCGACGCTTTCGCGCACGGGCTCCAAGGCATCTTGCGCGATGGCAAGCTACTCGGCGGCGCTGCCCAGGTTGCGCGCGAGATTGTTATCGCTGTTCTTGAGCAAGCGGCCGGCAGCTTGCGTGGCGAACACGCTGGCTGGAGTTCCCTTTGGCGAAACACAATGTCGTTGATCATTTGGAGCGGCAGGATCAGCAGACATGCTACGAATGCCACGATGAGCGCAATCGCTGCGATCTTGCCGTTCGTGAGCATCAGTAAATCGAAGGTGAATGGTTTTACGAGAAGTGGGCGACCTATTCTGGACCCCTGAAGCATTCGCACTTTTGGATGCAAAAACCGCAGGGTTCGAGCGACAAAACCGCAGGAAATGGCTCTTCAAAAGTGTCGATACTTCGGGGGTCCGATTTCACTCGTTCACTTCGCGGGAAAGTATTCACCTTCGTTGCGCAGGGACGGCTGGAGGGGTAGTTGGTGCCGGGCGACCGCTTCTGTCTTGGGCGGATTGTCGACTTGGGCCTCCGACGCGCCGTGCTAGAGGTATCTTGCTGCGAACTTCTCGAGTTCGGTGTCGCTTACGTTGTTGAGGACGCCGCCGTCAACAATCTTTGCGCCTGGAGCGCTTGCCCTAAGGATCGACGCCGTCTTGCCCATTCCGCTCCCGCCCGAGGTGGCAAACAGGACGATTGTTTTGCCCGTCAGGTCGTAAGACTCAAGGAATGTGCTGACAATCGCCGGAGCTACGTACCACCAGATGGGAAATCCCAAAAAGATGGTGTCGTAGTCTTCGATGTGCTCGATTCTGGAGGTTATGACGGGGCGGCAAGAGGGGTCGGCTGCCTCGAGTGTGCTGCGGCTCTGTTTGTCACGCCAGTCAAGGTCGGCGCTTGTGTATGGATTAGCGGGTGCAATGGCGAACAGGTCGCTGTCCGCTACACGAGCCAGGCGACATGCAACGTCCTTCGTGGTACCCGTTGCGCTGAAATATGTCACAAGTGTCTTAGCCAATGGAGTTCCTTTCGTTGCTGCGGTTTGTCCTGCATTCGGTTGAGGCGTTGCGTAGCCGGTAGATGAGATAGTCAAGGCGTTCGAGCTTCTGCTGCCCCGAGTGAATTTCGTCGAGCAATTCGCGACGATACCGTTTTAGTAGACAAATGCGCGCGCAGTCGCTGGTGGCCGAGCCGTATAGCTCGATGAGCTCTTCGCTGCAGCCGGCGTCGTGTAGGCCGTCGATGATGTTGTCGTCCATGTCGTCACTTTGCGGTTTTGACTTTGGTAGTGCCGGCAAGTGGCTTTTCGCCGGGACGGGCCTTGGGGCCAACGAGTGCGTGCGGTTGATAAGGCTCCTCGAGGAAGTCGATCTCGGCGGGGGAGAGCGTTATGTCGAGCGCGGCTACGGCGTCGTCGACTCGCTCGGGCTTGGAGCAGCCCACGATGGGTGCCTCGACCCCACGCGCCCAGTGCCACGCCAGCGCAATCTGCGGCATCGGCACGTCGTGATCGGCGGCAACCTTGACCACGCGCTCAACGATGGGCATGTCGATGGCGCGGTCATGGTCATACTTATTGGCCATGGTCGTGTCGGTGGTGCCACGTGTGCTCGAGCTTTCCCACGTGGGGTGGCAGAGGTGTCCCGACGCCAGGGGGCTGTATGGCGTAAGGGCCATGTCAAACTGGCGGCACACCGGAATCATCTCCCGCTCGTCCTCACGGTAGAGCAGGTTGTAGTGGCATTGCATACTCGTAAAGGGCGTCCATCCGTGGTCGCGTGCGACGATCTGCAGGTTGTGCAGCTGGTAAGCATACATAGCGCTGGCGCCGATTGCACGAACCTTGCCCTCGCGTACCAAGTCGTTGAGTGCTTCCATGGTCTCTTCCATGGGAACGTCGTAATCGAAGCGGTGGATGATGTAGAGGTCAAGGTAATCGGTGCCCAAGCGCTTGAGCGAGCCTTCGATCTCGCGTTTGATGGCGTCGGCGGAAAGGCCGCCCTCGTTGAAGTGAACCTTGCTGGCCAGCACGACGCTCTCGCGAGCGATTCCCAGATTGCGCAGGGCAGCGCCTATGTACTCTTCGCTCGTGCCAAAGCTGTAGCAGTTCGCGGTATCGATAAAGTTGATTCCGGTGTCGAGTGCGCGTTTGATGACGGCGCGTGTGTCGTCGGGTCCGATGGTCCACTGATGAAAGTCGGGGCTGGGCTCGCCAAAGCTCATGCCTCCCAGGCAGAGTTTAGAGACTTTGATGCCGGAATGGCCAAGGGTTGTGTACTGCATGATGCTCCTATTTCTGGCTCTCAACGTCGGGGTGCCAGGCGGCATATTGCGCAAGCTTCTCGGGCGTGCGCTCATAGAAGGGTTTCCCGCGATCGAGGGTAGCCATGGCGGTCATGTCGCTGTCCGCGAGCTCGAAGTCGAAGACATCGATGTTGTCGGCGATGTGCGTCGGATTCTTGGAGCCTGGAATGACGATATTTCCCTCTTGGATATGCCAACGCATAATGATTTGAGCAGGCGTTTTGCCATACTTGACAGCGAGGTCGCGCACGACGGGCTCGTCCATGATGCTGCTGTTACCGCGCCCGCCGAGAGGGTACCACGCCTGCAACGCAATGTCGTGCTGGGCGAGCAGCTTCTTCAGTTCGGTCTGCGGGAAATACGGATGGCACTCGACCTGAATAAGGGATGGGACGATCTCGCAATTTGCGAGAAGCTTTTCGATTTCGTTCTCGTCGAAATTGGAGATTCCGATGGAGCGGAGCTTGCCTTCCTTGTACGCGATCTCAAGCTTCTCATAGCCCGCCAAGTAGTCGCCTGCGGGTTGGTGCAGAATCATGAGGTCGACGTAAGGTGTGTTCAGACGCTCGAGCGTTTCGTTGACGGCGCTATCGCTGTTGTAAAAATAGGGCCAGAGCTTGGTTTCGAGAAACACGTTTTCGCGCGGCAAGTCTGATTCGCGCACGCCACGACCCACTGCTCGCTCATTCACGTATGCATTGGCAGTGTCGATGAGCTCATACCCCATGCCGAGTGCGGAGGTAACCGACGATTGGGCATCGTCGGGTTTAAGCAGATACGTGCCAAGTCCTAGCTGGGGGATTTTGATGCCGTTATTGAGCGTGATGTATTCCATACGTTTCCTTTCTCGATGGTTCTCTTCTGTAACGATAGTTTCGAGATTTGATAATGTATATTGCTTATAGCAACTAGCTAGATATACGGACTACGTATGTAGAATGAAACGGACCGAATGAGGTTCCCCGTTGTGCACGAAGGAGCAAGCATGGAGCTGCGAACGCTGCGTTATTTTCTTGCTGTGGCCCGCGAGGAAAACATGACCGAAGCTGCTAACGTGCTACATGTGACGCAGCCCACGCTCTCGCGCCAGATAGCCGATCTTGAGCGCGAGCTGGGCGTGGAGCTGTTCGAGCGCACCAATCGATCATGTGTGCTCACGAGCGATGGCATGCGCTTGCGCCAGCGTGCCGAGGAGATTGTCTTGCTGGTGGAACAGACCGAGCTAGAGATGGCGGATCGGGAGCTCGGCATTGCGGGCGTTATCCGCATTGGCGCCGGCGAAACCAAATCGATGCGGCTGGTGCTCGATGCCTTTACAGAACTGCATCGGAATTATCCCGGAGTGACGATTGAGCTCTATACCGGTAACGCCGACGCAGTGGAGGAGCGCTTGGAGCGTGGCCTGCTCGACTTTGCGCTGTTGTTGGAGCCCGTTAACTTCGAGAAATACGAATGGATTCGTATGCCCGAGGCGGATCGAGTCGGTGCCGTTGTCGCCGCGAACGGTCCATGGGGCGGCCGGGATGTGCTGACGCCTGCGGACGTGGCGAATATGCCGCTGCTGGTGAGTTCGCGAACCTCGAATCGAGCACTGGACCTAGAAACGTGGTCGAGCGGCGTCCTTAGCGTCGATGAACTCAACATCGTGGGGCATTTCGACCTGATCGGTAACGCGTCACATCTGGTGCGTTCGGGCGCTGCGTGTGCGGTTAGCATTGGAAGCTTGCTGCAGATAGATGAAGGCAGCGATCTGCGTTTTGTCCCATTTGAGCCGCCGCTTACCATTGCGTCGTATCTGGTATGGAAAAAATATCGCCTGCGTTCCCGCGCCTGCGAAGAGTTTCTGAACCGTTTGAATAGGATGTGACAAAGGGGCAGCCCCTTTGCCACATTGATTTGAGAGTAGATGTTGATGATTCTATCGTTGGCCCCCATGGAGGGGATTGCCGGGCATGTGTTCCGTCGCGTGCATGCGGAGTGCTTTGGCGCGCTCGATTGTTATTACACGCCGTTTTTGCCGCCGCCGCGGGTGGGAAACCGCTTTGGCGGCAAGGCGTTTAAGGAGATCGATCCTGCCAATAACCGGGGGCTCAACGTAGTGCCTCAGCTGATGTCCAAGAATGCGGACGAGTTTGTGTGGGCGGCACAGGTGCTCGCCGACATGGGCTACCGCGAGGTCAATCTCAACCTTGGCTGCCCCTCGGGTACGGTTGTCGCCAAGGGCAAGGGCTCGGGCTTTCTGCGCAACCTCGACGAGCTCGAGGTGTTCTTGAGCGATGTGTGCGAGCGGTCGCCGTTGCCGGTATCGGTAAAGACCAGGCTGGGGCTGGAGAGCGACGACGAATACGAGCGCGTGCTCGATCTGTATTGCCACATGCCGCTGGCAGAGCTGATCGTGCATCCGCGCGTACAGAAGGACCGCTATATGGGCTCGCCGCGCAAAGAGTTTTATGGCGAGACGCTGGAGCGCGCGCCGTTCCCCGTGGCCTATAACGGCGACATTTTCGATCTTGAGGATATGGACGCACTGATGGAGGCCTATCCCGGGACACGCCATGTGATGCTGGGGCGTGGCTTGCTTGCGAACCCCGCGCTGGCTCGCATGGTCAAGGGCGGCCCCGCTGCAACGGCTGCCGAGCTGCAGCGCTTCCACGACACACTGTTTGCGGCCTATGCAGAAGAGATTGGCGGTAACGCGGTCTTTCGCATGAAGGAGTGGTGGTTCTACGCCAAATGCGCCTTCGCCGACCCCGCTACCGTTCACAAACTCGTACGTAAGACCAAAAAGGTCGACGAATACCGCGCCGCCGTCGAGCGCGTCTTTCGCGAGCAGCCACTCGCACCCACAGCCCGCTTCCACGGCTAGCTAGTCGTAGGGGACGTTCTTTAACGACTAGTCATTTAAGAACGTCCCCGATGACTATGTTGCTTGCCTTCGTTATCTGACGGCCTGGACGGCAAGCGCGTTCAATACGCGCTCGGCGTCGGCGTCGATCAAAATGCTGCGATCGACAATCTCGATGGGAGCGACTGCTTCGCTAAGGTTAACGCACGCGTATGTGGCGCGCTCATTTTTGGCTGTCATCTGCCAAAACGGGTACTTGATGATGACGGGCGTGTTGCCGCCCACGCCAAGCTCAAAGAACAGAACGCGCATATTGCCGTGGCGGCGCAGAAAGTCCTGGTAGCGATCGGCGGCAGCATACCAGCCCTTATCCTGCACAAACGTATCATCGGCGCGCAGGTTCATTGTAAGCGGGGAGCCACAGTGGGGGCAGCGGGGCACAAGCGCAGACGGGATGCGCAGATTCTGTTGGGCGGCGACCATATGGCGTACGAGCTCTTCGTTGTCCCAGGTTTCCTGACAGCAGGGTTTGCTGCACTGGAACAGGCCGTAGTCTCCCTGCGTGTAAAAGAGTCGCTGCTTGTCAAAGCCAGCGCGTTGGAAACAATGGTCCACATTCGTAGTCAGCACAAAGTGGTCGCGGCCATGCACTATGTCCAAGAGTTGTTCGTAGAGCGGTGTCGGTACGGGGTCGTATCGGTTGCACAGAATGTAGCGGCCCCAAAACGCCCAGTACTCCTCGAGCGAATCATAGGGATAGAAACCGCCGGAATACATATCGGTAAAGCCGTAGCGTGCGGCGAAGTCACCAAAGAGCTTCTTGAAACGCTCGCCCGAATAGGTGTAGCCCGCTGCGGTGGATAGTCCCGCGCCAGCGCCGATTACCACGGCGTCGGATGCGTCGAGTGCGGCTCGGAGCTTATCGATTTGTTTGGAGAAGGTTGCAGTAGATTGTCTCGTCAGACGCGAGAAATACATTGAAGATCACCTTAAGGTCGGGGTCGTTATGGTCCAGATGATGACGAACGGCATCGATGGCGACGCGCGCGGCAGCCTCTTGCGGATAGCCAAAGACGCCAGTAGAGATGCAGCAGAACGCGAGAGTACCGAGTCCCTGGTGTGTCGCCTCTTCCAAGCAGCTGGTGTAGCAGCGGCGTAGGAGCAATTCCTCGCGAGGGCCAGGCTTATGGCCAGGCACGATAGGGCCAACGGTGTGGAAAACGTAGTTGCTGGGCAGGTTGAACGCCGGCGTAACCTTGACGTGTGCCGTCGGCTCCTCATGTCCTTGCTTGCACATGAGGCCGGCGCACGCTAGGCGCAGCTGCATTCCGGCGTAGGTGTGGATGGCGTTGTCAATGCAGCGATGCCCTGGCACAAAACAGCCGAGCATTTGGCTGTTGGCGGCATTGACGATGGCGTCAGCCTTAAGCAGCGTAATGTCGCCGCGCCAAATGGCAACGCGATTGCGATAGGGGAGTGTGCCGGCATCGGTCGCCCCGCCGCGCTCAAGAAGGCGCTGCTGCAAGTAAACGTCTTGAATGTTGAGCTTCTCGTCCGCAAGCGCCTCGGGTGGACGTACGTTCATAAGGGCTCTGAGCAAATCGCGTTGTTCGCTGGCTCTGGCAGGAACAGCAATGGTGCGCCCGTCTTGCCGCTCATCGAGCAATGCCCTGATAAGCCAAATGCGGCGCTCTGCCTGATTCATAGCCGACCTCCTGTTCAATCGTGATGGTTTCGCTCGACAGTAGTGTGCGGCCTAGCTCGTTGCTTCAAAAGAAGGCACAAAAAGGTAAGCGCCGTGGAGCGGTATGCCCCGCGGCGCTCAATTTGCAGAAGCCCGCTGCTGCTAGGAGTTTCGTACGAGCTGCTGATAGCCAGTGCCCCATTCCACAAGGGAATCGATGATGGGCATAAGGCTTTGACCGAGCTCGCTAAGCGCATATTCGGTACGGATGGGCGTTTCGGGAATGACGGTGCGCGTGATAAGCCCCGCGGCATCCATTTCCTTTAGGTTTGACGAAAGCACCTTTTGGCTGAGGCCGGGAATAGCGCGATGTAGCGCATTGAAGCCCAGCGGCTGCTCAAGGAGCTGCTGGATGATATAGATCTTCCACTTGTTGCCAAAGAGCTGAAAGCATGTGGCGACAGGGCAGGGGGGCAGTTCTTCCTTAGTGAGCATGGCAGCCTCGCAATCGGGTAGGTTGCTTTCATTATTGCAGCCGCTGTTACTCGCGACTACTACTTACCTTTTGGTAACTGGCTAATAGATTAGTGCCTTCTTTTGGGTGGGCCGCTTTCCTCGCATGATGCATATAGACGCAAAGAGCGTCAAAAACCGGATGGCTTCGACTGGCCGTCCTCGATCGAAAGGAAATGCCATGTCCGAGAATCTTGAGAACGTCGCCGCTTTCGCCTCCTGCGGTACTGCCGACCCTGCGCCCGCTTGCGGCTCCACCGATCCCAAGGCGGCCCCTGCTTGCGGTACTGCCTGCGGCTCTGCCGACCCGGCTGCCGCTCCTGCTTGCGGCTCTGCCGATCCAAAGGCTTCTCCGGCCTGTGGCACCGCTTGCGGCGCTGCTGACGCTCAGTAAGTAATTGCTAGGAAGGGACTCGTAATGGATGCTCAGACTTGCCTCAAAAAGATGCAGCTTGCCGGGACGCTCTCGCTGGCAACTGTGGACGAAAGTGGCGCGCCGCAAATTCGCTGCGTGAGCGCTGTTCATTACGAGCCCCGTGCTATCTACTTTCTTACGGCGCGTGGCAAGGAGATGGCCCGTCAGCTTATGGCAGACGGGCGTGTCCAAACGCTTGTCCACACGCGGTTTAACGAGATGATCCGCATGTCCGGCGTTGCCACTCCCGTCTCGGAGTCCGAGCAAGTTCGCTGGCGCGACGTGATTTACGCCGAGCAGCCGTATCTTGCCAACGTGTATCCCGGTGATACGCGCGAGATCAACATCATCTTTAAGGTTGAGAACATAGTGCTCGACTACTTTAACTTGGGAGTTCATCCTATCGAGCGCGCGGTCTTCACTTTAGACGAGGGCACGGCGCCAGCGCCTATTAGGGGTTTCCGCATTGATGCCGATGCGTGTATCGGTTGCGGTACCTGTCTTGAACGCTGTCCACAGAAGTGCATCGAGCCGGGAGACACGTATCGCATAGAGCCAGAGCACTGCTTGCATTGCGGTGCCTGTGCCGAGAATTGCCCCGCCGGCGCCGTTGAGCGCCCGTAGCCCAAATACCGTCATCAGTTTCAACATCGATCAAGGGAGTCCCACAATGCAAAAGCCCGCGTTTGCCTTCCAATGGCATATTACGGATGAATGCGATCAGCGCTGCAAACATTGCTATATCTTTGCCAACGGTGCCTGCGCTGGTTTTAAGCGCATGCCGTGGGAGCAGATGGTCCAGGTCGTCGATCAGGCCCAGGCGCTCTGCGAGCGCATCGGTCGCCAGCCGTACTTTTACGTTACGGGCGGTGACCCCATTCTTCATCCCGATTTTTGGCGGTTGGCCGAGCTCTTGCACGAGCGAGGTTTTATGTGGTGCGTGATGGGCAATTCGTTCCATCTGACCGATGAGGTCTGCGACCGCATGAAAGAGCTGGAATGCCGCAAATACCAGCTTTCGCTCGACGGACTCGAGAAAACGCACGATTATTTCCGCAAGTCCGGCTCGTTTGACGAGACGTTGCGTGCGATTGGGTGCCTTAAGCGCGCTGGTATTTGGGTTACCGTCATGAACACGGTTTCGAGCATGAATGCTGCAGAGCTGCCGCAGCTCATTGATCTTGTGGCAAGCCTTGAAGTCGACGTGTTCGCCTTTGGACGATACTGTCCCACGTCGGGCCAGAAGCGCGATGAGTTCCATCTGGAGCCGTTGGAATATCGCGACGCGCTGCTGGCCGCGCAGGAGCGCATGGAGTTCCATCAGGCGGCGGGCTGCAAGACGTTCTTCCAGCTCAAAGACCACCTATGGACGTTGCTTTTGTGGGAACAGGGTAAGTTCGCCATCCCTGAAGGCGCCAAGCCCGGCATGATTTATGGCGGCTGCCACTGCGGTACGGGCCATATGACGGTGCTGCCTACGGGTGACGTCAACGCGTGCCGTCGCATGGAGAGCAAGGTGGGCAACGTCGCCGAGAACTCGCTCGAGGAGCTTTTCTTTTCACCGCAGATGGAAGCAAAGCGTGACTTTAATAAGTTCAAGAAGTGCTCCAAATGCGAGCTTTTTGGCTGGTGCCGTGGCTGCCCCGCTGTGACGTATGGCTACACGGGTGATATGTACGACGCCGATCCACAGTGCTGGAAAGAGATTGAGGAATAGAGCCACCGTGTCATCGGGGACGTTCTTTAACGACTAGTCATGTAAGAACGTCCCCGATGACTACCTGCAAAAAGCTGTACGCCAGCATCCAAAGATGTCGAAAATGGTCGACTTTGGATGCTGGCGTACATGTTTGGGTTCGGCGGGGGAGCGGTGCCTAGGCAATCATTGCATCAAGTGTTATGAGCTCCCTGAGTCGCTCCGTGCGTGTTTGCCCATGGCGCTTTGCTTTTGCGTCAAAGGCTTCAAGAACCGATTCGCCCACACGTGCCGACAAGACAGCGCTCGGCTCATCAGAGATCGGCGGCCTTCCCAGCTTAACGGTGCGGCCTTTCGGCCATTCATCTTTTTCGTAAGCTTCCACGGCTTTCTCTAACTCTCCAGGGGCAAATCCCATCATTTTTTCAAGCTGCTCAGCATTCATAGCGCCTCCTATCGATCGACATAATGTCGAGCGCTGGTTCTCGGATTCTCTTTTTTGTGTACAGTTTTGTAGACAAAAATACAAGCAGTTTATCAGGCTAATTAGCTTGTTTTGATCCGCCTGCTCGATAGGAAATGAGCATTGACGGCTTCGATACTCCTTTGCTTTTCAGCTTGGAATTTGGATGCTCGTTGAACTTCCGGAGGGGAGCGTTTTATTAAGCTATCGAGATTCTGGGCAGGAGCTCTCATCGGTCTTCGATAGTGGGACCAGCTTAATTTGCGACACAGTGTGTCACGAATTGGAGTAGTCGTTGGGTGTCCTTCAATGGCTAGTCATACAAGAACGTCCAAGTGCCGGATTTTGTCATTAAGAGTCGTCCCTAACGACTATTCTGGAGGGTCGTGGTCAAAAAAGGGTAAATATGAGTACTGTTGTCATTATGGTTGCATTAATTTTGCTATAAAAAGTAGCTCCTGATGAGATTTGTTCCCATTAGGAGCAACTTTTATTGAACATATGAGGAGAAATAGCGTCATCTGCGGGCGCATGGGACGTTGAATAGTTCCTGAAATGATCAAAATTGCTGCTACTAAACAGGTAGCAGTACTCATATTTGCCCTTTTTTGACCATAGCTCCCTCGGAAACTCTTTCCCGAGGCATCAAACAGCCATAATCCAAAGGTCGCCTCAAACAATTAGCCGGTTAAGAGCGTCCATGGCTACCCAAAAGCTGTACGCCGGCATCCAAAGATGTCGAAAAATGTCGACTTTGGATGCTGACGTACATGTTTGGGTCGGTGGGGTTCCTTGGATGGACAGAGTGCGCGTGCTAGAGCAGGTTCTCCTGTGCCCACGCGATGATGTCGCTCGATTCGTAGAGTGGCTTGCCGTCGATGAACAGGCAGGGAACCTGGCGTTTTCCGCCGACGGCGATGAGTGTCTGCTCGGCATCGGTATCGGTCGAGATATTGCGCTCGGGAATGGTCACGCCGTTATCGGCAAGGAAACGCTTGACCTTTATGCAATACGGGCAGCCGGTCATAACGTACAGCGCGAGCTCATGATTAGTAGCCATAGGTCTCCAATCGGTTGCGGTTTTGATTGAAATACCCAAAGCCGCCGCGGTCTATGCGCGCGTCAACGACGACTCGATCGCCTGAACCAGAAACGCCGTGGCTCCGGCGCCGCAGGGCTTGTCGTAGTAGTCAATAAAGCGCTGGTCGGCAAGATAGTCGTGGGCGAGCCCCAGATACGCCTCGTTCTGGGGTTCGCGTCCCCAGTTGAGACCAATCCAACGACGATGCATCGCGACGAGCTTGCGAGCCTCGCTTCCATCCGCATCGCCGTCGCCCATGGCAATCGAGAGCTGACCCAGAATAGCGCGTTCAAGTTCCTTCATGTCGTTCCATGTCTGAGGATCCATGTCCAGCAGCGCCCCGTTTGCCGCATCGATAGCCTCATCGCCATAGCGCGCCCGCGCCTCGGCACCGTAGCGCTCCTCGTTTTCTTGCACGGCGCGCCAGCGCTCCAGTTGCGGCAGGACGGCGCCCATGAGCGAGACGGCTTCGTCGAGCGACATGCCGGTGTTTTGTGCCAGGCGCGGGGCACAGTCCTCGATCATTGCCTCCATCGTGGTGTCGTAGGTGTACTGGCCGTGGTCGTAGCACCACTTGCAGTAATGGTCGGTCGCGGCGCCCGTGGCATCGGTGCCGCAGTCGTCGGGCGTGAGTATCATGCCGCAGCTCTGGCAATAGCGCTCGGGCATTTCGAGCAGATGAGACAGGGGCTCGCCGGTCACGGCGGCGATGAGCTTCATCATGTCGATGCCCGGTGTGACCTCGCCACGCTCCCAACGGCTGACGGCTTGGCGTGTGACGAAGAGCTTGGCGGCGAGTTGCTCTTGGGTGAGGTGATGAGCGCGACGGACAGCGATGAGCTTTTCTGCAAAGGCCATAACGGCTCCTTTCTGCTGGTTGATGGCTTAAGCATACGCGGCAGCAGGCGCCCTTCCAAGCAACCGTTGGTTGCACGACGGGGGACCGCGGCGAAGAATTGCACGCAACGCCCCACACCTCCATGCCGTACAATGACCGGCATGGAACCTATCGCACACATACATACCGACCTGCCGCAGAAGTTCGGCATTCCGCGCAACAGCTTTTTGGCGCCCCATCTGTGAACTGCACCCCAAAACTTGGACGGCTTAAATAAGAACTACACCGCAAGGGACTGTCTCCGGAACTCCTCCGGGGTCAGTCCCTTCAGTTTAACCTGGCGCCTCCTCGTGTTCCAATGGACCACGAAGTCGTCGAGGTCCGCCTTGAAGGACTCGAAGTCCGGCCATGTCCTTCCCCGGAAGAACTCGTCCTTGATGTGGCCGAACACCTGCTCCGTCGCGCCGTTGTCGATGCAGTTGCCCTTCCGGGACATGCTCTGCACCACGCCGGCCTCCTCCAACCGCCTGCACCAACCGGCCTGCTGGTACCGCCAGCCCATGTCCGAGTGCAGGACCGGCCTGGAGCCCTTGGGCTTCTTGGACACGAGCTGGTCGAGCAGCTCGTGCTGCTGGGCCATGTTGGGGTGCAGCGACGTGGACCAGGCGACGATCTCCTTGCTGCCGAAGTCGTAGACCGGCGCGAAGTAGGCCTTGCCCCAGGGCTGCTTGAACTCGGTGACGTCGGTGCCCATCTTCTCCCACGGCCCGTCGGCGGCGAAGTCGCGCCCGATGACGTTCTCGAAGGTCTTTCCGACCTTGCCCCTGTACGAGTTGTACCTGTGGTAGTCGGTCTCGCGGCGGATCCCGCAGCTGATGCCCATCTCGCGCATCATCTTCAGCGTCGTCTTGTAGGCTATGCGCACGCCCTGCTCGGCGCGCAGGCACATGGCGATCTGCCTGTGGCCGCACCCGTTGGCGGTGCGCGAGAATATCTCGGCGGCGGCCTCCCAGAGCTCGGGCCTGGTGGGAGCCTTCGGGTGCGACAGCGCGTAGTAGTAGCTGGACCGGGCCATGCCGGCGCACTCCAGCAGGCGCCCCAGCCCGTGCCCCTCTTCGCGCAGGACCCTCACGGCCTCGACCTTCGCCCTGGTCAGAGCCCGTCCCTCTCGACCAGGGCACGCAATTTTTTTAGGTAGGCCACCTCGGTCTCGAGCCTTCGGCAGCGCTCCTCGAGCTCCTCCTCGCGGGTCCGCGGCCTCGCCTTGGAACCGCTCGGCCGGCCCTTGGGCCTCGGGCGCAGGGCCTCCGCGCCGCCCCGGCGGTAGAGCGCGCACCATCTCTTGAGCGGCGACATCGACATTATGCCGAACGCCGCCATCGCCTCGGCCTTCGTCATGCCGCCGTCGACCACGGCGGAGGCTGCGGCGACCTTCTGCTCGTATGTGTACCTGGCCTGCTTGCCGTCCATGGATAGCAGCACCTCGCTTCCGAACGACCGGTATACGCAGAGCCATTGTCTCACGGTTCCGCGCGGGACCGACAGCGCCTTCGCCGCAGACTTGTAGCCGTGGCCTCGCTCGAAGAGCCCGATCGCCGCCTTCCTGGCCTCGATGTCGTGCTTCACCCTCAAGTCGACACGCATAAAAAGCCTCCCATTTCTCGTGTCCAAGAAATGGGAGGCAGTTCAAGAGGGAATGTCTTTGCGGGCGGTGCAACCTCCACGTCGCAGCCGAGCGGGGCTCCTTCGGTACCCGCGAACAACGCAGGTGCTGCCAACGCCGCGAATGCCGCCGGCAACGTTAATGCCGACAAGGCCGCCAACAATA
>DBFOME010000042.1:0-15620 GCA_048430645.1 Collinsella sp. | reverse complement strand
CCAAGTGGCGCATTCCGAGCAACAACGACGGGGGCGTACTGACGCTCATCGACGCCATCTTGGCGGCTTGTTAACGTGGCTCGTCGGACCTGGCCGGGCGAGGCGGGTAAGTTTTTCGCTCGGTCAGGTCCTGGGCTCGCTCGGAAAGCACATTAAGTGCTTTCCGGCTCGTGCGGAATCTACGAAAAACTTACCCGCCTCGCCCGGCCAGGTCCGACGAGCCACGTTAACAAGCCGCCAAGATGGCGTCGATGAGCGTCAGTACGCCCCCGTCGTTGTTGCTCGGAATGCGCCACTTGGCGTGCGCGTTCATGTGCTCCTCGGCATTGTCTACGATAAAGCTGTGACCGACGCGCTCCAGCATGGGGATGTCGTTGTACGTATCGCCCACGGCGGCGGCGTCGGCAATATCGATGCCCAGGTGTTCGCACAGGTGCGCGACGCCGGCTCCCTTGTCGACACCCAGGTTCATAAAGTCGATCCACTCGCGCCCGGCGTTGGTGACGTAGAGCTTGTCCGAGAACTCGGGGCTATAGGTCTCGCGGAAAGCGGGCTCGGCGTCGTAGCCGGGGAAGAAGACCGAAATCTTGTTGGACTCGAAATCAATGCCCTCAAAGCTGTCGACGTAGTTGATTGTGTTGTAGTAGACGCTGATCTCGTCGTGGTACTGATGGTCGCGGGCAAGCACGTAGAACTCGTCGTAGCAGCACAGGACGGGAACGGCGCGCGGGTCCTCCGAGGCACGAGCGAGCACCTGCTGATACAGCGCCACGTCGATATTGCTCTTATAGATATAGTTGCCGCGATAGATGACGCAGGCTCCGTTGTCGGGACAAAAGGCGAGGCGGTTCTTGATGCCCTCGAACATCTCTTCGAGCTTGGGGGCTGGACGTCCGCTGGCGGGGCAGAATACGATGCCGGCGCCGGCGAGCTTGTCCAAGCGCTCATCAAGACCCTGCGGCAACACGCGCTCGTCGGTCAGCAGCGTTTTGTCCATGTCGACGGCGATGAGCTTAATGTTTCCGATATTGGCGTCCGATTCGTAAGTTTGCATAAAAGCGAGCCTTTCGTTTCGAAATTGTTTCAGATGTTATAACCATCAACTCGTAGTCAGGCGTATTTTCGCAGGAACGGAGCGTATTTGCACCACGCTTCACAAAGTAATGAAAAAACTTTTCAGAAATTTGAATTTGTCGCTTGTGCTGCGGGCACTTTAGCGTAATATAGCGACCATCGAAAACGGAGACGGCAAAAGAGCCGCTTACCGAGGAAAAGGTACCGTTTACGATATTTGAATTGCGCCCGGCGATAGGTGAAAGGAGAGGCAGATGCAGTTCGTAAAGATCATCACTACTGCAGACAATGCCATCCGACGCCAGCGCGCAATTTCCCGACGACGATAACAATCGTCTCTGTCCGCATGGGGCGAATTGCCTCAACAGAGTCATTTTGAGGTCGTTGGGTTTTAGCACGACATTGCTGCATGTTTCTAGGGCATGTATGTGCTGATTTTTGCTATTTAACCTGATATTGCACGGTATATGACCTTGAAATGACTTGCAACTGACCGATGTTCTAACTAGCTACCAAGGGCGAAAGGAAACAGCCATGAGCAAGGAAAAAGTCGTTCTCGCATATTCCGGCGGTCTTGATACATCTGTATGTGTCAAGTGGCTCCAGGACGAGAAGAATCTCGATGTCGTTTGCGTCTGCGGCAATGTGGGCCAGGAGGAGACCGGCCTGGACGCCAAGAAGCAGAAGGCGCTTGACCTGGGCGTTCTCGATTGCCAGGTGCTCGACCTGCGCGACGAGTTCTCCGATGAGTTCCTGACTAAGGCCATCGCCGCAAACTCCATGTACGAGAACAAATACCCGCTGCTCTCCGCTCTGTCTCGCCCGCTGCTTGCCAAGAAGCTTGTCGAGGTTGCCCACGAGTTTGGCGCGACCTACGTCGCCCACGGCTGCACCGGCAAGGGTAACGACCAGGTTCGTTTTGAGGCTGCCGTCAAGGCCCTCGACCCCGAGCTTAAGGTCATCGCCCCGGTTCGCGAGTGGGATCTGAAGTGCCGTCCCGACGAGGTCGCCTATGCCCACGCCCACAACGTGCCGGTTCCCGAGGGTGCCAACGATAACCCTTATTCCATTGACGACAACCTGTGGGGTCGTGCCATTGAGTGCGGCCACCTGGAGGATCCCTGGAACGAGCCGCTCGACGACGCTTGGGTTATGACCAAGAATCCCGAGGACACGCCCGACACCCCGACGTATACCGAGATTGAGTTTGAGGCCGGCAAGCCCGTCGCCGTCGACGGCAAGAAGATGAAGCTCTCCGAGATCGTCATCGCCCTCAACAAGATTTCGGGCGACAACGGCTTTGGCCGTCTCGACCTGGTTGAGGACCGTCTGGTGGGCCTCAAGAGCCGCGAGTGCTATGAGGTTCCCGGCGCCCTGACGCTCATCACCGCCCACAAGGCGCTCGAGGACATTTGCGTCGAGGGCGACTTGCTCAAGACCAAGATCAAGCTCGAGCAGGATTGGGCCACCGCCGTGTATAACGGCCAGTGGTACAGCCCGCTCAAGAACGCGCTCGACGCCTTTATGGCCGACACCCAGAAGTTCGTGACCGGCACCGTCCGCCTGAAGTTCTTTAAGGGCAACTGCCATGTCGTCGGCCGCAAGAGCCCCTTCAGCCTCTACGACTACGGTCTGGCTACCTACGACCGCGACACCACGTTTGACGAGAAGGCCAGCGCCGGCTTTATCGAGATCGATACGCTGTCGCTCAAGACGTGGGCAAAGGTCCAGGGTCCCAGCTCTGCCGCCGCCCAGGCCTAAGGCTTTTCCTTCCCTTGGTATCCGCGCGGCCCATCCGCGTGATACAAAACGGGCGCACGGGGTCCCTACCTTTCGTTATGCTTGCTGACACTTCTTAACATCGGTGGCCCCTACGTTCCGCCCGCATATATGATGCCGCGTCTGCGGCTGAGTCCGAGCCCCGCCGGGGTTGTCCGGCGGGGCTCCTTCTATCAATTTGGCGGCTCTGCGCCTATATATATGAGGAGTATCCATTATGTTCAATGCTTTCGCGCATGCTTTACTTGCCCTCGCGCCCGAGTTCGATGCTGCAAAGGTCGAGGACGTTCCTATGAGCCTGAAGGCCTGGATCGATGGTTCGCAGGGCAACATCCGGAGGGAGACGTTGGGCGCCAAGTGCATGGCGCGTCACTTCTTTGCAAATTAGCTACATGGCTCCGCACACGGTGGGGAATGTGTAAAACTAGCGGTTGAAAAATCGCTTTAGCGATATGGCGCATTGCTTTGGGCGCTTGTTTTGGTATTTGGAGAAAGGGGACGGTTCCATGGCTCTTTGGGGCGGTCGTTTTGAGGCGGGCGTGGCCGAGGTCACGCAGGAGTTTGGCGCGTCGCTGCCGGTCGACAAACATCTCTATAAGCAGGATATCGCCGGCTCTAAGGCGCATGCCAAGATGCTGGCGGCCCAGGGCATCATCAGTGCCGAGGACGAGCAAGCGATAGCCGAGGGTCTGACCGGAATCGAACAGGATATCGATGCCGGCAACTTCACCTTCGACATCAACGACGAGGACATTCATATGTCCATCGAGAGCGAGCTGACGCGTCGCATCGGCGAGGCTGGCAAGCGCTTGC
The DNA here is from genome assembly GCA_048430645.1 of Collinsella sp. Lineage (GTDB taxonomy): Bacteria > Actinomycetota > Coriobacteriia > Coriobacteriales > Coriobacteriaceae > Collinsella. The sequence goes on along the minus strand of DBFOME010000042.1, from coordinate 11,954 downwards.
ATACCGGACGTTCGCGCAACGACCAGGTGGCGACCGATACGCGCCTGGGCGTCAAGGCGCTGGCCAAGGAGCTCATGGAGGCCAATCTTGAGCTGCGCCATGTGCTGGTGGATGCGGCCAAGAAGTACGACAAGGTGATTCTGCCGGGCTACACGCACATGCAGCATGCTCAACCCGTGCTGCTGTCGCATCATCTGCTGGCGTATTCCTGGATGTTCGCGCGCGACTTTACACGCCTGAAGGCCGCCTTTGATGCCGCCGACAACTGCCCGCTGGGTGCTGCCGCGCTTGCCGGTACGAGCTATCCGCTCGATCGCCAGATGACGGCTGCCGAACTTGGCTTTGCGGGCGTGATTCCCAACTCGCTCGATGCGGTTTCCGACCGTGATTTCCTGCTCGATCTGCATTACGCCGGCTCCGTCATGGCCATGCACCTGTCGCGTCTTTCCGAGGAGATCGTGCTGTGGTCGAGCTCTGAATTTGGCTTTATCACGCTTTCCGACTCGTACTCCACCGGCTCGTCCATCATGCCGCAGAAGAAGAATCCCGACTTTGCCGAGCTTATCCGCGGCAAGAGCGGTCGCGTGTACGGCAACCTGGTGCAGCTGCTCGTGACCATGAAGGGCCTGCCGCTCGCTTATAACAAGGACTTGCAGGAGGACAAGGAGGGCGCGCTCGATACCGCTCACACGCTCATGCAGTGCCTGTCCGTTATGGCCGGAATGATTTCGACTTGGACCGTCAACGAGGATGCCATGGCGCGCGAGTGCGGCGTGGGGCACCTTGCCGCCACCGATGTTGCCGATTACCTGGCCAAGCGTGGCCTGCCGTTCCGCGAGGCACATGCCGTGGTGGGCCATCTGGTCCTGATGTGCGAGAAGCGCGGCTGCAATCTTGAGGACCTGCCGTTTGAGGTGTTCCAGGAGGCAAGCCCGCTCTTTGAGCGCGACATTACTGAGGCGCTCGACATCCCGTCGATTGTCGCCGCGCGCACGACCGAGGGCGGCACCGCCCCTGCCGCCGTTGCCGTGCAGCTTGATCGCGCCGAGGCACAGCTCGTGGCTGACGAGGGCGTGTTTGGGTCACTGACTAAGGTCGTCGAGATGGGCCACGGGGTAAAGTAGGGATTTGGCTGAAGCCGTTTTGGCCATTTATTGATAAATCGTTTTCACTTTACGGGCGCCTGCTGATGTGGGCGCCCGTATTTTGTTGCTATGGGGGAGGGGCTTGTCGAGAACTTCTGTAGGACCTTTGGGCAGGTTGTGAAGGGGCTACGTTCGCGGGCGGCAACCGACCGCCTGCTCTGTTCGATGCGGTTGATGGGCGGTCGGATGGTACTCTAATCGGGCTTCGAAACAGAAGTGACACATATGGAGCGCTTTAATAAATTGCAACGTTTCAATAAACAGCTTTTTGTTTAACTGCAGCTAAAACTCTGTTACGATGCAGTCCAGGCGGGTGCCGGAATGGGACTTGGGCACGCGCGAACCTACTTGAAAGGCTACCTTATGGCTATCGAGAAGACCTTCATCATGATTAAGCCCGACGCCGTGCGCGATCGCAAGATCGGCGAGATTGTTGCTCGCATTGAGCGCAGCGGCCTTGTCATCGAGCGCATGGAGATGACCACGCTCGAGCGCGCTACCGTCGAGGAGCACTACGCCCATCTGGCCGACAAGCCCTTCTTTGGCGGTCTCTGCGACTTTATGACGAGCGGTCCGGTCGTCAAGATGGTCGTTTCCGGTCTCTCCGCTGTTGCTAAGATGCGCACCCTTATGGGCGCTACTAACCCGCTTGATGCTGCCCCCGGCACCATTCGCGGCGACTTCGCTGTCGATGTCAACGCCAACGTGATCCACGGCTCCGACTGCCTGGAGAACGCCGAGATCGAGATCAAGCGCTTCTTTGGCTAAACCAGCTTTGACTCCTTAAAGCTGTTAGCGTGTGGCTTTGGCGCCGCGGAATTCCATCCGCGGCGCCCTTTTTATTCCAAAATCTATGAAGGGGCCCGCTCGGACATGTGTTCCGAGCGGGCCCCTGCTGTTAGCTTGTGGTACTGAGTGGTTTAAGCCTCGTCGACGACCTTGAGTCCACGGGTCTGGTCGATCTCGTTGAGAAGATTGACGCGACGCTCGTGGCGACCACCCTCAAACTCGGCGTCGAGCCACTCGTCGACGATCATCTTGGCGAGCTCGGAGCCCACGACGCGGGCACCAAAGGCGAGCACGTTGGTGTTGTTGTGCATGCGCGAGAGCTTGGCGCTGAAGGGCTCGGAGCATACGACGGCGCGAACGCCCTCGACCTTATTGGCGGCCAGGCTGATGCCGACGCCGGTACCGCAGATCAGGATACCCAGGTCGACGTCACCGTTGGCTACTGCCTTGCCCACCTTGTAGCCGGCGATGGGGTAATCGAAGCTCTCGGAGGTGTCGGTCCCAAAGTTCACGACCTCGCAGCCGCGCTCCTTCAGGTGCTCGGAGATAATGTTCTTGAGCTCGACGGCGGCATGGTCGTTGCCGATACCAATCTTCATGAGTGGTTCCTCTCTGGTCCGTGCGGCGGAATTGCTAAAGGTTTTACCGCGTTCGACTGCATGATAGCGCGACTTTTGTGTAAACGCTCGGGCGTTTTTTGGTCAAACGCTTTAGCATGCAACAAGACTTACTTCTCATGAATTAATGCCGTCAGTTTGCGCTTGAACGCCGTCCGCCGGAACTTGGGTTGCGGTTTTTGATGCATTGTTATCAAATAAATAGAGTTAACTATTATTGAGAGCCCAGTCCGTTATGTAAGCAGGAGATACCTATGCCTACCGATTCCATTCGTGACGCCACTTTTTGCGATGTCTTGAACCGCGAGCTTGTCTGCGCGCTCGGCTGCACCGAGCCCATTGCCGTTGCCTATGCAGCGGCGCTGGCGAGCCAGACGCTCGGATGCGAACCCGATCATATGGATGTTGCCTGCTCGGGCAATATCATCAAGAACGTTAAGAGCGTGACCGTGCCCAACTCGGGTGGCATGCACGGTATTGAGGCGGCGGCCGTGCTGGGTGCCGTGGGCGGTGACGCCAAGAGCGCGCTCGAGGTGCTCGAGAGCGTTAACGACGAAGATCGTGCTCGCGTGGCCGAGCTTCTCACCGATGCCGGTTACTGCGATGTGTCGCTTGTCGAGGGTGTGCCCAACCTCTACATCAAGGTGACCGCCACGGCCGGGGGCCATACCGCGGTCGTCGAGATTACCGACCACCACACCAATGTCACGTGCCATACGCTCGACGGTATTCCGGTGTGCGGCAAGTCGGCGGGGGAGTGTGCCGCCTGCGCCGAGCGCGTGGTGGCCGAGCGTGCGGCGGATAAGGCCGACACGCCCATGTCGATTGAGTCCATCATTGACTTTATCGAGGACGGCGACATTGAGGACGCCCGCGCTGCCGTTGAGCGTCAGATTGAGCTGAATGGCGCGATCAGTGCCGAGGGCCTTGCGCACGCTTGGGGCGCCGAGGTGGGTCGTACGCTGCTGGGTGCTCGTGCCGATGACGTCGCCTGCCGTGCCCGTGCCCGTGCGGCCGCCGGGTCCGACGCCCGCATGAACGGCTGCGCGCTGCCGGTCGCCATTGTGTGCGGCTCGGGCAATCAGGGCATTACTTGCGCGCTGCCTGTTATGGAGTATGCCGAGTACCTGCGCTGCGACCATGAGCGCCTGGTGCGCGCCGTGATGCTGTCCAATCTGATCGCCGTGCATATCAAGAGTTATATTGGTGCGCTCTCGGCGTTTTGCGGTGCCATTTGCGCCGCATGCGGTGCCGGTGCTGCCATTACCTGGCTGTGCGGCGGCACGCGCGAGCAGATCGGCGCGACGGTCTCGAACACGCTCGGCAACGTGGGTGGCATCGTGTGTGACGGCGCCAAGGCGAGTTGCGCCGCCAAGATTTCCGCTGCCGTCGATGCTGCGATTCTGGGCCACGATATGGCCATGCAGGGCCGCGGCTTCCGTGCCGGTGAGGGCCTCATTCAGGATACCGTCGAGCAGACGATCGCCAGCATGGGCTATGTAGGCCGTGTGGGCATGAAAGATACCGATGTCGAGATCCTCAACATCATGATCGGCAAAACCCAGGTGTGCTAGTTACGCGGTTTTACCAAACCGCGTAACCAGTCGACGCTGCAAACGCCCCTAAGCGGCAATCTGCCTTTCAATCGTCGGGCATGGCCAGAAGGCCTATGCCCTCCTCTTTCAAGGCACATTGCTCGCTTAGGGGCATTTTCGCTGACTTGTGCTCAACCTGCGGCGATATTTGGTTTGGAGCGAGGGGTCCTACGACAGTTCGTCGGCTACTTGGTGTTCGTAGAAGGCTTCTACTACGGCGTTAAAGTCGCGGGCGAAGTCTTCCATGGTTCCGCGCCAGGTGGCTCGGCTGGGTTTTCCCTGGCCAACATAGGCAGTTTGAATGCCGCAGGCGGGACTGGGGAAGTCGCGCTTGGGATCGTTGCCCACCATAAGGACCTCGTGTGGCTCGAGCCCCATCACCTGAAGCTGCTCTAGATAGTAGGTAGCATCGGGCTTGCAGCGGGTGGTGTTTCCCATGTGCGTCACGAGTTCAAAGGGGGCGTCGGCCAGGTCGCCCCAGCCCATGCGGCACTCGATGGCCCCCTGGGGAAAGCTGGGGTTGGTAAAGAGCGCGCAACGCAGTCCAGCGTCCTGTACGGCCTGGAGCGCGGCGTGCGCGCCCGGCATAGCGTGGGCGTTAATGACATCGTCGTTCTTGTACGGAAGAACTTCGCGGTCATAGTAGGTAAACGCCTCGTAGATGAGCGGATCGGAGAGGCAGATCCCGCATCGGCGCTCGACCTCTTCTTGGTAAAACTCAAGATTGGTGCGGTTGTCCGTGCCGCTGCGGCGATTGGCGTTGAGGTCGACCAGGATGGTGCCGAGGCGTGCCATCGTGCCACCGCGGCTGCGGCGCCCGATATCCGCGAGCATCGAAGAGACATCCTTAAAATAGCGAAGGATGAACGCGTTGAGGTTGATGCTAAGAAGCGTTTCGTCCATATCGAAAACGACTGCTTTGAGCACGCGGGCACCTTTCTCGAAAAATCGATCTAGAATCGTTGGCTCCGGATACTTTACCCCAAAGCCGAATGCCTGGCTGGTTATCGTCAAGTTGCGGAGACGTGTGTTCATAAGATTACGAAAAAGTCTCCACACGAGTAAAAAATCGCAGTTCACGCTTGAAATCGAACTCATTTCCCCGTAACCTATACGAACGTGATTGCATAAGCGTCACATTAGTATCTGTCGGCTCCCGAGTGTTCCTAAACGTTGTGTGCTTGTCGCACCCTTCTGTAGGTCCTAGCAATCGGGGCCCCGTAGTTCGAAAGGGGTCCACCTTTGAGTGAGATTCAGAACTCGTCCATTTTCTCTCTTGACGATGTCAATGAGGAGGAGATGAACAACCTCATCGACGGTACGATTACCGACTTTGATGAGGGCGATCTCGTTAACGGCACTGTCGTTAAGATCGAGCATGACGAGGTGCTCGTTGACATCGGATTCAAGTCCGAGGGCGTTATCCCGGTCCGCGAGCTGTCCATCCGCAAGGACGCTAACCCTGCAGACATCGTTGCACTCGGTGATCCCATCGAGGCTCTGGTTCTCCAGAAGGAGGACAAGGACGGTCGTCTGGTCCTGTCCAAGAAGCGTGCCGAGTACGAGCGTGCTTGGAACCGCATCGAGGAGAAGTTCAACTCCGGCGAGAACGTCGAGGGCGAGGTTATCGAGGTTGTCAAGGGCGGCCTGATCCTCGACATCGGCCTGCGTGGCTTCCTGCCCGCTTCCCTCGTCGACCTCCGTCGTGTCAAGGACCTCACCTCCTACATGGGCACCCGCATCGAGGCTCGCGTCATCGAGATGGACCGCAACCGCAACAACGTCGTCCTCTCCCGTCGCGTCGTGCTCGAGGAGTCCCGTAAGGCCGAGCGCTCCGAGATCCTGTCCAAGCTCAAGTCTGGCATGCGTCTCCAGGGCACCGTTTCCTCCATCGTCGACTTCGGCGCCTTCGTCGACCTCGGCGGTATCGACGGCCTCATCCACATCTCCGAGCTCTCCTGGAACCACGTCAACCATCCTTCCGAGGTTGTCAAGGTCGGCCAGGAGGTCGAGGTCGAGGTTCTCGACGTCGATCTCAACCGCGAGCGCATCTCCCTGGGTCTCAAGCAGACCACCGAGGATCCGTGGCGCGCACTGGTCAAGAAGTACCCCGTCGGCGCTATCGTCGAGGGCACTGTGACCAAGCTTGTCCCGTTCGGCGCTTTCGTCGACCTGGGCGAGGGCATCGAGGGCTTGGTGCACATCTCCGAGATGGCCAACAAGCACGTCGATCAGCCTTCTCAGGTCACCCACGTGGGCGACAAGGTTCAGGTCAAGGTCATGGAGATCGACCTCGACCGTCGTCGTATCTCCCTGTCCATGAAGTCCGCTGCTGAGACTCTGGGCGTCGAGATCGAGGTTACCCCGCTTCCTTCCGAGAAGAAGGACGAGGAGACCGACGCCGAGTAAATCGGTTTGACGATCACTTGTTTTAAGGGATCCGTCCGTAATGGACGGGTCCCTTTTTGCATTTGGTGCCGAGATGCACGATGCTGCCCATGCTGTCCACAGGCTATTTGGTTGTCGCTGCATGAAAAAACGCCGACATCCCGCCTCGGGGAGGAGGCGGGAACGCACCGAGTAGACGGAGGGGTGCGGAGCGCGGTCGCGTCTCGACTGACGACGTTGCCCATCGACAGGACCATTGTAGCGCATGGCGGTTCTTGGTTTATCGTGTCGAGCGTTTGCGTTGTGCCATTGCCTGCGGCAACGGTGTGTTACACTCTTGCACTGCTGAGTGGGCCAGACGGTCGCGCGATGTGCTGCTTGCAGTACGCGTGAGGAAAGTCCGGGCTCCAGAGGGCGGGATGCCGGCTAACGGCCGGGCGGAGTGATTCGACGGAAAGCGCCGCAGAAAAGAAGACTCCCACCTGCGCCGCAAGGCGTAAAGGGAAAAGCTGAAACGGTGGTGTAAGAGACCACCAGCGTCGTGGCAACACGGCGGCTTGGCAAGCCCCATCCGGAGCAAGCGCGAATAGGAACGCTATGGGCCGGCCCGGTCCGCGTTCGGGTAGCGTGCGTGGAACTGCACGGTAACGTGCAGACAAGATAAATGACCGTTCACGACAGAACCCGGCTTATAGGCCCACTCAGCAACTATGTTGACGCTGCGACGGCGTCAGCTGGCCGATTTGGCGCTCATTCGTCGGTCGCCGCCATAAGGCGTGCTCCCTCCTCTTTCGGGCCAAATCGACTCAGCTGACGCCGTCTCGCTGTTTTTGCCTGGTCATCGGCAGCCTCATTTCTGTTGCAATCTTGTCTTTCAAGGCACCTTGCTCGCGCTGACGGGTTCTCGCTTTCGTTGACGGAATCATCGGCGGTTCCGTTCTTGGCATCTCGCTGTTTTTGCCTGATCATCGGTGTCGCCGTTCTATTTACCGGGGTTATCGGTACGGCCTTTGCCGTATTATTGTGGCTGTTTGTTGCTGCGCTTTATTCTGTTGAGGGACTTTGTTGGACAGCTATTTTACTCTGCAATCGAATATTGAGGCTTCGGGCGAATTTGTGGACCGCAAGAGCCGGTTTATTGCCCAGCTGGTCCATATTGAGTCCGAGGATGAGGCGAATGCCTTTATCGAGATGGTTCGCAAGCGTCATTACGACGCTCGACACAATGTTCCCGCGTGGATTTTGGTCGATGGGCGCGAGCGCCAGAGCGATGATGGTGAGCCGAGCCGCACGAGCGGCATGCCGACGCTCGAGGTGCTGCGCGGTGCGGGGCTCAAAAATGTTTGCTGCGTGGTGACGCGCTATTTTGGTGGCACGCTGTTGGGGCCTGGTGGCTTGGTACGCGCCTATACCGCGGCGACGCAGGCGGCGGTGGCCGCGGCTCAGGAGGCAGGGCAGATCGTTGAGATGACAAGCGTCGTGCCGGTTGACGTGCATGTGGCCTATCCGCAGTATGAGCAGGTGCTTCGTTTGGCGCAGGATTCGGGTGCCAAGGTTTCGGATACCGATTTCGCGGATGCCGTGACACTTCATTTTGTGTTTAAGGCAGGGGAGCAGGAGTCGTTTTGCGTTAAGATGCGCGAGCTTATGGCGGGGCGCGAGGAGATCGAGGTCGGCGCTCCCGAGTTTGCCGAGTTCTAACGACGACGGCCGGCGTTCTTTTGGATGGATCCCAAACGCGCCGGCCGTCGTTTTTCTGTTGCTGCCGCTTACTCGGCGAGCTGCTTTAGCACATCGCAGGCGATTTCGACGGCATCGTCGATGCAACCGGGACAGCTGCGGAGCGGACCCTTGTCCGATCCGATGCCCTTGAGCGTGCCGCAGACGGTCGTCGTGTTCTTCTCGCCAAAACGCTTGGCGATTTCGCGCGACAGCTTGTAGGTCTGGCCCTTGGTCTTGGGGTTTTCCATGCCGTCGCTCATCACAAAGCCCATGATGGCCACGGCGCCCGAGATGGCACCGCAGGTTTCGGTCATGCCGCCCATGCCGGCGCCAAAGCCCTCGGTGAGGGTAAAGGCGGTCTGGGGGTCGAGCCCGACGGCAGGTGCGAGCGTGCAGGCGACGGCCTGTGCGCAGTTGAAGCCTTGGGCGTGGTATTCGGCAGCCTGAGCTTGGCAGGCGGCGGTGTCGAGCTGAGCAGTATCGATTTGCTTCATCGTTGTCTCCTTGGTCACGGTGTACTCGCCTATGGTACCCGTGACGGGGCATGTAATCATCGAGAGCTTCATGTATGTCTCGTTTTTATCTATCGAGCAAATGCCCAAGGCTTGAGATAAATACCCCTGATCAATTTGTCCCTTAACCTACCTTGGGGATGGGTTGAGAGGGGTGCAGGGTAGCGGTATCGTGAACCGAATAAAACTAAAACCCAGGCAAGGGAGCTAGATATGACCGAGCAGACCATCGGAACTACATGTGTCCAGGGCGGCTATCACCCGGGAGATGCCGAGCCGCGCCAGGTGCCCATCTACCAGTCCACCACGTGGAAGTACGACACGTCCGAGCACATGGGCAAGCTGTTTGACCTAGAGGAGTCGGGCTACTTCTACAGCCGTCTGCAGAACCCCACGTGCGATCTCGTTGCCGCCAAGATCTGCGAGATGGAGGGCGGCACCGCTGCGATGCTCACGAGCTCGGGCATGGCTGCGAATTTCCTCGCGATTTTTAACGTGGCCGGTGCCGGCGATCATGTGGTCGCGAGCTCTGCTATCTACGGCGGTACCTACAACCTGCTCGCCCATACTATGGAGCGCATGGGTTTGACCTGTACCTTCGTTGCCCCCGACTGCACCGACGAGGAGCTCGAGGCAGCCTTCCAGCCCAACACCAAACTCGTCTTTGGCGAGACCATCGCCAACCCCGCCCTTGCCGTGCTCGATATTGAGCGCTTTGCCAAGGCCGCGCACGACCACGGCGTGCCGCTGATGGTCGACAACACCTTCCCGACGCCCGTGATGTGCCGTCCCTTTGAGTGGGGCGCCGACATCGTCACGCACTCCACCACTAAGTACATGGATGGCCATGCGGCCTACCTGGGCGGCGTGATCGTCGATCACGGCCAGTTTGACTGGATGGCCCATGCTGATAAGTTCCCGGGTCTCACCACGCCTGACGAGAGCTATCACGGCGTGACCTATGCCGAGAAGTTCGGTCGCGAGGGCGCCTTCATTACCAAGGCAACCGCTCAGCTCATGCGCGACCTCGGCCCCATGCAGAACCCGCAGGCGGCCTTCTTCCTGAACAGCTCGCTCGAGAGCCTGCATGTACGCATGCCGCGTCATTGTGAGAACGGCCTGGCCGTTGCCAAGTTCCTGCAGAGCCATTCCAAGGTGCGCTTCGTGAGCTATCCGGGCCTGGAGGGCGATAAGTACTATGACCTGGCTCAGAAGTACATGCCCAACGGTACCTGCGGCGTTGTGAGCTTTGGCTTTAACGGTGGTCGCGCGGCGGCCGAGACCTTTATGAAGAGCCTCAAGCTCGCCCAGATCGCCACGCACGTGGCCGATGCCCGCACTTGCTGCCTGCATCCCGCTAATGCCACGCATCGCCAGATGAACGATGAGGAGCTCATCGCCTGTGGCATCTCCGCCGACATGGTGCGCCTGTCGTGCGGCCTCGAGGACACGGCCGATCTGATTGCCGACCTTGAGCAGGCACTCGAGCAGTGCTAGGCTAGCTCCGTACAAGGTGCCGATGCTGGCAGAAAGCTTCGGTGACCTTTCGTTCCGATTCCGTAGGCGGGACCCCAATCGCGGCTGTTTGCAGGCGATCGGGGCCCCGTTTTTTGCGTTAGGCCACTCGAAAGGATGGATATGGAGAAAACTGCAGAGCAGTTGCGCCGCGAGCACATTGCTCTAGAGGGCGACACCCATGGCAAGAACAAATGGGCGATTCTGTTTACCGTGCTCATCATGACGTTTATGTCGTGTCTGGATTCGACCGTCGTGACCGTGGCGTTGCCCGTGATGCAAAAGGAGCTGGGCGTGGGCCTCGACCGCATCCAGCTGGTGAGCTCGGTGTACCTGCTTGCGACATGCGTGGCTATGCTGCCGTTTGGCCGCTTGGGCGACGTGCGCGGCAAGGTGGGCGTATTCCAGCTGGGCGTAATCGTTTTTACGGCCGGTTCGCTGCTTTGCGGCCTTTCGGGTTCGCTCGAGGTTCTTATCCTGGCACGCATTGTTCAGGGCGTCGGTTGCGCGGCGGCCATGGCTAACAACATGGGTATCATCACCGAGTCGTTTCCGGCGCGCGAACGTGGCCGTGCCATGGGTATTCTCGCGACCTTTGTGGCCCTCGGCATGATGTGTGGCCCCGTGCTTGGCGGCATGCTGGTGGCAAGCTTTCCCTGGGAGAGTATCTTCCTCATCAACCTGCCTATTGGCGTGATCTCGTTTATCGTGGGGCTCTACACGCTGCCGCATGTTAAGCCGGAGGCCGGCGAGCGCCCCATGTCCCTGATCGAGGCCGCTCGTCGCTGCTTTGCAAATTCGGCCTTCACCATCAACCTTGCCTGCATGCTCATCGTGTTCGTTGGCATTGGCGCATCCGAGTTTATTCTGCCGTTCTATTTTCAGGACGCCCACGGCTTTGGTTCCGACATTTCCGGATTGCTCTTTTTGGCGCTGCCGATGGTGAATGCCTTTATCGGGCCGCTTTCGGGTACGGTTTCGGACCGTGTTGGCTGCGAGGGCCCTACGGCGGTCGGCCTGGGCGTGTATGTGTGCGGTCTCTTTGCGGTAAGCACGCTCGACGAGCGCTCTTCTATCCCTGTGATCGTGTGCTGTGTCGCGTTTATGTCGTGCGGTACGTCGGTTTTCCAGAGTCCTAACAACTCGTTGTACATGGGCTCGGCTCCGCGCGAAGCACTCGGCTTTGCGGGTAGTCTGGGTAGCCTGGCGCGTTATGCGGGTATGGCACTCGGCATTACGGTGGCGTCGAATATCCTGTATGGACAGATGAGCGTGGCGATGGGCGAGGCCGTGACCAGTTTTGTTGCAGGACGTCCGGATGTGTTCCTGTTTGGTTTCCGTTCGGTGTTCTATGTGTTGATGGCTGTGGCCGCTGTGGGCTTTGCGCTTGCCATGGTGCGTTTGGTGAAGATGCGCGCCCGCCATTAGCGTGTTGGGAGGCTGTCTGCCACGATTCGCGCCGTCCCAAAAAGACTGGTTTGTGGTGCGATGCGGCTTGTGGGACGGGCGGGGGTCGGTCCGTGGTAGACTATCGAACAACGTTTATTAATCGCGCGGTATCGTTGCCGCGAGAAGGGGTTGCGCCATGCAGGAGCTTGAGGATCGTATTCGCCATGACGGCATCGTAAAGGCCGGTAACGTCCTTAAGGTTGATGCCTTCCTCAACCACCA
>DBFOME010000041.1:0-34949 GCA_048430645.1 Collinsella sp. | reverse complement strand
GCTGCCGGTTCGACCGGCGCGCCACGGGTCAAGATGCACTAGGCCTGGACGAAGTCCGGGCCCGCGCCTTTAGACGCGAGCCCGGGGCCCGTGGGTTATACCCTAAGAGCAAACCACCCTTTTTAAGGGTGGTTCTGATTTAGGGCTTTGCCCGGCCAGCTCTTTTTGATTTAAAATACCTGCTCAGTTGTGATTTATGGTGCTGGGAGGCGCTTGTGGGCAAGGCTAAGGCTAAGGCGAAGAAAAAGACGACGGGGGCGCGGGCTAAGCGTGATCGTCGTCGGAAGCTCGCGACCGAGGCTCCCGTATCTGCTGAGGAGCTGCTGGCAAGCGTGCCGGGGCTTGACGCGCTGCAGGACGTTCCGGCGTTTGATGGCCTGCCGGTCGATGCGGCTCAGCGGGCTGCATTTGACGACTTTTGCGCACAGGCCGAGGAGCCCGAGCAGATGCAGCTTGGTGCCGTGGTGCGCCTGGACCGCGGGTTTCCGCTGGTGGTAACTGCCGATGACGCGTTTCGTGCCGAGCATGCCGTAGGGTTTGCCAAGTCGCGTGGCGAGGACGAGGTCTTGCTGCCCGCCGTGGGCGACCGCGTGGCGGTTCGCCGTGCTCCCGGGCACGACATGGGCGTCATCGAGTGCGTACTGCCGCGCCGTACGAGCTTTGAGCGTTGGCGCGGCCGTGCCCGTGGAGAGCGCCAGGTGCTCTGCTCCAACGTGGATAGCGTGCTAATCGTGCAGGCGCTCGGTGCCGGTGAGGTGCTGCTCGACCGCGTGGCGCGCTCGCTGGTGTTGGCGCTCGACTGCGATGCCGAACCGGTGGTGGTGCTCACCAAAGCTGATCGCTGTGATGCCGAGGAGCTCGAGCGCGATCTGGACCGCATGCGCCGCCTGGTGGGTCCGGACGTGCGCGCGATCGTGACGTCCTCTGCCGAGGGGCGCGGCCTGGACGAGGTTCGTTCCTGCGTGCCTGCCGGGAGCTGCGCCATGATTCTGGGCGAGTCGGGTGCCGGCAAGTCGACGCTGCTCAATGCGCTGCTGGGCCACGATACGTTGGCGACTGGCGGTGTGCGCGAACGCGACGACCAGGGCCGTCACACTACCGTCGCGCGCGTGATGGTGGCACTGCCGGGCGACGCCGGCGTGATCGCCGATGCCCCGGGCCTGCGCAGCTTACCGCTCGTGGGTCACGAGCGGGGTCTGGCGCGCGCCTTCCCCGAGATTGTCGAGGCATCGCGCGCGTGCCGGTTTGGCGATTGCACGCATACCCATGAGCCGGGTTGTGCCGTTCGCGAGGCCGAGGACGCCGGGCAGATCGACAGCCTGCGTTTGGAAACGTTCCAAAACCTGGCGTCATCCATGCGCGTGAGTGCTCAAATGCTCGATCCCGATGTCCACCTGTAATTGATTTTTCCTATGACAGCCGTCTTCCAACTGTTCGGGAGACGGCTTTTTTGCTGCGAAAAAGCCTCGAAACATGCAGTTTGCTGACGTGCTGACCAAAACCTTGCCACGAGCTTGACGGGCTGGTTAGTTTTTGGTCAGCGATTGGTTTGACATCGAAAACCGAGATCGCGATTGCGCCGCTTTGCACTCTGACCACCCAGACAATGGTGGTACGGGCATTCGCCCGGCACTGCCATGAGAGGAGCGGCCGTGAACAAGAGCAAGCGCATCGCCATCAGTCTGGTCGCGGGCGTGCTCGCTGCGCTGCTCTGCATGGTTTACGGCTCGTCGATTCGCTCGCAAGCCGAACAGGTCCAGGCTGAGACCTTGGCCAAGTACGGTGGCGATCGCGCCGAGGTATGCGTCGCGGCGCGCGATATCGATGTGGGCGAGACCCTCGATGAGACCAATGTCATAACCCAGGAATGGCTGACGAGTCTGCTGCCGCGTGACGCGGCGACCGAGCTGCGCCAGGTGCGCGGCGACGTGACGACTTCGCGTATTCCCAAAAACGCCGTGATCTGCAATGTCTACACCAAGGCCGAGAGCCACAAGCTCGAGGTGCCTAAGGGCAAGGTCGCCGTTTCGGTGGCGGTCGATGCCGAGCACTCGGTCGGCGGTGCTACGGGCGTGGGCAGCTACGTGGATGTGTATGTGCAAAAAGACGGCGTAACCGATCGACTGTGCGGCGCGTACGTGATCGATACCAGTGAGGATTCCGGTGCCACGCGCGAGGGCAAGATCGAATGGGTGACGCTGGCGGCTGACCCCGAAGACGTCAAGGAACTGCTGGGAGCCTCGGGCAAGGGAACGGTCAGCTTGACGATTCCCGCCACGGCGCGCGGCAAAAAGAGCGGAGGCGACGAGTGATGAAGGCGATCTGGCTTGCGTGCTGCGCGTGCGGCGATTACGGGCTGTTGCAGCGGGAAGTCGAGGGCCGTGATACGGGTGCACAGGTGCTTCGCGTGGGTGACCTGGACGGGCTGGTTTCCATGGCGCGGGCGTTTCCGTCGCGCCGCGGAGCTGCCATCATCGCGGCGTCTCTGTTTGATACCGAAGATGTGCGCAAGACTGTTGCGCGCCTGACGGCCGAAGGCCGCGTGAGTCGCGTGGTCGTGTTGATAGAAGCACTCGATCCGTCGGATATCGAGGGGCTGTTTCGCGCAGGGGCGACCGAGGTCATCGCTGCGCACAGTATATGCGGCAACGGGCGAGCGGGCGAGGGAGCGGTTGATTCCGATCGGCGCATGACGATTGAGCCCGATGCTTTTGTTGATAGGGAACCCGGGGCGCCTCGCGCTACAAGAGGCCCGCGTGTTGATGATTATGGAAAAGCGGAAGCCGAGCATGGTCGGCGCCCCCGGAACCCCCTTGTATACGATGACGCTGGAGGACCGGCGCAGCATGCTGGCGACTCCCCGGCTGTAGATATGGGATACGTGCGCGGCGTGAATCTGGCGGATGAACTCGACGAAGTTGAGGGCTTTGCCGGGTGCGGCGAGTTGTCGCTGATGCAGCATGAGCAGATTGCGCAGAACGAGCCTGCCTCGCAGACCGAACAAGCCGCCATGCCGGCTTGGACGCAGCGTGTAGTTGCGGCGGGGGAGACGGGGACGCTGTCACCGACGCCCGCCCCGCCGCCTCCGATGCCGCCGGCAGACGCTGCCGCTTCGCCGCATCGAGCTCCGGTCATCTGCGCCATTTCGGGTTCGGGCGGTTGCGGCAAGTCGACGATCGTTGCCACCATGGCACACACATCGTCGCTGTTGGGCTTGCGTGCCGCCGTGCTCGACCTGGACCTGATGTTTGGAAACCTTTACGACTTGTTAGGCGTCGATGCTCCGCACGATATGGCGATGCTTATCGAGCCGTCGGCGGCGGGCACGCTCACCGAGCCGGATATCGTGGCCGCATCGATGCGCGTCGCCCCGGGCGTTACGCTCTGGGGTCCCGTCGCGGCGCCCGAGCAAGCTGAGCTCATGGCACGTCCGGTGGAGCTGCTGCTCGATGTCCTGCGTCGCGAATCCGACGTGGTCTTTATCGATACCTCGGTCTTTTGGGGCGATGCCGTGGCGGCTGCGGTGGCGGCGAGCGACCGTTGCCTGGTCGTTGGCGATGCGGCGGTGTCGTCCGCGACATCGGCGTCGCGCGTCATTGAACTGGCAAGTCGAGTAGGTGTGCCGCGCACGCGCATGAGCGCCGTGTTCAACCGGTTCGGTGCGCGCGGGGCAGACGAGGACGTCGCCATGCGCTTTGAGATTGCCTGTGCGTTGAGCTCCAAGATTCGTATCGCCGATGGCGGGCAGGATCTCGCCGCGCTCATGGCGTTTGGGCGCGCCGACGAGGCAGTGGGTCAGACGAGCGCTTTTGCGACCAGCGTGCGCGAGGCCACGCGCGAGATGCTCGTGGAACTGGGGTGCGCCGTCGGCCCTTGGAGCGATATAGTCGCCGACCGTGCAACGCGTACCGAACGCCCGCGTATCCGCCTTCCCTGGTCGCGCGAGGGTGATCAGCGATGAGCCTGCAAACGAGGATTAAGGCTGCCGGCGCTGCAGCGGCGGCAGCTCCTGTAGATGCGGGGCGTCGCCGCGCGGTGAAACGACGCACTAAGCGCGCCGTGATGGACCGCATGGGTTACGACGAAGTGGCGCGTATCAGCGCCTATATCGACCCGGTACTTGCCCGCTCGGAATTGCGTCCCGCGGTGGAGGCGGCGCTCAATGTTGAGGAGCCGACCGATCTCGCGACGCCCGAGCGCGAGACCATCATCGACGAGATTTTGGATGACGTGGTGGGCTTGGGGCCGTTGCAGCCGCTCATCGAGGACGACACCGTTACCGAGATCATGATCAACGGCTGCCGCTCGGCCTTCTTTGAACGCGGCGGCGTCTTGTACCCCATCGAGCATGCGTTTGAGGATGATGAGCAGATCCGTGTGCTTATCGACCGCATCATCTCGCCACTTGGCCGCCGTATCGACGAGCGCAGCCCCATCGTCAACGCCCGCCTCAAAACGGGCTATCGCGTCAACGCGGTGATTCCGCCTGTGGCGATTGACGGACCGATTCTCACCATCCGAAAGTTCTCGGACCGCATCTGCTCGCTGGACGAGCTTGTGGGGCTGGGGTCGCTGCCGCTTTGGTATGCGCAGCTGCTGTCATGCGCGGTGTCGCTGAGACAGGACCTGGCGGTTGCGGGAGGCACGGGATCTGGTAAGACCACCCTGCTCAACGCGTTGTCATGCGAGATTTCCACCGGCGAGCGCATCGTGACGATCGAGGACTCTGCCGAGCTCAAGTTTGCGCATCATCCACACGTGGTGCGTCTAGAGGCGCGCGAGGCTTCAATTGAGGGCGAGGGCGCGGTGACGATCCGCGACCTGGTGACCAATGCCCTGCGCATGCGCCCCGACCGCATCGTGGTGGGTGAGGTGCGCGGTGCTGAGTGCTGCGACATGTTGCAGGCCATGAACACGGGCCACGACGGGTCGCTCACCACACTTCATGCGGGCTCAGAACAGGAGACCGTGGTGCGTCTGACGTTGCTTGCACGTTATGGCATCGATCTGCCGAGCGAGCTCATCGAGGAGCAGATTGCCATGGCGCTCGACGGCATCGTGATGTCCGAGCGCCACGCCGATGGCAGGCGCTTCGTCTCCTCGTATTCGGGGGTGCGTCGCGCCGCGTCGGGCGGCGTAGAGCTCGAGCGCTATGTGACTTTCGATGCCGCCGAGCGCACCTGGACGCTTGACCGCGAGCCGCCGTTTATCGCAGAAGGCCTGCGGTCGGGGACGCTCACACAAGAGGAGGTGGACGAATGGAGGTCGCTGTGCCCCTCGTCGTAGGGGGTTTGGCAGGGTTTTCTGTCGCGACGGCGTGCGGGGCGGAACCTCGTGTGCCGCAGGTGCCGCCGGCGGAGCTGGCGCGTCAGGCGCTCGAGACGGTGGCAGAGAAACTGCCGCGTGAGCTGGTGGAAAACGATCTGCTGAAAAAGATCGCCCGTTCGTGGGCATCGCTGGCTCCGGCGCATCGCCTTGGCCTCGTGATCGAAGATGCTTCGGGGCGTTTGGCGTTTCTGCTGCTCTCGAGCGGTGTCTGCTGCATTTTACTAACGATGGTGTCGTTATCGCCCCTCGGATTTGCCTTGGGACTTGTTGCTCCGATTGCCGTTGGCGCCGCTCGGGATGGCTTTGAGAGCCGGCGCGAGCAACACGATGCAGAAGAGGCCATGCCCGAGGCGTTTACCGCACTTTCCATGTCGCTTGCCTCGGGACATTCGCTGGCCCAGGGCATGCGCTTTGTGGGCGCTCATGCGCAAGAACCGGTGCATACCGAGTTTTTGCGGGTGGCGGCGGCGATCGATTGCGGCATCTCGGCGACCGACGCGCTCGATGACTTGCTCGTGCGCATCGACGCCCCCGGTCTTTCGCTTGTGACCTTGGCGCTTAAGGTGTCACAGCGCACCGGCGCTCCGCTTGCCGACTTACTGTCCGAGGCGTCGAGCATGGTGGGGGAGCGCATTGAGCTCAAGCGCCGCCTAGATGTTAAGACGTCGCAGGCCCGCATGTCTGCGCATATGGTCGCGGCGATGCCGACGGGCATGTGCGCGGTGTTGGCGCTGCTTTCGGCAGATTTTCGTCGCGGTCTTGCGACGCCTGCCGGCGCGGGCGCTGTGGTGCTGGGTCTTGCCCTCAACGCCGTTGCCCTGGTGGTTATCAGGCGCATTATGCGGGTGGAGCTATGAGCGCCCCGGTTGCAGTTGCGGCTTGCCTGTGCGCTCTGAGTGTATTTGTCGCGACGGGTTTGGATCGGGCGGATGCACGCAAGATCGCAGAGGCCTGCAAGCGCGAGGCGGTGCTGGTCGCTGCCGCGGGTCGCTCGGTGGTCGATGCTCTGACCGCGCGAATGAAGGGTGCGGTTGGAGCGGGCGGCCCGGTGCGAGTGTCGCTCGGCGAAGTGTCCGAGATGATCGATGTTGTGCGCTTGGGTCTTTCGGCCGGTCTTTCGTTTGATGCGGCGCTTGAGATTTTCTGCGCCAACCGCCGGTCAGTGCTGGCTCTTCGACTTGAGCGGGCCTGCATGGCGTGGCAGGTGGGCGTGGGCACGCGTGAGGACGAGTTGTTGGCCGCCGCGCGCGACCTGGACGTGCGAGCGCTCGAGACCTTTGCCATCACGGTGGGACAGGCGCTCGCCCTGGGTGCCCCACTTGCCGAGACACTGGCCGCTCAAAGTCGCGAGATCCGTGCGGCTCATCGCGCCGCGGTCGAGCGCGAGATCGAGCGTGCGCCCGTCAAGCTGCTGATTCCCACCGGCACACTCATCTTGCCGGCGTTGCTTCTGTCCATATTGGGCCCGCTGTTGGGAGCAGGCGGGATGATGTAGGGAGGAATACATGAACACGATGACTGACGTTGCTGGCAAGGTCTGGAGCTGGGCTGTTTGCCAGTCAATTCGCGCTCGCCAGCATGCCGGGGAGCTACTGCAGGAGGAGAGTGCGCAGGGCACCACCGAATACGCCATCTTGGTCGGCGTGCTCGTGGTGATCG
The DNA here is from genome assembly GCA_048430645.1 of Collinsella sp. Taxonomy (GTDB): domain Bacteria; phylum Actinomycetota; class Coriobacteriia; order Coriobacteriales; family Coriobacteriaceae; genus Collinsella. Next base: position 27,962 of record DBFOME010000041.1, on the reverse strand, counting down.
CCATCATTGCCATTGTCGCATTTAAGGGCAAGGTCCAAGATCTATGGAACGCTATCAGCGAGGGCATCAACAGCCTGTAGAGGGCGAGCGCCCCATCGGGGTGCTGCTGGTGTTTGCTTGCCTGACCGTGGCGATAGCGGCGGTGCTTTGGGGGCTTAACGCCGCGCGGCAGCAGCGTCCTGGGGCCGCCTTCGATTCGGGCTCAGATTCGGCGGTGGCGTCTCAAAAAGATGAGATGCGAGATGCGGACGATTCGGATGTCGCTGTCACGGCGCAAACCTTTCTGCGGACGCTCGACAAGCGGTCTGGCACTGCGACGGATTCACCTGAGGACAACGCGATTGCGGTCCGGCTTGCATGGTCCGAGGACCGACCGATGACCGAGGCAGCGGCGGATATGTTACGCGCCTACCGCGAGGTGCCAACGGCCCAGCTCGCCCTGAGCGGCTATCTCGATATTAAGGGCAACGTATGGGGCGCCATCGTGCGCGATGGGCGCGGCTGGGTCGATATGGTGACGGTTGCCGCGGATGCTGGCGATGCTTCGTGTCGTCTGCGCGCCGTGCGTCTGGTCCCGCAAACAATAAGCTCAAAGGAGGGATCGTGAAATGCATGGCATTCTGCGTGAGGAATCTGCCCAGGCGACGGTCGAATACGCCATCGTCACGGTGGCGCTGTTATCGATCGTGCTGGCGATTGTGGGACTTTGGCGTGCTGGCACCGATGGACGCTTGGCGGCGCTGGTTGAGCGGGCGGCATCCCATGGCGTTGCCTCGACGTCGGTTATCGACGCCGCTGCGGGCGCTAAGGACATCGCGTTGTATTGATATCGCGCGCGAGGACCGGGCGCAGTCTACGGTCGAGGCCGCTTTTTTGCTGCCGACGTTTCTGACGCTCATCCTTCTCGCACTGCAACCGGTGTGCCTGCTTTATACGCGCGCGGTCATGGAGTCTGCCGCCGCCGAGACCGCGCGGCTCATGACCACGACGACGGCGGAGGATGACGATCTTAAGGAGTTCACCTGCCGCCGGCTTGCCGCAGTGCCCAACGTTTCGATCTTTCATGCCGGCGGGCCGTTGTCGTGGGATATCGAGCTTGGTCGGGCCGATGCGGGTGGCGTCTCGTCCGTGTCCGTTTCTGGCGAGGTCAAGCCGTTGCCTGTGATCGGTGCGTTTGTGCAGGCTATGGGTGGTACCGCCGAGGGCGGCTACGTTGAGCTCAAGGTTGATGTCTCATATCAATCACGTCCCGAATGGCTGGAGGGAGATTATGATTCGTGGATTGCTGCATGGGATTAAGCGTTTCTGGTCTAGACGCGTTTTGACGCGCCGTCCGAGCTGCCATCGCAAGCGAGGCGGCTTTATGGGCCGCGCCGGTATCGACCTGTTTATCGAAGACGGTGCCTACACCACGCTTTCTTCTGCCGTGGTCATCCTAGTGGTGCTCACGTTGTTGTTTTCGTCGACCGCGGCGATATGGAGCATGTCGCGCGCGGGGGACACCCAGGTGGCGGCCGATAGCGGCGCGCTGGCGGGTGCCAACGTAGTGTCGTCCTATCACACGGCTGCCACGGTGGTTGATGCGAGCATCTTGAGTCTGGGGCTAGCGGGGTTTGCCACGATCGGGACGGGCCTGGTCGCCATCCTCATCCCGGGTGCCGAACCAGTTGCCGGCAATATGGTCGACACCGGGATTGAGATCATTAAAACGCGCAACAAGTTTGCCAAAAGCGCATCGGAAGGCTTGCAGAAAATCGAGACGGCTCTGCCGTATCTGATTGCCGCGCGTGCCACGCAGGCGGTGTCGGCGCAGGATACCGATAGTGTGACCTATACCGGTACGGCGCTTGCCGTGCCCAGGATGTCCGAGTCGGATTTCGTTGCGCTCGAGGGTTCTGAGATCTCGACCGATGCCATTAAAGACACATCGAAAGATCTGGAGCGCGCAGCAGATGAGCTGCAGAAGGCCTCGGAGGAGACGGCGAAAGCAAAAGAACGCGCCTGGCTTGCGGATTGCGGTGGATCGGTTCCGGCTTCGGTCGGTAGCTGTTCATGCATGTGGGAACGTGCGAGGAGTTTGGCAAAGCTCTCGGGTGAGCAGAACCCGCATTATGCCTCGAGCATTTCGTGGGAGCCACAGGTGGCGCTCGACCGCGCGAAGACCTACTACCGTCAACGCCTGGCAGACGAAAAACCGCAGGGTTCAAGCGTCGAGACGAAGGCGGAGTCGGCGGCGCGCAAGGCGTTTTACACCTATGCGAGTACAGAGGTCAATCGTGCATATGTAACCGAGGACGGAGATGAAGTCGCTTCCTATATCCCGCTGTTGCCGCGCAACACTGACGAGGTGCGAGCGACGGAACTCTATACCGATACGGTGTGGCCAACCAGTGCCATCGATGGCAAGACGTATCTGCATTACGGAACGAGTTGCCCCAACTATAAGAAGGGGGCGCCATGCGGGCTGGCCTCGGTTGCTGCTTATGACGGGCAGGACAAATGCAATAGATGCCATTTTGGTGTTTCGTCGCTCGGTGCCGTTGCGGCTCCTTCGACTTCTATCGAAAACGGCTTTGAGTACCACTTTGATCGATTCAAAGAGGCTCTGGAAGACTACGTCGAATGCCGCAACAAAGAACTCGAACTTGAGCGTCAGACCGAGGATGAGGCCGACCGTGCGGGCAATGCGTTTGACCAGGCCATTAAAGCGCTTTCCGGCGAGCGCCCGCGTATCGCCCCACCTGGCCGCAACGGCGTGGTCGCCTTTGCAGTTTCGGGTGACATTACCAGCCCCGATCAACTTAACTCCTCGTTTAACGCGGCAGTCAGGCTTGGCGATCGCGGTGCTATCTCTGCCGCGGTGCTGGCGCCCGATGAGGCGACGGCGCAAAACAACATGCTTTCGCGATTTTTCTCGACATTGAAGGAACGCTCGGGCGGCGTTGCCGGCGTGCTCGACGGCGTCATGGATGTTTGGGGACGGCTACTCGTGGGATACGGAGACATCCAAGGTTCGGCCGACGAACTTATGGACGAGATGATTAAAGACCTAGGAGGGGGCAGCGGTGCGTTGGGCTCCATTGCATCGTGGCTCGGCGATACCGTTTCGGCGTCCGTGGCGGCGCTGGGTTTGGAACCGTGCGACTTGCGCCTGCGAAAGCCGGTGCTGACCGATTCCGCAAATGTCATTAAGAGTCCGGGGTCTGACATTGCGGGTCTCTCTCAAGCGCAAGACAAACTGCGAAGTATTCCGTTGGGCGTGACCGATCCCAAGGCGCTTTGCGAGGCGTTGGAATATCAAGTCGAACGCACCATTAGCGGTACGGTGTTCACACTTGCGGAGATTCCTCTGCCCGGCGGCGGCTCCATCCCGCTCACCGTCGATGTCGCCACGCTGGTTGGCGTTCTGGGCGGTGGGTCGTAATGAGTATCCGCATGCGTCTGCGCGAGGAGCGCGCCCAAGCGACGGTTGAGATGGCAGTGGTTACGCCCGTTTTGCTGGTGCTGGCACTCGTCGTGTACAACGTCATGATCTTTGCCAGCGCTGTCGCGCGCTTCGACCGCGTGGTGCCCGACATCGTGTTGGCGCACGCTGTGGCGTCGGAGGGGGAGGGCGACGAAAGCTCTGCCGATGCCTCGGCGACGGTTCAGACTCAAATTCTGAATGCCATGGAAGGCTATGACTTGCAGATCGAAGTGTCGAGTGAGCAAGGCGCGGAGGCATCGGATGGTGGCCTGCTCTCCCTATCCGGTACGTTTAGGACCTACACCTGCACCATGTACTATGAGCCGTGGCCGACTTTTCTCAGCATCGCTGGCGTTTCGCTGGGGGCGCCGACAACGTTGTCGCACGAGCGCGCGGTGACGGTCGATCCATGGCGCCCGGGGGTGGTCATGTGACCGCGGTCTCGTCCTACATCGCCTACGCGCGGGCACTCAACAGGCTGGGTTGGACGCCGGCCGAGTTTGCGGTGGCGGAGTCGTTTGTCGTGCGACTGCGCGGCATGCTGGGACGGCGTCCGGTTGCCGCCAACGGCCTGCCGCTCGTCATGGCGTTTCCACGCTGCTCTTCGGTCCATACGTGTTTTATGGCCTATCCCATCGACATCGCCTTCATCAATCGCGACGGCAATATCCTCGCGCGCTACGAAAACGTCCGTCCTTGGCACATGTGTTCCTGTCCCGGCGCCTGGGCGGTATTGGAACGCCCTTCAATCCTTGCTACACCTCCCGCCCTCCAACAAGCGCCGGCGTAAGAGATTGACGACGGCGGACTTTCGTCATACGAAATTGGGTAAGATGGAGGAGAAGATGCATGGATGTTGAGATCCATCCGAACGCCAAAAAAACACTTGACGGAAAAGCAGGTGCTTGGTGCCTGGTTCGCGGTTACTGAGTGCATTCGCCGCGAGTCGGAGGACGAGCCGCCGAGATGGCTTGCCATTGGATGGCTTCCAGATGGTCGAAGTGTGGAACTTGTTGCGGTCGAACTAATTCGTGGATGGCTCATTATTCATGCCCTGTCTCCGGTTCAGAAGAAATTCTGGCAAGAGATCGAGCGAGCTCGGCAGAGGGGTCGATGATGGGCAAGACGTATACGGCCGCTAATGGTCAGGTTGTAACGGATGAAATGATTGACGCGTGGTGTGAGTCGTACGAGCGCGGAGAGTTTCCGGATGGCGAACACACCGTTGGTGGAATCGTGCGTGGACGGCCCCCGCTCTCAGGTGAGGGGACGGCAACGCTGTCGGTCAAGATTCCTCTGGGAATGAAGGAGGCCATTCGTCGACGGGCGGCTGCCGAGGGGATGACGCCAAGTGAGTTTGCCCGTGCGGCTCTGAGTGAAAAACTTCTTGCTGCCGGCTGATGCCTCTGACGTGCCGATTTATAGAACCGAGGCTGTGCTCAAAAACTTTTTTAAAATTCTCGGTTGACCGGAGCGCGTCCTTGGTTATACTAATCAAGCCTTGAAACAAGGCACACCTCAAATGGCTGGGTAGCTCAGTTGGTAGAGCAGAGGACTGAAAATCCTCGTGTCAGGGGTTCGATTCCCTTCCCCGCCACCTTGAATTGACTAGGACCTCTGCAAAGGGGTCCTTTTCTTTTATGTAGGGTTCTGCGGAAACTGCGTCCCAGAATAAGGGCTCAGAACGGGACACACTTTCCGGTGCCTGCCTTTGGCGCGCGTACACCCCTCGTCGCACCATTCCGAGCCCGCCCGCCCCAGACATTCCTCCCACTTTCGCGTTACTTTGCAGACCGTTCGGTCGCCTGTCCGCACACGCGGGTATACTCAAAACGATACTTATCCTATGCAATACGATGCGGGTTCGACCTGCATGATCCGAAGGGGGCAGTGATGGAGAGGATACTCGGCGTTAATCTCTCTGGCTGGTTTATTCCCGAGCCTTGGGTGACCCCGTCGCTGTACGCGGCGACCGGCGCATCCAACGCAGCCGAGCTGCAGGAGGCCATGGGTACCGCCGCCTATAACGAGCGCATGCGTCGTCATTACGAGACGTTTGTGAGCGAGGACGATTTTCGCCGCATGGCGCAGATCGGTCTCAATGCCGTGCGTCTGCCGGTGCCCTGGTATGCCTTTGGCTCACAGGAGTCCGATGCCTCCTACATATCGGTTGTCGATTACATCGACCGCGCGATTGAGTGGGCTGCCAAGTACGATATCCGCGTGCTGCTCGATCTGGCAACCGTGCCCGGTGGCCAGGGCGATTCCAACGATTCGCCCACCACGCCGGAGGCTGTCGCCGAGTGGCATTCGTCCACCAACGGCCGTCATGTCGCACTCGACGTGCTCGAGCGCTTGGCCGATCGCTATGGCGAGGCCGAGAGCCTGCTGGGCATTGAGCTGCTGGACACGCCGCAGATGAGCGTTCGCAAGAGCCTCTTCACCATGACGGATGGCATTCCCGCTCACTACCTGCGCAATTTCTATCGCGATGCCTACGAGCTCGTCCGTTCGTATATGCCCGAGGATAAGATCGTCGTCTTCTCGTCGTCGGGGCATCCCAGCGAGTGGAAGCATTTTATGCGCGGCGCCAAGTACAAGAACGTCTACATGGACCTTCACCTGTACCATTACCGCGACGAGTATGCGCTCGACATCACGAGCCCCCGCGGGCTGACGACGGCGATTTCGCGTAACAAGCGCGAGCTTAAAGAGGCGATTTCGACTGGGTTCCCCGTGCTGGTGGGCGAATGGTCGGGCGCGGCGATCTTTGCTAACTCGTCGGTTACGCCCGAGGGCCGCAATGCCTACGAGCGCGTGTTTATCGCCAACCAGCTGGCTTCGTTTGCGCCGGCTGCCGGTTGGTTCTTCCAAACGTGGAAGACCGAGAAGCGCATTGCAGCATGGGACGCCCGCGCGGCGCTCGGTACGCTCGAGCGCGGCATGATTGAATAGGTTGATATGACGCAAAACAGCGCCCGTATGGGCAAGCTCTACGTGGTCGGCACGCCCATAGGTAACCTGGGCGACCTGTCCCCGCGCGTCGGCGAGGCGTTTGCCGCTGCTGATGCCATCTGCTGCGAGGACACACGTGTGACCTCAAAGCTGCTGATGCACCTGGGCATCTCCAAGCCGCTCGTCCGTTGCGACGAGAACGTGATTGCAAGTCGCGCCGCCGGTCTGGCCGACCGTCTGCTGGCGGGGGAGACCCTTGCCTTTGCCTCGGACGCTGGCATGCCGAGTGTGTCCGACCCCGGCCAGGCTCTGGTCGAGGCCGCGCGCGATGCCGATGTCCCCGTCGAAGTCATCCCCGGGCCTTCCGCATGCGTCACGGCACTCGTATCGTCCGGCATTCCCTGCGAGCACTTCTTCTTTGAGGGCTTTCTGGGCCGCAAGCATGGCGATCGTGTGCGCCGTCTGCAGCGCCTTGCCGTGGTGCCCGGCGCGCTCATCTTCTACGAGTCTCCACATCGCATTGTGGCGACGCTCGAGGCCGTGGCCGAGGTCTTTCCCCAGCGCGAGGTCGCCGTCTGCCGCGAACTCACCAAGCTGCACGAGGAGGTCCTGCGCGGGCCTGCCGCCCAGCTTGCCGAAGAGCTGCGCGCTCGTGGCGAGGTGAAGGGAGAGATTGCGCTGGTCATCGCGCCGCCAAGCGAGGATGAGGAGGCCGGCATCACGCCGGTTGGCACCGCGGCGGTAGATCCCGATGATGCCCTGCGCGAGGACATCCGCGCCGCGCTCGAGGAGGGCGAGCCCGCCTCCGCGGTGGCTAAGCGCCTGTCGCAGAAGTATTCGCGCCGCAAGCGCGATGTCTATGCCATGGTGCTCGATATGCAATAGATGGAGGATATCCAGCCCTTGCGCTAAAATCATCCCCTGTATGCAACGTTTTTCTGGAGGACAGACCCCATGGATCAAACCAAGCCTTCGTTCTTTATCACGACGCCTATCTACTACGTCAACGCCGATCCGCACCTGGGCACGGCTTATTCCACCATCATTGCCGACGTTCAGGCTCGTTATCGCCGCTCTGCCGGCTATAACGTCAAGTTCCTGACCGGTATGGACGAGCACGGCGAGAAGGTCGCCGAGGCCGCAGCCAAGCACGACATGACGCCGCAGGAGTGGACCGACAGCCAGGCTCCGCACTTTAAGGAGCTTTGGAGCAAGCTCGAGATTTCCAACGACGACTTCATCCGCACCACCGAGCCGCGTCAGCATCACGCCGTTCAGCATCTGTGGGAGCGCATGAAAGAGTCCGGCTACCTGTATAAGGGCAGCTACGACGGCTGGTATTGTGTGCCCGACGAGACCTACTTCACCGATACGCAGGTCCAGAAGGGCGACGAGGAGTACGGCAGCGTCGGCCAGCATCTGTGCCCCGATTGCCACCGTCCGCTCGAGCGCGTGCAGGAGGAGTCCTACTTCTTTAAGCTTTCCGCCTTCCAGGACAAGCTGCTCAAGCTCTATGACGAGCACCCCGATTTTGTTGAGCCCGCGTTCCGCATGAACGAGGTGCGCAGCTTTGTCGAGGGCGGCCTCAACGACCTTTCCGTGAGCCGTACGAGCTTTGACTGGGGCATCAAGGTCCCGTTTGACGAGGGCCACGTGACATACGTGTGGTTCGACGCGCTGCTCAACTACATGACGGCTGTCGGTTACGGTGTCGACACCGACGAGGCCCGTGCCGAGCTGGCTTACCGCTGGCCCGCGCAGTTCCACATCGTGGGCAAGGACATCATCCGCTTCCATTGCGTCATTTGGCCTGCCATGCTTATGGCCATTGGCGAGGCCCTGCCCGAGCACGTTTTTGCCCACGGCTTCCTGACCGTGCGCAACGCCGAGACCGGCAAGGCCGAGAAGATGTCCAAGAGCCGCGGCAACGCCATTGCTCCTCAGGACGTTATCGACATGTTGGGTGTCGAGGGCTACCGCTATTACTTCATGACCGACGTGGTACCCGGTACCGATGGCGCTATCAGCTTTGAGCGCATGGAACAGGTCTACAACGCCGACCTGGCCAACAGCTGGGGTAACCTCATCTCGCGTTCGCTCAACATGAGCGGCAAGTACTTCGACGGTTGCGCGCCCGCCAAGCCCGCATCGTTCGACGCGTTCGATAACCCGCTGGCAAAGATTGCCGATGGCCTGGTCGAGCGCTACATGGCCAAGATGGATGCGCTTGATTACGGCGGAGCCAAGGACGAGGTCATGGAGCTCATCCACGCTGCCAACCACTACATCGAGGATTCCGAGCCCTGGGCGCTTGCCAAGGACGAGGCCAAGGCCGACGAGCTGGCGTTTGTGATCTACAACCTGCTCGAGGCAATCCGCATCGCCGCCCACCTGCTGATGCCGCTCATGCCCCAGACTTCTGCCGAGGCTCTGCGCCGTCTGTCCTGCGAGGGCGAGGCCACGAGTGACGACCTTAAGGGCGTTTGCGCTTGGGGCCTGCTTGCCGGCGGCCAGCCCGTCGAGAAGGGCGACCCGCTGTTCCCGCGTCTGGGCTAAGTCGCTGCGCGCCATATCGGCAATTTGCTGTTTAGATGTAAGGGCATGGCCGCAACGGTCCATGCCCTTTTGCTTTACGATGCAGCCACCATGTTAAGGAGGCAACCATGACAACTTCGCCTTTGGCAAACCCCACGGCAACCAGGGAGCTGCTAGAGGAGTTTGGCCTTGCGACCAAGCATCGCCTGGGCCAGAACTTCCTGATCGACAACCATGTGATTGAGCGCATCTGCGAGCTCGCTGAGCTTGCGGGCGATGAGCGCGTGCTCGAGGTCGGCCCGGGTTGCGGCACGCTGACGTTGGCCCTGTTGCAGGAGGCGGCGTGTGTCACGTCGATCGAGGCCGATCCCGAGCTCGAGCCGGTACTCGATGCCCATGCCGCGGACTACTCTAACTTCCGCTTTATCATGGGTGACGCGCTCAAGGTGACGCCGGAGCAGATTGAGCAGACGGCTGGCGGCGAGCCCACGGTGTTTGTCGCGAACCTGCCCTACAACGTGGCGGCGACGATTATCCTGCAGTTCTTCCAGACGATGCCCGCACTCAAGCGCGCCGTCGTCATGGTGCAAAAGGAGGTCGCCGATCGCATTGCCGCGACGCCCGGCAACAAGACTTATGGCGGCTACACGGCAAAGCTCGGCCTGTATGCGCAGGTGACGGGTCGCTTTGAGGTGCCGCCGCGCTGCTTTATGCCGGCGCCGCATGTGGATTCGGCCGTGGTACGCATCGATCGCGTTGACGGCGTGGTACCCGAGGGGCTCGATCGCGAGTTCGTGGCCCGCGTGATCGACGCTGCGTTTGCCCAGCGTCGCAAAACCATCCGCAACTCCATGAGCGCCAACGGCTTTGCCAAGGACGTGCTCGATGCTGCCTTTGAGGCTTGCGGCATCGCGCCCACCACGCGCGCCGAGACGCTCGACGTCGTCGACTTTGTCCGCTTGGCTCAGGAGCTTTCCCATGACGCTTAATGCCGAGCGCGTGACGTTTACCAAGAAAAAGAAAACGGTTGCTTGTCCGGTACCGCTGGCGCCGCTTGCCGATACGCATGCGCACCTGCTCTCGTTTTGGGGCAAGGAGGTACCCGAGACGCTCGTGCGTGCCAAGGCCGCAGGCGTCGATTTGTTGGTGACGATCTTCGATCCCATCGCCGATAAGCGCAGCGTGACGGACTATAGCGATTGGCTGACGCGCGAGATTCTGCCGATGCAGGATATCCCGCAGGTTAAGTATCTTGCCGGTGTGCATCCGTATGGCGCTCCTGACTACACCGAGGACATTCATGCACAGGTTGTTGCCGCGCTCGACGACCCCTTATGCGTCGGTATTGGCGAGATCGGCCTGGACTACCACATGGACTATGACGACGACATCGCGCCGGCGCCTCACAGCGTGCAGATCGACTGCATGGCACGCCAACTCGAGGTCGCCGTGCGCCGCAACGTGCCGGTAGAGCTGCATCTGCGTCACGAAGACGCGGACGAGGGGCGTACCTCGCACGTGGATGCGTACAACGTGCTGCGCGAGGTGGGCGTGCCCCAGGCCGGCTGCGTGCTGCACTGCTTTGGTGAGGACCGCGCCACGATGGAGCGCTTTGTGGACCTGGGTTGCTACATCGCCTATGGCGGCGCGGCGACCTTTAAGCGTAACGACGAGGTTCGCGAGGCATTCGCGGCAACCCCGCTCGATCGCATTTTGTTCGAGACGGACTGCCCGTACATGGCGCCCGAACCCATCCGTGGCCTGGAATGCGAGCCTGCGATGATATCCATCACGGCAAATGCGCTGGTCAATGACCGTGTCGACCGTATGGGGGAGAGCGCCGAAGCAATCGCTCAAGCCGCTTGGGATAACGCCCGCAAACTTTTTCTATAAGCGGCTGCCAAGAGGCTGACAAAACTGGTCTATTACCTGATTTTTGCCTGTTCTTAAGCTTACGACGGGGCGTTTCTATTAATAAGTGCCTACGGTTCGCGTCATGTCCCCGCATCTTCGCGCAAGCATACGACAAGCGATTGTCGTTGATCGAAAAACGGCTTGTCCACAACCCTAATATCTACCACGTCATCGCCGGACGGGACAAACAGAACCCCCAGTCCCTCCGGTGCATTCTTGAGCTGTAAGGAGAAGATTGTGGCAGATATCAAGGACAAGCAAATTTCCCGTCGATCCTTCTTGGGTCTTTTTGGCGCAAGCGCTGTGACGCTCGGCCTCGGTCTCGTCGGTTGCGGCAGCGTCGCCGGTAAGGGTGGTGCGGCGACCGCTGGCTCGGATGCTGCTTCCATCGATAAACTCACTATGGTCTGGTTGCCCAATGAGTCCAGCTCCGAGTTCGACGCGGGCCGAGAGGAGTTTGGCAAAGTCCTCGAGAAGTATGCCGGCGTCAAGGTCGAGCTCATGACCACCACCGACTACAACGTTGCTATCGAGGCCATCGCTTCCGGCAAGGCCCAGCTGGCCAACATGGGTGCCGAGGGCTTCATTCAGGCGCAGAAGAAGAACAGCAAGGTGCTTCCTCTCGTGACCACCTCCGACACCGACGGCAAGCTCGACGGCGCTAAGTACTACAGCCGCATCTGCGTGCCCGAGGCCGAGATGAGCACCTATGCGGATAGCGCCGAGGAGACCGGCTATTCCATCAAGAACATCAAGGGCAAGCGTATGAGCTTTGTCTCCGCCACCTCCACCTCCGGCTTCAAGGTTCCCTGCAATGCCATCATGAAGGCGTTCCCGGACGATGTGAAGTCTGCCGACGAGCTTAGCACCCCGGGCTTCTTCTCCCAGGTGCTCTTTGGCAACTCCCACCCCGGTTCTGCCGTCAACTTGCTGCAGGGGGATGCCGACGTCGCCGCTTTTGACGATGTCGACGTCGACACCTACCTTGACGTTCCCGAGGGCGAGCGCGACGCCGTGAATGCTGCCGGTTCCGTCTACTCCGTCAAGGCCGACGCTCCCCAGCCCTTCGACCGCGTCCAGGGCAAGAAGTTCGGCATCATCCAGTCCACACCGGTCCTCAACGGTCCCATCGCCGTCAATACCGAGAAGGTTCCTCAGGAAATCATCGACAAGCTCGTCAAGGGACTGACCTCCAAGGAGACCTCTGAGGACGAGCTGCTCTTTGCCCCTGAGGATAAAGAGGACACCGGTGCCGTTTGGAGCTTGGGCGACACTGCTGGCTTCATTGCGGTCGAGGACTCCTGGTACGACCCCATTCGTGCGCTTGACTAATACATGTCCCTGCACGTGTGCGTGTAGATGAGCGGCATCGCGTAGACGATTCGCCGCTGCCAAAACGGGCCGGACGCGAATGTCTGCGTCCGGCCTCGACGTTGATGGGAGGGCATGGGAATGCCACAGAACGCACAGCCTCTTTTGCAGGTGAGCGGTTTGACCAAAAGCTATGAGGGCAAACGAGGGTCTCAAGAACAGCACCACGCGCTTTCGGGTGTGGATTTTACCTGCGGCGAGGGAGAGTTCGTTACGGTGATCGGCCCTTCGGGCGCCGGCAAGTCGACCTTTTTGCGCTGTATCAATCGCCTTATCGAGCCCACGGAGGGTTCGGTTGTTTTTAACGGCCAGGACATCACGCATCTGCGCCGCAACAAGCTGCGCGGCGTGCGCACGCAGATCGCCATGATCTTCCAGAACTACAATCTGGTGTATCGTCTCACGGCTATTCAAAACGTGCTGCATGGTCGCCTGGGCTACAAGGGGGCTGTGGCTGGATCGTTGGGCCTGTACAGCGAGGGTGAGAAACTCCGTGCGTTCGAGCTGCTTGACGAGGTTGGCCTGGGCGAGTTTGCCTATCGTCGCGCCGACCAGCTTTCGGGCGGCCAGAAGCAGCGCGTGGGTATTGCCCGTGCGCTCATTCAAGACCCGCGCATCATCCTGTGCGACGAGCCGATTGCGAGCCTTGACCCCAAAAGCAGCCGTGCTGTTATGGAACACCTGCGCCGCGTAACTCGTCAACATGGCATTACCTGTATCGTCAACCTGCATCAGGTGGATATGGCGCTTGAGTTCTCCGACCGTATCGTGGGCCTGCGTGCGGGCGAGAAGGTGTTCGAGGGCGCCCCTGCCGAGCTCACGCCCCAGACGATCGCCACCATTTACGGTGACGACGAAGAAGGCCGTATTTGCGTTCCTCTTGCCGAGCCGATCGTCGGCTCGGCGCTTGCATCCGTTGGTATGGCCTCTGCTGCTCCTTCTGGAGCCTTGCAATGAACGCGGGGGAGTGCGGCGCCATGTCCACAGGCTCTTTTAGCAATGTGAAAGCGGGGAAAGCCCCCGATTTGGGCTGGTTTAGACGGCGTCAGCTTCGCACGCTCGCAGCGGTCGCGGCCATTGTCTTGGTTGCCGAGGGGGCATCGCTTGTCAGCGACTTCAGCTTTGGATATGCCCTGGGTTCGGTACCTGCTGCTCTTGCATGGATGCTGCAGAACTTTTGCCCCACGGCATCGTCGTTGGGACAGCTGGGCATGATTGCCGCGCAGGTGGTTTCGACGGTGTTCGATTCCATCGCCGCTACGATGCTCGCGGCCTTGCTGGGTATCGTTCTTGCGGTACTGGGCTGCTCGAGCGTCGGTGTCGAAAACGGCATCGTGCGCGGTGTCATTCGCATCTTCGCTAATATCTTTCGCAATGTTCCCATGATCGCATGGGCGCTGCTGTTGCTCCTTTCGTTCAAGCAAAACGAGTTCACGGGCTTCCTCGCGCTCTTTTTGGCGACGTTTGGCCAGATCACGCGCTTTTTTCTGGACACGCTCGACGAAATTCCTTGCGGTCCCATCGAGGCGTTGCGCAGCTGCGGAGCAAGCTTTTGGCAGATTGTCTTTCAGGCGGGTCTGCCGCTTGCCGTGGCGGAGCTTATGAGCTGGACGCTCTATATGGTCGAGACCAATATTCGCGAGGCCACGTTGGTGGGCCTGCTTACCGGTACGGGTATCGGCTTTGCCTTTAACCTGTACTACGCGTCTTTTCGCTATGACTGCGCCGGCCTCGTGATTCTCGTGACCATTGTTTTGGTGCTCGTGGTCGAGGCGATTTCCAACGCAGCAAGAAGGTCGATGATCTAATGGATACTTTTGAGCTGACTCCCGCCACGGCCGGTGCGATCGAGCGTTCGCACGCTGGGCATATTCGTCTCGTGTCTCGCCGGGGGCGCAACTATTCTGTCGTACTTACGCTGGGCATTCTGTGCCTCTTGACGGTCATAACGTTTGTGCGTATGGATTTTGGCACGGTTGACCTTGACCGCGCTGTTGCCCAAACCTGGTCTGACTTTTGCGCCATGATGTTTCAGCCAGCGCTGGATCCGCCGCTTGGAGCCGCGCATTTTACGTGGTCAAAGGTTGCCGAGAGCACACTGGTGACCATCGCGGTCACCGTGCTGTGCACCATCATCTCGGCCATCATCTCGTTTTTCTTGGCGCTGGCGGCATCCGAGAACCTCTCGAGTCCACTCGTTTCCAACGTGGTTAAAGGGTTTGTTGCCGTTATTCGAGCGATCCCGACGATCCTGTGGGTGCTCGTTTTCACCGTGGCCATCGGCCTTGGATCCGAGGCAGCGGTGCTGGGGATTTCCTTCCACTCCATCGCCTACCTCACCAAGAGCTATTCCGAATCGTTCGAAGAAATCGATGTCAATGTGATCGAGGCGCTCTCCGCGAGTGGCGCGAGCTTCTGGCAGATCGTGTTCCAGGCTATCTGTCCGGCAACCATTACCAAGCTGCTCTCGTGGACATTCATTCGCTTTGAGATCAATTTCGCCAACGCGGTGGCCGTGGGCGCCTTCGCGGGCGCGGGCGGTATCGGCTTCCAGCTGTATCAGGCGGGCAACTACTACTACAACCTGCACGAAGTCGGCGTGATTGTCTACGTGTGCCTGGCGGTGTCCTTTGCGCTCGAATACATTTCGGTTCGCCTGCGCCGCCGCTACATCATCGATTCCGATAACTAAGGAAAGATTTGCATGCTAACAAGAAGAGAGAGAACCGAGGTTCTGGTTGAGGGCGGCCCTGCGCTTGCGCTCGAACTCGAGAGGCTGGTCGAGGCCGAGCTGTCGCCTGAAGATATCGTACCTGCGCATCAGGGGCTTGTGATGACTCAGGTGCGCGAGACGGCTCGCAATACCCGTTTTTACTTGACCGAGGTGCTTGTTACCGAGAGCCGCGTGCGCATTGGTGATGCTGATGGTCTGGGTGTGCTTATGGGAGCCGACGCCGCGCACGCTCGCGCGCTTGCGGTGATTGATGCCGCTTATGCAATGGATCCGGCGCCGGTCTGCCTGGCGGAACTTGAGCGCCGCGTCGAGGAGGCGCGTGCTGCCATGTTTGAGCGCACGGCTGCGCAGGATGCTCGCACCTATGTGTCGCGTGTCGAGTTCGATGAGATGTCTGGCCAGGACATGAGTGTTCAGGCGGTGGTCAAATGAACGAGCAGGATGAGGTTTTCGATCGCGACCCGTCCCTTGACGAGCGCGCCTTCGAGCTGCAGGGAACGTTTCGTACGGTTCTGGATTGCATGGCGCGCCCCGGCGAAGTTTGCCGCCTCTCCATTACGGACGCCTATGGGGCGGAGGCTGAGCGTTGCGGGCTATTCCCCGCGACGTTGATGCTGGCGGACATGCTGCTCGATAGCGGTACGACTTTTTGCATGGCGACTACGGGCTTTGTGCGCGCTGCCCGGCAGATTGCGAGCCGAACGCACGTGACTCCTGCGGCGCCGAGCGAAGCTGCGTGCGTGATCGTTCCGGAGGCTTTTCGGGATGAGGGCGCGGCGAGTGCAATCGCTGCGCTTACGGCAGGGACGCTTGAACAGCCGCATCGCGGCGCGACGGCTATCGTCGAGTGCTCGGTGCTCCTGGGGCTGGACGCGCAGGGTTTGCGCGTCGGCTCCGCTTCGCACGCGTGTGACAAGAGCTCCTGGGAGCTCACTGGCCCCGGCGTTGACGGCACTTCGCACTTCTCGTGCGATCGCGGCGACGTCTTGCGCTCGCGTATCGCGCGCCTGGACGAGTTCCCCTGCGGTATCGACTTGATGTTTGTGGACGGGTTTGGTCATATCGTTTCCGTTCCCCGTTCTAGCGCTTGCAGGGAGGTTGAATCATGGGATATGTAGCTGTCTACGGTGGCGAACAGGCAATTGCCTCGTCGCTTGAGTTGCTTGAGTGCGAGCGTGTTGCGGGCGGCCGTGCGCTCGATCCTGCGCTCATCATCGAGAGCATGCCGCGCGCAGTCGAGCAGGTGCAGTCCGAGGGTTCCGTTTGGGCTCCCGAGGTTGCTGCGATTGCTCTCAAGCAGGCGTCGGGTTCTATCGAGGAAGCCGTCTTTTTGGTGCGCGCCTACCGTTCCACCCTCGAGCGCCTCTATACTTCGCGCGTGATCGATACGGGCGAGATGCGCGTTTCGCGTCGTATCTCCGCTGCGTTCAAGGATATCGAGGGCGGACAGATTCTGGGAGCAACACGCGATTACAGTCATCGCCTTATCAATTTTGATCTAAGCGAAGAGACCGACGCCGATGTTCGTGCCGCGCGTGCTGCCATCGATGAGCGTCTGGATGAAGCGTCCAAGGCATTTTACGCTGTGGCCGAGACCACGCCTCTCGACCGCGTTCCCAAGGTGTGCGATTACCTGCGCCAGATCGGTATGATCCGCCCCGTTGCTATCGATGACACCGAACCCGTCGATATCACCAAGACCCCGCTTTTCACGCCGGCGCCGCGCAGCGTTATCCTGCAGGCCCTCTCGCGTGGTCTCACACAGGCGGTTGTCGCCATCGGGTACGCTGCCATTCGAGGCTTTGGCATTTCCCATCCCACGGTGGGCGAGCTTCGCCGCGGCAGCGTGCCGGTGACGATTGATGCCCCCGGAACCGACCCCGCCCAGGCTTCTGCCGACGACGTGTACTATCTGGGGGCACTTCCGGTCTGTGAGGTCGAAAGCCTGATCGCCGACGACGAGGTGACCGAGACGGGCGAGCATGTGAACGCGCTCGATGTGGGTTACGGCCTCGTTACCGGCAGCGACGAGAGCAAGGCCATCGCCATGAGCGTCCTCGACCATTCGCTGCGCGTCGACGACGTTCGCTATCCCACGCAGGATCAGGAGTTCGTGCTCTATCACATCGACGGCGTGGAAGCCACGGGCTTTATCAGCCATCTTAAGCTGCCGCACTACGTGACGTTCCAGAGCAAGCTCGATGCAGCCCTGCGCTCTATGAATCATGCCGAGGGACAGAAGGAGGACGGTTCTCGTGCAGCGCAACTATAACTTTGCCTTTTTGGACGAGGGCTCCAAGCGCGAGATTCGCCGCGCCATCTTGAAGGCCGTCGCCATTCCCGGATACCAGGTGCCGTTTGCGAGCCGCGAGATGCCCATCGGCCGCGGATGGGGTACGGGTGGCCTGCAGGTCACGTTGTCGTGCATCGGCCCCGATGACGTGCTCAAGGTAATCGACCAGGGCTCGGACGCGAGCGTCAATGCCGTGTCCATTCGCAGCCTCGTGCATGAGACTACCGGCGTCGAGACCACTACGTCCACGGCGGACGCGACGCTCATCCAGAGCCGTCACCGTATCCCTGAGCGTCCGTTGCGGCGCGATCAACTCATGGTGCTGCAGGTTCCCACGCCAGAGCCCCTGCGCACCTACGAGGCGCGCGAAAGCGTAACGCGCCGTCTGCACGCCGAAGCTGAGTACACCGGTGCATATCTGGAGCTTTTTGAGCAGATTGTGCGCTATGGCTCCACGACCACCGGTGCCGACCATCCCGTGATGGTGCAGTATCGCTACGTTATGGCGCCGAGTCCCATTCCGCGTTTCGATAACCCCAAGCTCAACGATGCCGAGAATCTCTTTTTGTTTGGAGCGGGGCGCGAGAAGAAGATCTACGCCGTGCCGCCGCATACCAAGGTCGAATCGCTCGCCTTCGAAGACCATCCCTTTGTGCGTGAGGATTTTGAAGGCAAGCGCTGCTGCATCTGTGGGGCGACGGGTGTCTATATGACTCAAACCATCGATCCCGTTACGGGCAAGAAGGCGTGGCAGTGCTCCGATACCGATTATTGCGCAGAGCGTCTCGAGGAGGGCGGAAGTGATGAGTAAAGGCACGACGATGCTTCCCGCTACGGTTCATCATGAATTTAAGGATGAGGCTCCGGTTTTGTCCGTTCGCCATCTGGCCAAGCGCTTTGGCGCGGGCTGCGACTACTGTCGCGACCCGCATGCCCAACTCGAGCGCAACATCTGCCCCGTGTGCGGCACGGTGCACGCGGTACGCGACATCTCGCTCGAGGTGCATCGCGGCGAGATTTTGGGCATCGTGGGCGAGTCCGGCTCGGGTAAGTCGACGCTCATGCAGTGCCTCTATTTCGACCAGGAGCCCACGGCGGGCGACATGCGCGTTGCCGCATACGACGAGGGCCGGGGCAACTGCTTTGACCTTTCGCGTCAGCAAAAACGCCTTATCCGCGACGAGATCTTCGGCATGGTCTACCAAAATCCCTACCTGGGCCTGCGCATGAACTTCTCGAGCCTTTCCAATATCGCCGAGAAGCAGATCGCTGCCGGTATCCGAGACGTTTCCTCCATGGTCGATCGCGGTCGCGAGCTGCTCGATCGCGTGAACATCCCCTTGCGGCGTGAACAGGATCCGCCGCGCGCGTTTTCGGGCGGTATGCAGCAGCGCGTGCAGATTGCCAAGGCACTTTCCAACCGTCCTCCGCTGCTGTTCTTGGATGAGGTCACCACCGGTTTGGACCTTTCGGTTCAGGCGCGCGTGCTCGACCTGATTTTGTCGCTGCGACGTGACCTGGGGGTGTCGATGGTCGTGGTGAGCCATGACTTAGGCGTGATTCGCCTGCTTGCCGACCGCACTATCGTCATGCTTGACGGGCAGGTTATCGAGCATGGCCTGACCGACCAGATCATGCAGGACCCGCAACACGCTTACACCCAAGAACTCGTCTATTCGCTTCTTTAGGAGGCTCGCCGATGTACGTCATCCGCAACGGAATCATTGTTCAACCCGACCGCCTGCTCTTTGGCTACGAGCTTGTTGTCGAAGACGACAGGATCGCCGCAATTCAGCGCCAAGGCAAATTCGATGCGACCGCCGCGGGAGCCGGCGTTATCGACGCTCATGGTGGCTATGTCACGCCTGGTCTTGTGGATATCCATTCCGACTATATCGAGACCGTTATCTCGCCGCGCCCGACGGTGCTCATGGACTTCTCGACGGCATTGTTCGAGGCCGAGCGTGAGCTCATCGCCCATGGCATCACCACAATGTATCACTCGCTTTCGGCATATGCGCAGGACATCATGGATGCCAAGCCGGTCCGGCGCTGGGAGAACACCGAGAAAATCATGGCGCTTATCGCCGGCTGCAAACGCACCGAGGGGCGAAACGCCCATCTGATTCGTCATCGCCTGCACCTGCGTCTTGAGGTCGATAACGTCAATCTGGTTGAGCAAGTTGAGGGGCATTTGCGCTCGGGCGAGGTGGACGAGCTTTCATTTATGGACCACACTCCCGGCCAGGGTCAATATCGCGATATCGAGATCTGGCGCAAGAGCGTTCGTGGCGATCATGAGCTGAGTGATGAAGAAGCGGCACAGATCGTTGCCGCTCAGCAGGCGGCGCCCAAGCTTTCCTTTGAGCAGCTCAAATATCTTGCCGATGTTGCCTGCGAAAACGGCATTGCGCTGGCGAGCCACGATGACGATTCGGTCGAGCATCTGGACCTTATGCGTGAGCTCGGCTGCACGATCTCTGAGTTCCCGGTGAGTTTAGAGGTGGCGCGCGCTGCTCGCGAGCGTGGCATGTCGACCGTCATGGGAACACCCAACATCTTGCTGGGAAAGAGCCATTCGGGCAATCTTTCGGCGCGCGACGCCGTGTCCAACGGAGTGGCGAGCGTGCTGTGCTCCGATTACTATCCCACGGCAATGCTGCAGAGCGCCTTTGCCCTGCACCATGATTTCAAGCTGCCGCTTGAAGAGGCGTTTGCCATGCTCACCATCAACCCGGCGCGCGCCGTGCATGCCGACGACCAGATTGGCAGTCTGGAAGAGGGCAAGAAAGCCGATATTCTGGTCATTCGTGAGGTTGAGGAAGGCCAGCGCACCTATCCCGTGATCACGGCGACGCTGGTGGATGGCCGTGTGGTTTCGCGCATGTGGTATCCGGCGCTGCCGAGCATGTCTGCCCGTTTTGCCACCGATGCCGCGACGATCGCCGAGACCGCCGACCACGTGCCGGCAGCCGTGGTGGATACGGATGGATCGGAGGACAAGTAATGGGCGATTCAATCGAATCCTTTCAGCCTGATGCATGTCCACTCCTTGCGATCGAGGATCTTTCCAAGGGCTTTACCCTGCATACCGCCGACCGTCGCGTGCGCGGCTGTGAGCATATCTCGCTGAGCGTGCTGCCGGGCGAGTTCGTGGGCGTTACCGGCCGCTCGGGCTCGGGTAAATCAACGATTCTCAAGTGCATCTATCGTACGAATCTGCCGGAAAGCGGCCACATCGTGTACGATTCCGAGGCCTTTGGCCCGGTCGACCTTGCCACGCTCGATGAGCGTCGTGTGATCTATCTGCGCAACTACGAGATTGGCTATGTCTCCCAGTTCCTCGATGCCGTGCCACGTACCACGGCCCGTGAAATCGTGCGCGCGAGTGCCGCCGAGGCGTTTGCCGATGAAGATGCGATTGAGGAGGAGACGACGCGTATGCTCGAGCATTTCGACTTCCCCAAGCCCCTGTGGGACCTGTATCCCAACACGTTCTCGGGTGGTGAGAAGCTCAGACTCAACATCGCGCGCGCTATGGTGCGTCGTCCACGTCTATTACTGTTGGACGAGCCGACTGCCAGCCTCGATAACGCGAGCAAGGTCAGAGTCCGCGATTTGATTGAGCAACTCAAGGCCGGAGGTACTACGATGCTGGGGATCTTCCATGATTTGGAGTTTATGGAAGGCGTTTGCGATCGTGAGTACAACATGCAGATTGGTGGGTTTGTCCAGGCATAGGAGGGACGGATGCAAGAACATAGATCCGTGCAGGGGTCATTTGATCTGCATATGCATTCAGTTTATTCCGATGGTTCTCAATCGGTGCAGACATTGATTACCGAGGCTCGTGAGCGGGGTCTTTCGGGTATTGCCGTTACCGATCACGACAGTTTGCGCCAGCTGTCGTCCGTACGCGCCGAAGCCCGCAAGATGGGTTTTCCCGTGATTGCGGGTGTTGAAGCTTCTTGCATTGACGCGGAAACCGGACGCAAGATCCATATTCTTTGCTACGGTCTCGCGGCTACGGCGGATGAATCTGGTCCGCTTGAGCTCTTGGTAAACGAAACGCTTGCCCGCCGTACTGCCAACACTCTGTGGCAGGCATGGACGCTCGAGCGTACAGGGATAGCCCCCTGCGGGCGAAAAGCATCGGTGGCTGACGTGGTCGAAGTCTCGCGGGCAAGCACTGGTGTCTACAAACAGCACGTCATGCAGGCGCTTACGGGGTTGGGCTATCGCGATGGCGAATATCAGCGCGTGTATCGTCGGTTATTTAAAAACGGCGGTATTGCCGAGCGTGACATTTCCTATCCCGACGCACTTGCAATTGTGCGGGCTGCTCGCGAACAGGGCGGCGTGCCCGTGCTCGCACATCCCCAGCAGATGGACTCGTGGGGGGCTATCCCCGCACTTGTTAAGGCGGGTCTGATGGGCATCGAGGCGTTTCATCCCGATAACGATGCCGTTGCGACCGAAGAGGCCTTTAGACTTGCACGACAGTACGGAATCTTGTGCACCGGCGGTAGCGATTACCATGGGCGCTATGGCGCCCCCGAGTGCGTCGGGGCTTGTTTCATCACGCCGGATGAAGCCGGCGAGTCCGTTGCGCAGCTGTTCGACCAAGAACGCCTGCTTGCTTAGGGGGTCCAAAGATGACAGTTCGAACGGCGACTGTTGCCGATTCCGACGCGGTGTACGAGCTCATGTGCCAGCTTGAGGACACTCGATTTGACCGATTGACGTTCTGTAGGCGTTTTGGCTGGCAGCTTGCCCGTCAACCATTTTTCGCTTTTGTGCTCGAGGAGGATGACGTTGTCGGGTTTGTGAACGTGCGCGTCGAGCGGCAGCTTCACCATGAACACCCCGTGGCCGAGATTTGCGAGCTCGTGGTTGACAAGGGATACCGTGGTGGTGGACGCGGGACACTGCTGCTTGAGAGAGCCATTGCGTGTGCACGAGAGCAGGGATGCGAGGTTATCGAGGTGACCTCAAATGCCGCACGGTTGGATGCTCACCGGTTTTACGAGAATCACGGCATGAAGAGGACGCATACTAAATTCATGATGGGGCTGTGAGAACCCTTAAATGTATGTGCAATAACGCTTGCCAACTTTTTCAAAAATAGTTCTTGCGTTCGCGGCGGCGCTCCGTTATTCTAATTCCTGCACGCGGGCGTGGCGGAATTGGCAGACGCGTACGGTTCAGGTCCGTATGGGGGCAACCCCATGAAGGTTCAAGTCCTTTCGCCCGCACCATTAAATGAAAGAGCTCCCAGCAATGGGGGCTTTTTTGTTATGTGCCCATCGCAGGGACTTGAACCTGCGAAGGAGCGAGCGTAAAGAAAACGCGGAGCGTTTTTAGCGAGCTGGCGAGGACGCCGGCAGGCGGCCGAAGCCGGTGCGGATCCGCGAAGCGGATACGCGGACGTCCTTTCGCCCACACCATTAAATGAAAGAGCTCCCGGCAATGGGAGCTTTTTTGTTATGCGCGGTCGCCTTGGGCGGGTATCCTAGTGCCAATGTATGCCCAATAGAGGAGAAGCCATGCTGTTTTCCGGTATCATCGCCGCCCTTACCAGTCTTTTGATCCCCATCATCATCCTGTTGCTGCTGCTTCCCAACGCCTGCTATGTCGTCGAGCAGCAACATGCCGTGATTATCGAGCGCTTGGGCAAGTTCAACCGCATCGTCAACGCGGGTTTCCACCTGAAGGTGCCCGTAATCGACCGCAAGGCCGCCACGGTGAGCCTGCGCACCATGAAAAACGGTTTTGGCATTGACGTTAAGACCCAGGACAACGTGACCATCGGCCTCGAGGTCTCCGCGCAGTATCACGTGAGCTACGACATGGGTGCCGGCCCGGCGGATTCGGGCATCTACAAGAGCTACTACATGCTGCAGGAGCCCGTCGACCAGATGCGCGACTTCATCACCGATGCCCTGCGCTCTTCGATCCCCGTGTACACGCTCGACGAGGTCTTTGCCAAGAAGGATGATATTGCCAAGGACGTCAACGCTACCGTTTCCGAGCAGATGGCCGCCTACGGCTTCACCCTCGTGTCGACGCTCATCACCAAAATCGCGCTGCCGACCGAGGTCGAGAACTCCATGAACGACATCAACGCAGCCCAGCGCAAGCGCGCCGCGGCGCAGGAACTTGCCGAAGCCGACCGCATCAAGCGCGTCACCGAGGCGACTGCCGAGGCCGAGGCCATGGAAAAAGCCGGCGAGGGCATTGCAAACCAGCGCAAGGCCATTGCGCTGGGCATCAAGGATTCGCTCGAGATTATCCAGGAGACGGGCGTTGGCAACGACGAGGCCAACCAGCTGTTCATGTTTACGCAGTGGGCCGAGATGATGACGGAGTTCGCCCGTACGGGTAAAAACTCGACGGTCGTGCTGCCGAGCGACTTTTCTCAGTCGGCCTCGATGTTCGAGCAGATGCTGGCAGCGGGCAAGGTCCAGAACGAGTCGAAGGAGTAGGCGCGCGTGAAATACACCGTAGTTTGCGTCGGCAAGCTCAAAGAGCGCTTTTGGAAGGATGCTTGCGCCGAGTACACCAAGCGCCTGGGCGCCTATGCCAAGGTGGATATGCGCGAGGTGGCCGATATCGATCCGGCTAAGGCGGGTGGCGTGGATGCCGCGCGCGACAGGGAAGGGGCGGCGATTCTTGCAGCCTTGCCGCCGAGGGCACATGTGATTCTGCTTGCCATCGAGGGCAAGGAGCGCTCGAGCGAGGAGCTCTCGTCAAGGCTCGACGATCTTATGCTGCGAGGCAACAGTGATATCGCCTTTGTGATCGGCGGCTCGGATGGCGTGAGCGATGCCGTGCGTGCCCGTGCCGACGAGATGCTCAGCTTTGGACGCATCACCTTGCCACACAACCTGGCGCGCGTGGTGCTGCTGGAGCAGATTTACCGCGCCTGCAAGATCAGCCGTGGCGAGCCGTATCACAAATAGGTCGGCAATACGAAACAATGGCATGGGACAATAGCTTCCGTTTTGAGGAACGTGTCTGAGAGGACTCTGTGATATGAAGATCGGGTTTGTCGGTTTTGGCAATATGGCGAGCGCTATGGCCGATGGCTGGATTGCTACCGGCGTGTCTGCGAGCGACATGTGCGCCTGCGCAGGCCGCTATGACGCTCTGATTGAGCGTTGTGAGGCGCGCGGCATGACCGCCTGCCATGATGCGGCAGAGGTTGTCGCCGCATCTGATATCGTGGTCGCTGCGGTCAAGCCGTACATGATCGAGAAGGTCTTCGCGCCGCTCAAGGGTGCGCTTGCCGACAAGGTCGTCCTTTCGGTCGCCTGGACCTGGGATAGCGCCAAGTGGGAGCAGGTCCTGCCGGGCGTCGCGCATATCTCGACGGTGCCCAACACGCCGGTATCGGTGGGTGAGGGCGTCATTGCCTGCGAGAAGGCCTCTACGCTTAGTGATGAACAGCGCGACACGGTGCTCGGCCTGCTTGGCAAGCTCGGTACGGTGGTCGAGCTCGATTCGAGCCTGCTGTTTGTGGGCGGCACCGTGGGCGGCTGCGCCCCGGCATTTGTCGCCATGGCGATCGAGGCCCTGGGCGATGCGGCCGTCAAGCACGGTATTCCGCGCGCCGATGCCTATCGCATCGTGAGCCAGATGGTGCTGGGCACGGCAAAGCTGCAGCTTGCAACCGGTCAGCATCCCGCCGCAATGAAGGACGCCGTGTGCTCGCCTGGTGGCGCCACCATCAAGGGCGTCGTCGCGCTCGAGGATGCCGGCATGCGCAGCGCCCTGGTCAAGGCCATCGACGCCACCCTCCAGTAAAACCGACCAAAAAGGGACAGGTTTATTTTGGCGGGTTTTTCCTGCGGTTTTGTCGTTCTAGCAAAAAGCGCCCCGCAACTGGCTCAAACTCCAGTTGCGGGGCGCTTGCATTTGCCCAGTTAAAACCGACCAAAATAAACCTGTCCCTTTTTGGCAGGTTAGTCCCAGAAGCCGTCTTCCTCGTCCTCGGATTTGGGCCCGCGGTCGACGTACATCTTATGGGTGCGCTTCTCCATCACAAAGGCAAGAATCGCAAACAGCAGGATGCCGCCGGCGAAAAGGATGGCAAAACCGGTGCGGGTGCCAAACAAAAAGGAAAAAACTGCGTCCATTGGGTGCCTTCTTGCGTAGTTGAGTTGGGTCGTAAACGCTCATAAGTATATACTTGCCCATACATGTACAAGGTTGCAACCTAAATGGAATGTATATCGCCGGAGGATCTAATGCTTGATATCAAGTTTGTTCGCGAGAACCCCGATGCCATCGACGCCGCCATGGCCAATCGCCAGACGTCTTGGGACCGCGAGAAGTTCTTTGAGCTCGATGACGAGCGTCGTGCCGTCATTACCGAGGTCGAGGAGCTCCAGGCCACGCGTAACGCCGAGTCCAAGAAGATTGGTGCCCTGATGAAGGAGGGCAAGAAGGACGAGGCCGAGGCCGCCAAGGAGGCCGTGCGCGCCGTCAACGAGAAGATCGACGGTCTGGCCGAGCGCCGCACCGCCCTCGAGCAGGAGCAGTATGACTTCATGGCTCACCTGCCCAACATCCCGTGCGAGGCCACCCCGCTTGGCAAGGACGAGGACGAGAACATCGAGCGTCGCCGTTGGGGCACGCCGCGCGAGTTCGACTTCGACTTTAAGCCGCACTGGGATCTGGGCACCGATCTCGACATCCTCGACTTCGAGCGCGGCAACAAGCTCTCCGGCAGCCGCTTCACCGTTCTCGGTGGTGCCGGTGCCCGCCTGGAGCGCGCCCTCATCAACTTCTTCCTCGACACGCATACCAGTCGTGGCTTTAAGGAGTGGTGGCCGCCCATCGTCGTCAAGCGTCAGACCATGTTTGGCACGGGTCAGCTGCCCAAGTTCGAGGACGACGCCTATCACGTCTCGGGCGACAACTTCCTGATTCCCACCGCCGAGGTCGTGCTCACCAACCTGCACTCCGGTGAGGTCCTGGACGCCGATACCCTGCCACGCCGCTACACCGCCTTCACTCCCTGCTTCCGCGAGGAGGCCGGCTCTGCTGGTCGCGACACCCGCGGCATCATTCGCCAGCACGAGTTCGACAAGGTCGAGATGGTCAAGTTCGCCAAGCCGGAGGAGTCCGACGAGGAGCTCGAGAGCATGACCGCCGAGGCCGAGTACCTGCTGCAGCAGCTGGGCCTTCCGTATCGCGTCATTAGCCTGTGCACCGGCGACCTGGGCTTCTCTGCTCGTCAGACCTATGACATCGAGGTTTGGCTGCCGAGCTACAACGCCTACAAGGAGATCAGCTCCTGCTCCAACTGTGGCGACTTCCAGGCTCGCCGCGCCAACATCAAGTATCGCGACCCCGAGAACTTCAAGGGCTCGCGCTACCTGCACACCCTCAACGGCTCTGGTCTGCCGGCTGGCCGTACCATGGCCGCCATTCTGGAGAACTACCAGAACGCCGACGGCACCATTACGATCCCCGAGGTTCTGCGTCCTTACATGGGCGGCCTCGAGAAGATCGAGCCGGTCGCGTAGGCAAGCTACATAAGCGATTTGATGGGGCGCTCCTGTCTGGGGCGCCCTATTTTGTGCGCAGATCCATACCATGTCGTGCGGACAGCTCAATAGAAAATACACGAACAAACGTTCTGTATACGGCCATCTACCTGCTATGCTTTTACTAGATAAAAGCGAGAGAAAGGGGATGCGATGGAGTTGTTCGATGAGCGGGTAGTTATGTTCGAGAGCGATGAAGGCGGTGAGTACCTGCTGGTAACGTGCGAGCCATCGGGTATGGGTGGCTTGGTGGTTCGGCAGACGAGTGAGGGGCCGTTGACGCAATGGTGCTATGAGGAGTCGCCGCATGTGGTCGAGACGTTTGTGCCACGCGAGGGACTTGCAGCACTTGAGCACTTCTATGGGGTTGGAACTTCTAACCAGGTGGCTCGCATGTTGAGCATCTCGTTTGCCGACTATGACTGTGCCCAACGGGTGCGGTCACTTTTGGGGGAGCTTGGCACCGGGTTCGATGTGATTGAAAAGCCAATCGATCGCACGAGAAGTGTTGGTGCTCGCGGTGCAGCATGACAAATTACGGTCTCGAGAAAAAAAGTTTGAGATTGTGCTTGACTCTAATGAACTAAAGTGGTTTTATATGTCTTGCGCTGCGGCGTTACCTCAGCTGGATAGAGGGTCTGACTACGAATCAGAACGTCATAGGTTCGAATCCTATACGCCGCACCAATTGAAATCGAAAGCCTCCGGCAACGGGGGCTTTTCTTTTATGGCGACACCGCATGGATTCGAACCTCGGTCGAGGCGCGGGCGTAAGGAAAACGCGGAGCGTTTTTAGCCCGCGGGCGAGGGCGCCGGCAGGCGGCCGAAGCCGGTGCGGATCCGCGGAGCGGATACGCGGAATCCTATACGCCGCACCAATTGAAATCGAAAGCCTCCGGCAACGGGGGCTTTTCTTTTAGGCAGACGCCGCATGGATTCGAACCTCGGTCGAGGCATAGGACAACTTAATCAGCGCTTCGTAAAATTTTTCCAAATTGTTGCTTGACCCATCGAGGGGTCACGTGCATAATAATCCGTGCGTTGCGGCGTTACCTCAGCTGGATAGAGGGTCTGACTACGAATCAGAACGTCATAGGTTCGAATCCTATACGCCGCACCAATTGATTGTTAAAGCTCCCG
>DBFOME010000040.1:0-3536 GCA_048430645.1 Collinsella sp. | reverse complement strand
TGCATGGTCGTCGCCGCGTTATCCAGGTAGATCATCGCACGACCTCCCACATATCAATCACGGTATAGCCCTCGGTGGGAACGCCCGCCGCGGCGAGTTCGCCGCGCAGCAGCTCCTCATCGGCAGGCAACGCCTTCCACGCCAGACCGCAGCCAGCAGCGACCTCCCCGGGCACGGGAATCGTTCGCCCGGGAAGGCCGCGCTCGATGCACAGGGACTCGCACCCCATGGCGGCCGCCGTGGTGGGAAACGTGATGACAAGCGCCGGGCGCTTCTCCCTCATGGCAACTCCAACCAATACGCTACGGGCGCACGACGCGCACAGCCTGCTCCATCTTCTCCACGATCACGTACATGTTGGTGACCTCGCCCACCGCGAGCTGGTCTTTAATGCCATAGTGGTCGAGGCAGGTACCGCAGGTAAGGATCTCGACGCCCTGCTCCGCCAGGCCCTTCAGGTCGTCGAGCACTGGCGAGCCCTCGACGGTGAGCTTGGCGCCGCCGTTGTAGAACAGCATGGTCGCGGGCAGTTCCTCCTGCTGTGTCACGGCAAAGATAAACGCCTTCATGAGCTTGTGGCCCAGCTCGTCGTCGCCACGGCCCATGCAATCGGTGTAGACGGAAATGACGAGTTTGCCCTTGCCGGCGCTTGCGTCGCAAAAAGCGGCACCGTCCTGCTCGGGGTCCACAACGGCCACGGCGCCAGAGGTCGCCACGGTCACGTGCCACTCGGCGTCAGAAACCTTCTCGACCGAGGCCGTGCAGCCCTTCTCCTGCGCCATCTTGGAGATGTTCTTGACGGCGGTCTCGTTATCGACCGAGGTCACGACAACGCCCTCGCCATCGAGCTGCTTCAGGGCTTTAAGCGTCTTGACGACGGGCAGCGGGCAGGCATCGCCCATGGCATTGACTTCAATCTTAGTAGGCATAGTTTTTCCTTTCGAAAGAACCGTTCTAGAAAACGGTAAACAGTTACATAAACGTGCGGGCTAGCGGACAACGTGGACGGCAGGACCGCCTGGCACCGGCTCGCACACGCGACCGACGACGGCGGCGATACGTCCTTCGGCATGCAGACGGCGCGCAAGCTCATCCACATCGGCAGCAGGTGCCGCGATAAGCAGGCCACCAGACGTCTGTGGATCGTACAGCGCGTCGAGCATACCCGGCTCCAGGTTCTCGTCGGCAGCCACGCGCGGGCCAAAGAAGTCCTGGTTGCGATAGGAGCCCGCGGGGATAATGCCCAGACGTGCCATGTCGAGCACCTGATCAAAGAGCGGCACCGCCCCCGACGCAAGTTCAATCTGCACGCCCGAGCCTTCGGCCATCTCGCACGCGTGCCCGATCAGACCAAAGCCCGTAATGTCGGTGCAGCCGTGAAGCTCAAGTCCCTCGGCCAGACGAATCGGCGCCTCGTTGAGGGTGCGCATCGAGTCAAACATGGCTGCGGCCTCGTCATGCTCGATGAGCTCGCCCTTAATAGCCGTGGTGATGATGCCCGAGCCGATCGCCTTGGTCAGCAGCAGAACATCGCCCACGCGTGCGCCGCTGTTGGCGAGCATGCGGTCGAGCGCGACAAAACCGCTCACGGACAGACCGTACTTGGGCTCGTCGTCGTTGATGGTGTGACCGCCCGCGATGGAGCAACCCGCCTCGACGCACTTGTCGGCGCCGCCCGCCAGAATCTGACCGGCAACCTCAACGCCCAGACAGCTCGGAATGCACAGCAAGTTCATAGCATGGCTCGGCCGCCCGCCCATGGCGTAGATGTCCGACAACGAGTTGGCTGCGGCGATCTGGCCGAACAGATAGGGATCGTCGACCATCGGCGGGAAGAAGTCGACGGACTGCACGAGGCCCAGGTTTTCGCCAACACGAAAGACACTCGCATCGTCGGAGGTATCGAACCCCACGAGCAGGTTGTCGTTATGCACATTGGGTAAGTCGCCCAGGACCTGGGCGAGGGCTCCAGGAGCCAACTTAGCGGCTCAACCACTCGCAGCCGTCATAGACGTAAGCCTCATGGTGTCCTTAGCCATACGAACCCCCTTCCATCAAATCAACGACTTTAAGTATACGCCCCAGGCACGCTTCCCAAGAGACCGCCGACGGCTCGAACGTCGAAGGCGGCGCCGCAAGCGCCTGCGCGATAGCATCTGCCAGCGCGCGCTCAAACAGCGGAAGGTCGGCCGCCACGGGCGTGTCGACATCCGTCATACGCGGCGACGCCACCCACGTCACGGGAGCACCGGGAAGCATCGCCTCCATCCAGGGACGAACGCCGGGCAAATCGGTCGCCACAACTTTGCAGCCGCACGCGAGGGCCTCGATCGTCACGAGCGGCAGACCCTCGTAAAACGAAGGCAGCACAAAGACGTCGGAACTGCGGTAGGCACGCACGAGTTCATCGCTATCCAGGCGCCCCGCCAGCGTCACCGGCACATCCGAGGCCGCGGTCAAGCGCTCGATACGCGCGTACTCGGCATCGTCCCCGCGGCCGCCCACAAGTACCAAGCCAGATGGGCGGACGCCATCGTCAATCGGCAATGACACAGCTCGAACCAGCGACTCGACGCCCTTTTTGAAGCAAATCTTACCCACGTACACAAGCGATCCCGGCTGCCTCACCACGCTTGCGTCGCGGCAGAAGACGCGATGGTCGTAGCCCGTCCCAATCACGTGGATGCGATCGGCATCGACGCCGCAAACCAGGCCAATCTGCTCAGCCTGCTCAGCATGGAGCGCAAAGACGGCATCGAGCCGACGAACCGCACGTACGATGCGATCGCGCTCGAGCGCATGCGAACGCAGCTGGCGCAGATCGGTCGAATGGCACACGGCAACAACCGGCACGTCCCAGACGCACTCGCGCGCCAATGCGGTCACCAGATACAGGTGATGGCAAAGCACCAGATCGGGCCGAAACTCAGCCACCGCCCGATCGATTGCAGCAGCAAATGCCCGCTCAAATGCCTTGAGCATCGAAGGCGTCAGGTCACGATAGCGTGTGGAGGGATAGGGCATGACATCGGACATACCGCAGATGGGAAACGGCAGCTCGGGCGACTCGAACGGTACGGCAAACACGGCAGCACGCCGGTCCAGCTCGCCTTGGGTATCACCCGGTGCCGCGCCGCAAAGCACGGCGGCGCGATGCCCCGTCTCGATCTGCTCGCGCACAAGCGCGGCAAGGTAGGTGCCACTGCCGGTGCTATCTGGTTTTTGTGCCGAGATATTGAGGATGCGCATGTCGCGGTACACCCCTAGGCCAAGGCGGCGGCACGGACAGCCGCGCCGATCGCTCCGGCAAAGCGAGCCTGGGGCGAGGTGGTCACCGGCGACCCCAGTAGCTCGCCCAACCGCTCCACCACGAAGGCGTTCTCGCACAGGCCACCGGTCAGGTAGTACGGGGCGCCCGCGGCCTGCCCGGCCATGGTCGCCACGCGCGAGACCACGCTGTCGATCACGCCACGCGCAATGTTCTCGCGCGGCTCACCGCGACCGATCAGGCTGATGACCTCGCTTTCGGCAAACAC
>DBFOME010000039.1:0-65246 GCA_048430645.1 Collinsella sp. | reverse complement strand
CGCCCGGTTCGAGCATAAAGTCAAAACGGATGACGTTTTGATACTGCTGGCCTGCGAATTCGTTGAGAAGCCAGGTTTTTCCCGTCTGGCGGGCCCCCTTAAGCAGGAGGGGCTTGCGGTTTGCCCTAGATTTCCAAGCGATGAGTTCGTCCATTAGCTGTCGCTGCATACTGCCTCCTAACGATCATGGTTAGTATAAGACCGTTTTGGTCTTTCCATCGAAAAATGTGGGAATGAACCACGTTTTTCCATCGAATAATGTGGGAGGCAACCACGTTTTTCCATCGAATAATGTGGTGGTTTAGGTCGGCACCTGGGGACGTTCCTTTTCTGCCGGCAGTTTGGGACACTCCTTGCTTTGGTGTAAATTAGTTACCCTTGCATCAGAAAACGGCGCCCGCCGGCGATGTTGCCGGCGGGCGCCGCTGCCTTGAAGACGAAATGATCCGTTTTCCTCCGTCCCCAGGGGATCATTACAGCGAATCGATAAAGCGCTGCTGGGCGGCGCGGCCGGCTTCGTCCCACTTAAAGACGCCGGCGTTGTCGAGCACGTGGCCAAACACCACGCCGACCTCCTCGTGCAGGATATCGATGGCGTTGTCGGCCGTAAGCTCGTCGGCGCGGCGGGCAAAGACGTCCTTGGCCCATGCGGCGTGGCTGCGGCAAAGGTCGTCGCCCTCGAGCGCGCCAGCAAGGTCGTAGCTGGCATCGGCCTTGGCCGCCAGCAAGTGCTCGCGGACAGCGCCGAGCTCGGGAACCAAGCGCGGCGGCAAAATGGCCAGGCCCATGACCTCGATCAGGCCGATGTTCTCCTTCTTAATATGGTGGTACTCAGCATGCGGGTGGAATACGCCCAGCGGATGCTCGTCGGTCGTGATGTTGCAGCGAAGCGCCAGGTAGGCCTCGTAGATTTCGCCGCCGGCATTGCCGCGGGAGTCGACGCGGCGGATGACGGGCGTCACGGTGTTGTGCGCCACGCCGTCGGCTGTGTGCGCGATGACGCCCACCGACTCATCGGTCCACTCGCGCCAGGCGAGGATAATCTTCTCGGCGGCGTCGAGCAGCTGGGCGCGGTCGTGCGAGCGCAGCCGCAGCACCGAAAGCGGCCACTGCAACACGGTACCGCTGACCTGGTCAAAGCCGGGCACGTTAAACTGCGAGACTTCGGTGGCATGCATCATGGGGAACTCGTGCGCGCCGCCCTGGAAGTGGTCGTGCGACAAGATCGAGCCGCCCACGATGGGCAGGTCGGCGTTAGAGCCGATGAAGTAATGCGGGAACAGGTCCACAAAATCGAGCAGGCAGGTCAGGCCCTTGCGGTCGACGTGCATCGGACGATGCTCGGAGCTCATGGCAATGCAGTGCTCGTTAAAGTACGCGTACGGGCTGTACTGGAAGCCCCAGCGCTCGCCGTCGAGCTGGATGGGGATAACGCGCAGATTCTGGCGGGCGGGGTGAGCGCCGCCGTCGGCTGCAGCGGAGCGTCCGGGATAGCCCTCGTTTTCGATGCACAGCTGACAGGCGGGATACTTCTCGCCCGTGTTCTTGGCTGTACCTGCCACAGCGATATCTCGCGGGTCCTTCTCGGGCTTGGACAGGTTGATGGTAATCTCCAGGTCGCCCCAGTTGGTTGGGGTGTTCCATTTGATGTTGCGCGCGATGGCGGCACGGCGCACGTAGCCGGCGTCGCAGCACAGGCCGTAGAACCAGTCAGTCGCGGCGCGGGGCTCGTTGACGCCCATGCGTCCGTTGAACTCCTCGTTTACAACCGAAGGCCTCGGCATGAGCATGCCCATGATGCGCATGGCGATGCGGTCGCGGCCCGACGCCGTGTCCTCGGCGGCACCGTTGACAACGGCGGCCTCGGAAAGCGCGGCAAGCGTGCCTTCAAGGTCAAAGTCGGGGAGCGTATCGGGGTGTAAGAGCGATAGTTTCTCGGTCTGCAGCGCCCAGGTCATGTCGAGCGCCGGGTCCGTAGCACCGATGCACTCCAGAATGGTGTTGTAGGCCCAGATGCGGTCGTCCTGTCCGATCATCGATCGGTGAATAGCGTACTCGATGAGGCCCTGCACAGCCTTGCGCACGTCAGTCATTACAGCCATGCCGCGTAAGCCCCCTTGTCAGAAATTGCGTAGTGGCGGGCAGAGCCCTCGCCCAGCCAGCCGTTCATCTTGGCGATGAAGGTGTCGACCAGGTCGAGCGGCACGAAGGCCTGGATGGTGCCACCAAAGCCGCCACCGTGGATACGAACGGCGCCGCGGCCGTCGAGCACGTGCTCGGCCAGCGCCAGGGCATACATCGAAGGCTGCTCGGAGCCCAGCTTGGCAACGACATTCTGCAGGTACATGGCAGAGCTGGCGCCGGACTCGCGCGTCAGGACCAGGAACTGATCGATGTCGCCGGCGTTCAGGGCTGCCCAGCGCTTATCGACCAGGCCGTTCTCGTACCAGTAGTGAACGGCGCGCAGGCAGGCGCGGTCGCCCAGCTTGGCGCGCAGCTCGGGGAGCTTGGCGTCAAAGTCGGCAACATCGACCTCGCACAGGCGTGCCTTGCCAAACTCGGCGGCGACGTCTTGCATCTCGCGCGGAACGGCAGCGTAATCGTCGGTGGCGGCCACGTGGTCGGCACCAACCTTAACGAGCACGAGCGCATAGCCGTGATCCTCAAAGTTGAGCTCGAGCTTCTGGGTTTTAGGCTGAGCCTGGTCCTCAAAGTCCATGTAGGCAAGGCCGCCCAGGCACACAGCGGCCTGGTCCATCAGACCGCAGGGCTTGCCATAGTAGTTGTTCTCGGTGCGCTGGCTCATCTGGGCGAGCGCGACGGGCTCGATGGCGGGTGCGCCCCAGAGCGTCTCCATGGCGCGACCGTATGCCGCCTCGACAGCAGCAGAGCTCGAAAGGCCGCCGCCCGAGGGGACAGAGCAGGTGAAGGCGAAGTCGAAGCCCTGGGGCTCAACGCCCAGAGCAGCGATTTCGTGGGCCATGCCGCGGACGAGGCTCGCAGACGTGCCCTTCTCGGACTCTTGAATACCCAGCGTGTCGAGCGTGATCTCAAACGTGGGATAGCCCTCGTCGGCGACGCGAATCTTGTTGGTGTCGGTCGCTACGGCAATGCCGTCAACGGCGACATCGAGCGAGCCGGCGATGACGTGGCCGCCCTCGTGGTCGGTGTGGTTGCCACTGATCTCGGAACGGCCGGGCGCGTGCACATAGAGCACCTGGCGGTCGCCGATGGGGCCAAACTCCTCCTCAAACAGTTTGGTGAGCGTGGCGAATGTCTTTTCGTCGGGGGTGGTCATAGGAGTCCTTTCCTTGGTGCGCACGGGCGAGTTTTGCGTCGTTATGAGTACGTTAACAACTTGAAGCGGCGTGAACCAAGTGTTCACGATACCGCACGTTACGGGCTATGTTAACGTACTCATAACACAACGCTTGTCACTTTTTGAGAATCTGGTAATCGGTAGAAATTCAGCCGTGAACGGTATTGTCGTATGGACTTATAAAGCAGAAGAGATGCGGATTGAAAAAGTAGAGTACGTTAACATGCGTCCGACGATAGCGGGCCTCGGCGCGGGCTAAACTCCTGCCCGGGCCGGCATTCACGCTATTCAGATCTCGCAAGGGTGAAGGTGATCCTGTGGCAAGGCGCCCGTCCAACGATACAGGTACGCGTCCGGTCTCCATGGCCGACGTCGCCCGCGCTGCTGGCGTTTCGCAGCAGACGGTTTCGCGCGTCGCCAACGGCTTGCCCAACGTTAACGAGCAGACGCGCCAGCGCGTGCAGTCCGCTATGCGAGAGCTCGGCTTTCGTCCGAGTTATGCCGGTCGCTCGCTGCGCGACGGTCGATACCATTCGGTTGGCCTATGCGTCAACGATGTCACCAAGTTTGGCAACCTCTCAATGATCGACGGCATCGCCAGCGCTGCTCGCGAGCATAATTGTGCCATCACGCTGGTCGAGATGTCCAAGACCGAGGAGTTTTCGCTTGCCGAGGCCACGCGTCGTATGGCCGCATTGCCGGTGGACGGCATCATCATCGGCATGAGCCGCATGGCGCCCGATTTTGAGACGTTTGATCCACTGCCGGGCATTGGCACGGTTATCGTCACCATGTACGCGCACCCGCGGGTGACCACGGTCGACTCCGATCATTACGGCTGCTCGCTCTTGCTTATGGATCACCTGTTTGAGCTGGGGCACGAGCAGATTCGCTATATTGGCGGCCCGTCGTTCTCAGTCGACGAACAATTTCGTCGCGCCGGTTGGCAGGATGCACTCGAGCGTAAACACATCGAGCCGGCAGAGCCGCTCGAGGGCGACTGGTCTGCCAACAGCGGCTACGAGGCCGGCAGGCACCTGGCCGAGCACGATCACACCATGACGGCGATTTACGCGGCAAACGACCAGATGGCAAACGGCGCGATTGCCGCGCTGCGTGATAGCGGCCTGCGCGTGCCCGAGGACGTGAGCGTGGTGGGCGTCGACGATTCGCTCGATGATTTTGTGGCACACAACGAGCTCACGACCGTGCGATTCGATCTACATCAGCGCGGACGCGAGGTGTTTGAGCATGCGGTTCCCGAGGCGGGTACGGCGGGCAAAACCGTTGCCATCCGTATTCCCGGCCAGCTCATTATTCGACATAGCACGGCGATACCGCACGCATAGTTTGTGCAGGTAAACAGCGATTTATTGCATTTCAATAACAATCGGTATGGATGCTGACGGATAGCCGTGGCTATGAAGGCGAGTGTTATGATAGACGGGTTCTTTTGTCTATCTAGGAGGCTTTGCCTGATGGAGATCACCAAGGATATCCGCTACATCGGTGTCGACGATCACGACATTGACCTGTTCGAGGGCCAGTACGACGTGTCCGAGAACGGCATGGCATACAACAGCTATGTTATCTTGGGCGATAAAATCGCTGTCGCCGATTCGGTCGACGGCGGTTTTGTTGACGAGTGGCTCGGCAACCTCGAGGCCGTGCTCGATGGCCGTACGCCCGACTACCTGGTCGTCCATCACATGGAGCCCGATCACTCCGCCGGTATCGCCGCCTTTATGGAGCGCTATCCCCAGGCACAGATTGTGGCCAGCATGGGCGCCTTCCGCATGATGGTCAACTACTTTGGCACCGACTACCCCGAGCGTAAGATGGTCGTCAAAGAGGGCGACGTGCTCGACCTGGGTGGCCACAGCCTAACGTTTGTCGGCGCCCCCAACGTGCACTGGCCCGAGGTGATCTTCTCCTACGAGTCCACCGACAAGGTGCTCTTTAGTGCCGACGGCTTTGGCAAGTTCGGCGCCAACGACATCGAGGACCCGGAAGGCTGGGCTTGCGAAGCGCGCCGCTACTACTTTGGCATCGTCGGTAAGTTCGGCAAATTCGTGCAGACCGTGCTCAAGAAGGCCGCCGATCTGGATATCCAGATCATCTGTCCGCTCCATGGTCCTGTTCTTACCGAGAATCTGGGCTATTACCTCGACACCTACAACACCTGGTCGAGCTATCAGCCCGAGGACGAGGGCATCACGATTGCCTATGCGAGCGTGTACGGCCATCTGAAGGCCGCCGTTGAGGAGCTTGCATCTGCGCTCGAGGCCCGCGGCCAGAAGGTTTCCGTCTTTGACTTGGCTCGCGACGACATGGCCGAGGCCGTTGAGGATGCGTTCCGCTATGACCGTCTGGTGCTCGCTTCCATCACCTATCAGGGCGAGATCTTCCCGTTCATGAGCACCTTTATCCACACGCTTGCCGAGCACGCCTATCAGAACCGTACGGTGGCGCTCGTTGAGGCCGGCTCCTGGGCGCCCACCGCTGCCAAGGTTATGACCAAGGAACTCGAGGGCATGAAGGACATCACCCTGGCGCAGAACAAGGTGACCGTGCTGGGCTCGCTCAACGACGCCTCGCGCGCTCAGATCGAGGTTCTCGCCGACGAGCTGTCCAAGTAGCGACACATTCACTTCTGATGCTCAACCACCACAAAGGAGACCTTTGTGGTGGTTTTTGTTTAAGCGCCGGCGATGACGAGGGCTGGACGTGGGCTGTCAGTGGCCTCGGCGATCGAGGTGGCGACGGCATGGTCGGGGTCACGGTCCATCACGATGGAGTCGACATCGGCAAGCTCGGCAAAGCGGTACATGCCGCGTCCGTTAACCTTGCTGGCGTCCATGAGGGCGACGCTTTGATGGGCCGCGGCGATCATAGCCGTTTTGGTCTCGGCCATCTGGGGAAAGTCGGTCGTAAAGCCGCAGCTGGGGACAAAGGCGCCGGGGCACATGACGGCCAGATCGGCATGGACCATTTGGAGCGCCTGCATAGTGAGCGGTCCGTACAAATAACGATGGCCTTTGCGCAGCGCCCCGCCCAGCATGACGACATCGACTGAGGGCATGCTCTCGTCGATGTAATCGGCAATGGTAATGTCGGCCGTGATGACGGTGATACCGTCGCGCTGATCGAGGAGCCGGACGAACTCGAGCGCCGTGGTGCCCGAGTCGACGAGCAGCGTGTCGCCGTCATTGACGAGCTCGATGGCGCTTTGCGCGATGGCCTGCTTGGCGGCGACGTTGACATTGATGCGGCGATCCTGCGTGGAGACGGTCAGACGTTTGTGGAGTGATACGGCACCGCCGTGCGTGCGGCGCAGCTTGCCTGCTTCGGCGAGCGCGTCCAGGTCGGCGCGGGCGGTGACGGAGGACACGCCAAAGGTCTGGGCGATTTCTGCTACCTGCACCGAGGCATTATGATCGAGCATTTCCATAATGGCGGTACGGCGTTCGTCGGCAAAAGCGCGGTTGGTGGCTTGGGCCATGCTTGCTCCATTCTCGGCTAAATTTGCAGGAATTGTGTTGACTCTATTTTCGTTCATTTTCTTTTTGAGTAAGAAAACACCTTTCGATTACTTATCTTTTCTATAAAAGAAAGACGCTGAACGCCCAAAATTCAATATCGAACATGTCCACTCGGCTCAAATTCCTTCCGTTTACTTTTCAAAAACGACTGTATTGACCTGCATGGGCTCAATATCTCGCGCGTGTAAAGCCGCTGAATTTCATACAATGAGCGCAGCAAAACGCAAGGTAAAACGCCTTGTGAACAACTACGCCCGATGTCCAGATGCGGGCGAGGGAGAGGAGCAAACGCTCATGGCACTCGTTACCACCGAAAAGATGCTCAAGGACGCTCAGGCCGGCCACTACGCCGTTGGCGCGTTCAACGTCGAGAACCTCGAGTTTGTTATGGCCGTTCTGGCCGCTGCCGAGGAGACCAAGTCCCCCGTCATCATGCAGACCACCCCGGGCACCATCAAGACCGCTGGTCTGGACTACTTCTACGGCATGGTCAAGGCTGCTGCCGAGCGCGCTTCCGTGCCCGTTGCCCTGCACCTCGATCACGGCGACGGCTATGACCGCTGCATGCAGGCTTTCCGCACTGGCTACACCTCTGTCATGATCGACGGTTCGCACAAGTCCTTCGAGGACAACATCGCCCTGACCAAGTCCGTCGCCGATGCTGGCCGCGCCATGGGCGTGCCCGTCGAGGCTGAGCTCGGTAAGGTTGGCGGCAAGGAGGACGACGGCCCCGCGGTTGAGGGCGAGAGCCCCTACACCGATCCGGCCGAGGCCAAGGAGTTCGTCGAGCGTACCGGCTGCACCTCGCTGGCTATTGGCGTTGGCACCAGCCACGGCGTGTACACGAGCGATCCGCATATCGAGCAGTCCGTGGTGAAGGCCATCCGCGACGCCGTCGACGTGCCGCTGGTTCTGCACGGCACCTCCGGTGTGCCCGATGAGCAGGTTGCCGAGGCTGTGAAGAACGGCATCTGCAAGGTTAATTACGCCACCGAGCTGCGTCAGGCCTTCACCAAGGGCTTCATGGCCTACATGGCCGAGAACCCTGCCTGCTTCGATCCCAAGAAGCCGGCTAAGGAGGGTATGCGTGAGATCACCGAGCTGGTTAAGATCCGCATGACCAACCTCAACTCTGTGGGCAAAGCAGAGTAACAGCAAGGGTACTCTGATCCCACCGGACGGTTTGGGCGGGTCCCGTACTTAGTTTCCAAAACGTCCTCGCGCATGAAGGCCCCCGTTGTCTCGCTTCTTCGAAGCGTTGACAACGGGGGCCTTCGCGCTGCGGAATGATTTTGGAAACTAAGTACGGGACCCGCCCAAACCGTCCTGCTCAATCGCCCTTGTGGCGTTGGGGCTGAAAGGGTGGGGCGCGGGGGTTACTTGGTTGTTAGGGTTAGCAGGTCGTTGGGGGTTTTGAGGTTGTAGGTGGCGTTTGGGATGTCTTGGTGTGATCCCCATGCCGCTCTGGCAAAACTGACCCCTGCCGAAGTTGCGCATTGTTCGTCGTAGACGGTGTCGCCAACGTAGACGACGTTGCCAGGATTCGCGCCCGTACGCCGGAGATATTCGAGCATGGGTGCGGGTGCGGGTTTATGTTCGGTTGTGTCTTCGACAAGGATGATGTGCTCAAAATACTTATCGAAACCAAGGGGTGCAATTTCTTTTGCGTATTCGTCGCGCGCACGTGAGGAGACGATGCCAAGTTTGCAGCCGCTATCAGCGAGTGTTGCGATGACTTCAAGCAAACCTGGAAACACGCTGATGGTGCTTTTAAAGCTGGCGGCAACTTGGCACCAGCGATCCAACGTTGCCTGCGAGTAGATTCCAAGTTTCTCAAGGGCATCCTTGCCGGGTATGCCGAGGGCAAATTCAAGCTCGTGTCGGGGGAGCGTTTTGCCGGTCTCTTCTTGGACAATCTGGACAAGCGATGATAGAACGCTTTCTTCTGTATCTGCCAATGTCCCATCAACGTCAAATACGATATGTTCAAAGCGCTTCATATGATTGCTCCTCTCTGTTGTTTGCCTGCAAGTTTGATGCGGTGACAGAAGAAAGGCTAGCGGGATTTCTGCCTGGTGCTATCGAGATTCTGCCTCGCTGCTCGATAGCTCGAAGGAGTGCACCCCATTTGTTCTTTAAATACCTGGCCAAGATGGCTTGCTGTTATAAATCCGCATTGGCGCGCGACTGTCTGTACCGTTCGCGTGGTGTGTGCCAAAAGTTCGCAAGCACGGTTTATGCGGTATGCGCGTAGATATGCCGCCGGGGTCGTTCCTGCACAAGTTTCGATAATGCGGTAACACTCTCTTTCGCTTACGCCGGCTGCAGATGCCATCTGGGGCACATCTATAGCGGCTGCATAGTTTGCGCGGATAAAGTCCAGGATTGCCTTGAACTGTACGTCGCGGCTGGTCATCCAAGAGGCGCCGTCGGAGGAAAAGAGCGGTTCGGCCTTGGCGTAAATCTGAATCCAGAGCTCTGACAAGTTATTTCGAAGCGCCATCTCGTTCTGCGGCCGTTGAAGGTCGTGGCTAAAGGAGCTCTTCAGCAAATCGATAAAGGGCATATCGTCGGGGTTGGTGGGCGACCATTTGAGCACATCGACGCCTCGACATTGAAGTAATGGATTGATGTAGCGCTTTTGGAGACGTCCCGCGGGATCGCCGAGCATCGACGGCTGAAAGATATGCAGCATTTGAATGGCTGGTGCCGAATTGGCTGATTGCAGCGTGCTGTGCAAAACGCCGCCGTTGATAAAGCCGGCTGACCCTTCCTCAAAGCGTACGTGCTCATGAGCCGCGCGCGTTCGATAGTCAATCGCTCCCTGCTCCATGTAGAAAAGCTCAACTTCGGAATGCCAGTGCCAGGGGACGGAATTGCCCGGATAGCGAGCGAATTCTGCGCGTTCGGCAATATAGGG
The DNA here is from genome assembly GCA_048430645.1 of Collinsella sp. Lineage (GTDB taxonomy): Bacteria > Actinomycetota > Coriobacteriia > Coriobacteriales > Coriobacteriaceae > Collinsella. The sequence goes on along the minus strand of DBFOME010000039.1, from coordinate 55,465 downwards.
CCAGTCTTCGGCGGTCTCGGGAAACGCTTCCTCGCGTCCTCCGCGGTGCAATTCTATGTGATCCATGTTTCGCATGGCATCAGTATAAAGCGCGATGGGCTTAGATTGCTCTTGCCTGTTCGGGGAACGCCTTGTCTAGGGCTGCTTGGAGTTTGTCGAAGGATGCTCGCAAGTTGAGGTTCTGGTCGGTTGAGCGTTTGGGTTTTGGGGTTGGGGAGTCGAGGAGGCCGTTTCTCTGTGTCGGGGGGAAGGAGAAAAGGTTTGCATGTTTTAGGGATGGCTGCTGTGCTGCGTCATTGGAAGAATGCATGCTTATACGGCCTCCTCGATGTCCACCAAAAGGTTGCGCACGGGGTATGCTGCTAGGTCCCGTGCGTTGGCAGTATTATGCCGCGGCTGCTGCAAAGAAGCGCTAAAGAAAGGCTTAACCTGGTTTGGTGTTACGATGAAACTGCAGGTCAGAGGTATCGAGTAACACTCTTGAAAGGTTTTGAGCTTAAGGGCTTTCTAAGGTTTGTGACGCGGATATGGCTCGCCTGTGTGAGGCGTGTGGGCGGCTCGTTCCTAGCGCTGCGGCTCTGCGGCGCGCACCTGCTCGATGACCTTTTCCATGGTGGCGCCGATGCAGTCTTTTTTGAGCTCGCATTCCCAGATGGTTATGGGTGTCCAGCCCATTTGAGTGAGTGCTGCCACGGCAGCGCGGTCGCGCTCGACGTTGCGGCGGAACTTTGCCTCCCAAAACTCAACATTGCGCTTGGGCTGGCTCGGATTGCACTTAGGGCAGCGATGCCAAAAGCAGCCGTTGACGAAGATGGCGATCTTGCGCCCGGGAAAGGCGATGTCGGGTTTTCCTGGCACCTTCCATTCCAGACGGTATCCCGTAAGGCCTGCGGCGCGCAGGCGCTGGCGAACGAGCAGCTCGGGCTTGGTGTTGGCGCGCTTGTTGCCCTTCATGGACTTTTTGATGGCGGCACGACGGCGCACCAGTTCGCGCTCGTCAGCGGAGAGGTCCGAGGTATCGATGCCGTCGAGCAGACCGGGCTTGGGTCGCTTCTTGCTGCGGCGCTTGGCTTTGCGCTTGGGTTTGGTGGCGGGCTCGTCGGTCGTTGTGGCCTCGGCGTCGTTGGCAGTGCCGTTGGCCTCAAGCCGATCTTCCTTCAGCTCAATCAGGGCATCAATGAGCCCCTTGTCGGCGGGCATCCATTCCACCGTGGCAAGCGAGGTGCGCGGAATCCAACGGATATCGAGTTGACGGTCATGCTTCTGGGGCTCATCGGATTCATCGGCGAGCGAGCAGTAGTAGCACTCCATGGAGAGATGGAAATCGGGGTAGTCATACTCAACGGTGTAGAAATCGCGCAGGTTGGTGACTTTTACCTGCAGCTCTTCCATGAGCTCGCGGCGTACGGCGTCTTCGGGCGTCTCGCCGCGCATGAGCTTGCCACCTGGGAACTCCCAAAGTCCCTGCATGTCGCCATAGCCGCGCTGCACGGCAAGCAGCTCATCGGATCCTTCCTTGCGAATGATCCCGGCGGCAACATGAACAGTCTTCAACAGGAGTCCTCTCTTAGCATCAACACGTGACAGGCTAGCTACCCGTACCTTACACAACGGTAAGGCAAGCGTAAGCCATATCGATGGTAGCCGACTCGGCTTCTTGCGACTATAGATGCCGTAGACTAATCGCAAGAAAGGACTCGGTATGCAAACCACGCACATGGCGACCCCGGTACTGGAGGTCGCGCATCTCGAAAAGGTATATGGAGCGCTGGGCAACGTGACCCGCGCGCTCAACGACGTCAGCTTTACCGTCAACCGCGGCGAATTTGTTGGCATCATGGGCGCCTCGGGCTCGGGCAAGTCGACGTTGCTCAACTGCGTCTCGACCATCGATAGCGCCACGAGCGGCACCATCCGCATCAACGGGCAGGACGTTACGCGCATGAAGCAGGCCAAACTCTCGCAGTTCCGCCGCGAGGAGCTCGGCTTTATCTTCCAGGACTCCAACCTGCTCGATACGCTCACGGCACGCGAGAACATCGCCCTGCCGCTCACCATCGCCCGCACTAACTCGGCAGAGATCTCGACTCGCGTGCAGGATGTTGCAGCGCGCCTGTCCATCAGTCAGGTGCTCGACAAGTATCCCTACCAGATGTCCGGCGGTCAGCAGCAGCGCGTTGCCGCGGCTCGCGCGCTCGTCACCGACCCCACCATGATCATGGCCGACGAGCCCACCGGCGCCCTCGATTCCAAGAGCGCTCGCCTGCTGCTCGAGAGCCTGGAGGCCCTTAACCGCCGCCTACGCGCTACCGTGCTCATGGTCACGCACGACAGCTTTGCCGCCAGCTACACGAGCCGTGTGCTGTTTATCCGCGACGGCAAGATCTTCACCGAGCTGCGCCGCGGCGACACCGACCGCCGAGAGTTCTTCGACCGCATTATGGAGGTCGTTGCCATGATGGGCGGTGAGGGCTCCGATGCTCTGTAAACTCGCTTGGGGCAACGTCCGCCGCGCCGGCCGCGACTACCTCGTCTACCTTTTGACGCTCACCCTGGGCGTCACGGTCTTCTATGCCTTTAACACCATCTCGATGCAGGTCGACATCGCCGGCATCGATGAAAAGGGCTTGGCGCAGGTTATGGGCAGCATGCTCGGCAACCTGACGTACTTTTTGGCCGGTGTCATGGCCTTTTTAATGGTGTATGCCAATAACTTCATCATGAAACGCCGCAAGAAGGAGTTTGGCCTGTACCAGGTGCTCGGCATGGGGCGCGGGCGCGTCGCCACGATCATGGCGCTCGAGACCGTGATAGTGTCGGTCGTGGCCTTTGTCGCCGGCATTGTACTGGGTGTGGGACTCTCCCAGCTCATGACGTTCTTTACGGCCTCGCTCTTTAAGACGCAGATCGCCAATTTCCACTTCTTTTTCTCGGTGCATGCGTTTAACCTGACCCTTGCTTGCATGCTCGTAATGTTTGTGCTCACGCTACTGCTGAACCTTCGCGCCGTGCGTCGTACCAAACTCATCGAGCTTATGGGTGCCGAGCGTCGCAACGAGAGCATCAAGATACGCAACCCCTGGATCGCGATTGCCATCTTTGCCGTGGGCGTGGCGCTTGTGGGCGTGGCCTATTACCGTCTGCTACGTGATGGGTTCCCGCTAACCGCGACGGACAGCAAGCTGCAAGAGGCCATGAACCAGTTTGGTATTACGACCGCTATGGTTACCGTGGGCACTTTTGCCCTGTTCTGGGGACTCTCGGGCATGCTCATTAAGCTGCTGCAGAGCCTGCGCGGCGTGTATTGGCGCGGCCTCAACATGTTTACCGTGCGCCAGCTTGCGGCCAAGGCCAACACGGTGTGCTTTTCGATGGGCGTCATCGCGATGCTTCTGTTTTTGGCCATCACCTCGGTGACGTGCGGTATGTCGATTGCCAACGTGATGAACGAAAACCTGGAGCGCTATAACCCTGTTGATGTGTCTCAGACGTATGTCTATTACACGCCCGATACGCTCGACTACTACAAAGGGTACAAAGGGTATGTCAATCCGTCTGAGGCCGATCGCATGGTGCTGGCCGATACAACGGTCGATTTGTACCCTGCATGGCACGGCAAGGGCAAGTCGGCGGGCAACAACGACGAGACCGGCAAGAAGGTCAATATCGCCGATGTTGCCGGTGAGCATGTGCAGATCGATTCGTATCGGAGTTACCCATTTGGCGGCTCGAATCCTTCGGTGACCCCAAGTGAGATGTGCAAGATCATGGGCGAAAAGCTTCCCAAGGCGTTCGGGGGTAGCAATGCCGATACGATGGGTCTGTTTGTGACGCCGGCGAGCCAGTACAACAAACTGCGTCAGATGATGGGCGAGGAGCCGGTGCACATCGGTCGCGACCAGTATCTGCTCACGTGTGATATGGGCGGCGAGCTGGTCGACCTGTACACCAAGTATATGGCTGGCGGCCATGCCCTTACCTTGGGCGGGCATACGCTCAAGCCCGCAACCGATAAGTCGGACGAAGATGCGGCGGCCATCGCCAACTCGGCGATGGGCAGTAATCCGGGTACCGTCGTCGTTGCCGACGAGCTGTTGTCCCAACTTAATCTGCAGCCGTATTCCAGTAGCCTGCTCGTTAACTACAAACAGGGGATGGATACGACCGAGGCAGACGAGAGTATTAAATACACTGTGCTCGACAATCTGCTCGTTGACGGCAAGGAGCCGGGGTCGTGGGGAACCTTCATCACACGCTCCGAGATGTACGCGCAAGCAGCGCAAATGAACGGTCTTATTAGCTACCTAGCCATCTACATCGGCTTTGTATTGGTCGTTGCATGCGCGGCGATTCTGTCGATCCAGCAACTCTCCAACGTGGCCGACGGCAGCCGCAGCTATCGTGTGCTGGCACAGATCGGCTGCGACGACCGCCAGATTCGCCATTCGGTGATGGCGCAGCAAGCGGTATTCTTCCTGTTCCCGCTGGCAGTGGGCCTGGCACACTCCTTTGTGGCACTTAAGGTGATCATCGAGCTGGTGAGCATTTTCGGAAATATGAGCATCGGCAGCACCGTGGGCCTCACCTGCGCAATCTTCCTGGCAGCCTATGGTGGCTACTTCCTGGTGACCTACCTCATGAGCACCGGCATGGTGCGAGCCGCCATCGCCACCCGCTACAGCGAGTAACTCGTTCAGCTCGGAATTATCGTAGGTTGAGCATAAGTCAGCGAAAACGCCCCTAAGCGAGCAAGGTGACGTGAAAGAGGAGGGAAGCGTACTTCGGTACGCGACCGACGATTGAACGTCAGGTTGCCGCTTAGGGGCGTTTGCAGCGTCGAGCCGTTACGCGGTTTGGTAAACCGCGTAACTTCATCCTTTCCAAAAGTGGAGGATGAGCGTGGTACGGTTTTGCTGCTCGGTTTTGACCAGGATGTTGTGGATGTGGGTCTTGACGGTGCCTACAGCAAGGAATAGCTCGTCAGCAATCTCTTGGTTCGACTTGCCCAACACAACCAGACGCAAAACCTCGGCCTCGCGGTTGGAGAGCCTATAGGCATTGCGATAGAAGGGCATCTGCTCTTCTATGTGCCGATCAAGATTGCTGACGTTCTTTTCCTCGGGCGCCTCCTGCATGCGGATTGAAAGCACGTGGTAGGCGTAGATGATCAGCAGAATCGCAAAGTAGCACGCAAAGACGTTCTCGCTAAAGTTGCGCTCGGATAGATAAAGCTGCAGCCAAGAGGGTGCCAGACTCATGGGGATGACAAGGATGTTGTAGAAATCCTCGGCAACGATGCAACCGACCAGAATAGCGCCGATAATCAGGTGCTTTCGCTGGTTGTTAACGCGTGCCTTCAGCTCAACCTCTGTACTCTTATGAGCCGTCCAGAAGATATACAGTCCCACAAAGACAAGGAATACCTGACGCATCGTGTAGTAGATCCACTGACGCATGGGGCCGGAGGGGACTGCGACGATAGTCAGCGACTCGCACAGCAAAAACGTTAGGACAGGGATGGCGAACAACTTCTTAGAATGCTTATCGAGCAAGTCCATGGCAATCAGCCAAATACAAGCCTGTGAAGCAGTCGCCACAAGGGTCCGCAATACAGGCATGGTAATTGAGTAATAGTCGCTGGCCGGAAAACTCTCGTTTTGCAACGTGTATTCAAAAAAGAAGATCTCGGTCATCTCGATGGCGTAGCAAATAAAAACGCCACTGCCATAGATAAAGAAGCGTCGACGGGACGAGGCATAGGCGGCAAGCGAAAGCACTGCCGTCACAATACAGATTACGAGTATCGCTTGGGTATAGAAGAACATGAGCGTGTCCATCTGTCACCGTCCTGTCTCATTTGTCTCTTATGGAGCCCGCTATATCTCCCGGGGTATATATGTCTCAGCCGGTCGTTCCATTGCGGATTAGACACCAAGATACAGCATAGCCGTATACCGTTCGCGGTTCCAGACGGTAAACCCCCTGTAAACTCTTGACCTGCGGGTTTATATTGGATTAGAGAGGGTGTAACTCCATGAACGGTCTTTAATCCCGAATAAACTAGGTAAAAATTGCATACGGGTGAATGATGGTCTTGTCAACACGAGGCGTGATGTTCGAGCGCCTCATAGTAATAGTCGGCAAGACCGGCGGAAAGGAAATCGACATGGCACTGCCTAAGGATTTCATCGACACCAACGACTTCACCAAAGAGCAGATCCTGGCTATCGAGGATCTTGGCCTGGCAATGAAGAAGGCCATCAAGGTTGACGGTTATTATCCGCACCTGCTCCGCAACAAGAGCCTTGGCATGATCTTCCAGCAGGTCTCCACCCGCACTCGTCTTTCCTTCGAGACCGCTATGACCGACCTCGGCGGCCATGCTCAGTTCTATGGCCCTGGCACCATCCAGCTCGGCGGTCACGAGTCCCTGGGCGACACCGCTCGCGTTATGGGCTCGCTGCTCGACATCATGATGGCTCGCGTTGACCGTCACAAGGACGTCGTCGGCCTCGCCGAGGGCTCTGCTGTGCCCGTCATCAACGGCATGTCCGAGTTCAACCATCCCACGCAGGAGATGGGCGACCTCATGACCATGCTCGAGAACCTCCCCGAGGGCAAGAAGATCGAGGACTGCACCCTGGCCTTCATCGGCGACGCCACCCAGGTCTGCGTCTCCCTCATGTTCATCGCCTCCAAGGTCGGCATGAAGTTTGTCCAGTTTGGACCTAAGGGCCACCAGATCCCCGACGGCGGTCTGCACGTTGGCACCGTCGAGGAGCGCGCCGAGTTTGGCAAGCAGATGATGGCCATCGCCGAGGAGAACTGCAAGGTCTCCGGCGGCTCGGTTGTCATCTCCGACGACATCGAGTGCATCAAGGGTGCCGACTTCATCTACACCGACGTGTGGTATGGCCTGTACGACGAGGAGGTCTCGGGCGAGAACTACATGGACGTGTTCTATCCCAAGTATCAGGTCACCATGGACATGATGAACTTCGCCGGCCCCAACTCCAAGTTCATGCACTGCCTGCCGGCCACCCGCAACGAGGAAGTCGTCGACGAGGTCATGGACGATCCCGAGCGCTCCCTGTGCTGGGTCGAGGCCGAGAACCGCAAGCACTCCATCCGTGCTCTCCTTGCCGCCCTGGGCAAGCGTACTCCGCTCAACGACGAGGGTGTCGAGTACTCCGCCAAGGCTGAGCTCCACGCCGCTCTCGAGGCTCTCGAGCAGCTCTAAGCCTCAAGGCTTCTAAAAGCACGTTTGCGGGCGGCGGATGCTCGTCTCCTGTCGCCCGCTCACCGAGGCCCAAGCAATTGCCTTAATACCTTAGGGCCTCGGATCTGTCCAAGACTGAGCGAAGGAGCTCATCATGAGTGACGGAAAGAAAAAGCTTTCCTTCCTGACGGTCATTTCGACCATCATCTGCGTCGTCTTCGTTTGCGAGGCCGCCGCTCCTGCTGCCGCCATCGGCAACCAGCAGTTCTTCTGGTGGATCTTCCTGATCCTGACCTTCCTGCTCCCTTACGGCATGGTCGTCGCCGAGCTCGGCACCACCTATGACGGCGAGGGCGGCATTTACGACTGGGTGCGCGATGGCCTGGGCGACAAGTGGGGCGCCCGCATCTCGTACTACTACTGGGTCAACTACCCCCTGTGGATCGCCTCGCTGGCAACCATGTTCCCCGACATCCTGGGCATGGTCTTCGGCGTCGAGTTCAACCTGATCGCCAAGATGGTTATCGAGCTCGCCTTCGTGTGGATCGTCTACCTCATGGGCCGCTCCAAGGCCGCCGACTCCGAGTGGGTCCTCAACGGTGGCGCCATCATCAAGGTCGCCGTTGCCGTTATCGTCGGCGCTCTGGGCATCTGGTATGCCATGGAGAACGGTTTTGCGAACGACATGTCCGCCGCCACCTTCCTGCCCGAGCTCACCAACACCAACGCCCTCGGCTATCTGTCGATCATCATCTTCAACTTCATGGGCTTCGAGGTCATCTGCACCATGACCGATGATATGGCCGATCCCGCTCGCGATATCCCCAAGGCTATCATTGTCGGTGGCGTGGCTATTGCCGTCATCTACCTGTTCGCCGGCTTCGGCATCGGCGCCGCTGTGCCGGCCGACTCCATCGACCCCGACTACGGCATGATCGTCGCGGTCCAGACCATGGTGGGCGACTCCATGATCTTCAAGGTCATCTGCATCGCCTTCCTGATCACCCTGTTCGCTAACATGGCTGCTTGGTCCTTCGGCGTCAACTCCGTCGCTCGCTACGCTGCCGAGCACGGCAACATGCCCAAGGTCTTCGCCTCGATGATCTCCGAGGACGACATGCCCAACGGCGCCAACCTGGTCAACGCTGTCGTTGCCTCCCTGGTGCTGTGCCTGCAGCTCGTTCCCATCGACGCCATCTCCAACGGTGTCTTCTGGATGCTCTTCGGCACCTCCGTCGTCTTCCTGCTGCTCACCTACATCCCGATGTTCCCGGCATTCCTCAACCTTCGTAAGAACGACCCGAACCGTGAGCGCATCTTCACGTTCCCGTTTAAGGGCGCCATGATGAAGGTTATGCTCGCCATCCCCTGCATCGAGCTGGTTCTTGCCATCGTTGCAACGCTGGTACCGTTCTCCGCCGCTGAAATTGGCGACAAGGTCCCGATGATCGTCATCTTCATCGTGCTCGTGCTCATCGGCGAGGTCGTCCGCGTCGTCAGCGCTAAGGGCCGCAAGGAAGAGTACAAGGGTCTGACCCCTGAGCTCGCAGCCCAGCGTCTCGCTGAGGAGGCCGCCGAGGCCGAGGAGAACTAGAGCACCCGGTTCTGGGACTCCGACCCTCCTCGCGTACCAACGTGCGCTTCGTCGGGCTTGTCGCTCCCGACTCCGGGCACTCCGGCCTCTTCGGAGGCGTGCCCAAGCGACAGGTTTGCTAACCATTCCCTGGGGTGGGTGTGAGCTATTGCTCCGGTAACCACCGCCCACCCCAATCTCTCTTCCGTATCCTTCGTGCGTTTTGTCTCCGCGCACCGGGTTACGTCGTCGCTTGCCGGTGCGACTCCGTGAAAACCGGCGCCGGGCGCCCCGACCTTTGCCGGGGAACGGGCGCCTACCATCTCTTGGTTTTAGGCTGCGGGTAACCCGCCCGCGGCAAACGATCGTTCGATTTGGAGGAAATCTTATGCGTACGATCACCGAGTCCGAGTCCACCCCCAAGGCCGACGGCTTCTTCATGCCCGCCGAGTTCGCCCCGCAGGATCGCGTGTGGATGGGCTGGCCCCACCGCACCGACACCTGGGCCCACGGCGCCAAGCCTGCTCAGAAGCAGTATGCCGCCATCGCCCGCGCCATCTCCGAGTTCACCCCGGTCTATATGTGCGCCAACCAGGTCGACTATGCCAACTGCAAGGCCGTCTTCGAGAACGACGAGAACGTCACCGTCATCGAGATGACCACCGACGACGCCTGGTTCCGCGACACCGCCGCCACCTACGTCATCAACGGCAAGGGCGAGAAGCGCGCCAACCACTGGCACTTCAACGCCTACGGCGGCCTCGTCGACGGCCTCTATTTCCCGTGGGACAAGGACGAGCAGATCGCCCTTAAGATGGCTGAGCTCTCCGGCTGCCGCCGCTACCGCCCCGACGACATGATCCTCGAGGGCGGCTCCATCACCGTCGACGGCGAGGGCACCCTCGTCGTGACCGACCAGTGCCTGCTCTCCCCGGGCCGCACCTGCTCCGCGGTTCTGGAGGAGGAAGAGGACCCCGAGTCCATCTGGCCCAAGTACCGCAAGAAGTTCGAGCCCTGGAGCGAGGAGCTCCGCGCCTACATGGACGAGCACCTCAAGGACTACCTGGGCGTCGAGAAGGTCATCTGGGTCAAGGAGGGCATCGATCCCGAGGAGACCAACGGTCACATCGACGACGTCGCCACGTTCATCGCCCCGGGCGTCATGGCCTGCATCTGGACCGACGACCCCGAGTACCCGTTCTATGATCAGTGCCACGCTGCCTACGAGACCCTCTCCAACGCCGTTGACGCCAAGGGCCGCAAGCTGAAGGTCTACAAGCTCTGCATGCCCGTGAACCCGCTGTTCATGGACCAGGCTTCCTGCGACACCATCGACGCCGACGAGAACGCCGAGCCGCGCGTTCCCGACGAGCCGCTGATCGCTTCCTACATGAACTACCTGGTCACCAACCACGGCGTTATCGTCCCGCAGTACGGCGACGAGAACGACCAGCTGGCCGTCGACACGCTCCAGAAGATCTATGACGAGGTCTGGGGCGAGGGCGTCTACAAGTGCGTTGGCGTTCAGTCCGAGCAGGTCGTCTTCGGCGGCGGCAATATCCACTGCATTACCCAGCAGGAGCCGTCCGCTTAATCGTCTGGCTTCCTGAGGCACCCCATCTCGCCGCTCAAGCCGTTGCTCGCGTACCGAAGTACGCTTCGCTCCTCTTTCGCGGCGACCTGGGGCACCTCGAAAACCCAGCCGGTCAAGCGAACAGGGCTACCTGATTGATCGGCTGGCTTTTCTTTGGGCACTCCGTTGCCTCCACATCGGAGTGCCCTTTTTCTTTGATTGAATACGCGTCTGATCTGGGATTTATTGCGGGTTAGGCCAATTGTTCGCTTGAATTTCCCAGGTCAGACGCGTATTCAATTGCTGATAGTTTCCGGTTGCGAGCGCGACCGTTTTGATCGGAGTATCTATGTACCAGCGTATCGTTATCTACACGCGCCTGTTCCGCGAGCGTTGGTCCAACAATTGCATCCTCTCTTCCCTTTGGGATGGCACCTGCACCGGTGACGCGGCCTGCAACCCTACCTTGGGCTGCGCCTTCGGTACAGATGCCATCCTTTTTACTGTAGGGGGGGCGTGCCATGGTAGGTAAAAAGTTCTCCCTGTTCGAGGTCATCCTCTCGGTTATCTGCGTTGTCTTTACCATCGAGGCGGCTGCTCCGGCGTCTGCCATGGGTAACGTGCAGTTCTTCTGGTGGATCTTCCTCATCATTACGTTTTTGCTTCCCTATGGCCTGGTGGTGGCCGAGCTCGGTACGGCGTTCGATTCCGAGGGCGGCCTGTACGATTGGGTTCGCCTGGGCTTGGGCGACCGTTGGGGCGCCCGTTGCTCCTGGTGCTACTGGGTTAACTTTCCGCTGTGGGTGGCAAGTATCGCCTGCATGTTCCCCAGTGTCATCAATGCGGTATGGGGCATCGAGTTTTCGCTCGGGGTTCGAATTGCCATCGAGCTTGCCTTTGTGTGGGGCGTTACGGTCATGGCGATGCACCCGGTGGCCGAGGCCGATTGGGTCATGGACGGCGGTGCCGTCATCAAGGTGCTCATTACCGCCGTGGTGGGAATCGTCGGCATCTGGTTTGCCTGCAATAACGGCTTTGCCAACGACATGTCGTTTAAGACTTTCATTCCAGATTTGGGCGACACCAATTCGTTGACGTACCTATCGATCATCCTGTTCAACTTTATGGGCTTCGAAGTGGTCGCGACCTTTGCCAGCACGATGAAAAACCCATCGCGCGATATCCCCAAGGCGGTTATCGCTGGTGGCGTTGCCATTGCGGCGATCTACATTATCTGCGGCGTCGGCATTGGAGCCGCGGTTCCCACCGAGCAGCTTTCGCTCGATTCGGGCATTGTGGACGCGGTCGCCGCCATGTTGGGGCGCAGCCATCCGTTGACGATGGTCGTGGGCGTGGCCTTTTTGGTGACGCTGTTCGCCAACATGATTTGCTGGAGCTTTGGCGTTAACAACGTGGCGAGCTATGCCGCGCGTCATGGCAATATGCCGCGTCCCTTTGCGCTGGTGTCCAAGAAGACCGGCATGCCCAACGGCTCGGCGCTCATTAACGGTTGCTTTGCCAGCTTGGTGCTACTGCTTCAGATTCCGCTGGGCGAGGGCTCCGACGTCTTTTGGGTTTTCTTCTCGATGAACGTCGTCTTCCTGCTTATGAGCTATATCCCGATGTTCCCAGCGTTTTGGCGCCTGCGCAAATATGACGATCGCCCGCGCGTGTTCCGCGCGCCCTTCGAGGGCAAGGTGCTTGCGGTGGCACTTGCGATTCCCGTGGTGGAGCTTGTGCTTTCGATTGTCGCTACGATTGTGCCGCTCAACGGCTCACCCGCCGAAATGGCAAAGTTGCCCATTCTCATGGGTGTGGTGATCGCCGTGTTGCTGGGCGAGGTTTCGCGCCTCATATCGCGCCGCGGCCGCAGTGTCGATAATCCCGGCGTTGGCGTGTATAGAAAACGCTAACCGTGAGGGGCTTGGCCCACCGGCACGGGGTTAAAACAGGGGTTGCTTCCAAGTTAATAAATTGCTGCGAGGATTACTGCGGCAATCGTGAAGGTTATGCTAACAGTTGCGCTGGTCGAGTGAAGAGGAAAGCTTAGGCGCAAAGTAGGGGACGTGGCCCAGGTAAGGGCAACTGTCGTTGCGCTCATCAACGATGCAAGGAACGTCATCATAGGTCATGGTCGAACCGATCTTGGCGATGGCCTTGGCGGCAGGCGCGACAATAATCTTGAGCGGTGTAATCGGCGCCATGGCATCTCCTTTCGATCTTGGTATTCGTCGATGTTTCTACCATAACCGTAATGCGGAATCAAGCTGGTTGTGCGCGGAATGAGGGTAGTATGAGCTTCGCATTCTTTATCTACACGATTCTTGTCATGGGCATTGGATTGGTAACGGCATCAACTGCACTCGTAATATGGCTCATGACTCGTCGACGCGATTGTTTGGTGGCGGCCGCGGGCTTCCTTCTCTATGTCTTCGATATGTCGGTGATCTTCTTTGATGAGTACAACCGGCTCAAATATGACTATGTGGTGACGTTTAATGAGCCGCTTCAACATCCGTTACTGCGCTGCGCGCTGGGCGTGGCGATTCTTGCGTGCGTATGGCTTTGGGTAACGTTTCGCTTACACGATGAGGTAACCGTTAAGCGTGTTGCCGCATATGTCGTACCGATCGCCGTGCTTCAGCTTGCTCTGGTACCTCGTACTGGCTTTGCGAGCCAGATTCAGCAATATCTTTTTTGGCTTGTGCGCGATTTGGGAATGGCATTCTGCTTGGTATATGCTTACGCCCGCTATCGCAAGACGGAGAATAGGGCTGAGCGGCTCGATCTTGAGCGCTCTCGGACGTTCTTTCGCATAGCCTGCGTGCTTACCGTGATGGTGGTTATCGAGGATACCTATATGATCCTATTCTGCACGCCTGACGTTGACAACGTGATAGTGAGCGCCTTTTTATGGTATCTGGGCGAGCGGAATATCTCAGAGAATTTATTGTTTGTGGCTGCAGCCGTTCAGCTATTTAAACAGTTCAGCCATATCTTACGTGTGTTCTCGCGTCACCCTCGTGCCGATGAAGAGGTAGCGACAGAGCGCCGTGATGCACGGGAGGACCTTGTCTCGCGTGTTGTGATTTTCTCGGACGAGCATGGGCTTTCAAAGCGCGAACAGGAAGTGCTTACACTCGTATTGCGTGGACTCGATGTCCAAAATATTGCTAATGAACTTGTGATTAGTCCGGGTACCGTCAAGGCTCACCTGCATCGCATCTATGTAAAGAGCGAAGTCAAGGCGCGTGACGACTTGATTGAGGCATTCTGGCGCTCGTGAGGCTGGAGTGGTCCGGCTGACGGTGTATCGCAGACTGCTCGGCGTAAAGAAGCGACAATAAACTTAGACAATAAAATACCTGTTCAGACGTGTAAACCTGCTTAATCCGTCCGTTCGCTCGGTTCCATCTTGGCAGCTTGTGCTGGAGGTGCGTCAATGGGTGTTGACGCGGGGCGTAGGGCGCTGGACAGACGCCCAATTGCCTGTAGGCACGTGTCACGAGGGGGCGGCAAATGCTCCCTCACCGATTGGGCGCGCCGTATCGTGGCGCTTATCCATTGTCCTGTAACGTCTGAGGAGGCTCATATGGACAAAGCGGATTTAGTCATCAAAAGTAATGCTGTGTTCACTGGTGACGGGCTGGCACCGTTCAAGGGCGGCGTTGCCATCGCGGGTGACAGAATTGTTGCGTGCGGCGAAGATAAGTATCTCGACGCTTTTATCGGGTCCGATACCGAGGTGCGCGACTATGGCGATAAGCTCGTCATGCCTGGCATTATCGATTCACACACTCACTATGCCCAGGGCGCCTTTTTGACCGATCCCGATTTCGCCGTCAATCTCATCGATTGCACAAGCTTCGAGCAGTGTATGGAACGCGTGCAGGCGTTTGCCAAAGACCACCCGAACAACGAGTGGATCGTGGGCTGTCAGGTTATCCAGTTCCAGTGGGACGTGCCCGAGATGCCTACGGCGACAATGATCGATGAGTACATTTCGGACCGTCCGGTCTTTTTGCAGCAGGTTGACATGCACACGTTTAGTGCCAACACCTGTGCAATCGAGAAAATCGGCGTTACTGCTGAAACGCCAGACCCATCAGGCGGCAAGATTCTTAAGGATGAAGCTGGCAACCCCACTGGGGTCTTCTCGAACAACGCGGGAGCCCTTTTAATGGATGAGGTATACAATCCTGCCCCCGAGGTGGCTAGTGCTTCCTTTGCCAAGACTGCGCATCGCGCCAACGCTCTCGGCATTACAACAGTCGGCATGGTTAACCCCACTTTTGTGAGCATGGATAACCCCTATAAATTCCTTGCGGAACTCAACCGCAAGGGCGAGCATCCGTTGCGCGTGTTCATGTACACAGACCTTTTTGAGAACGAGGCCATGACGCTCGAGGAGATTCGGGCGAAATACGACTTCCCGGGCACGCAAGTCGAGTGGCATGGCTTTAAGCAGTTCATTGACGGCGTGTGTTCCGATCATACTGCTTGGATGCTCGAGCCCTATGCTAATGCTCCCGAGACCTGTGGCGAGCCGGCTGAGGATCCAGAGCGCGTGCGCAAAGCAATCCTTAAAGCGCTTGAGTGGGGTGTCGACACGCGCATCCATGCCATAGGCGATCGTTCCGTACGCTTTATCCTGGACTGCTTCGAGGAGGGTGAGAAGCGTTACGGTCTTATGGGCTGTCGTCACTCCATGGAGCACAACGAGACTGTTCAACCTGAGGATTTGCCGCGCTATGCGGGACTCGGCGTCTGTCCGGCCATGCAGCCGTGGCATATGCTGCTTGATATGGCCGACTTGGCAAAGGACGACGCCGTTGGCCCCGAGCGCGCGGCGCTCTCGTGGCCAATTCATAGCCTGCTTGCGAGCGGTGCCTGCGTGCATTTGGGCTCCGACTTCCCGGTTGTGGGGCTTGAGCCTATGGAGGAGGTCTATGGCGCGGTCTATCGCATGCTCGAGGACGGATCTAATCCTGAGGGTTGGTTCCCCGAGGAGCGAATCACCATGGCCGAGGCCCTGCGCGCATACACCTACGGCGCTGCCTACGCTATGCATGCTGAGGACCGCATCGGCACACTCGCCTGCGGCAAGCAAGCCGACATCTGCGTACTCGACCGCAATCTCTTTACCTGCGAGCCGGCAGAGGTTCTCGGCGCCACGGCTGAGCTTACGGTGATCGCCGGTAAGGTCGTCTACGAGAAATAGCCCCACAGTCTTTCAATCTCTCAAGGAAAGGGGAGAACCATGGCAGAAGAAACAACCGCTGTCGTTGGGGAGGAGCATGAGCTCGCCTCAAAGCCGATTCCAGAACTCGTGCGCCGCTACACAATTGTGACCGGTCAGGGCATGCTCGCGCAGATCATTATGGTCGTGCTCGAGGGTCTCGTGATGGGTTGGGGCCTGGGCGCTCACGGTCTTGCTTGCGTCTCGATCATCATGTCTGTCGAGTACATCAATCTGGCCTTCGGCAATCTCTTCGGTACGGGCGTGCCGGCCGTCGTGGGCAATCTGCTCGGCGCCGGCGACATCAAGGGGGCGAGTAAGGCATTTAGCCAGGGTTTCTGGCTCACGGCGATTGTTTCGGTCCTGCTCGCTGTCGTGATGGCAGTCTTCACCGAGCCCATCTGTGCATTCTTTGGTGCAACGCCCGATATCATGGCTGACACGGTCGCCGGCGTGCGCACGTTCGCCGTTCTATTGCCGCTCACGGTCATCGGCCAGATGGTTACCGCTGTTATGCGCGTTGATGAGAAGGTCCAGGTCCAGGCAAATCTCATGACCGTATCTGCCATCGTTGCCATCTGCTGGCTCGCGCTCTCGACCTTCGTGCTCAAGCTTGGCGTCATGGGTGCTGGCGTGTACTATGGCCTGTCCATTGGCATCTGGGCCATCGGCATCTTCTGGTATGTTGGCGGCAAGAAGTCTCAGCTCAAGATTAACCTGGTCGACCTCAAACTCGACATGGGTATCTGCGGGCAGATCGTTAAGATTGGCTTCCCGTTCTTCCTGGTCCAGGGTGCGACATTCGTCTTCAATACCGTTGCCAACTCGCTGCTCGGCACGCTTGGCGGTGACATGGGTTCGCTCTACATCGCTGCATTCGGTGTAATCAACGGCTACATTCTCTACATCACCATGATGGTCGCCCAGTGCTTCTCCTATGGTTTGCAGCCCATCGCTGCCTTCAATGCCGGTGCCAAGGCATGGGCGCGTCTTAAGGAGACACTCTCCTGCACGCTTAAGTACCAGGTTGTGACGCTGGCGCTGGTCACCGTTGTACTCTGGCTTGCCGCCACGCCGGTGTGTGCCTTCTTTGCCGGCAGCGATCCCGCGCTCGTTGAGGTTGCCGCCAACGCCACGCGTACCGTCATCCTGGCTGTTGCCCTGGGCTATCTTGCCATGACCATGTCGATGTACTTCCAGGCGAACGAGAAGGTGGGTATCGCCACGTTCTGCGGCCTGCTCCGTTACGTGATCTGTTCCGTACCGCTCATGTACTTGCTTGGCAGCATGATGGGCGCGCAGGGTGTTTGGATTGCCTTGGTTGCAGCCGATGCCATTACCGGCCTGGTTTCCATTGCACTTGCTGCAAAGGAACAAAAGCGCCTGAATGGGCTCATTGCATAGCGTAGGGCCGCTTCTCATTCAACGGCGAAATCAAAGGGCGTTCTCCGCATGGAGGGCGCCCTTTTTTATCGCGGGATGTTTTGCATGGCAGTCATGAGGCCCAGGCGGTTGCTGACGCCGAGCTTGCGATAGATGGCGTTGACGTGCTTCTTGACGGTTGACTCGCTTATGAATAGCTCGTTTGCCATCTGTTTGTTTGTTTTGCCGTCGAGCATGAGCCGCATGACTTCGGCTTCGCGCGGTTGGATATTGTGTTCTGCAATGAAAACATTCAGCTGGTTTGTGTCTTCGGTCTGGGTGAGTTTAATGCCCCGAGGATAGAGGTTGGCGAGCGCGAGGCTCGCGTGCCGAGCGACTTCGAGCAGGATTGCGAGCTCGGTGTCGGTGAAGTCTCCGGCCGTGCGTTCGCGAAACAGGGTGATGCTTCCCAGCGGGCTGTCGTTGTGCGCGAGCGTGGCCGTACAGCCAAAGTAGACGCCCTGGGGTTCCATCCATTTGCGATAGATGGGCGTGGCATCGCGTCGCTCGACGTCGACGAGGTCGAGGTCGCGGTAGACGCCGACGTTATGTAGGTCAAAGGACCATGTTGTATAGTCCATCGCGGCGTAGCGGTTGTAGTAGTCGCTCAGTGCGCGGTCGTCCATTCCGCTGCTTGCGGGGTGGACGTAGCGTGGGGCATCGCTGCCCGCCGCCTCGATCAGGTCGAACATGGCGATCCGATGGGGCACGAGTCCTGTCGTTCCCTCGAGGGTCTCCTTTTGCAGCATGTCGACACCGCGTGATGCGTGGATCGCGAGCGCGAGCTCGTTGAGGGCGGTCCAGGTCGTACTGTCCAGCTCAATAGTCTGCTGTTTATTGCATGGGGGCATAGGGCGTCCTTTCCATTGTGGAACCCAGTATGTCATGTTCTCGGCCTGAATAGAACTTTAGGTCAGCGAATGGTATACCGGCGGTCGCTGAAAGGGGCTCGAGGGACCATTGAGGACATCTCGGTGCGGCTGCATTATGGTCTCGTCAAGCAAAAGCACCGAGATCAAGGAGCTTGAAATGAAGACTATCTACGAGAGTGAATCTACGCCCAAGAAGGACGGGTTCTATATGCCCGGCGAGTATGAGGAGCAGGAGCGCACCTGGATTCTGTGGCCGCACCGCTCCGACGTGTGGCGCTGCGGTGCCAAGCCGGCGCAGAAGGTCTTCACCGAGATCATCAAGACCGTTGCACGCTTTCAGCCCATCACTGTGGGCGTCAACACCGAAGACTTCCCCGCGGTGTGTGAGATCTTCGACGGCGTTGAGAACGTGCGCGTTATCCACATGGAGTACAACGACAGCTGGATTCGCGACCCTGGCCCGGCGTTCCTCGTTAATGACAATGGCGAGGTTGCCCTTTCGCACTTCCACTTTAATGCTTACGGCGGTTTCATTGACGGCCTGTACTTCCCGTGGGACAAGGACGCTTCCATTGGCCTGCAGGTGGCACAGCTTGAGCAGGTTAACCGTTATCGTCCCGAGGATTATATCCTCGAGGGCGGCTCGTTCAACTGTGATGGTCAAGGCACCGTCGTGACCACCGAGATGTGTCTGCTCAACGAGGACCGCAACCCGCAGTACACCAAGGAGCAGATTGAGAAGAAGCTCTCTGAGTACCTCGGTATCGAGAAAGTTATCTGGATCAAGGACGGTATCGATCCGTACGAAACGAACGGTCATGTGGACGACGTCGCATGCTTTAGTGCACCCGGCGAAGTCTGCTGCATGTGGACCGATGATCCCAACCATAAGTTCTACAAGGAGTGCCAGGAGGCGTATAAGACGCTTTCCGAGACGACGGATGCCCGTGGCCGCAAACTCAAGGTCCACAAGGTAATCATGCCTGCGACCTCGGTATATATGACCGAAGAGGAGGCCAGCACGATTGATCCCGTCGAGGGCGTGCTGCCGCGTACCCCCGAGGACGCCTTCGAGCCGAGCTATCTCAATTTCCTGCCCATCAACGGAGCGGTGCTTGTGCCGCAGTTCGGTGACCCTAACGACGCCCAGGCGCTCAAGGATATCCAGGCTGCTTATCCGGACCGCGAAGTCATCGGTATCATGACCCGCGAGGTTATTTACGGCGGCGGCAACATTCACTGCATCACCCAGCAGCAGCCCAAGGCGCGCTGTAAATAGTAGTTCCATGGTGAACAGGGCTTGATTGTCCGCACACGAAAGTCCGCCGACTTCAATGGTCGGCGGACTTTTTGTGTGGTGGTTTCAGCTGAACGGCGGGCCGTGCGGCTTGGGTGTGCGGGCTCACAATCTGGGAAAACCAAACAGATTGGGGGCTTGTATGATCGACTCGAAGGGAAACGTGCGACCCGGGGGCATGTTTAACAGGGCACACCTGGCCCCCGAAGCCCAGCGCGCATACGATACGCTACTCGAGTGCGTACTCAACGGGCAGAAGGGCTGCGAGGTTTCGGCGCGTGCGGGCATGGATACCATCAAGGCGCTCGTGGAGCTCCTACGTTGTGACTGCCCCGAACTCATCCACCTCCTAGGCGGTGTGCACTACTGCCGTCATGGTGACAAAGTCCTGCTGGTGCCAAATTATGCCAAGGGATACAAACAGTCGGTCACCCGACTCTATACAAATCTCGCCAAGATGGAGCGTGCGGCTGCGTCAATTCTTCGGGCAGTGCCGGTGGTGGCATTAGCGCTCGATTGGATCTTGGCGATTTGTGCAAGCTTACCTCGGGGCTCCATGACATCGGCATCACCGTGGATGACTGGAATCCTCGCAACATCCTTGTGGGGGAGAGGGGCAGCCTGATGCTACTTGACACCGATTCGTATGCTTTCACACTTTCAGATGTGAGCTACCAAACCACCTGTGCAGCACCAGGATATATCGCACCGGAGGTGCTCAAGCTCATGGAGACAACTGGCGTCAGCGATTTCGAGAGCCTGGCAGCCGCCACGAATGCCCCGGTGTTTACGCCTCAGACGGACGACTTTGGACTCGCGGTCCATATCTTCAAGATGCTCAATCGCGGAATTCATCCGTACAGTTCTTCTTTGGCAAAGCGCATGAGCGCCTTGATGCGCGCACATGGGCGCGCCTGCTCGGCTTGTATCTGTCTGAGACGGTTGAGTGTCCGCGCGGTCATCTATATCACGCTTCGCAGGATGAATGTCCCTACTGTCGAGGAGAGCGCACCCTGTTAGCTCTCTTGGCGGATTGCTGACTGTCTTGGAGAAAGCCCGTGAGGCGGCACACAGGCTAATCCTGCGTGTCGCCTCCGTACATGTAGACGATAAAGCCGTCGCCGGTGTCTTGGCTGTGATCCTCCAGGATGCGCTTCATGTTGAGGTGCTCGTAGAACTGCCAATCGGAGTTGCAGTCGCTCATCAGGAAGAACTTGGTGCAGCCTGCCTTGGCGAGCTCGTCGCGCGAAAGGTCGATGAGTGCGCGGCCGAGTCCCTTGCCCTGCCACTCGGGAACAATGATGATCAGGTTGAGCTGGCCCTGGGCATGCTCGTTGCCCGTGGCGGCAAATCGGTCGGCCGTGGCCTTTTCACGGCTGTCGCCGAAGAGCGAGCCCTCGAGCTTGGCATCGGCGGTCTTTGCCATCTCGGTTGCCTGGGCGAGCATCTCGTCGTAGCAGGGCTCCCACGTGGGATTGGTGCGCGGCTTGCCGTCCTCGAAGATGCCGATACAGCAGGCGGCGATAGTGCGGCCCTCGGTCTCGGCGACGAGTGCGATGGGGGAGCGCTGCAGCTGCATAGCGATGTTAAAGCGCGCGCAGAAATCGGCGGCTTCGACGTCGCCGCGGTTGCGTAGTGTGTTGCACCACAGCTGGTTGTAAATGGCGGCGATGCCGGTCAGGTCATCGAGCGTGGCGGCGCGCAGGGCTACATTGTCAAGGCTCATGGAGGCTCCTTCCAAGTTGGGTCAGGCCATCTATGAGTGTGACATGGACGCAGGACTGCCGCATCGACCATTCGGCAGACGAGCCTCGATCCCTCGGGGACGGAGGAAAAGAGGTCACGAGTGAGGATTTTCGGACACTTGCTCGATGAGAGTGGGTAATCTCCCACTTTTAGTGCTGGTATAGGCCAAAAACGGGAGATTATCCACTCTCATTCTGGCTAGTTTCGCCCATGCGCTGGGGTGGGGGATATGCGTCTTCCACCCTCCTTTCTTTGGTTGGATTTTGCACTGAAGGCAGCGACCTGCATGACTTTGGCGTAAAGTTTATCCGCAGCACATATCAATAAGCGAAAGGCCCGGTAGTGAGCGCGTTCTACTTCTTCTACGGAATCACGTTCGTCTTGGTTTGCATGGTGGCGGTGTGCGTATCGGTATGCACGTACCTCGTCTCACATCGAACAAGCTACTTGACGGTCTCGGCCTTCTTTTTCTTCGACCTGCTCGAAAGCGCCATCGTATTCCTCGATGAGTATCAGGGCCGTAAGATGATAGCAGATGTCCTCAGCAGCCAATTTCCCATGACTCACCCCATAACGAAACTCGTCCTATCGATTGGAATCATGGCGAGCATGTGGGCATTTGCATTGGCGATCGTAAACAAGACGAGCCGGCTTCGCATGCTCGTGCCCTGCATCGCCTTTTCTGCTTTCGAGGCCATGTCGCTTGTGTTGCAGCCCGATTCAATCAAACAACTCGCCTTTTATGCGTTACGCTCCTTGTTCATGTTCGTGGCGTTTGGCATGATTTTCGTCTGCTACCGCAAAAGCAAGCCGTTGGCGCGAAAGAGCTTCTATGCACGCTACGGCAGGTTCTTATTGTGATGGCTGTGTTGACGGCGTTTGTTCTGATCGAGGATGTACGCGTTCTCGGGCTGAATATTGGGCGGATCGAAGTCATCGATTACCTGTATTTTGCCTACGGCAGAAACATCCCAGAGAACATCATGAGCGTGGTGGCCGCGATATATACCATTCGTGCGGCGTCGCGGATCTTGTCGTTGCGCTTTTCTGCTCCGCCCACAACGTCTGGCACCTCTGCCAAGCAGATTGCGGAGGTCCGCTTCTCGGCATTCTGCGACCAGCACGATATCTCCGCGCGTGAACGCGAAGTGCTCGACCTTCTGCTCGATGGCCAGGATAACCGCGCCATAGCGAATGATTTATTTATCTCTGTCGGCACGGTCAAATCGCATGTTCACACGATATTCCGTAAATGTGGTGTCTCATCGCGATCCGAGCTTCTTCAGAGCTTTTGGGCAGGTTAAAGGCAGGGTTATAGGGGATATAAGCCTCCGCTTACGGCAATAACCCCGTTTGTGCAGGCAAGTTTATACCCGGGGGTGCTATTCAGGTGATAGCAAGCGTCGCGAAAGCGCGGCGATGTCAACAGAAAGGTGGGTTATATGAAGACCTCTATCCCCCCCGTTTCCCGTAGAAGCTTTCTCGGCCTGAGCACGTTGGGCGCCGCGGCTGTTGCGGTGGGTGCCGCCGGTTGCGCCAACAATTCTTCAAATGCCGGAAGCACCGGCGGCGCGAGTTCCGATAAGGCATCCATCGTCTTTCGTAACGGCACGATTCAGACGATGGTCAAAGAGGGCGACACTGCGGCCGCCCTGGCTGTCTCGGGCAACAAGATCGTATATGTAGGCGAAGACTCCGGTGTTGACGAGTACATCGATGACAACACGCGCGTCATCGATCTTGATGGCGGTATGGTGACCCCCGGCTTTATGGACGGCCATATCCACGCTCCGGGCAACTGGGTGACCGCGCTGTACGAGATCGATCTTACCAAGAGCACCACGATCGATGAGTATAAGAAGGTGATCAGTGATTTTGTAACCAAGCATCCCGATGATGAGGCTTACGTTGGCGGCTCGTTCATGATCAACGCCTTCGAGCAAGAGGATGGCACCAATCCCGGCCCCAACAAGTCCATCCTCGACGAGATCTGCTCCGATAAGCCCATCATGCTGACCGATGTTTCCTATCATTCGGTGTGGGTCAACAGCCGTGCGCTCGAGCTTGCGGGCATCGATAACGATACCCCCAATCCCACGGGCGGCATCATCACCCGCGATGCAAACGGCGAGGCGACTGGCTACTTGATCGATTCTGCTGCCACTATGGTGAGGGAGGTTGTCTCCGTCAAGCATACGGACAAGGAGCTTGAGAACGCTATCGACAAGTACCAGCAGGTGGCTACGAAATACGGCATCACCGGCATTACCAACATAAGCGTCGTGGGAGAGTCTACGGCACAGGATTGCCAGTTCTATACTGACCTTGAGAAAGAGGGCAAGCTTAACCTGCGCATGCGAGTACTTCCTACCATTGTGCCCGGCATGACGGCTAAAAAGGCTCTTAAAACCGTGAAGGACCTCAAGAAGTTCGATAGCAACATGATCTCTACCGGTACGGTCAAGATCTACTCCGATGGCGTTACCGAGGGCGGCAGCGCCGTGATGCTCGAGCCATATACCTCCGCCGCCGGTAAGGGCGATAACTGGCACGGCGAGTCCGTCTGGGACCAGCAGGAGTTCAGCGACATGGTGGCCGCCCTCGACAAAGAGGGTGTTCAGATTCATGTTCACGCGATCGGCGACGGCGCCGTCCACAATACACTCGATGCCTACGAGCGCTGCGTCAAGGAGAACGGTGAGCGCGATGATCGCCGCAACACCATGACGCATGTGTGCGCAATCACCGACGAGGACATTAAGCGCGTCGCCGATCTCGACATCGTGTGCGCGCTGCAGTTCCTGTGGATGTATCACGATTCTTTGTGCGACCTCGAGATCGCCATGGTGGGCGAGGATCGCGCCATGAAGTTCTACCCCGTCAAGAACATGCTCGAGGCCGGCTGCTTTATCTCCGGTGCGAGCGATGGCCCAGTCACCGGCTATGCGCCGCTCGAGGAGATCGAGGTGGCCGTTACGCGCAACAGCCCGTTTTCCGAGGAGGAGGACACCGATATGTACCGTTGGCCCGAGCAGGCCATCACGGCATATCAGGCGCTCGAGGCATATACCAAAAACGTTGCCTTCGAGAACTACATGGAGGATAAAGTCGGTACGCTCGAGGTGGGCAAGCTCGCCGATCTCACGGTGCTCGACCAAGACATCCTTAATTGCGATCCCAAGAAGATCTCCGATACCAAGGTTCTGTTCACTGTCTCCGATGGCCGTATCGTATACGAGGGATAATCGGTCGATTGAGGTGAACAACGGACGATTTGCTCGGCAGAACGCTTGGTTGCCAGCTGTCGTCGCGATTTAGTACAGACCACCGCGGACGCATGAGCGTCCGCGGCGGCGCTTTTTTGCGGTGGTCATTGGGGACGTTCTTAAACGACTAGTCAAACAAGAGCGTTCCCAACGACCACTCCAAAAGGAGCGTCCCCAAGTGCCAGCTTTGGCAACGACGCTGGTAGAAAAAACGTCAGCGAAAACCCGCCAGAGCGAGCAAGGTGCCTTGAAGCGAGGCGGCATTGACCTTTTGGTCATGCCGTCGAAGCTGAAAGGCAGATTGCCGCTCTGGCGGGTTTGCAGCGTCGGCCGGTTACGGCGTTTGGTAAAACGCCGTAACCTACACCCGCTCCGCGATCTCGTGGATGAGGTAGTCGGTTTTTTCCCAGCCCAGGCACGGGTCGGTGATCGACTTACCAAAGACCCCGCCATCGACCGGCTGGTTGCCGTCCTCAAGGTACGATTCGATCATAAAGCCCTTGACCAGCTTGGAGATGGACTCGTTGCGGCGGCAGCTGTCGAGTACCTCCTTGCAAATGCGGTACTGCTCCAGCGGGCGCTTGCCCGAGTTGTCGTGGTTGCAGTCGATGACCGCCGCCGGATTGGCGTAGCCGGCATGCTCGGTATAGCGCTCGGCCAGGCGCTCCAGGTGCTCGTAGTGGTAATTGGGGTAGGTGCGGCCATCGAGACCGATGTAGCCACGCATGACGGCGTGTGCGAGCGGGTTGCCGTCGCACTCGACCTCCCAATTGCGGAAGATAAAGCTCTGATGTGCCTGGGCGGCGTAGATGGAGTTGAGCATGACGGTGGTTGAACCGGCAGTGGGGTTCTTCATGCCCACGGGCACCGAAATGCCGCTCGATACCAGGCGATGCTCCTGGTTTTCGACCGAGCGCGCACCCACGGCAACGTAGCTCAGCAGGTCAACGAGGTATTGGTAGTTGGACGGATAGAGCATCTCATCGGCGGTAAAGAAGCCCGTTTCCTCAATAACGCGCAGGTGCATGTGGCGGATGGCCTTAACGCCTTCGAGCAGGTCGTCGGGCGCCTCAGGGTTGGGGTTGTGCAGCAGGCCCTTGTAGCCGGTGCCCTTGGTGCGCGGCTTGTTGGTGTAGACGCGCGGAATGATGATAAGTTTGTCCTTGACCTCTTCGGCGACCTTGGCCAGTCGGTTCATGTACTCAAGCACTGAGTCCTCGCGGTCGGCAGAGCACGGGCCGATGATGAGCACCTTGCGCGCGTCCTCGCCGGTAAAGACCTTGGCGACCTCGGTGTCAAATGCCTGTTTTTTGGCGGTAAGCTCGGCGGAAAGCGGCATTTCCTCGCGGATCTCCATGGGGATCGGCAGCCTGCGTTTGAAATCCATGGCCATGCGGGGCCTCCTCAATCAAATAGGTCAAAGCGTGAATTGTCGAACGCACGGCATTATCCGCTGTCGCACGCTAAAGTGCAAGCCCTCGTCACCCCAAAACCTATCAAAAAGGGACAGGTTTATTTTGGCAGGTTTTATCTGGGGAAACGTCGGTGAATGCCGGGAGGGAGTGGCGTCGCGCGAGAGCCTAAGGCTGTTGTTGCTTCCTCAGGAAACACCCTGTGGGCAAAAAATGCCAAATATGAGTACGGTTGCTAACCTAGTATCATATTGCCTTCGCAAAATAATAGACATAACAGCAAAATATGTTCATTAACGCAAACACATATAAGTCCGCTATAGGGCTGTTTGATCAATTTAGGGGCGCGTGTAAGCCGTGAAAACGGCATTTGGGGCTGTTTTGGCTGTTACTAAAAAGGTAACAGTACTCATATTTGCCTTTTTTGCCCACGGGGCCTCGAAGGGGCTGCCAATCAGGTCCCAGGGGAGACGGTTTGAGGGTCGCAGAGCAAAAACGGGGGCGCAGGTTGTCCTGCGCCCCCGCTCTCGGGAACTATCCATTCCCTGCGGTCGAATTTACGCCGCTTCGTCGAACTGCGAGTTGTACAGGTCGGCGTAGAAGCCGCCCTGGGCGAGCAGCTCGTCGTGCGTGCCCTTCTCGACGATGTCGCCGTCGCGGATTACTAGGATCACGTCGGCGTTGCGGATCGTGGACAGGCGGTGCGCGATAACAAAGCTGGTACGGCCTTGCATTAGCGCATCCATGGCACGCTGGATGAGCTCCTCGGTGCGAGTGTCAACGTTGGAGGTCGCCTCGTCCAGAATCAGCGCCGGGCGGTCGGCCAAAATGGCACGGGCGATGGTCACGAGCTGGCGCTGGCCCTGCGACAGATTGGTGCCCTCCTCGTTGATCATAAAGTCGTAGC
This sequence comes from Collinsella sp., assembly GCA_048430645.1. Classification (GTDB taxonomy): domain Bacteria; phylum Actinomycetota; class Coriobacteriia; order Coriobacteriales; family Coriobacteriaceae; genus Collinsella. The sequence goes on along the minus strand of DBFOME010000039.1, from coordinate 28,939 downwards.
CGCCGGCGAGCGTATGGATAAAGTGATCGCAGCGTGCGGCGCGTGCAGCGGCCTCGACCTCGGCATCGCTCGCATCGGGGCGTCCGTAGCGGATGTTCTCGCGGATCGTGCCGTTAAACAGCCAGGTATCCTGCAGCACCATGGCAAACTCGCCGCGCAGCGCCGCGCGGTCCCAGTCGCGCACGTCGACACCCTCGACGCGCAGCGAACCGCCGTCCACATCGTAGAAGCGCTGCAGCAGCTTAATGAGCGTGGTCTTGCCGGCGCCAGTAGGACCGACGATGGCGATGGTCTGGCCGGGCTGCGCCTCGCAGCTAAAGTCGTGGATGATGGTCTTGTCGGGCGTGTAGCCAAACTTGACATGGTCAAACTCCACGTGGCCGGGGCGCTTCTCGGGAATCTGCGCGTCGGCCTTCTGCTCCTCCTCGGGCGCGGCCAGGAACTCAAAGACGCGCTCGGTGGCAGCGGCCATCGACTGCATCGTGTTGCTCACGTTGCCCAGCTGCTGCACCGGCTGCGTAAAGTTGCGCACGTACTGGATAAAGCTCTGGATGTCGCCGGGCGTGGCATTGCCGGTCAGCGCGAGTTGCGCGCCCACCACGACGACGCCCACGTAGCCCATGTTGCCCACCAAACTCATGAGCGGCATCATCAGGCCCGACAGGAACTGCGAGCGCCAGCCACTAATAAAGAGGCGGTCGTTTTGGCGGTCGAATTCCTCGATCGAGGCCTCGGCGCGGTCGAACACCTGAATGACGTTCTGGCCGGCAAAATCCTCCTCGATAATGCCGTTGACGGCGCCCAGAACCTGCTGCTGCTCGCGGAAGTACGGCTGCGAGAAGTGAATCATCACGGTCAGGATAATCGCAGCGGCCGGCAGCGTGAGCACGGTGACGCCGGTGAGCGGCAGGCTGATCGACAGCATCATGACGAGCACGCCGATAATCTGCGTCACCGACGTGATGAGCTGGGTCACGCTCTGGTTGAGCGACTGGCCGAGCGTATCGACGTCGTTGGTGATGCGACTGAGCACGTCGCCCTTGCTGTGTCCGTTAAAGTAGCTCATCGGCACGACGGCAATCTTGGCGGCGATCTCCTTGCGCATTCGGTAGCAGATCTTTTGCGTGACGCCGGTCATGAGCCAGCCCTGGATTAGACTGCAGATAGAGCTCGCCAGATACAGGCAGAGCAAAAAGCCGAGCGTCTTGGCGATCCAGTCAAAGTCAACGTCGCCGGTGCCGTTGACCTTGGCGACCAGGCCTTCGAACAGCTTGGTCGTAACCTGGCCGAGCACCTTGGGTCCCACAATGTTAAAGATGACCGAGCACACGGCAAAGGCGACGGCGGCAAACACGGCAATCTTGTGCTGGCCGATATAGCCGAGCAGCTGCCTCATGGTGCCCTTAAAGTCCTTGGCCTTTTCGCCGCGACGCATGCCACCCATGCGGCCCATGGGACCACGCTGGCGGGTGGGCTTGGGAATCTGAGTCTTGGTCTCGTCTGCCATTAGCGCTCGCCTCCTTCCATGACGGCTGCAATTTCTTCTTGGGTAAGCCCCAGCTCCTCGGCGGAAAGCTGCGACTGTGCGATCTCCAGGTACGCCGGGCAGCTGCGCAGCAGCTCCTCGTGCGTGCCGGTGCCCACTACGTGGCCGTCGTCGAGCACGATGATCTGGTCGGCGTGCATGATGGTCGCGATGCGCTGGGCCACGACCACGAGTGCGGCGTCGGTAACGTTTTTGGCCAGCTCCTCGCGCAGGCGCGCGTCGGTCTTGTAGTCGAGGGCACTAAACGAGTCATCGAACACCACGACCTCGGGCTTTTTGGCCAATGCGCGGGCGATGGCCAGACGCTGGCGCTGACCACCCGAAACATTGGAGCCGCCCTGGCTGATGGGGGAGTCGTAACCGCCCTCACGCTCGGCGATAAAGTCCTCGGCCTGTGCGATGCGCGCGGCCTGGCGCATGTCATCATCGCTCACCATGTCGCCGGCAAACTTGAGGTTGCTCTCGACGGTGCCCGAGAACAGACGCCCCTGCTGCGGGATGTAACCAATGCGGCGGCGCAGCTCGGAAAGGGTCATGTCGCGCACGTCGATGCCGTCGAGCGAAATGCTGCCGCCCGTGACGTCGTACAGGCGCGGAATCAGCTGTACGAGCGTGGACTTGCCCGAGCCCGTGGAGCCAATGATGCCGAGCATCTGACCGGCATGCGTGGTGAAGTTCACACCGCTAATGACGTCGGCGCGGGCATCGGGATACTGGAAACTCACGTCACGGAAGGTGAGCTCGCCGCGCGGCGCGCTGGCAGCGGGCAGTTTGGGTGAGGTGGGGTCGTTGATGCTCGTGGGGCAGGTGATGACCTCTTCCACGCGCTCGGCTGCGACCTCGGCGCGGGGCAGGATGACCGAAACCATGGTGAGGATCATAAACGCCATGACGATCTGCATGGTGTAGGAGATAAACGCCATCATGTTGCCGACCTGCATCACGCCGTCGGACACGCCCTGCGCGCCAAACCAGACGATAAGCACGGTGATGCAGTTCATGACAAGCATCATGAGCGGCATCATAAAGCTCATGGCTCGGTTAGTGTAGAGCTGCGTGGTCATTAGGTCGAGCGAAGCCTTGTCAAAACGCTCGAGCTCATGCTCTTCGCGGTTGAACGAACGGATAGGCATAAGGCCGTCGAGCAGCTCGCGAGCGGTAAGGTTCACACGGTCCACAAAGCTCTGCATCTTTTTGAACTTGGGCATGGTGAGGCCCATGAGCACGCCGACGACGGCCGAGACCGCGATGATGGCCACGGCGATAGTCCACTCCAGGCCGGTGTGGTTGGCCAGGACACGCATGACGGCGACGATGCCCATGACGGGGGCCATCAGGCACATGCGGATAAACAGGGTTGCGGCCATCTGGATCTGCTGAATGTCGTTGGTGCAGCGGGTGATGAGCGAGGCCTGGCTAAACTTGCCCACCTCGGCCGGCGAGAAGTGCATAACCTTGTTGAAGGTCTCGCGGCGCAGGTCGCGGGCGATGGAGCAGGCGGTGCGCGAAGCCACGGCACCGGTCAGGATAGTGGCGACGAGCGACACCAGGCACAGCCCAAACATCGTGGCCGCCATGCGGCTCAGGTAGGCGTTCTGCACGTCGGCGGGGTCGATGCCCTGCGCCTTGTACTCGTCCTGTACATAGCTCACGGCGCGCTGGGTCACGATGGAGCCCGACATGGAGCCCATTTTGTCTGCCATATCGTTGGCGCCCTCGACGAGCTTGCCCTGGTCGATTAGGCCGCCTTCAACGCCCAGGCGCAGGCTCTTCATGGTGATCTTGCCGCCGTCGGCGTCGATCTGCTTTTGCATGTTCTGCGCCGCTGCGGCCTTCTGCTGCATCTCGGCGAGTTGCTCGGGCGTCATCGCCGCCATCTGCTCGGGCGTGGGCATGGCCTGGGCGCCGCCATCGCTTGCCTCGGTAGATGCGCCGGTCATGTCGCCCATGGAGTTGGCATCGATGCCCTGGTTGAACGAAAGGACGACAGTCTCGGGGAGGCTCATGATGTCGGCAATCTTGCCGCCGTCGGCGCGCTCCTCCTCGGTGCCCTTGTACGTTCGAATGCCGTTATTGTCCGCCTTGCCAAACACAGCCTCCACAGCTTTGGCGTCCTTGGAGCTCATGAAGAGTTCGAGGTCGTCGAGCGATTCGGCGCGGATGGTGTCGGGCACGGGCGACGCGATGCCGCCTTGCTGTACACCCACGTCGACGATGTCGCTCATATAGGTAGGCAGCGCCAGATCGGCGTTGCAGCTGATTACGATAAGTACGATAGCTGCGAACAGTGCCAGGATATGTTTTTTAAAGAGCTTGAGAATCCTCACTTGGCATCTCTCCTTTCTTGATTGCGGTCGATAATTTCGTTGGCACGTCTTAGAAGGCGCACCATCTCCTGGGTATCTGTTTCGCCGAGCTGCTCGAGGAAGGCCGCGGTGCGGTCCTCGAATTCCCGGCGTTTGATTTCGATAACCTGGAATCCTTTGTCGGTCACCGTGACGTGTACGCGACGACGGTCGGTCTTTGAGTGCTCGCGCTCGACCCAGCCCTTGGCCTCGAGGGCGCGCAGGATATTGGCGATGCGGGCGCTCGAGACCCAGGCGCGATCAGCGAGTTCGCTCGGCGTGAGCGAGCCGCCGGCGCGCATGAGGGCGCGCATGACGGCCATCTCGCCACCCAGAGCCTGGTCGGCAAAGCGCGAAACGCGCTGGTGCATGCTGCCAAACTCGGTAAAGAGCTGACGCCCAAGCTCATGGAAATCGGTATCTTCCACCGAAAACCCCTAACACTAGAAACTATTTTCGGTGGAAGATGATACCCCCATACGCGGGCCTCATACAGTAGGCAATATTAAGAGCTCATTAAGACTTAAAATCATTCAATTGCTAAAGCGTTTCAAAGAACTATCATGCCCGCGGTTAGGCGAGGGGTTGTCACCACCATGACGACTGGGACTCATATAATCGCCACGTGCGATGCTCCAACTTCCCGCAAGGAGACACCTTACATAAAGGGGGATGGAGTCATGGCATTTGACTTCACGGGCAAGACCGCGATTGTCACGGGCGGCACTCAGGGCATTGGCCTCGAGATCGCCAAGGGCATCGTCGCGGGCGGCGGACATGTCGCGCTCATCGCAAGGAACGCTGCTAAGGGCGAGGCCGCTGTGGCCGAGCTTGGCGAGGGCAACAAGTTTTATCAGCTCGATGTCGCTGATGCGCCCAAGGCGCGCGAGACCGTCGAACAGATTTTCGCAGACCTGCCGCAAACCAATATCCTGATCAACTGCGCTGGCGTCATCAGCACCAAGAAGTTCGACGAGATCGACGACACCGAGTGGCGCCGTACCATCGACATCAACCTCAACGGCACCTTTACCATGATGAACGCCGTGTACCCGCACTTTAAGGCTGCCCATGCCGGCACTATCGTCAACGTGAGCTCTGTTGCTGGCAAGATCGGCGGCGGCCTGCTCGGCACCGCGGCTTACGCGAGCTCCAAGGCCGGTGTTAACGGTCTAACCAAGGCAGTCGCCAAGGAGGGCGGTAGGTTCGGCGTTCGCTGCAACGCTGTGTGCCCGTCGCTCACGTTGACCGATATGACCTCGATTCTCTCTGACGAGAACTCTCAGCGCATCATCAACGGTATTCCTCTGGGCCGCGCCGCCCAGGCCAGCGAGCCTGCGCAGATGGTGCTGTTCTTCGCTTCCGACCTCGCCAGCTTCGTGAACGGCGAGATTGGTGACTGCGACGGCGGCATCGTCCTGGACGGGTAATACCCCGCGGTGATCGTTTGGCGGCGACCCTGGCGACTCGGGGTTGTCGCCTTCTTTCTGACATAGGCGCGTGCGGCTACGATTCGCATGCATCCAAAGGAGATATATATGAGTGAATCGACTGCGGTGGAGGCGCCGGCGGCAAAGGAGCCGTTCTTTAAGATGTCCTCCATCCCGGGCGCCAATATCTTGGTGCCGCTTCTGTTGGGCTGCCTGCTCAACACGCTATTCCCCGACCTGTTTAAAACGCTCGGTAGCTTTACGCTTGGCATGACCCAGCAGGGTGCAGGCCCGCTCGTTGGCGCCTTTTTGCTCATCGTCGGTACGACGATTTCGTTTAAGAGTGCTCCCGCCGCCGCTGCACGCGGCGCCATCATCATCGCTGTCAAGCAGATCGTGGTCGTTGCCGTGTCGCTGCTCATCCTTTATGTGTTCAACGACAACCTGTTTGGCATCTCTGCCATGGTGATGCTGGCGGCTTGCACCGGCGCCAACAACGCTATGTACGCTGGTCTGATGGGCACCATGGGCAACGAGGCCGAGCGTGGCGCCGTCGCCATCACCACGCTCGTTGTCGGCCCTCCGGTCACGATGATCGTGCTCGGCGCTGCCGGTCAGGCTCCGATCGGCTGGTCGCTCGTGGGTGCCATTCTGCCGATCGTCATCGGCATTATTCTGGGTAACCTGTTCCCCAGCTTTAAGAAGATGATGGCACCGGCACTTTCCGCCATCATCGTGCTCGTCTTCTTTGCCATGGGCTCGACCATGACCTTTGGCCAGCTCATTAATGGCGGTCTCCCCGGTATTCTGCTCGGCGTGATCTGCTCGGTGGTCTTTGCAATTCCCGTCATCGCGGTCGATAAGCTTACGGGTGGTACGGGTGTCGCAGGTGCGGCCATTTCGAGCTGCGCCGGAGCCAATGTGGCCACGCCTGCTGCCATGGCAAGCGTCAACGGGGCCATGTACGGCGGCGCCGTGCTCGCGACGGCTACGGCACAGGTTGCTGCCTGCGCAATCGTGACGGCTATTTTGACCCCGCTGGTCACCAGCTGGTGCTACAAGCATTTTGAGGGCCAGGGCAACGGCAATAGCAAGGCAACGACCGACAAGGCCGCCGCAGCCGCCTAATGCCAAGCGGCAATCAAAGCTAAAAACTAGCTACGCCACAGGGCGGCCACGGGGGATCCCGTGGCCGCCCTGCAGTTTCTGTAGGGTCTCTGAGACACTTTACCCTGCTAAAGCTGGCATAACAGCTAGAGCGAACGTCGTACAAAGGCAAGGAAAAATAACATACAAATCGGTGAACGGTAGTTGTTCGCGCTCGCATTTCCTGCGGGTTTGTAAAAAACGCCCTTATGATATAAAAAAAGAAACATATAACAGCCCAGATGGAGAGGGTCGCTATGTTATCCTTCTCAGACGGGTGAAATCTTGGGTTTTGGGTTGTAGTTCCAAGGTGGACAAACGTTTTCTCTGCACCAGCGTGTGGTGAAGAACGGAAGAAGCCGGTAGTGCAAGCCGAACATTCAAGAATTCAATAAGCAGCGGTGTGAGAGAGCGCCGCATTACACGTAACTAGGAGCGTGGTTACACAATGCAGGAGGCATGGGAAGGCTTCAAGGAAGGCATTTGGACGGGAGAGGTTGACGTCCGAGACTTCATCCAGAAGAACTACACCCCCTACGAGGGCGACGAGTCGTTCCTCGTCGGTCCGACCGAGCGTACCAAGGAGCTGTGGGGCGAGGTTCTCGACCTGCTGCTTAAGGAGCGCGAACAGGGCGGTGTCCTCGATATGGACACCAAGACCGTCACGGGTATCGTGAGCCACCCCGCTGGCTACATCGATAACGCCCACCGCGAGAAGGAGACCATCGTCGGCCTCCAGACCGACAAGCCGCTCAAGCGCGCTCTGCACGTCAACGGTGGTATCCGCATCGCTTGCCAGGCCGCCAGCCAGCACGGCTACAAGGTCGACGAGAACGTTGTCGAGCGCTACACCTTCGAGCGCAAGACCCACAACGCCGGCGTCTTCGATGTCTACACCCCCGAGATGCGCGCCTGCCGTTCGGCTCACATCATCACCGGTCTGCCCGATGGCTATGGCCGCGGCCGCATCATCGGCGACTACCGTCGTGTTGCCCTGTACGGCGTCGACTACCTGATCAAGGACAAGGAGGCCCAGAAGGCTTCCACCCCGACGGTCATGACCGCCGACAACATCCGCGATCGTGAAGAGCTGCAGGAGCAGATCCGCGCCCTCGGCGAGCTCAAGATGATGGCCGAGACCTATGGTTTCGACATTTCCAACCCTGCTACCAACACGCAGGAGGCCATCCAGTGGATGTACTTCGCCTACCTTGCTGCCGTCAAGGAGCAGAACGGCGCTGCCATGTCCATCGGCCGTACCTCTACGTTCATCGACATCTACGCTGAGCGCGACCTTGCCAACGGTACCTTCACCGAGGAGCAGATCCAGGAGTTCGTGGATCACTTCATCATGAAGCTTCGCATGGTCAAGTTTGCCCGTACCCCTGAGTACCAGGCCCTGTTCACCGGCGACCCGCAGTGGGTCACCGAGTCCATCGGCGGCATGGGTGTCGACGGCCGTACGCTCGTTACCAAGATGAGCTACCGCTACCTGCACACGCTCGAGAACATGGGCACCAGCCCCGAGCCCAACATGACCGTTCTGTGGTCGACCCGTCTGCCCGAGAACTTCAAGAAGTTCTGCGCCAAGACTTCTGTCGCCAGCTCCTCGATCCAGTACGAGAACGACGACCTCATGCGCGTCTATCACGGCGACGACTACGGCATTGCCTGCTGCGTGTCCTCCATGCGCATCGGCAAAGAGATGCAGTTCTTCGGCGCCCGCGCCAACCTGGCCAAGTGCCTGCTGTACGCACTCAACGGCGGTGTTGACGAGGTCTCCAAGAAGCAGGTCGGCCCCAAGTATCGTGCCGTCGAGGGCGATACGCTCGATTACGACGACGTTGTGGCCAAGTACAACGACATGATGAAGTGGCTCGCTGGCGTGTACGTCAACTCGCTGAACATCATTCACTACATGCACGACAAGTATTGCTACGAGCGCATCCAGATGGCTCTGCACGACAAGCACGTGCACCGCTGGTTCGCTACGGGCATCGCTGGCCTTTCCGTCGTGGCTGATTCCCTGTCCGCCATCAAGTACGCCAAGGTCCACCCCGTCCGTGATGAGAACGGCATCATCGTCGACTTCGAGACCGAGGGCGAGTTCCCCAAGTACGGTAACGACGACGACCGCGTCGACCAGATCGCTCACGACGTTGTGCACCAGTTCATGGAGTACATCCGCATGAACGACACCTACCGCAACTCCGTGCCCACGACCTCGGTTCTGACCATTACCTCCAACGTCGTGTACGGTAAGAAGACCGGCTCCACGCCCGACGGCCGCAAGGCTGGCCAGCCGTTCGCCCCGGGTGCTAACCCCATGCACAAGCGCGATAGCCACGGCGCCATCGCTTCGCTGTCTTCGGTTTCCAAGCTCCCGTTCCGTGATGCTCAGGACGGCATCTCCAACACCTTCTCCATCATCCCGAGTGCGCTCGGCAAGGAGGACCAGGTGTTCTTTGGCGATATCGACCTTGATCAGCTGGGCGAGTAACTATTGTTAGTGCTATACTAACAATAACGATTACTGATTAGTGCGCCGGTTTCGGCCGGCGCCTATCGATCGAAGGAGACACATTATGAAGGTTTCTGAAGTTTCCGAGACTCAGGCCGATAACCTGGTCCACATGCTCGACGCTTACGCCGAGAAGGGTGGCCACCACCTGAACATCAACGTCTTCAACCGTGAGACGCTGCTCGACGCTCAGGCTCACCCCGAGAAGTACCCGCAGCTGACCATCCGCGTTTCCGGCTACGCCGTGAACTTCCACACGCTCACCAAGGAGCAGCAGGACGAGGTCATTGCGCGTACCTTCCACGACAAGTTCTAAAGGGGTTTAACTCCCGCAGGATCGCCGGGCCGTCTTGGGTTACTTTCCAAAACGTCCTCGGACATGCAAAGGGCTCCGCTGCGCGCTTCGCGCGGCGGAGCCCTTTGCGTCCTGCGGGATGTTTTGGAAAATAACCCAAAACCGGCCATGTGGGGTCCTTTGGAGTCACCCTTTAGGCGGAACTCTCCTAATTATTTGGATGAGTCGTTTACTTACTTGTGCTGTTACCGTCTTCCCGCTGTTGTTGGGGTATGCTTTGTTCGTATGTAAACGTATGACATGTTGATGGGGGAGGGTGCTATGGCTCGCGAGAGTGCTCGTTCTAAGGATACGGCTAAGCCTGGCATCAAGGAAGTTGCAGCGGTGGCGGGGGTTTCGCCTACTACGGTATCTCGCGTGCTTAATAATCGCGGCTATATTAGCCAAGAGACCCGCGATAAGGTCCATGCCGCGATGGAGCGCATCAACTATACGCCCAACGATATCGCCCGTGCCATGCTCAACGGTCGCCTGAATCTTATCGGTATGATCGTTCCCTTTGTGAGCAGCCCGTTCCATGCTCAGGTTGTGCAGGCGGTCGAGCGCACGTTAGCGGAAAACGGCTTTAAGATGTTGCTGTGCAACAGCGCCAATCGACCCGATCTTGAGCGTTCCTATATTGACATGCTCTGCCGCAATATGGTCGACGGCGTCATCGTCAACTCCCTCAATATCGGTGCCGAGGCATATGCCGAGATGGGCTTGAGCCTGGTTGGCATCGACTGCGATCTTGGCGAGGGCTCTGTCCAGATTGCAAGTGACAGCTATGGCATTGGCGAGCTCGCCACGCGCCGTCTGATTGATGACGGCTGCAGGCGTATCCTGTGCCTGCGCAGCAATAGCCGCATGCGCATGCCTGCCAATAAGCGTACCGATGCCTACCTCGATGTTGTTGAGCAGGCCGGTTTGTCCGCGCTTGTCCGTGAGGTTGAGTTCGTTAAGCCCGACGACGAAAAGGGCGCGGTCGTTGCGAAGATCCTCGATGAGAACCCCGATATTGACGGCATCTTTGCGGGAGACGATACGATGGCGGCCATCTGTCTCAACGTGATGAAGCAGCGCGGCTTGAGCGCTCCAGACGATATTAAGGTCGTGGGCGCGGATGGTGCTCGCCGAACTATGACGTTTATGCCTGACTTAACAACCGTACGTCAAGATATCGATCGCATCGGAGAGCTCGCGGCGCAATCCATCATCGCTCTTATTAACGGCGATAATCCCGAATCGAATATCAAGCTCCCCGTTGAACTCATTGAGGGCAAAACCGCGTAGTTCATCCCGTGCCAAAAGAATTCCTCAAACGCCTCTGATGACCGTTCACCGGCATATGTCAACCGTTTGCCGACGACTGGAACTGCGAAAAGACGTATTGGTGTGAAAACGTTTGACATATGAAAACGATTGACATATCTTGCCATTGTACCGAGTTAGTATGTCGTGGAAAGGAAGTCTCGGATGCACAAGGTGTATTACCAGCCTGAGGGAATTTGGGTAGGCGACATCATGCCGTACGGCGAGGACGGCACGTTCTATCTCTATCATCAGCGTGACACGCGTAACCCCGAACCTTTCGGAGAGCCGTTTGGCTGGGCACTCGCTACGACCAAGGATTTCGTCAACTACAAGGACTTTGGCGAGAGCCTTGAGCGCGGCGGCGACGAGGAAGTCGACCAGTACATTTATGCCGGCACGGTGTTTAAGGTGGGCGACAAGTACCATGCGCTCTACACTGGTTGCAATCGCGATAAGGTCCGCGCACGTTTGATGAAGCAGGTTCTTCTTCACGCAACGAGCGACGACGCCGTCAAGTGGGAGAAGAACATCGCCGAGACGCTGCTTCCGCCCCAGGAGGGTTACGATGACCGCAACTGGCGCGATCCCTTTGTGCTTTGGGATGAGGAGAACGAAGAGTACATGCTCATCCTCGGCACGCGTGTGGGCGAGGACAAGCGTCTGATGACCGGCCGCCTGGTCAAGTTCACCTCCAAGGATCTGACCAACTGGGAGTTCCAGGGCGACTGGTGGAACCCGGGCCTGTACACCATGTTTGAGATGCCTGATCTCTTTAAGATGGGCGACTGGTGGTACCTCGTCTTTTCCGAGTACAGCGACGGCAACAAGACCCGTTACCGCATGTCCAAGTCCATCAACGGTCCTTGGATTACCCCCGCTGACGACTCCTTCGACGGCCGCGCGTACTACGCCGCTCGCACCGCATTCGATGGCGAGCGTCGCGTTCTCTTTGGTTGGGTTCCTACGCGTGACGAGGGCGGCGACCCCAGCTCTTACCTATGGGGTGGCACCTTTATGCCCCTCGAGATCGTTCAGCGTGCCGACGGAACGCTCGGCACCAAGCTCCCCGACAGCATGCTTGGCGCCTTTGGCGAGGCTAAGGCAGTCGAGACCTTTGAGCTTTCCTGCGAGTCGGGCAAGGTCGAGCAGGTGCTCGCCGCGGATGCCGGCTCCACCTACTTGCTCGATGCCGACATTGAGCTCGGCGGTAACGCTGCCGGCTTCTCGGTCAAGTTCGCCGAGGACGCCGAGACCGGTCTTGCCTATGAGTTCCGCGCCAACCTGCGCGAGGGCAAGCTCGAGTTCACGCCGGCTCCCCAGTACCCGTGGTTCCAGGTCAACAACATGGGCCTCGAGCGTCCGTTGTTCTTTAAGGGCGAGGGCACTCACCATGTGCGTCTGGTCGTCGACGACGACATCGCGACCATCTTTGTCGATGATGTTGCGCTCAACGCTCGCTTCTGCAACAAGCAGGGCCAGGGTGTGGCGCTTACCGTCACCGACGGTGTGCTCAAGTGCGCAAACGCAACGATCGCGTCTCTGTAGCGGCAACGAACCGTTTTATGATTTAGAAAAGGAATGGAGAGGAACATGGACTACAAGGCAGTGTCCCAGCAAGTCGTCGACAACGTCGGCGGACTGGAGAACATCGAGGGCGCCACGCATTGCGTGACCCGTCTGCGTCTGGTGCTCAAGGATACGAGCAAATACAACAAGGCCGAGCTCGAGAACATCGATGGCGTCAAGGGCGTGCTGTACAACAGCGGCCAGCTCATGATCATCTTTGGTACCGGTACCGTCAACAAGGTTTACGATGAGTTTATGGCTCTGACGGGCGTTAAGGAGATCAGTGCTTCCGAGGTCAAGGGCGCTGAGGCGGACAAGAAGGGCAAGTTCTTCTCGGTCCTCAAGGTATTCTCGGACATCTTTATCCCCATCATTCCCGCCTTCGTCGGCGCTGCAATCATCATCGGCCTTAAGTCGCTGATCGTTGCCAACGGCCTCTTTGGCATGGAAGGCAGCCTCGCCGATCACAGCGAGTTCCTCAAGAACCTCGCAAGCTTCTTTGCCATTATCGCCACCACGTTCGACTACCTGCCTGTCCTGGTTATGTACAGCGCGGTCAAGCGTTTTGGCGGTAACCCGATTCTGGGCATCCTCGTCGGTATCGTCATGGTTCACCCGAGCCTTATGAACCGCAACACGTTCGTTATGGACCCGACGGGTGCTGAGTACTGGAACTTTGGTCCGCTCTCCATTCCCATGGTTGCTTTCCAGGGCGGCGTATTCCCTGCAATCCTGACTGCCTGGTTTATGGCCAAGGTCGAAAAGATTGCCCAGAAGTACATCCCCGAGGTCGTCTCGTTTGTCTTTGTCCCGACCGTTACCCTGATTCTTGCTAACGTTGCCCTGTTCACCGTGTTCGGCCCGCTCGGCAACCTGATCGGCGACGTCCTCGCTGGCGTAATCGATGTCCTGTACAACAGGATGGGCGTCTTTGGCGCCTTTGTCTTCGCCGCGTTCCTGCAGCCGCTCGTCGTTACCGGTACGCATCAGTTCATCCAGGGTATTGAGGCCAACCTCGTTGCCACGACCGGCTTCAACTACATCCAGGCCATCTGGTCGGTTTCCATCATCGCCCAGGGCGGCGGCGCCATCGGCATGTATCTCATTCACAAGAAGCACTCCAAAGAGCGCAACATCTGCATGTCGTCCTTTATCCCGACGCTGGTCGGTATCTCCGAGCCCGCAATCTTTGCTGCAAACATGCGCTACTCGATCATTCCGTTCGTCTGCGCTTGCATCGGTGCAGGCTGCGGCGGTGCCTTCGTGAAGCTCTTTGAGGTGCGCGCCATCGGTCAGGGTCTGACCGGAGTGCTTGGCCTGCTCATCGTCACGCCCGAGACGCTCGTGTGGTATGTGGCTGGCAATCTCATCGCCTTCATCGTGCCAATCGTCTTGATCTTTGCCTACAACAAGGCAAAGGGCGTGCCGACCACCGATGAAGAGGGCGCTGGCGCTGGCTTCGACGTTAGCTTCTAGTTGAGCCGTTCAGCGTAATCTGAGGATAAGTCCATTTGGGGAAGGACGTTCGACTCGTGTGAGTCGAACGTCCTTCCCCATAGACGAGAAAGTCAACGGCGATGTTAAATCAAAAAAATAAGGTGACACGCGCGGACTATGGGCAGTGGCGAGCCGGACAGGATGAGACGGCGGCTCGCGTCGCGTCCGACCCCGATAGGCTCCTGTTCCATGTGGAGCCTGAGCTTGGCTGGCTCAACGACCCCAACGGTTTGGTGCAGATCGGTGATACGTATCACATCTATCACCAATACGATCCATTCGATGCTGCGCATGGCGGTCCAGTGCTTTGGAACCATCTGACGACAAAGGATTTTGTGACGTACGAGAATCACGGCCCCGCGCTGTTCCCCGATTCCGATTTGGATTCGAGCGGAGCGTATTCTGGTTCTGCCTTTGTACGCGATGGCAAGATTCACTACTTCTATACCGGCAACGTCAAGCATTTTGACCGTGATGATTACGACTACGTGTTGACGGGCCGTGAGCAAAACCAGATTCATATGGTTGCCGAGAATCCCGACGAATTGGGCGAGAAGTGCATAGCTGTTGGACCGGTCGATTACCCCGACGATATCGGTACGCACGTGCGCGACCCCAAGATCCTTGAGCACGATGGTATCTACTACATGGTTCTGGGCGCTCGTACGAAAGACGACCGTGGCTGCGTGCTTGTCTATACTTCGCGTGATTTAGGGGTCTGGAGCTATGCGACGCGCATTGAGCTGGGCGAGAAGTTTGGCTTTATGTGGGAGTGCCCTGATCTGTTTGAGCTTGATGGCGAGCTTATTCTCGTTTGCTGTCCGCAGGGTGTGCCTGCCGATGGTTGGCGTTACCGCAATCCGCATCAGTGCGTGTGGTTCCCTATCGAGGCCGATTGGGAGGCGCCGAGTTTTAAGATCACCGGGCAGGGCATGCCCCCGATGGTCGATGCCGGCTTTGATTTCTACGCACCGCAGTCCTTTGAGGATGCTGCAGGCCGGCGTTTGATGATCGGATGGTCGGGTTGCCCCGATGCGACGGCGGAAAACCCGACGGTGGCGCGCGGGTGGCAGTGCGCGTTGACGGTGCCGCGAGAGCTGAGCATGCGCGATGGTAAGCTCTGCCAGCAGCCGGCGCACGAGATTGGGAGGATGCGCGGCGACTGCGTTCGCGCGACAGGCGGTGAAACCGTTGAGGAGCCGGGCCGCCTGTTTGATCTTGTGGTTTCCTGCGAGGGCGCCAAGATGGTCGAGCTCGAAATCCGCAAGGGTGTCTTTGTGCGTTATACGGACGGGATGCTTACCCTCGATATGGGTGACGAAGGCTATGGGCGCGACCAGAGGTCGATTGAGCTCGGCGAGCTTCGCGACCTACGCGTGCTTTCGGACACTACGATGGTCGAGATTTTTGCAAATGGCGGCGAGGCGGCACTTACGAGCCGTACCTATTCGCCGGCGGTTCCGGCGATGGAGCTGTACGCCGAGGGTGCGGCATCGATGAATTTCTACCGCCTCGTGCATTAACCGTGCGTGGAGCACGATTGGATTTACTGGACGGAATGTGTCGCAGTTGTCGCGGCCAACTACCGCTTACCGCATATAGCGACCGTTTGCGGAATAAGTAACCCTCCTTAATAAATCGTATGGAATCCTAGATAAGCACGGAGTTTTCCAGGGAGACGCTGTCCTTTGTTGTGTGCAAGGGGCGGCGTCTCTTTGGCGCTTGGACGCTGTTGTGCAACAGTGCGGCGGCGCGTGCCATGTATTGAAAAGCCAATGTTGAGATGGGTCGTGATAATAATGGGCAAGTACGTAATCGTGGTTGAGTCTGGGTCGGATGTGACGCCGGAGCTTTGCGAGCGCTACGGCATCGTGCGCGTGCCCATGCATGTCACGATTGGTGACGAGACCGTCGAGGACGGTTCGATCGATCCGCTCGAGATTTATTCACGCTGCAACGAGTTTGGCGTAATGCCCAAGACTAGTGGCTGCGCGCCTGCGGATTTTGCTCACGTGTATGACCGAATTCATGCCGAGCAGCCCGACGCGACTATTTTGCATCTCGCGTATTCCGAGGCCACGACCTGCTCGCATCAGTCCTCCAAGATTGCAGCCAAGGGGCGCGACTACGTGTTCTCCATGGACACGCGTTTTGTTTCGGTGGGTCAGTCGCTCGTTGTCGTCGAGACCGCCAAATACATCGAGGCTCACCCCGATGCCACCGTCGACGAGATCTTTGCATTTACGAATTCCGTCATGGACCGTGTGTTGCTGGGTTTTGTTCCTACGGACCTTGCCTTCCTTAAGGCGGGCGGTCGCTTGTCCAACGTCGCGTTCCTGGGCGCCCACCTGCTCAAGATTAAGCCCTGCATTGAGGTGACGGGCGGCAAGTTCGTGGCAACCAAGAAGTTCCGCGGCTCTATGCTCAAATGCGCCCGCGCCTTTATTGACCACATGGTTGCGAAGGGCGAGATCGACTACTCTCACATTGGCCTGGCGTATTCGGTGGGCCTTTCCCAGGAGCTGCGCGACGACATGGAAGTCTATGCGCACGACCTGGGCTTTAAGGACGTTACCTGGACTCAGGTCGGTGGCGTCATCTCGAGCCATTGCGGCCCGACCGCCTTCGGCGCGGTGCTCACGCTCAAGGCGTAAGGCCTGGCGTCTATCGATTTCTATTGCCTCGGCGGCGGGCGGGTTGAGACAATCTTCCCGCCGCTTTTGCGTAGGGTCAAATAGGCAACCCAATTGACCGCTAAACCGTTTCGCCATCATGCATATGGGCTAGAATGACTCTGGCATTTATGTAGCTAAAACCAATGAGAGGCAAGGTACCGGGAATGGCTGAGATGACGCTCGAGGGTGTGGACGCTCGTCCCGAGGACTCTGCGTTTGCCCTGGGCCGCGTGCATTCGATTGAGACGATGGGGACGGTTGACGGTCCCGGCATCCGCTTCGTAGTGTTTGTCCAAGGCTGTCCCATGCGCTGCGCGTATTGCCACAATCCCGATACTTGGTCTGTTAACGGCGGTACCATGGTGACTGTCGAGCACCTCATGGACGAGTTCCAGAGCAACCATGAGTTTTACCGCAGCGGTGGTATTACGGTATCCGGCGGTGAGCCGCTCCTGCAGCCTGAGTTTTTGGCCGACCTGTTCCGCGCCATGCACAATAACCCCGATGGTCGCGTACATACCTGCTTGGATAGTTGCGGCTATGCGTTCGACCCCATGCATCCCGAGAAGTTCGATGCCGTACTCAACGAGACCGATATGGTGCTGCTCGACATTAAACACGCCGATCCCGTCGAGCATAAAAAGCTGACCGGTTGCGATCCCGCACGCATTCTGGCGTTTGGTGATGAGCTTGCCCGTCGCAAGATTAAGGTCGTTATCCGCCACGTGGTGGTGCCGGGCATTACCGATACGGTTGAGGAGTGCGAGGCACTCGGTCGTCTAATCGCCCCGTGGCATAACGTGGTCGGTCTGGAAATGCTGCCGTATCACACGATGGGTGTCGTCAAGTACGAGCAGCTGGGGATTCCCTATAAGCTCGAGGGCGTTCCACAGATGGATACCGCGCGCATGCCCGAGCTGCGCAGCGCCGTCATGACGGGCATGAAAAAGCGCCGCGCGGAACTCAAAAACGCCATCGGCTAGCGATCCATTTTCGCCCCCAAGGGCACTCATTGGGGACAGACTTAAATGAGTGCCCCCGGGCACCTAGTTGATTGCTAAAGAGCCCCGTCAAGTTGCGGTGGAATAGTTCTTGTGTATCGGCTTATGCCGCCCAAACAGGAACTATTTCACCGCAACTGCGTTTTGGACAGAGATGCGCAACAGAATCGTGCCATTTGGATAAATACGCTTGTGGTTTCTTTAAAGACACCTTAAACGCTGCTGAATATCTTTGGAAAGAAATGCCTGCTCGGTATTATGCTGCTCGTATATAAACGGTAGCAGTCAGGAGACCACGTGCGAAACAACGCATCGCGGGACGAGTATGTGCCGCAGCATGGCAGCAGATATGAGACGAAGGGCACGCCTTCGCGTGGCCTCGCTGCCACTCGCATCCGCGTGACGAAGATTGCCGCCATTGGGATGCTAACGTTGGCGGTTATTATCCTCGGAATTACCGCCAAAACCTACGCGTCGGAGCGAATGGCACACTCAGATGCGTCAACGGTACAGATGCAAAACAAAAAGGTCTCTGAAGCTAAAGCCACCGCAAGTCAAACCCTGTCGACAGCGAGCCTTAAGACGAGGCTTTCGAAGGCGGACTTTAACGATATTCCCTCAGGCGATACCGTGCAGACCTTCTCATTGGTTGATGATCAGATCCCCGCCCTGGAGGATGGGAGCCTCGCCGCGCTCCAAGATGCCCTTGATCAGGCCCAGGAATTGGGCGATGTGGGCGTGGTGTTTTACGATTTGTCGAGCGGCAAGGGCGTGACGTATAACGCCGATGTCGAGGTTTACGGCGCGAGTAGCTACAAGGCACTCTATGCGTTGTACATCTGCGAATCTCTGGTCGAGACGGGCCAGGTCTCACTCGATGATTCCCTTGGCACCTATGGTGGCTACAACATGGGCTGGCAGACGGTGCGCGACCTGATCGAGGCCGCGGTCGTTAATTCGGACAACGATTCGTTTATTGCGTTACGCGCGGCGTTTGACCGTGTCGGTTACGAGGATTGGATTGTCGGTCTTGGCATCGATTGCGATACTGCACTCGATCCGATGAGTGATTTTCCCACTTATTGCCCGCGCACTTCTGCTAGGTTATGGCGTGAGATGAGCGAGTATCTGAGCACGGATACCGAGACTTCACAGTGGTTGTCGGGCCTTCTGGCATCAACATCGCGCTCGTTTATTCGCGATGGCATTGCGGACGATCAGGTCTCGGTGCGCAACAAGGCAGGCTGGATCAGCGAGGACGGTTGCTATTCGACATGTGATGCCGGACTGATCGACGTCGACGGCCATAGCTATGTTATGAGCATCATGACGTCGATGCCGTGGAGCGACCAATCGAGTGAGGCCGTGGCCGCGATTGCAAAGGCGCTCTATGATGTGCGGTCCTCGTTGGCCTAGCGACTTCGTAAAAAGTGAAAGAGCCAAAATGCTGGTACCATACCGTGGATAAGCAATTTGCACGGATTTGGGGGATGGCATGGCAACCATCGCGATCATAGGCGCACTCGAAAAAGAGGTTGCGCAGATTAAGGAAGAGCTGAGTGGCGCACATGAGGCGCAGGAGGCGGGCTTGACCGTTGTGAGCGGCGAGCTTGACGGTCTGACGGTGGTCGCCACGACCGCTGGCATGGGTACCGTGAACGCCGCTGCCGCAACGCAGCATCTCATCAGCAAATACGCCCCGCAGGCCGTTGTGTTTTCAGGTATCGCGGGAGGCCTAAACCCTAAACTGCATATTAACGACGTGGTTATAGGCAAGTGCCTGCGCTATCTGGATACCGATACGGCACTCATCGCCGAGTCCGCGCCGGGGCTCGAGGAGTTTGTCTCGACGCCGGCGTTGGCTGATGTTGCCGCCGCCGTGCTTGCCGAGCATGGATTTGTGGATGCCTCGGCGGATGAGACTTCTGCGAAGAAGGACCCCAAGCAGTTCCTGTGTGGCACTATCGCCACGGGTGACCGCTTTGTTACGGGTGACGCCATGCGTAACGCTGCGATTGAGGCCACGCATGCCGATTGCGTCGAGATGGAGGGCGCGGCAATTGCGCACATCGCGGCCAAGAATGGTGTCGATTGCCTGGTGCTGCGCGCTATCAGCGATAATTGTGACGAGGCATATGACGCGTTTTGCGAGCGCGAGTTCGATCTGGATGAGTACGCTCGCACCGCAAGCGGCATCACGCTCGACATCGTTCGTCGTATTGCCGCCGCGCAATAGCACGCCCGTTTTGTAAAAACCTACGACCAAGGAGTGTCCATGGCCGATTCCATTAACTATCAGCTTGCCAAGTTCGTCGCCAGCTACGGCAAGGTTTCGCAGATTCCCGAGTCCACCTGTCCCGAGGTGAGCTTTGTGGGCCGCTCCAACGTGGGCAAGTCCTCCATCATGAACAAGCTCTTCGGCCGCAAGAACCTGGTCAAGGTTTCGAGCACGCCGGGCAAGACGAGCAACATCAATTTCTTCGAGGCCGACGACGTGCACTTTGTCGACCTGCCGGGTTACGGTTTCGCCCGCCGTTCCAAGGCTGAGCGCGACCGCTGGGCCGAGCTCATCGGCGACTTCTTCGACTCCGAGCGCAGCTTTAACCTGGTCGTGTCGCTGGTGGACATTCGCCACGACCCCAGTAAGCTCGATCATGACATGATCGACTACCTGCAGGGCAACGAGTTCAACTTTATCGTCTGCCTCACCAAGGCCGACAAGCTCAGCCGCACCCAGCAGGCCCGCCAGGCAGCAGCCATCAAAAAGCAGCTCAACGTCCCGGCCGAGAACGTAATCATTACAAGCTCCCAGACCGGCACCGGCATCGACGAACTCAAAAAGCGCATCGCCGAGGCCTGTCTCTAGTAAGGGCTCATGGCAGGCAATAGTTTGCATCTATCTATATCACCCCAGTGATAGTTGTTGGTACACTATCACTGGGGTGATATTTTTGTTTGGAGGTCGATATGGAGTTATGGCACGGATCGGACGTTGTTGTCGAGCATCCATCGTTGGATAAATGTAGGCAATTCAATGACTATGGGCGCGGGTTTTATTGCACGCCGCATGAAGAAATGGCAATGGAGTGGGCATGCCGGACTGAGTCTGATGGCATTGCCAATCGATATGAGCTTGATTTAGATGGCCTTTCGGTCTTGGATTTAGAGTCTGGGGAGTTTTCAATCCTCAATTGGCTTGCGATTTTGGCCGACAACCGGGAGTTTAATGTCTCGACGCCGCTGGCACGCGAAGGACTTCGGTATTTGCTGGACAACTGCCTGATTGATATTTCTCCCTATGACGTTATTCGAGGCTATCGCGCTGACGATTCCTACTTTTCGTTTGCAAGACAGTTCGTTAACGGCATGATTTCGCTCAGACAATTGCAGCGCATTATGTTTTTGGGGGATTTGGGCATTCAATATGCGCTTATGAGTGAGCGCGCGTTCTCGGCGATCAGGTTCCGCGAATGGAAACAGGCCTCGGGAGCCGAGTTTTATCCCAAACGATTTGAGCGAGAACAGAATGCTCGACGTAAGTACCTGGATACGGTAAACGGATTTGACTCTGATGGTGTCGACATTAGGGATTTGATGGCAGGGAGGGTTGATTTAAATGATCCAAGAGTTAACGGATTGTGGGCCGAGTAGGACATACCCCGTCTACTACCTCGAGGATGCAATGAACAACCTCGGCGACTGCTTTGACTATGCCGTTAACGATTATGGAGCAGAAGGATCAGAAGTCGCTGAACTCTTTTGCCTGAGCGGCGTAGCTCGCGAGTTTGAGCGCGGCAACGCATGGGTAGTGTCGGGAAAATCGGGCGTTGAACTATTTGCGCTCATCTCCGAAAGATCTGGTTACCAAACAGGGTCGATGCCAGATCGGACCTACCGATTTGAGAAGACACCAGAATATTGGACGGGCTGGATACTGGCATATTTGCAGTGGCGCCTAGGGGAATCGTTCGAAGATCTGCTTCATGTTGTTCCATTTGATGCGCTGCGAAACCTGTACTACCCCTGGCATGAGGCCTCGGAGGAGCGCGTGGCGCGCCTTGTCTGTGATATGGCGAAGAAGGCGCCGCGTCAGACTAAACTGGCGCTAGCAAGAAAGAGGATTAAAAAAACCCAACAAGACCTGGCATACGAATCGGGTGTATCGCTCCGTTCAATCCAAATGTACGAACAGCGCCAGCGAAACATCAACGAAGCCTCGGTAACGACAGTGAGGGATATTGCAAAAGTCCTACACTGCAACATCGAAGACCTCCTAGAACCAGTCTTCGAATACAAAGAAACCAGCGCAGCCTAACCCAATTTATTGCCGAGGTTTGTATCTAGTAAGCAATCCTTACCAGCAAGAGTCCCTACCAATAGAAAGCGGCTTAAAGGGCCGAAATCGTATGAATGGCATTGCGACTTCCAAATGGGTGACTGCTGCTTGAAAAGCTATAGAAATAGGGGCCGATTTAACGGCCCCAAGCATCGCATAAATGGCATATACGTTTTATCAACTATTTCTTGTTTTTAACCCATTTGCAGATACGCCAAATAAACACTCCGATGAGAATCCAAACGAGAGCGATCATAATGTCTGAGCGTGCAGGAATTGGAATCATTGAACTTCCTCAATTGATGTGAGTCTAGTTTGCATAGGTGTGGAGCGTGCTGCCTTCCATGGTCGCTTGCAACACGGCGATACCGGACGTCATCCCCATCGATTCATAGTTGAGTCGATATGTCGCCTGTTTCGAGTTCCATATAAAGGACTCGTTAGTTACCGTACAGCCGATAGTCGTATAGTTTTGTCCCCAAGCGCTGGTAATGAGCGAGTTCGCTATCTTGATCTTGAATTCGCGATAAATAAAAGGACTGTTGTAATAGATAGTCCAAGTTCCAGATGCGTTGTTGTAGTAACTGTCCCATATCAGGCTGGGTTCATTGGTTTTTTTAATTCCTATTACTGCAACGGTCCCATCCTTAAGCTTGATTTGATGAGACTGCTCGGGACCTTTCGTTAAATCAAAATCTTGGGTTGCGCCAGAAATTGCGACAGCATCGCTTTCTGCGGCATAAGCAGTCGAAGGGCTAAACGAGAAACATATCGGTAATATCAAAAGTATCGAGAGGAAAAACGAAGCTTTGAGTGTGCGTAACACTTTGACCACCTCCATACTGCGATGCCTAGTTAAATAGTAGCATAGATTAACAGTTTATTATGTAACCTAAAAAGCCCCTATCTGCCCGGCGCCCCTTCAAAGCGTGGGTCCCTGTAGACATCCTCAGCAAGGTAAACGCAGGGATGGTCGGGGTGTTCCCCTCAAAATTATTCCGCAGCGCGAAGGCCTCTCGTCTGTGGCTCCGTTGGAGCACAAGATTAAATCAGTGAATGCGACTATCCTGTCGAGGCTGTGCAGGTCCCTTTGGGGCTTCCCCTGAAAACAATCCGCAGATCGAATTGCCCCGTCGCGCGAAGCGCACGACGGGGCAATTCATGATCGAGGACGTTTTCAGGGGAAGCCCCAAAGGGACCGGTGAGAGCAATGAGGCAGGGCGCTACAGGTACTCGATTTGAGCGCCCTCGGTGTCGCACGTGAGGATATGCGTATCACACTTAGGGAACTGTTCGCGCAGCTTGACCTGTAGGAACTTTGCCACGATGGTGTCGTCAGTCACGGCCATGAGGGTCGAGCCGGAGCCACTGATCCAGATGGTCTTGGCGCCTCCGTTAAGGCAGGTGTCGCGCACAGCGTTGTAGTCGGGGATGAGGCGGCGGCGATAGGGCTCCTGGATGCGGTCGTCGTTGGCGGCGGCAATCAGGTCAAGGTCGCCGGTCTCCAGGCCGCGCGTCATGCCGGCGATGCGGCCCATTTGCCATACGGCGGTGGAGAGTGGAATCTCTTGCGGCACAACCTTGCGCGCCTCACTCGTGTGCACCTCGTAAGGTGGAATCACGGTAATAAAACGCAAGCGATCGCTCACCTCGTAGCGCAGACACTGGGGCAGCGAGTCGGTCGGCGTAAAGGAGCAGACGGCGCCGCCCAGGATGGCGGGGGCGACGTTATCGGGATGGCCCTCGACCTCGGTGGCAATGCGGACGAGCTCGGCACGGTCGACGGTGTGGCCCGTCAGCGCGGCGGCTGCCATGATGCCGGCGACGACGCAGGTGGAGCTGGAACCCAGGCCGCGGGCGACGGGCACGTCGGTCTGAATGTCGATAGCAACGGGAAAAGCCGGCTCGCCCCAGGCGGCCAGAGCATCGACAAAGCTCACATAGACCAGGTTATTCTCGTTTTGGAACTCCTCGGGGCAGCCCGTGATGGTGAGCTTGTCGGCGCGCTCGAAGGTGAAGTGCGAGTAGAGGCTGACGGCCATGCCGAGGGTATCGTAGCCAATGCCTAGGTTGGCGCTTGTTGCTGGGACGGTGATCTTGATCATGTGGGTCCTCCTGGGCGGGTCTGCCTGTTTAGTTCGCTGCTCGGGCAGTCCTGGCTCGCTCGGAAAGCACATTAAGTGCTTTCCGGCTCGTGCGGAACTCGCGACGAACTAAACAGGCAGACCCGCATGTCAGTTCGTCATCATCCCGGGGGTTATCTGATGAAAGAAGGTGCGCCGGCTTTCGCCGGCGCTTAATAAGGGATCTAGTTGGCACTCATTCGTTTTGCTGCGGACTCGACGTAGCTTGCCATCTCATCGACGTCGCAGACGTCTTCGAAGCGTACGGGTTTGGATTCGAGTTCGGCGAGCTGGCTCGGGGCGACCGTGTTGGTGGCCTGCTCGAGCACACGCATAGCCTCAAAATCATCCTCGGGAACGTCGAGGCCCAGGGCGTCGCAGCAGGCGCGCGGGAACTTGTAGGGGCTGGCGGTCGAAAGCAGCACGCGGGCCTTGGCACCCTCGGCGGGAACGACCTGCTCAAAGACGTGATAGCCGCAGGCGGTGTGCGGGTCGATCACGTAGCCGTTCGCATCCCAGCAACTCTTGATGGCAGCGCGGACCTCGTCCTCGCTGGCCCAACCGCAGCCAAAGACGCTCTGAATCTTTGCCAGCAGGTCGGCGGGAACCTCGTAGCGACCAGTCTGTGCCAGCTGCTCCATAAGGCCGGCAACGAGTTCGCAGTCGCCATCGGACAGGAAGTAGAGCATGCGCTCGAGGTTGGAGCTAATAAGGATGTCCATCGACGGCGAGATGGTCGTGAAGAACGGGCGGTTACGGTCGTAAACGCCGGTGGTCAGGAAGTCGGCAAGCACGTTGTTCTTGTCGCTCGCCACGACGAGCTTGGCGACGGGCAGACCCATGCGCTTGGCGTAGTAGCCGGCCAAGATATCGCCAAAGTTGCCGGTCGGTACGCAGAACTCCACGGCGTCGCCGGCCTCGATGGCGCCGGCGCGCAGCAGCTGCGCATAGGCGGCAAAGTAGTAGACGACCTGCGGTACCAGGCGGCCGACGTTGATGGAGTTGGCGCTCGAAAGCACCGTGCCGGCGGCCTCCAGACGCTCGGCAAGCTCCTTATCGGCAAAGATGCGCTTGACGGCGCTCTGGGCGTCGTCAAAGTTGCCGCGGATACCGCAGACGGCGACGTTGTCGCCCTCCTGCGTGGACATCTGCAGGTTCTGGACGCGGCTGACCTTGCCCTCGGGATAAAAGACGGTGATGCCTGTGCCCGGAGCGTCGGCAAAACCGGCGAGCGCGGCCTTGCCGGTGTCGCCCGACGTGGCGGTGACGATCATGATGCGCTCGGCGCCGCCGTCCTTGGCGGAAGTGCGGGCCATGAGGCGGGGGAGCATCTGCAGGGCGACGTCCTTGAAGGCACTCGTGGGACCGCCAAAGAGTTCCATCACATAGGTCTGGGGGGCGTCAGCGCCCGGCGCAGCGTCGAGTTTGACGAGCGGCGTAACCTCTTCACTCGCGAACGTGCCGCGGTATGCCTCGTCGACACTCGCCGAAATTTCTTCGGCCGTGTAATCATTCAGTAACATTCCCAACACATCTTGAGCGATTTCAAAGTACGATTTATCTGCAAGCGAGCTGATATCGACCTGCTGGGTGCCGAGCTCGTCCGAGACAAACAAACCCCCGTCGGGAGCGATGCCGGTACGGATTGCCACCTTACTTGAGCACGATAAAGTGCGTCCTCGTGTACTATGATAAGTTCCCATATAACACTGCTCCTCGGATGCCTTGGTCCCAATCGGTGAAACCATGGTATCAGAGCGCGCAAAATAGGTTCGCAGAGGCTTTTTAGAAAGGTAACCTCCAGCCCATGATTAAGATTGCCAAGTTTGGCGGCTCGTCGGTCGCCGACGCCGAACACTTCAAAAAGATCAAGGCCATCGTCGATGCCGACCCTGCCCGCCGTTTTGTGGTGGTTTCCGCCTGCGGCCGCCGCTTTAAGGGCGACACTAAGGTAACCGACCTGCTCTACCTGGTTAACGCGCACGTTAAGTATCACGTGTCGTGCGAGGAACTACTCGAGGACATCGGCCAGCGCTATTTTGATATCGCTGACGAGTTGGAGCTCACCTATCCCATCCGCGAGGAGTTCGCGGCCTTTGCCGAGCGCGCCCGCTCGGGCGGCTACTCTACTGAGGAGCTCGTGAGCCGTGGCGAGTACTTCACCGCTCGCCTGATGGCAGAGTACCTAGGCCTGCCGTTCTTGGACGCCGCGACGGTTGTGGCGTTCCATCACGACGGTACGCTCAGCATGAATCGCACCTCCGAGCTGGTGCAGGAGTACGGTCAACAGGGCGGCTTTGTTATGCCCGGTTTCTACGGCGCGACGCGTGAGGGCCAGATCAAGCTGCTCGACCGTGGCGGCGGCGATATTTCCGGCTCGATTTTGGCCAAGTGCCTGGGCGCCGACCTGTACGAGAACTGGACCGACGTCTCGGGCTTCTATTCTGCCGATCCGCGTATTGTTCCCGAGGCTCAGCCCATCGCCCGCGTTACCTACGAGGAATTGCGCGAACTTTCGTACATGGGTGCGAGCGTCCTGCACGAGGAAGCCGTATTCCCCGTGCGTGAGGCGGGTATTCCGCTGGTCATCAAGAACACCAATGCGCCGCAGGACCCCGGCACCATCATTAGCGAGACGGCTGACGAGGGCGAGGCAGAGCCCATCATTACCGGCGTGACCGGCAAGCGCGGCTTTGTCGCCATCAACGTCGCCCGCGACCGCACCAAGCCTCGCGTCGGCTTTATGCGCCGCGCACTTTCGGTCTTCGAGCGCTATGACGTTTCCGTCGAGCACATGCCCACCGGTGTCGACCGCTTTGGCGCCGTGGTGCAGGAGCAGGACGTTCACGATTCGCTGTACTCGCTCGTGGGCGACATTCAGCAGGAGGTCGAGCCGCTCGAGATCGAGGTTGTCGAGGGCTTGGCGCTCATTGCGACCGTTGGCCGTAACCTGCGCGGTCGCGCGGGCATCTCGGGCCATCTGTTTGGCATGCTTGGCCAGGCCGGCGTGAGCGTGCGCATGATTTCGCAGAGCTGCGACGAGATCAACATCATTATCGGTGTCGAGGAGAAGGACTTCGATCTGGCGATCCAGACCATCTACCGTGCCTTCTCCGATGAGAACGGCATTGTGAAGGTCTCCGACCTGGAGGCTCCCGCGCCGGTCGATCCCGCCCTGTCAGCACTCCACAAGTAGCGACTGTCTCGGTAGATTGTTGGGGCACGCGCCAAAAATCTACGGCGGGGCGTTTCGTTTCGGTTTCGTTTCGACGGGGCGGGTTTCGTGCCTGCCCCGTTCTTGTATACACTGGCAACAATAATCGGCCTGCTCGGCGTGCGGGCAAAAGCCAAAACCTTTAAAGGGGGAAGCATGAAACAGTACACGGTTGCTATTTTGGGCGCGACGGGAGCCGTGGGCACCCAGATGCTCGAGTGCCTCAACGAGCAGGAGTTCCCGGTCAGCAAGCTCAAGCTGTTGGCAAGTGCACGCTCCGCGGGCAAGACCGTCGAGTTCCGTGGCGAGCAGATCGTGATTGAAGAGGCTTGCTCCGAGGCCTTTGAGGGCTGCGATATTGTGCTTGGCGCCGCCGGCGACGATATCACGAAGGAGCTGCTGCCCGAGGCCGTCAAGCGCGGCGCCGTCGTGGTCGACAACAGCCACGCCTTCCGCATGGATCCCGAGGTGCCGCTGGTCGTGCCCGAGATCAATGCCGACGACATCAAGTGGCATCACGGCCTTATCGCCAACCCCAACTGCGCGACCATTATCGGCCTGGTTCCCACGTGGCCGCTGCATCAGCTCGCTGGCGTGAAACGCATGATCGTCTCGACGTACCAGGCGGCTTCGGGTGCTGGCGCCCCCGGCATGGCCGAGCTCGAGGCTCAGTTGGCCGCCCTGGGCCGTGGCGAGGAGATTCCCGAGCCGCGCGCGTTTGCCGCCCAGCTGGCGAGTAACCTGATTCCGCAGATCGGCGGCGTCAAGGAGGAGGGCTTTACCTCCGAGGAGATGAAGCTGCAAAACGAGGGCCGCAAGATCATGCACCTGCCCGAGCTGCGCGTGAACTGCACCTGCGTGCGCGTGCCTGTGCTGCGCTCGCACTCCGAGAGCATTACGCTCGAGTTCGAGCGTGACATTACGGTTGAGGAGGCCCGTGCCGCGCTGGCTGCCGCTCCGGGCGTGAAGCTGGTTGACGACATGAGCGCCGAGGATGCGCACGACCGCTTCCCCATGCCGATGGACACCTCCGACCAGGACCTGATCTGGGTCGGTCGCGTGCGCCGCGACATCTCGAATCCCGAGGCTGCGCGCGGCATCACCTTCTGGTGCTGCGGCGACCAAATCCGTAAGGGCGCGGCAACCAACGCCGTCCAGATCGCTAAGCTGCTCTGCGAGTAGTGTGACCTGTCCGGCGGGGGCCGGGCTTAGTTTCCAGAACGTCCTCGACCATGTGTGGCGCCTTGTCCTGCTCCTTCGGAGCCGCGGACAAGGCGCCACACTGGTCTGCGGAGTGTTCTGGAAACTAAGCCCGGCCCCCGCCTGCGGTGACGCTGCTGCAAGCGACCTGCAATGGAGCCGTTGTTGGTTGGGGCCGCTGGGCTGATGTGGGGGGGCACGTGGCTGTTGCGGGCCCTGGTCCCGGCGGCGGCCTCGGCGCTTTGCGCCTGCCGCCTTTGGGGACTGCGGAGCGCGGCCGGCAGCTGCGGCGCGTTGCGCCTGCTGCCTGCGGGGACTTTGGGGTCGATTGGGGTTGTCTGCACAATTCGCGGTATTATGGAGCGGAGTTTTGAAAGGAGCCGCTGGTGGTCACGACGACGTTTGCTTCGCCTTTGGGCGAGATTCTGCTTGCCGCTGATGGCCGCGGTTTGACAGGGCTTTGGTTTGAGGGGCAGGAGCATTTTGGCTCCACGCTTCTCAAAGAAGATGCCGAGCATATCGAAGGTGCCGATGCGGTTTCCGGTATTGGTGGCATGTCGTCGGTGAGTCCGACAAATGGCGCGGCCTCTTCGGTGCTTGAGCGTTCCTGGGCTTGGCTGAATGCTTATTTTGCAGGGCAGGAACCTCGGTTTACGCCGCCGTTGCATATGATTGGTACGGCGTTTCAGCG
>DBFOME010000038.1:0-3742 GCA_048430645.1 Collinsella sp. | reverse complement strand
AACTTGCTACAATGTCTGCGGCGCGGAACCAGCCTCCCGCGCCGCTTTTCTTTTTTGGCCACATGCCACCAAGGAGAACCTCCCCATGCACAACAAGCGCGTGCTCGTCGCCATGAGCGGCGGCGTCGATTCCAGCGTGACCGCGTACCTGCTCAAAAGCCAGGGATACGAATGCGTCGGCGCCACCATGCGTCTCACCTGCCCCGCACCCGACCCCGCCACGGGCATGAGTAAGGTCGACCGCGACATCGCCGATGCAAAGGCCGTCGCCGAGCGCCTGGGGATACCCCACCATGTGCTCGACCTGCAGCAGACGTTCGACCGCAACGTTATCGAGCGCTTTGTGAGCGCCTACCGGGAGGGGCTGACGCCCAATCCGTGCATTATCTGCAACCGCCACATTAAGTTTGGCGCGCTGCTCGATGCGGCGCTGGACATGGGCTGCGACTACATTGCAACGGGACATTACGCCAAAACAAGCCAGGCGGCAGATGGCACCTGGCAGCTACATCGCGGCGAAGATCCCAAAAAGGACCAAAGCTACTTTTTGTATTCGCTTACGCAGGAGCGCCTGGCGCACACGATCTTTCCGCTGGCAGGCCTGGACAAAGAGCGCGACGTGCGCCGCATAGCCGCCGAGCAGGGCTTTACCAACGCCCAGAAGGCCGAAAGCGAGGACATCTGTTTTATTCCAGACGGTGACTACGCGGGCTATATCGAGCGCCGCTGCGGACATCCCGCTGCACCGGGCGGCATTGTGTGGCGCGACGGCAACGTGGTCGGGCGCCACAGCGGCGCGCTGCGCTACACCATCGGCCAGCGCAAGGGCCTGGGCGTCGCGATGGCGCATCCCGTGTATGTGACGGGCGTCGATGCCGCCAACAACACCGTGCATCTGGGCGAGGCCGAGGACCTAACGGCCACAGCACTCACGGCCGACGACTGGATCTGGAGCGCCCCTGCCGACCGCATGGAGGCAGAACTCGATGCCGGCGGCATTCGCGTGGGCGCCAAGTACCGTTACCGTCAGAAAGACCAAGCAGCGACCCTTACGCGCGGCGAAGACGGGCAAATGCTGCTGACTTTTGACGAGCCGCAGCGAGCCATCGCCCCCGGCCAGGCCGTTGTAGTCTACCACGGCGACATCGTCCTCGGCGGCGGCACGGTGACCGGCGCACTTAAGTAGCCCCATCCCCTTCATAAATTGCGGTGAAATAGGGACTGTTTAAGCGTTTAAAACCGCCAAACAGTCCCTATTTCACCGCGACTTAGAGAGGACGGCCTCGGTCGGTACTGCCGTATCAGCCGAGGCCGCTGCATCGTTAGCGCTGTACGTAGGCGCGGACGAGCTCGTAGGTGTTGCGCACGCCGTCCATGTGGCTGCGCTCGTAGTTGTGGCTCGCGTACACGCCGGGGCCGATCAGGCCGTGACGGATGTCGTAGCCGGCGGAAAGCGTGGCCTCAACGTCCGAGCCGTAATGCGGGTACACGTCGATAGCGTAATCGAGCTCAAGCTCGCGCGCGATATTGGACAGCGTGGTCACCAGGTCGTAGTTGTACGGACCGCCCGAATCCTTGGCGCAGATCGACACCATGTGCTCGGTGCAGCCTAGGTCGTCGCCCACGCAGCCCATGTCAACGCTGATCATCTCGCGCGTGTCGGCCGGCACGAAGGCGCCGCCGTGGCCCACCTCCTCGTACACGGTAAAGAGCAGCGAAACCTTACGCGAAAGCGTCACCTCACCAGCGGCGACGGCACGCGCCAAGCCCAGCAAAATGGCGGCCGAAAGCTTGTCATCCAGGAAGCGGCTCTTAATGTAGCCGCTCTCCGTCACCGTGGTACGCGGATCCATAGCGATGATGTCGCCGGTCTGAATACCCAGCTCGAGCACATCGTCCTTGCTGTCGACGTTCTCGTCGAGCAGGATCTCCATGTTCTTCTCGACGGTCTTGACCGGCTCGTCGGCAACGTGCGCCGAAGGCTCGGTATTGAGAACCACGCCCGTGTACACATTGCCGTCACGCGTGTAGACAGTGCAGTTCTCGCCATCGGCCGTAGACCACTGGTGCCCACCAAGCGTCGTGGGACGCAGGCGGCCATTGTCCTTAATGGAGCGCACCATGGCGCCCAGGGTATCGACATGGCTCGCCAGTACGAGCGGCTCACCCTCGCCACCAAGTTCAACGAGCACGTTACCCTTATTAGAACGCTCAGGCCCAAACCCCATATCGCGCAGCGTCTCCATCAGATAATCAGTCGCCGCACGGGTATAGCCCGTCGGCGAAGCAATAGAAGTCAGCGTCTTAAGCTGTCCCGCGATATAGGAGAGCGTCTCCTCTAGAGAAGCATCGATTACAGAAGCCATGTGCATCCTTCCAAGCAAAACTAAGACCGAGTCCCGATTTTAACCGTTCTGCACGCGCAAGGCTCTGGGAGCCGAGCCACCTCCAGACGTCCTCGCGCCGATTTTGCGCACGAGCACGGCTTACGATCCCAATCTTGCATAAATCCTATCGGTATCTGCATAGAAATGAGGAATCTTTTTGCTTCGTCTCAGGGTACCCCACCTTGGGCCGTGCAAAAAACGGAGTATTCAGCATCGTGGGCCCCAACGACCCCATCGCGAACGACAAAACGACGCGGTTACAGCAGTGTTGCGGGTCGTCGCAAAGCAGAAACTCAGTAACAACCCCCTCCACTCATCGATAGCCCACCCGCAATGGCTGTCGATGGGCGCCTGCGGGCCACTACGGGCCATTCAAAACGTTATGCATTTTTAAGAGCTTGCTGAATACTCCCAAAAATGCACGCTGGGAAGTGCACCACCTATCCGTAGCGGGCAGTACACCTTGGTTTTGCCCGTCTCAGGGCATCGACGCAGCACAAAAAGCCCCGCCATGCGTAGCACGGCGGGGCCAGCGGCAAGTCAAAAGACCATACGCCTACGGGCGAAGGACCACCAAACTGGGTTAGGCAACCGGGCAGATCTTCTTGAAGAGCTCGATGACGTCGTCGAGCGTCGCCTCGCGCGGGTTACCCGGGAAACAAGCGTCGGCCATGGCGTCCTTGGCCAGGACCTCGATCTCGTCAGCCTTCATGGCCTCGCAGACGTGCGGGATATTCACGTCGGCGGAAAGCTGCTTGACGGCGGCGATAGCGGCGTCGGCAGCCTCGTCGGTGCTCATGCCCGTGGTGTCAACGCCCATGGCGACGGCAACCTTGGCCAGACGCTCGGCGCAAACCGGCTTGTTGAACTCCATGGCGATCGGCAGCAGCATGGCGCAAGCGACGCCGTGCGGGGTGTCGTAGTGAGCGGACAGGGTGTGAGCCATGGCGTGGTCGATGCCCAGGCCAACATTGGAGAAGCCCATGCCGGCGACATACTGGCCAAGGGCCATGCCCTCGCGGCCGGAGCCGGGCTGGCCGGACTTGGCCTCGGCAACGGAGTCGCGTAGGTTCTCGCTGATCAGCTTGATGGCCTCAAAGTGGAACATGTCGGAGAGCTCCCAAGCGCCCTTGGTGGTATAGCCCTCGATGGCGTGGGTCAGAGCGTCCATGCCGGTGGAGGCGGTCAGGCCGGCGGGCATGGAAGCCATCATGTCGGGGTCGACGACGGCGACCTCGGGGGCGTCGTTGGTGTCGACGCACACGAACTTGCGGACCTTCTCGGGGTCGGTGATGACGTAGTTGATGGTCACCTCGGCAGCGGTACCGGCGGTCGTCGGCACGGCGATGGTGAAC
>DBFOME010000037.1:0-2102 GCA_048430645.1 Collinsella sp. | reverse complement strand
CTACGCCCGCAACACCGTCACCAACGACGTGCTGTACAAGGAGGGCCTGGACCTTCTCGTCGTGCCCTCCGCCGAGCTCTCCCGCGGCCGCGGCGGCCCGCGCTGCATGAGCATGCCCTTCTGGCGCGAGGACCTCTAAGGTCTTCAAGGACTCGTACGGGTCATAATACATACATCTAGCTGCCATTAGATGTCTCCCATTGGGGCGGTGCGGGTTTTCGCACCGCCCCAATCTTGTATGAGGAACGTCAACACGATTGGATGACTGCTTTTGTAAGGAGCTTGGCCATGGACATCAAGACGATTGGCGTTGAGGAATGGCTCAACGTTTGGGAGAAGAGCGCCACGTGGGACATCGCCCAGTCGACGATCTCGTCGCTCACCATGGGCGAGCTGCGCGCGCTCGATGAACAGGATGGCGCCACGTTCTACGAGCGCCTGGACCGCGAGAAGATGAACTACGGCTGGATCGAGGGCTCGCCGGAGTTTAAGGCCGAGGTTGCCAAGCTGTATCGTCGGGAGGTCAATCCCGATCACATTCTGCAGACCAATGGCTGCACGGGCGCTAACCTCAACGCCATCATGGCTGTGGTCGAGCCCGGCGACCATGTTATCGCCGAGTGGCCCACCTACGCGCCGCTCTACGAGATTCCGCGCACGCTGGGCGCCGAGGTCGAGTATTGGGAGCTTCGCGAGGAACTCGGCTGGAAGCCCGATATCGAGGAACTCAAGCGCTTGGTGCGTCCCAATACCAAGCTCATCTGCATCAACAACGCATCTAACCCCATCGGTACGGTGCTCGATGCCGATATGCTCGGCCAGATTGCCGAGATCGCCCGCTCGGTGGGCGCCTACGTGCTGTGCGACGAGGTATATCTGCCGCTCGAAAACACTGAGTCCTTTATGTCGATGGTCGACGTGTACGAGAGGGCCATTGTCACCAACTCGTTGTCGAAGACCTATTCGACACCTGCGGCCCGCGTGGGCTGGGTCCTGGCAGACGAAGAGATATCCAGCCGCATCCGCACCTATCGCGATTACACCATGATCTGCGGCGGTGTGTTCAACGACGCCCTGGCGACCTATGTGCTTGAGCACAAGGATAAGATTCTCGAGCGCAATCGCAAGATCGTGTTTGGCAACCGCGATATCGCGCAGGCTTGGATCGATACGCAGCATCGCGTTTCCTGGACGGCCCCGCAGGGCGTGTCCACCTCGTTTATCCAGCTGGATATTCCCGAGGATGACGAGGAGTTCTGCAGGCGCCTGCTGTCCGAGAGGGGAGTGCTGCTGGTCCCCGGTAGCCGTTTTGAGCTTCCCTGCGGCGCACGCCTGGGCTACTGCGCGAGCGAGGACGTTCTGCGCGAGGGCCTGAGGCTTTTGGGCGAGGCGCTGGCGGAGTTCGATCGCTAGGATTCCGATGGTCTTCGGGGGCCTTATCCAAATTAGCCGAAGATAATCGAAAACGGACCCGTTTCCCTAGGGGAAGCGGGTCCGTTTTTCTATACCGAGAAGTCAAGTTGTTACAAATGGGGCCGTAAAGCGAGGCGGTATCCGCTGGGCCTTATACTGAGTTTCCGGTGAACGGTATCAAGCGTCTGGTAAACGGTAATTTATTTATCAGAAATGAATAGGACAAACTTTTTTCTGAATAAAAATGAAAATGGTTGAGACGCGGTGTGAACCGCTAATTCTATTCATAGCTTTATTGGAAATATGCAATTTGAGGATGGTTTAACAAAGTTTAGTTCCATTTGATTTTAGGATTAAAACGCGTTTAAGCACGTAAATACGCTTTATTAAGATGAAGTGTGCCATGCGTGAAGTATATGTGTATGCCGTTCACCCCCTATAAAAAACCGTTCGGGGGCAAGGTGGAAGTATGAGCTGATTTTGGATATAAATATGTCGTCAGCAATAACGCCTCACACGGAGGGGCGCTAACGAATCGGCCCTGACAAGGGCCCGAAAGAAAGGTAGGAGGCCATGACGAAAGGTCTGCACGTGCCTTCCGAGATCGGCAAGCTCAGGAAGGTCTGCCTGCACCGTCCCGGCGACGAGCTCCTCAACCTGCCGCCCGACGAGCTCGAGCGACTCCTGTT
>DBFOME010000036.1:0-5078 GCA_048430645.1 Collinsella sp. | reverse complement strand
TTAGAGTGTCCGGACATACGTGTCTCCTATCGGTTTCGACCTAAAGCCCAGCGCAGATGCTCGGGCAATATAAACAAACGTCGTTATGATATACCTACTGGCCTGCGAGATAAACCCCAAAATGAAGGCGTCGTGATGATGACCCCTTTGGTGCAAAGAAACCTGACCCCAATGCACCAAGTTAGGACCAGAGGAAGTCACTGCGGGTGACGGTGGCGCCGATGGCGAAGGGCATGCAGGCGATGACCGGATACAGGTAGCGCATGTAGGTCGAGCCGTTGCACGGACCAATCAGGCACACGGCGAGCACGCCCAGCAGCGGCACCCAGATCGCCAGCGCACGCCATGAATGACGACGCAGCAGGTAGACCACCACGGCGATCATGATCCACACATAGGTGGCCGAGCTCATGGTGAGCGAGATAAACGGGACGCGTTGTACTGCCACGCGATACAGGTTGATCAGGTGGTCGCACCAGCGCACAACCTTGCTATCGACCGGATGGAAGTCGAAGTACTTAAGGTTATCGGGCTTCGCCATAATCTCGGCACTACGCGCCGTGCTGTAGACCCAGGCATCGCGCGCGCTCGGATAAAAATAACCATAGTAGTTATTGATAAGCGCCGAAATATAGCACTCGGGATCCTTCTTAAACATCTGAGCCCATACCTCAAAATAGGCATCGATGTCCTCCTGCGAGGCGTACTCGTTGAAGCAGTTCTTGACGGCATCGGACTTGTCGGGGTTGTAGCGGCGGCCCAGGTTCTCGTACTTGAGTACACGATCGATCACGGCACGCTCTTCGTCGGTCACCGAACCGTCGCAAGGAGCCTCCACGATGGTGCCGTCCTCCTTAACCGTGGGGTTGACGCCCGAGTTGAGGCCGTCGTGCTTTTGGACGAAACGAGCCGTCTGCTGGAACGGAATCGAGAGGATTTCGCGCTTGGAACCGGGCGTAATGTCGTGCGCCGGCATAAACACCTTGGTGAAGTACATATTAGAGGCAAGGCAGAGTGCAAGCACAGCAAGAACTCCCACCCAGCGGAAACGCGGGATGGCGCCCGAAGGCGCAGCACCAGCCTGCTTGGCTGCACGACGAGCTGCATGCGCGTCCCATGCGCTAAACGCCGCCGCGATTACGCATGCCGCCAGGGGAAACACCAGGCCGCCGTTGCGCAGAAACGTGGAACCCATGGCGCCCAGAGCGAGCAGCAACCAGTCGTGGCGCGCAAAGAGCACGGGAGTTTTCTCGCCCGCTCGCTCGACATTGGCATCACGACGGGGCAAGCCACATGCCACGAGCTTGACGGTCTGTACCAGCAGCACCAAGAACGCGTCGGCAAAGAGCACGTCTTTGGTGAGCAACACCGCGTAGTTAGAGAACATCGGCATAAACGCAAAGAACAGCAGGATCGCACCGCGAACCGGCAGACTCACGCCCAGTTTGCGCAGCGACGAAATGGAATAGGCCATGCAGGCAGCCGTGATGACAAATTGAGCGCAGGTATAGATGATGAGGCCCGCGTTAGCGCTGTTGAACAGCGAAAGCCCCAGCTGAACGCACGAGCCGATAATGGCCGTGTGCACTACGGGATGATGCCCGTTGAGCAGCACGTTGGGGTTGAGTAGGCGCAGGTAGTCGCTCGTGCCGTTGGGATAGTTGAACCACTGGCGAATCTGCGCGCCCGTATCTCCCATAAAAAGGCCGGGCAGCGAAGCGATGAGCGTGGGCGTCCAGGCGATCATAAGCACCAGGAAGGGCCCGGCAAAGGGATGGACCGAGAGCACGGCGTGAGCCACACGCCATACGCGGCCAAAGTGCGCCTCGGAAAACGGAATGCGCCGAGAGCTCAGCCAATCTAGACACTCAAAGGCAAGGTAGAAGGCAACGACCGCCAAGAGCATCCAGCCCGCGCCGCCAATCCAGGCGCAGATGATGCGGGCTTTGTCGCCAAGGACAATCTCGGCCGAGTCGGTGAGATCGTAGCTGCGGCCGAACACCATGCAGATGGCGAAGAACAGCGACGGCAGAATGATCGATGGACGCCAGGTGTCGCCACGGCCAAAGAACACGTAGCGAAACGGCAAGGTGAGCAGGCAGGCAAGCGCAAGCAGCATGACCGCGTCGGTATGGCCGGCAAACGAGAGAAGCACCTCGTAGCACACGTACAGCATGCCCGAGGCTTTGGGGTCAATCGCCAAGACTGCGTTGCTCGACACCGGGGCGGGATCGATGGAAAACGCCGTGGTCGCCAACAGCGCGAGCAAAAATGCGATGAGCGTCTGCTTGGCGGGGTAGCGCTTAAACCAGACAATGCGGGCAGCGTCGCGCGCAGCCGTTGTGGAGAGGTCGGAATCCTTCACAGTCCGAAAGCCTTTCTAGAAACCTGCCAAAAAGGGACAGGTTTATTTTGGCAGGTTTTATCTGAGCAAATGCAACAAGGCCCGGCTCCGTCTTGATGCGGAGCCGGGCCTTAGTCGCTAGAACGGCGGAACCAACTACTCGACCGTGACGCTTTTCGCCAGGTTTCGGGGTTGGTCGACGTCGCAGCCGCGCAGGATGGCGACCTCGCGGGCGAGCAGCTGCAGCGGGACGCTCGCCGTGATGGGGCTGAACACGTCGCGGACTGCTGGCACGCGGATAATGCAGTCGGCGATCTTGTTGATCTCCTCATCGCCCTCGGTGGCAACGACGATGACCTTGGCGCCGCGCGCCTTGCACTCCATGAGGTTCGACACGGTCTTGTCGTAGGTGGCACTCTTGGTGGCCACGGCGATGACAGGGAAGCCCGGGTCGATCAGCGCGATGGGGCCGTGCTTCATCTCACCGGCGGCGTAGGCCTCGGCGTGCAGGTAGCTGACCTCTTTGAGCTTGAGCGCGCCCTCGTAGGAAATAGCGGCACCCATGCCACGGCCCACGAACAGCGCCGACTGCGCGTCCTTGCACAGCAGGGCGGCCTCATGCACGGCCTCGGTTTGGGTATCCAAAATCCACTGGATCTGCTCGGCCGTATCGGAAAGCTCGCGGAACAGCATGCGCGCCTGCTTGGTGGTCAAGCGGTACTTGACCTGCGCCAGCAGCAGAGCCAAAAGCGTAAGGCTCACGACCTGGCCGATGAAGCTCTTGGTCGAGGCGACCGCGATCTCCTTGTTGGCCTTGGTGTAGATGACGCCGTCGCTCTCACGCGCCACGGGGCTGCCCACCACGTTGGTGATGCCGAAGACCTTGGCACCCTTGATGCGCGCATCGCGAATGGCGGCAAGGGTATCGGCCGTCTCGCCCGACTGGGACACGGCAACGACAAGCGTCGTCGGCGTAATGATGGGGTTGCGATAACGGAACTCGCTGGCCGCCTCCACCTCGGTGGGGATGCGAGCCCAGCCCTCAATGAGATTCTTGGCAATGAGGCCAGCGTGATAGCTGGTGCCGCAAGCGATCACGTAGACGCGGTCGATGTCGTTGAGCTCCTCGAGCGAAAGGCCCAGCTCGTCGATGTCGAGCTCGCCGGCCGGCGTCATGCGGCCCACCAGCGTGTCGCGCACGACGCGCGGCTGCTCGTGGATCTCCTTGAGCATAAAGTCGGGATAACCGCCCTTTTCTGCCATGTCCAGGTCCCAGTCGATGTGGGTGACCTTGGGCTCGATAACGTTGCCGGCCTCGTCGGTGTACTCGACGCCTGCGGGCGTAAGCTTGGCAAACTGACCGTCCTCGAGCACCACGACATCGCGGGTGGCGTCGATGAGCGCGATGACGTCGGAGGCGACATAGGCGCCGGTCTCGCCCGCGCCGACCACGATCGGGGAATCCTTGCGGGCCACGGCGATCACGCCGGGCTCGTCAGCGCACACGGCGGCCAGACCATAGGCACCGACCACGTGGGTGCACGCCTCGCGCACGGAGGCCATCAGGTCGTGCGTCTCGGCATAAGCCTCTTCGATCAGATGCGCGAAGACCTCGGTATCGGTCTCGCTCTTAAAGTGGTGGCCGCGACCCTCCAGCTCTTCGCGCAGCTCGGCGAAGTTCTCGATGATGCCGTTGTGGACGATGGCGATACGACCGTCGCAGCTGGTGTGGGGGTGAGCGTTAACGACGGAGGGCTTGCCGTGGGTGGCCCAACGGGTGTGGCCGATACCGCAGGTAGCGTCGCTGTCGATGTTGGAAAGCTCGCTCTCCAGGCCCGCGACCTTGCCCACGCGGCGGATGACGTCGAGGTGCGCCGCGGCGCCCTCGCCCACCTCGAGCGCGACGCCCGAGGAGTCATAGCCGCGATACTCCATACGCTTGAGGCCCGTGACCAGGATGTTCTTTGCAATATCAGAGCCGGTGTAGCCGACGATTCCGCACATAGGATAAATCCCTTCGTTCGCGTGACTGCAAGACGTCCACGCACAGGGGGCGCTGAGACGTATAACGTTCGAGTATTGTACTCACGCAAACGCAAGCTGATATACCAGAAGTGGTATCTCAACTTAGATACCACCCGATGCACACACGTCCAGCCGGTCCAAACCACCACAAAAGCACCTGTCCCCTTCGTGGTGGTTTGAGCTGGCAACAGCGTTTCCCCAGATAAAACCTGCCAAAATAAACCTATCCCTCTTTGGTAGGTTTGGGATGCTACAATCTGGCTTGTACTTGAAACGCATCAAAGGGGCCGCTATGGCAAAGGTAAAAATCAGCGACGTCGCGCGCGAGGCCGGGGTTTCGCTGGGCACGGTTTCCAACGCGCTCAACCATCCCGAAAAGTTGCGCCCCGAGACCCTCAAGCTCATCAACGAGACCATCAGTCGCCTTGGCTACCTGCCCAACCAAAGCGCCCGTCAGCTCGCGGGCGGCGCCACCAAGTCCTTTGGCCTGGTGCTCCCCCGTCTCGATCACGGCTTTTCGCTCCAAATCGCCAGCGGCGCCCACAACGAGGCCCGCAAGCACGGCTACGACTTGCTCATCGCCAACGCCGATAACGACGATATTCTCGAGGACCATTACCTGCGCTACTTTATGGGCACCCAGATGTCCGGCGTCATGGTTCAGCCCATGGCATCCCCCGACTGGCACCCCGCCATGACCAAGATGCCC
>DBFOME010000035.1:0-7107 GCA_048430645.1 Collinsella sp. | reverse complement strand
TACGTGGCGACGGTATATTTGCTCGGCCCTTGGAATGTTGATCGCATACCAACCGTTCCATTTTGCCCTTGACGATCCCGCTCGCGACTTATCACCCGCCAATAGCAATACCGCCTGGCGCTTGGGGTCAAAGGCGAAGAGGATGCGAATCACCTGCCCACCACACGACGTCACTCTCAGCTCCTTTAAATGATGAAGCTTCGAGCCCTTTACGCGGTCAACCAGCGGACGACCAAGGCTGGGACCTTCCTTCTCGAGCACCAAAAGGTCTGCATAAATCTGCTTCAGCGTAGCTTCATCCTGCTCATCAAGCCAAGGTTCAATGTAATCAAGCACGATACGGTACCGATGCAGCTGATTTGACATACCTTTCTCCTTCTATAGTAGAAGTTTTACGGTATATTGCAAGGACAAACTTGCGCAAATGTCTATTTATTCAGCTTAAATACGCTGTTTGGGCTCGGTGACGATGGCTCGAACGATGCGGGGACGATCGGTGAGGTCGTGGACGATACGCACGTCCGAAAGGCCTGCTTGACGACAGAGCTCGGCCGCGGCGTCGAGCGCGCCCTCGTAGAGCTCGCAGGCAAACAGGCCGCCGGCACGCAGCATGTAGGGCGCCGCGTTGAGCAGGCGGCGGAAGATATCGAGACCGTCGGCACCGCCCTCGAGCGCCAGATCGGGCTCAAAGTCCTTGACCTCATGCGGCAGCGAGCGCATGACATCGGTGGGGATGTAGGGCGGGTTGGAGACGAGTACGTCAAAGGTGCCCCACTCTTCGCGGGGAATGGAACTCACCAGGTTTGTGAGGCTGAAGGCGACCTCGTCGGACGTGAGGCCAAGCGCATCGCGGTTTTTGGTAGCAAGGTCGATGGCGCGCGGCTCGATATCGGTAGCAGTGCAGGTAACGTGCCCGCGGCGCTCCCAGGCAAGGGAGAGCGAAATGCAGCCCGTGCCGCAGCCGACCTCGAGAACGCGGGCAGTGCAGGGCTCGGTTGGGGCAGGCGCAGCGGCATCCTGAGCTGAAGTCGTCTCCTGGCCGGCACCCTCGATGGCGATGCCGTATTCGTCGAGCTCGGACTCGGCGGCTTCCGCGGCTTCGGCTTCTGCTGCCTGCGCGGCGGCTTCCTCGGCCTCGCGGTCGGCCAGTTCCTCGGCATAGGCACGGCTACCCAGTACGTCGCCGCCTAGCGCCGCCTCATCGGCAGCCGTCAGGTTAGCGGCGCGGCGCTCGGCGGTCGCCCGTTCGTCTGCCAGCGCGGCCTCGGCCTTGCGTGCCTCCTCGACCTCATCGTTCCAAGGCAGCTCAACACGCTGACGGGCGGCAGCCTCGGGGCTCAGCACCTCGGCATCCAGATAATTGAGGACTTCCTCGACGAGCATCTCGGTCTCGGGACGCGGAATGAGCACGCCGGGGGCGCACGCGACGTCAATCATGCGAAACTGCGTGCTGCCCGTGATGTATTGCAGCGGCTCGCCCTTAGCGCGGCGGACAACGGCCGCATGCATGGTCTCGAGCTGGGCCGCGTTAAGCGTCTCGTCCATACGCATATATAGGTCAATGCGCGCCAGGCCCGTGGCGGCGCACAGCAGCCACTCGGCAGAAAGACGGGGGTGCTCCTCGCCGCGCTCGGCCAGGTACTCCTTGGTCCACTCGAGACAACGCTTGATGGTCCAAATCTCGTTTGCCATGGGGCCCTCCCCTCTTAAGCGCCGGACGGCGCGCGAATGTCGGAGCAGATTGTACGCGAGGCCAGCGCTTGGCAAGAGACGATTGAAGGCAATTATCGAGAATCAGCCCAGATTTTTGCTTGGAACCTGCCTGAAATGTTCATTCATCGACGTCTAAATCTGCATTCGTCAAGCTTTTGGCAAGGTTGACCCAAAACTGACCAATATCTAACCAAGAACTTGCCAAATCACTTGACGAACAACGCGGTAAAAATCACCCCGCGACTTCTCGGACGATTTTTCGAGCAATATTTTCAATAGCAGATGCACGCCATTGATTACTTTCAGCAGGTAGACAGCTTAAAGGTTATCAAAGCCGTTTGAATAACATCTCAAAGCAATGTGCCCAACCTAGTCATTTAAGAACGTCCCCAATGACTACATCAAGGCGCCGCAGGTTGAGCAAAAGTCAGCGAAAACGCCCCTAAGCGAGCAAGGTGACGTGAAAGAGGAGGGAAGCGTACTTCGGTACGCGACCGACGATTGAACGTCAGATTGCCGCTTAGGGGCGTTTGCAGCGTCGAGCCGTTACGCGGTTTGGCAAAACCGCGTAACTTCTACAGCTGGCGCAGGCCCTCTTCCAGGCCGGTCTTGCTGTCGGTCTTCTCGTCGCGCATCTTGATGACGCGGGCGGGGACACCGGCCACGACGGCACCGGCGGGGACGTCCTCGACGCACACGGCGCCGGCGGCAACGACAGCACCCTTGCCCACGTGCACGCCTTCCAAGACCACAGCATTGGCGCCGATCATGACATCGTCCTCGATGATGACGGGCGTGGCACTGGCGGGCTCAACGACGCCTGCCAGCACGGTGCCGGCGCCGATGTGGCAGTTCTTACCCACGGTGGCGCGACCGCCCAGCACGGCGCCCATATCGATCATGGAACCCTCGCCGATAACGGAGCCGATGTTGATGATGGCGCCCATCATGATGACGGCACGGTCGCCAATCTCGACGCGGTCGCGGATGATCGCGCCCGGCTCGATGCGGGCGTTGATGCCCTTAAGGTCGAGCATGGGCACGGCGGAGTTGCGGCAATCGTTTTCAACGTCGTAGTAATCGATGGAGTCGGCGTTGGCGTCCAGGATGGCCTTAAGCTCATCCCAGTCGCCAAAGACGGTCTTGCCACGACGACCGCCGTAGACATGTGCGTTGCCCCAGGCAACCTTCATGCCCGGCTTCTCGCGCACGTACAGCTTGACGGGCGTCTTTTTGGGCGCGGTGGCGATGTAGTTGATAATCTCCTGTGCATCCATCTCGGCTGCGTTGCTCATTTGCTATCTCTCCTTTGGGTGGATTCGGTTGTTACCCGGTTAGGCAAACATGACCTTGTCGAACGTATAGAAGCCGGGTTCGCGGGTGACGAGCTTCTGCGCGGCTGCCAAGGCGCCGTTGACAAAGATCTGACGGCTCGTGGCGCGGTGGGTGAGCGTGACCTCCTCGTCCTGGCCAAAGAAACTAACCTCGTGTACGCCGGCGACGGTGCCGCCGCGCAGCGAGTGCATTCCGATCTCCTTGGGGCCACGCGCGCCGCACATGCCCTCGCGGCCATAGACGGGGTGGTAGCCTGCCTCGGGTTCAGCTTCGACGACGGCGTCGAGCAGTAGCTTGGCGGTGCCGCTCGGGGCGTCGACCTTTTGGTTGTGGTGCGTCTCGACGATCTCGCAGTCAAAGCCGGGCAGCTCGCGTGTAGCCTGCGCTACCAGATGGCGCAGGGCTGCGATACCGATGGAGTAATTGCCCGAGTGCATAACGCGGGCATTCTGGCCCAGCTCGCGCAGGCGGTCCATCTGCTCAGGTGAATAGCCCGTGGTTCCGGAAACGAGTGCGGCGCCCGTGCGCTCGACATAGGCGACGACGGCATCGAAGGTCACGACGTTCGAGAAGTCGATGATGACGTCGGCTACCGGGGCGCTCTCGAGCTCGGACAGATCAAAACCGATCTGGGCGACGATATCAAAAACGGGCTGACCGGCGGCGTCGACAATGCCTTCGGCGGTAGTGCGGATGAGCGAGCCCATGCGGCCCGTTCCCATAATGACGGTCTTAATCAAGCAGACCAGCTCCCTTCAGAGCATCGGTAAGTGCAGCGCGCGTGTCGTTGGCCATGGGGCACAGCGGCATGCGGTAGTTTGCCTCGATCATGCCCATCTGTGCGAGTGCTTCCTTGACGGGGATGGGGTTGACCTCGCTAAAGAGGGCGTTGATGAGCGGCTGGCCGGCAATCTGGATATCGCGGGCGTGCGCTACGTCGCCGTCCAGATAAGTGCGGCACATGTCGTGTACGAGCTGCGGCTGCACGTCTGCCCACACGCTGATGGTGCCCGAGGCGCCCAGGCTCATGAGCGGCACGGTAAGCGCGTCCTCGCCCGAGTACATGCGGAAGTCGTCTGACAGCAGGTGGGCAATCTTGGCCGCGTAGGCGACGTTGCCCGAGGCCTCCTTAATACCCATGATGTTGGGGTGCGCGGCCAGGCGCTCTACGTTGCGCTCGCTGATACCGCAGCCGCAGCGGCCGGGGATGTTGTACAGGATGCAGGGGATGTCCACGGCATCGGCGACGGTTTTAAAGTGCTGATAGATACCCTCTTCGTTGGACTTGTTGTAGTAGGGGGTGATGAGCAGCAGACCGTCGGCGCCCAGGCCCTGATAGGTGAGCGACTTGGTGAGCATGGTCTGCGTGGAGTTGGAGCCCGAGCCGGCGATGACGGGG
Source organism: Collinsella sp. (assembly GCA_048430645.1). Classification (GTDB taxonomy): domain Bacteria; phylum Actinomycetota; class Coriobacteriia; order Coriobacteriales; family Coriobacteriaceae; genus Collinsella. The sequence continues at coordinate 2,660 of DBFOME010000035.1, read as the reverse complement.
ACGCGTCCTGCAACATGCTTGACCACGGCGGCGACGACGGAGTTGTCCTCGTCGTCGGTCATCGTGGCACTCTCACCGGTGGTGCCCAGGGTGAGGATGGCGTCGGTGCCATTTTGCAAGTGGAAATCGATAAGGCGCTCGAGCGCGTCAAAGTCGACGCTGCCGTCCTTTTTAAACGGCGTGACAAGGGCGACGATTGAGCCCTCGAGGTTGCGGATATCCATGTTCTTCTCCTTCGCCTCCGCGATCTGGATGCGTTTGTTCCATTGAGCTGCGACTGCCAGACGCTCGTCTTGGGCGCGACGGCGGGCACTTTCGGCGCGCGACTTGGCCAGCAGCTCGCGGCCGCACGGCAGCACGTCGAGCGTGGCAAAGTAATCGCCCGGGCGCTCGGCGCGGCGGATGAGGTCGGCCGCGCCATCGGGGCGCAGCAGGACCTCGGCCGAGCGCAGCCGTCCGTTGTAGTTGTAGCCCATGGAGTAGCCATGCGCACCGGTATCGTGGATTACAAGCAGGTCACCCATGTCGATATGCGGCAGCTTGCGATCGATAGCGAACTTGTCGTTGTTCTCGCATAGGTTGCCCGTGATGTCATAGGTGTTCGTGACGGGCGCCGTGGCCTTGTCGGCGCCGCCCGGCTGACCCATCACCGTAATGTGGTGGTAGGCGCCATACATGGCAGGGCGAATCAAATCGACGGCGCTTGCATCGACACCGATATAGTCCTTGTAGATCTGCTTCTCGTGGATGGCCTTGGTGGCCAGGCAGCCGTAGGGGCCCAACATAAAGCGGCCCATCTCGGTGCAGATGGCCACATCGCCCATGCCGGCGGGAACCAGGATCTCGTCGTATGCCGCGTGTACTCCCTCGCCGATGGCGCGAATGTCGTTGGCCTGCTGCTCGGGCAGGTAGGGGATGCCGACGCCGCCGGACAGATTGATGAAGGCGACGTGTGCGCCGGTCTCGCGCTCCAGGCGTACGGCAAGCTCAAAGAGGATGCGCGCGAGCTTGGGGTAGTAGTCGTTGGTGACAGTGTTGCTGGCAAGGAATGCGTGGATGCCAAAGTCCTCGGCGCCCTTGGCCTTGAGCATGCGGAAGGCCTCGAAGAGCTGCTCGGTGGTCATGCCATATTTGGAGTCGCCCGGGTTGTCCATGATGCCGTTGGAGAGCTGGAACAGGCCGCCTGGATTAAAGCGGCAGCTGACCGTCTTGGGGATGGGCCCCGCAACGCGCTCAAAGAACTCGATGTGGCTGATGTCGTCAAAGTTGACGATGGCACCCAGCTTGTCGGCGAGCTCAAAGTCGGCAGCCGGCGTGTCGTTGGACGAGAACATGATGTCGTGTCCCGTGATACCCAGCAAACGGGCGATCATGAGCTCGGTATAGCTCGAGCAATCGCAGCCGCAGCCGTATTCGTTGAGAATGGAGATGAGCGCCGGGTTGGGGTTGGCCTTGACGGCAAAGTATTCCTTAAAGCCCGGGTTCCATGCAAAGGCGTCGCGCACTTCTTGCATGTTGCGGCGGATGCCCGCCTCGTCGTATAGATGAAACGGCGTGGGGAACTGCTCGACGATATGCTCGAGTGTCTCTTTGTCCACAAACGGCTGCTTGGCCGCATATGCCTCGTTGGGGGTCAATGCCATGTCCCGTAAACCTCGCTATCCAGACGGCGCCATCTGCGCATCGAATCCGCATAACGTGGACCCAATGTCCGGATAGCGCTCCCGCATTGCTGCAGACAGTCCTGTGGGTGTTTCCCACAGGCCCACCAGGTTGTTCGTGCCCGTAAAACCCAGTTCGGCGGGTTTCGCCTCCCCACGGGGTCAAAGCCTGCCGGCTCGCCCGCGGCTCTTCGTGCCCGCGCCTCTATCAAGTGGTAAAGACCCTATCACGTTGCACTTTACCAAACAAGAGTATTCGTATATAACGTTTAAAAAATGCAGGGATATGCTGGAAACATGTGCGCCACAATCCTGTATCACAATAAGTTGCAACAGATGTGCCTCACGAAGGGATCCTCTATGACCGAGCTCCAAGAACTCCGTCGCTATCGCCGCGATCTCCATCGCATTCCGGAGCTCGATTTCGATCTTCCGCAAACCATTGCCTATATCGAGGGCGTGTTGGCACCGCTCACCTGCGAAGTGACCCATCCGTGCCCCAACTGCGTCTGTGCTTTCTTCGACGCCGGCGTTGATGCCGCGCATGCCACGGCGATTCGCGCCGATATGGATGCGCTGCCCATCGCGGAGGCGACGAGAGCGGCCTTTGCCTCGACCCATCCCGGCAAGATGCACGCTTGCGGACATGACGGACATATGGCCATGGCGCTTGCCGCCGCGACGTATGTCGACCGTACGATTCGCGAACAGCCGGGCGCCATTAGGCGCAACGTTCTCTTTGTGTTCCAGCCGGCCGAGGAAACGACCGGTGGTGCCAAGACGGTATGCGAGAGTGGTGTGTTCGAGCGCTATGGGGCCGACCGCATTTTTGGCTTCCATGTGTGGCCCGATCTGCCTGCCGGCACGTTGGCGAGCTGTTCCGGCCCGCTGCTGGCGCGTTCGAGTGAGACACACATTCATATTCACGGGACGAGCATCCATATCGCTAAGACCTATGGCGTTCCGGTCGAGGAGTCGCACGATGCGGCGCTGGCGGCT